>JACPOB010000076.1 GCA_016185145.1 Rhodospirillales bacterium | reverse complement strand
CGTGACGGCGCTGACGAAAGCGCCCTCTACGTGCTCATGCCGATGCGGGTATGACGGCGCCGCCGATCAGCGCTCTCGCCTATTCCCCCGACGCCGCAACCGGCGCAGCGCCGGCCGTACTGGCCGTGCGCCAGCTTCGGCTGACCGACTTTCGCAACTACCGCCAGCTCCGCCTCGACTGCGGCCCCGAGCCGATCGTGCTGGTCGGCGCCAACGGCGCGGGCAAGACCAACCTCCTGGAGGCCTTGTCCTTCCTGGCGCCCGGGCGCGGCCTGCGCCGGGCCCGCCTGGATGAGGTCGCCCGCCGCAGCCGCGCCGGCGAGCCGGACGCCGCTTCCTGGGCGGTCGCCGCCACCCTGGACACGCCGGAGGGCCGGCTCGCCATCGGCACCGGGCTGGAGGCGGCCAGGAGCGAAGGCAGCCTGCGTCGGGCCGTGCGTATCGACGGCCGGCCGGCCCAGAGCCAGACCGCGCTCGGCCTGCATGTCGCGGCCGTCTGGCTGACGCCGCAGCTCGACCGGCTGTTCCTCGACGGACCGGGCGAACGCCGGCGCTTCCTCGACCGGTTGGTGACGGCGCTGCATCCCGAGCATGCCGGCGACGTGGCCGCCTACGAGAACGCGCTGCGCCAGCGCGCCCGCCTGCTGGGCGAAGGCAATCGCGATCCGCACTGGCTCACCGCGCTGGAAGACACCATGGCCCGCCATGGCGTCGCCCTGGCCGCGGCGCGCGCCGACACCGTCCATCGCCTCGACGCGGCCGCCCGGCTGGGCATCGGCCCCTTCCCGCGGGCGGCGCTCGCCATGGCGGGCGAGGTCGACGATTGGGTCGCCATCATGGCCGCCCTCGACGCCGAGGACCGTCTGCGCGGCGAGCTCGCCGCCAGCCGCTTGCGCGACGGTGAAGCAGGCACCACATCCTGTGGGCCGCATCGCAGCGATCTCGCGGTGCGCCATCTCGATCTCGACCTGCCGGCGGCCGAAGGCTCGACCGGTCAGCAGAAGGCGGTGCTGGTCTCGATCGCGCTGGCCCATGCCCGACTGGTGGCGCTGTCGCGCGGACGCGCGCCGCTGCTGTTGCTCGACGAGATCGCGGCCCATCTCGATGCCGAGCGCCGGGCGGCGCTGTTCGACGAGGTGGTGGCGCTCTCCGTCCAGTGCTGGATGACGGGCACCGACGCCGAACTCTTCGCTCCGCTCGCCGGCCGCGCGCAGGTCCTGCGCGTCGCCGACGGCTCGATCGCGGCGGCCTGACCCTCTTTCGAAAGCAAGACTCATGAGCGACCCAAACAACAACCTGAACCCCGGCGCCGACGACTACGGCGCCGATTCCATCAAGGTGCTGCGCGGCCTCGATGCGGTGCGCAAGCGGCCGGGCATGTATATCGGCGACACCGACGACGGCACCGGCCTGCATCACATGGTCTACGAGATCGTCGACAACGCGATCGACGAGGCGCTGGCGGGCTATTGCGACCGCGCCGAGGTCATCCTGCACGGCGACGGCTCGGTCACGGTGCGCGACAACGGCCGCGGCGTGCCGGTCGGCATCCACAAGGAAGAGGGCATCTCGGCCGCCAACGTCATCTTCACCCAGCTCCATGCCGGCGGGAAGTTCGACAACAACTCCTACAAGGTGTCGGGTGGCCTGCACGGCGTCGGCGCCGCGGTCGTCAATGCGCTGTCCGAGTACCTCGACCTGCGCATCTGGCGCGACGGCAAGGAGCACTACATGCGCTTCCGCCACGGCGACCCGGAGAAGGATCTCGAGGTCGTGGGCGATGCGCCGATGGACAGGCACGGCACGGAAGTGACCTTCCTGCCCTCCAAGCAGACCTTCACCAAGACCGAGTTCGACTTCGCCACGCTGGAACATCGCCTGCGCGAGCTCGCCTTCCTGAACTCCGGCGTGCGCATCGTGCTGACCGACGAGCGCGGCGCCGAGCCGAAGATATTGGACCTGTTCTACGAAGGCGGCATCGAAGCCTTCGCCAAGTATCTCGACCGCAACAGGCAGGTGCTGCACAACCCGCCGGTCTCGATCCGCGGCGACAAGGACGGCATCACGGTCGAGGTCGCGCTGCAGTGGAACGACAGCTATCACGAGACGATGCTGTGCTTCACCAACAACATCCCGCAGCGCGACGGCGGCACCCACCTGGCCGGCTTCCGCGGCGCGCTGACCCGCACGCTGAACAAGTACGCCGACGAAAGCGGCCTCTCCAAGAAGGAGAAGGTGAGCCTGACCGGCGACGACATGCGCGAAGGCCTGACCTGCGTGCTGTCGGTCAAGGTGCCCGACCCGAAGTTCTCCTCGCAGACCAAGGACAAGCTGGTCTCCTCGGAAGTGCGGCCGGTCGTCGAATCCGTGGTCGGCGACAAGCTCGGCCAGTGGTTCGAGGAGCATCCCAGCGAGACCAAGAAGATCCTGACCAAGGTGATCGAGGCCGCCTCCGCCCGCGAGGCCGCGCGCAAGGCGCGCGAGCTCACCCGCCGCAAGGGCGCGCTCGACGTCAGCTCGCTGCCCGGCAAGCTCGCCGACTGCCAGGAGCGCGATCCCGCACTCAGCGAGCTCTTCATCGTCGAGGGCGATTCGGCCGGCGGCTCGGCCAAGCAGGGCCGCAATCGGGCCAACCAGGCGATCCTGCCGCTGCGCGGCAAGATCCTGAACGTCGAGCGCGCGCGCTTCGACAAGATGCTGAGCTCGGCCGAGATCGGCACCCTGATCACCGCCCTGGGTACCGGGATCGGCGCCGACGACTTCGACATATCCAAGCTGCGCTACCACAAGATCATCATCATGACGGACGCCGACGTCGACGGCAGTCACATCCGCACGCTGCTGATGACGTTCTTCTATCGCCAGATGCGCGAGCTGATCGACGGCGGCTATCTCTACATTGCCCAGCCGCCCTTGTTCAAAGCCGCCAAGGGCAAGTCCGCGATCTACCTCAAGGACGAGCGCGCGCTCGACGACCATCTGATCGACAGCGGCCTCGATGGCTCCTCCTTCCGTTTGGGCAACGGCTCGGTCCAGATACGCGAGGACCTGCGCAACACCGTTGATATCGCCCGATCAGTCAGCAATCTGGTCAAGCCGCTATCCCTGTCTCGGCGCGTAACCAGCCAAGCCGTGATCGAACAAGCCGCGATCGCTGGTGCCCTTGCTCCGGACATTCTGGCCGATTCGGACCGCGCCCGGCAGACGGCTGACTATATCGCCCAGCGTCTCGACGCGGTAAGCCCTACACTGGAGCGCGGTTGGAAAGGCGAGCCGATGCCTGACGGTGGCCTTGCCTTTACAAGGCTCCTGCGCGGCGTGCAGGAACGGCATGTCATTGATGGTCCATTGATCAAGAGCGCTGAGGCACGAAGGCTCGACGCCCTCACCGGCAAACTGCAGGCCGTTTACTTGAAACGAGGCGTTTTCGTCGCCAAGGACAAGGAAACGCCGATCTCTTCGCCGACGGAACTTTACGCCGCTGTACTCGACGCTGGGCGCAAGGGCCTAACTGTCCAGCGCTACAAGGGGCTGGGCGAGATGAATCCCGACCAGCTGTGGGAGACCACGCTCGATCCCGAGGCGAGGGCCCTGCTGCAGGTCAAGATCAACCACGCCGACGAAGCCGACGAGATCTTCTCCACCCTGATGGGCGACGTCGTAGAGCCGCGGCGCGACTTCATCCAGGACAATGCGCTCAAGGTCGCGAACCTTGATGTCTAGTACGAGAACACCTCACCCTGAGGAGCACCGCGCCGCGGTGCGTCTCGAAGGGTGGGCCACGGTAAAGTCGGTCGCCCACCCTTCGAGACGCGCACTGCGTGCGCTCCTCAGGGTGAGGTGTGCGGTAGCGCTGTTCATGGGCGTGCTCTTCGCGACGGCGGCAGCCGCCCAGACCCAGTCGACATCGCCGACCGCTCACCCCGGCACCAAGCTCGCCTTCCCGGCGACCGTGGGCGGTGCCCAGTTCGAGCGCTCGGTGAACTACGCCGGGCCGCCCACCAACCGGCCCGACCAGGGCGTCACCTACTTCTATTCGACGCCCAAGAAGATGGTGATCGCGGTCCACGTCTATGACGGCGGCCGTCGTGTGCCTCCGGGCAGCGGCAATCCTCTGGTCGTCGACGAATTCATGGGCGAGATCAGCTCCTCGGAGCAGCAGGTCAGGTTCGGCGGCTACACGCACTTCGAGCGGCCGTCGGTGCCGTCGACTTGCACCTACGGCAACGTCTCGTTCCGCTGCATCACCTACAGCGCCGTGAACCAGGCGAATGCGCGGCTCTACACCAAGATGATGCTGACCGGCTTCCGCGATTATTTCGTCAGCATCCGCATCGACTGGTCGCAGGCCCGCCAACAGACCGCGAGCGACGCCGACGCCGCGCTGCAGGCCTTCGTGCCGGCGCTGCTTCACTGAGCCCCCGAGCCGGTCGGGCTCCGCGCCGGGATGGTCCACAACCTGTCCCTCGTCCACCTGCTGCTCGCCCTGGGCGGCGTCGCGACAGTCTATCTCGTCGTTCGCGAGCTGCGCCGCTCCTACATCTCGCAATGGCGCCTGTTTGCGCCGGGCGTGGCCGCCCTGTTCGTGGCGGCCGGCCTGTTCCTGATCCAGATCGGCGCCGGACAGCCGCGCCTGGCGTTCGCCGCGGCGGCCGTCATCGGTCTGGTCATCGGCGTCGTGCGCGGCATGATGATCGCCGTCCAGCATGATCACTATCGACCGGTCGTGATGATCTCGCGCGACGCCAAGCTGGTATTCCTCGCCGCGGCGGTCGCCGTCGGGGTCTGTGCCGCCCTCGAGATCATCGGCGCCTACGCAAGCCCGGGCCTCGAGAAAATCCGCTTCTGGGCAGCACTGAGCGCCGTGGTCTGCGCTGTGGCGATGCTCGCCCGCGCGCTGGTGCTGACGATCAAGCTGCGCCGGCTGCACTATTAGAGAACCATCTGGGTCTGCGTCACCACGGCGACCAGCTTGCCTTCGGCCGTGGTGATGCGGGTCTGCCACACCATGGTGCGCCGGCCGCGATGGATCGGCGTGGTCTCGCCGATCACCGTCGTGCCGACGGGTGCGGGCCCGACGAAATTGGTCTTGCTCTCGATCGTCGTCGTGCCCTTGCCTTCCGGCAGGTTGAGCACGGTGGCCGCCGCGCCCAGCGTGTCGGCGAAGGCCATCACCGCGCCGCCGTGCAGTATGTCGGGCCGCGTGCAGAGCTCGGGCTTGACGACCATCTCGGCCTTCACGCCGGTCTCGCTGGCAGCAACGAACTTCAGCCCCAGGACCTCGGCGAAGGGCAGCGGGTGGTCGTTCAGGAACTGAAGCTTGTCCATGGTGGGTGTCCTCCAAGATCCAAAATCACAGATGGCCGGATAGCAGCCTCGCTGTCATCCCGAACCGATGGGCGAGGGACCTTTCCTGCTTCGCAAAGGTCCCTCGCTGCGCTCGGGATGGCAGTGTTAGCCCGCCGTACCCAGCCGACGCAGGCCGAGATACTCCAGGATTACGAAATCGGCCACGATCAGCGCCACGACGGCGATGCCGACGAAGCCGGCCATGCTCCAGGTCGCCGGCACTGCCAGCACCAGGATGCTCGCGACCACCCAGGCAAGATCGGCCGCGAAGATGACGCGGGCCCAGGCCAGTGGCAGTGTTTCACGGGAAGCGACCCAGGCGCATAGCGCGCCAAAAGCGATCACGCCCACGCCCAGAAGCTCGAACACGATCGCGAGGTCGAGGCCCAGGACCGAGACAGGCCCGTGCGCCGCGATCGCGGCGAACGGCCCGGCGAAGATCGCCAGCACGGCGCCGGAAATGATGGAAAAGACCGCATTGCCCCACAGCGTGCGACGCAGCAGACGGTCGGTTGAAGCATTCATGACGTCCTCCTTGGCGTTGACGACGCGCCAGAGGTCGCATTGGGCTCTCCTTCCAGCAATTACGCCCCAGGTAATCGGCGGACCGTCGGTCGGGTGCTATCTTCCGCTGCATGATGCGCACATCCCCTGCAGCGGCCTCGGCCGCCCTTCCCCCGCAGCCGGACATGTTCGGCCCCATGCTGCGCACCTGGCGCCGCCGGCGCGGCGCCAGCCAGCTCGCGCTCGCCCTTCAGTCGGGCGTCTCGCAGCGCCATGTCAGCTTCCTCGAGTCCGGCCGCGCCAGGCCGAGCCGCGAGATGGTGGTCCAGCTCACCACTGCGCTCGACGTACCGCTGCGCCAGCGCAACGCCATGCTGCTGGCGGCGGGCTTCGCGCCGGCCTATCGCGAGAGCAATCTCGCCGCGCCCGAGCTCCTGCCGGTGCGCAAGGCGATCGATCACATGCTGAAGCAGCAGGAGCCCTATCCCGCCGTGGTAATAGACCGGCTGTGGAACCTGCTGCAGGCCAACGACGCGGCCAATGCCTTCACGGTGTTCCTGTTCGAGGGCCCACCGCCGCCACCGCCGGCCGGCAAGCCGCCCAACCTGCTGCGCTGGCTGCTCGACCCCAAGGCGCTGCGCGCCAAGATCTCGAACTGGGAGGAAGTGGCGCGCTATCTGGTGTCGACGACCTATGCCGAGATCCTGGCCGACGGCGGCGAGCCCAAGGCGCTTGCCTTCATCGAGGAGATCATGGGCTATCCCGACGTGCCGGCCTCGTTCCGCAAGCTGCGCTTCGAGGAGCGGCCGCCGCCGGTGCTGACGGTCGACTATCTGGTCGGCGGCAAGGCGCTGTCGGTGTTCACCACCATCGCCACGCTGGGCACGCCGCAGGACATCACCCTGCAGGAAGTGCGCATCGAATGCTTCTTCCCGGCCGACGACCGCAGCGACGCCCTGTTCAAGAGCCTGGCCGCCAAGAGCTAATGATGGTCCACTTCTCCAGCTGCCGAACGTAGAACAAAGGCAGTGGGGAGACGGACATGAAGCAACCGAGCACAGGGTGGCGCGAGCATGTCGCGCCGGACGAGGCGGCGCACCTCGTGCGCGTCGCCAAGGTCATCGGCGAGCTGCAGCGGGCCAAATCGAAGAAGTTCGGCCAGGGACGCGCCCTGCATCGAAAACAGCTCCTGGCGGCCACAGGCATGCTGGAAGTGCTCGACGGCCTGCCGGAACATGCACGGCACGGCCTGTTCGCCCAGCCTGGCCGCCATCGCGCGCTGGTGCGCCTGTCGAACGGCGGGCCTGACATCCAGGCCGACCGAACGCCCGACATCCGCGGCTTTGCGCTGAAGGTGCTGGACGTTTCGGGGGAATCGGCGTTGGGCGGCACGACCGACCACCAGGACTTCCTGATGATCAACCAGGATCGCGCGCCGGGCGCCAGCAGCCGCGAGTTCATCGACTTCATGGAGGCCGCTACCCCGGGGCCGCTGTCCGGCATCCTGCATCTCTTCAAGGCGCACGGGCTGGGCGGCGGCATGAGCCGCGTGCGCGATCTGTTCGGCATGCTGAACAAGAAGTTCAACGGCTTTGCTGCCGAGCGCTTCAACACCGTGGCGCCGCTCTGCTGCGGCCCCTATGCCGTGCGCGTGCGCCTGGCGCCCGCCGGCAATCCGCCGCCGGCCTCGCGCGCCCAGGATATCGTCGCCGACATGCGCGAGCGGCTGGCCGTCGGCAGCGTCACCTATAGCCTCGAATTGCAGTTCTTCGTCGACGAGGCGACGACGCCCATCGAAGACACGTCGGTGGCATGGCCCGACGCCGAGACGCCGATCGTCACCGTGGCGCGCCTCGTCCTGCCGCAGCAGGGCGTCGATGCCGCGGCGGCCGAAGCCGAGGCCGCGCGCTTCGATCCCTGGAGCGGGCTTGCCGCCCATCGGCCGCTGGGCGAGATCATGCGGGCGCGCAAGGTCGCCTACTTCGAGAGCCAGAAGGGCCGCAACGCCGCCTGATCAGCTGAGATCGTCGACGTCGTTGCGCAGCTTCCCGCCGGCGCGGAAGCGCGCGAGATTGTCGAGGAAGATGTCGAAGATCGCTTCGTTCTGGCCGAGCGAATGGCTCGCGGTATGCGGCGAGACCAGCACGTTGGGCATGTCCCACAGCGGCGACGCGGGATCGAGCGGCTCGCGCTCGAACACGTCGAGATAGGCGCCGGCCAGGCGGCCGCTCTGCAGCGCGGCGATGACGTCCTTCTCGACCGCGATCTCGCCGCGCGAGACGTTGATGAAATGCGAGCCCATGGGCATCGCGGCGAAGGCTGCGGCATTGGCGATGCCGCGCGTCACCGGCGAGGCGGGGCAGCACAGGATCAGCCAGTCCGCCTTGGCCAGGACGGTGTGAAGCTGGTCATAGGCGATGGTCTGGTCGCAGGGCTCGACGGGCTCAGCCGTGCGGCGAACCCCGACCACGCGCATGCCCAGCATCTTGAGCAGCGAGGCGATGTTGCGGCCGATCGGGCCCATGCCGACGATCACGGCGTTCTGGCCCTTGAGATCGCGCGGCGAGCGTTCGCCGAGCCGCGGCTCCCAGGCATGGCGGCGCTGGGCATCGGCCAGCAACGGGAAGCGCCGATTGACGGCGATCAGCGCGCCCAAGACGCTGTGCGACACGGTCACGGCCGTGGCACCCGACGCCGTGGTCACCTTCACGCCGCGGTCGCGCAATTCGCGATAGATCGGTCGCTCGGCGCCGGCTGGATGGATCTGCAGCCAGCGCAGCTTCGGCGACTTGCGCAAGACCGCCTCGAAGCCGCGCAGCTCAGGAGTCTGATTGTCCTTGCTCGACCGGCCGGTGACCTCGCGGGTCATGAAGGCGATGTCGATGTCGCTGGGCCCGTCCGCGGCCAGCGCCTCCTCCGCCGTCACGAGGGACAGGGCGCCGGGCGCCGCTTCGATGCGCGCGCCCCAGGTGCGCAAGGCGAAAGCGGAAAGCAGCAGCTTCAGAGGTCTGGTATCGCTCATGGTCTCGGCCCAACTCTACACGGCCGCCATGCACAGCCTATGCCTGCGTCTCCATCAGGGCCAGCAAAGCCTTCACGATCTCGAGCGGCGGCGGCGGGCAGCCGGGCACGTGCAGATCGACCGGCAGGACGTCGGACAACGGCCCGACCACGGCGGGCGAGCCTGCAAACACGCCGCAGTTCGTCGCGCAATCGCCCAGCCCCACCACCCATTTTGGCTCCGGAGTCGCATTGTAGGTGCGCAGCAGCGCCTCGCGCATGTTCCAGGTCACCGGCCCGGTCACCAGCAGCACGTCGGCATGACGCGGCGAGGCCACGAACTTCAGGCCGAAGCGCTCGATGTCGTAGACCGGGTTGTTGACGGCCTGGATTTCGAGCTCGCAGCCATTGCACGAGCCGGCATCGACCATGCGGATGGCCAGCGACCGGCCGAGCCGCTGGCGGGCGCGCGCGCCGAGCGCGCGGGCCGCCTCCTCGAGCGCCGCCGTCTCCGGCGAGGGCGGAGGGATGGTGGCCTTGCCCTTGCGCAGGGCGTCGAGCAGGAACGATCTCATCGCCGTGGTCTCACAGATCGTGCCCCGAATACGAGCAGTTGAACGACTTGTTGCATATCGGGAAGTCGGCGACGATGTTGCCTTCGATGGCCGCCTCCAGGAGCGGCCACTGGAACCAGCTCGCGTCACGCGCATGCACGTGCCTCAGCCGGCCGTCGTCCCTCACCCGCACGCTCAGGAAGACGTCGCCGCGGAACGCCTCGACCAGCGCCGCACCTTCGCCCGCCGGACCGACGGGGCGCTCGCTCCTGATCTCGCCCGGCGCCAGCCGGCCCAGCAGCTGGGAAAGGATGGCGAGGCTCTCGGTGATCTCCTCCATGCGCACCATCAGGCGGGCGTCGACGTCGCCCGCGGTCCGCGTCGGCAGCCGGAAATCGACGCCGTCGTAGGGCGCATAGGCGAAGTTCTTGCGCATGTCGACAGCGCGCCCCGACGCCCGCCCGACGAAGCCGCCGGCGGCGTACTGACGGACGAGCTCGGACGCGGCGACGCCGGTGGTGACGGTGCGATCCTGCAGCGAGGGCAGTGAATCGTAGACGCGCAGCATCTCGGCGCGTGTCTGCTCGAAGCGCACCAACAGGTTGCGGATGCGCCCGACACCTTCGGCGCTCAGGTCGACCGCGACGCCGCCCGGAACGACGCAGTCCATCATCAGGCGATGGCCGAAGCAGGCCCGAGCCACGGCCAGCAAGTCCTCGCGCTGCAGGGTGCAGCGGGCGAAGATCGTGATCACGCTGGCGTCGTTGCAGATCGCGCCGACATCGTTGATGTGATGCGACAGCCGTTCCAGCTCGGCCATGACCGCGCGCAGCAGGACGGCGCGCGGCGGCGGCGTCCAGCCAAGCGCCGCTTCGATCGCGCGCGCGAAGGCCCAGGCATAGGCGACAGTGCTGTCGCCCGAGATGCGCCCGACGATGCGCGCCGCCGGCTCGACCTCGGTGCCGGCCATCAGGCCTTCGACGCCCTTGTGCACGTAGCCCAGACGTTGCTCGAGGCGGACCACGGTCTCGCCGTTGGCGGTGAAGCGGAAATGTCCCGGCTCGATGATGCCGGCATGAACGGGCCCCACCGGTATCTGGTGCAGTCCCTCGCCCTCGACCGGCAGGAACTCGTAGCGCGCCTCGCTTCGGCGGTCGGGCCAACGCCCGTGATCGAGCCATGGCCGCGCGTCAGGCAGGCCCTCCGGCTGGACGCCGTAGAGGTCGCGCATGGCGCGTTCCAGCCGCAGCGCCGGCCGATGGCGGGCGGCGACCGAGGGATAGCGGCCGGCCTCTGTGGCCAGCGATGCGATGGCCTGCAGGCCGCGTCCGGAATCCGACAGCGCCAGGTGCATGGTGTCGCCGTCCGCCCAGAGCGAGACGAGATCGTGCGCCCCGGCGGCACAGCCTTCGGCGAGGGCCGTCCAAGTGCCGGCGTCGACATCGGCGCGCACGAAGCCGTCAGCCCCGGCTGTCCGGCCAGCGACGAAATCGGCCAGGGCCAGTGCGGCGCTCATCCCAGAAGCTCCGCGGCGCGCCGGAACCAGGCGACGAGCGCGGGCGGGAGGAAGATGCCGGCCGAGAGCACCAGCAACAGATGCACGACCATCGGCACGGAAGAGCCGTCGACGCGATGGGCCGGGCCCGACGGCTCGCCGAAGATCGTGCCCTGCAGGCGCATCAGCAGCGCTCCGAAGCCGACCAGCAGACCGAAAGCCGGCAGGATGGCGAGCCAGGGCTCGCGGGCGAAGGTCGTGGTCAGGATCAGGAACTCGCTGGTGAAGACGCCGAACGGCGGCAGCCCGGCGATCGCCAGCACGGCCAGGGCGAAGGCGACGGCCAGCCGCGGATGGGTGACGCTCAGCCCCGAGATATCGGCGAAGCGCTGGCTACCCTTGGCCTGGGCGATATGGCCGACGGCGAAGAAGATGCCCGACTTGGTCAGGCTGTGCATGGCCATGTGCAGCAGGCCGGCGAAATTGGCGATCGGTCCGCCCATGCCGAAGGCGAACACGATCAGGCCCATATGCTCGATCGAGGAATAGGCGAAGAACCGTTTGATGTCGCGCCGCTGGTACAGCATGAAGGCGGCGAAGATCAGCGACACCAGCCCCATCACGATCATGATCGGGCCGGGATCGAGCGCCAGCGGCTGGCCGGCCACCAGCATCTTGAAGCGCAGCAGCGCGTAGAGCGCCACGTTGAGCAGCAGGCCGGACAGCACCGCGGAGATGGGCGTCGGACCCTCGGCATGCGCGTCCGGCAGCCAGGCATGCAAGGGCGCCAGCCCGACCTTGGTGCCGTAGCCGACCAGCAGGAAGATGAACGCCAGATCGAGGATCGCCGGATCCATCCGCGAGGCTGCCTCGTGCAGCAGGCTCCAGGTCATCGCGGGTGCGCCTTCGCCCAACGTCTCCTGGCCGGCGAGGTAGATCAGGATGGTGCCGAAGAAAGCGAGCGAGATGCCCACACTGGCCAGGATGAAGTACTTCCACGCCGCCTCGATCGCCTGCGGCGTGCGGTAGAGGCCGACCATCACCACGGTGATCAGCGTCGCGAGCTCCAGGCCGACCCACATGACGCCGATGTTGTTGGCGACAAGGGCGACGTTCATCGAGCCCATCATCGCCTGGAACATCGCGTGGTAGAATCGGACGAAGGCCGGCGACAATCGGCCGGTCTCTATCTCGTGGCCGATGTAGGAGGCGCTGAACAGGGCGGTGGTGAAGCCGACCAGCGTGTTGATGACGATGAAGACGATGTTGAATTCATCGACGATGGCGTACTCGCCGACCAGCCCCTGGCCGGCCAGCAGCCACAGGCCGGCGGCGAGCGTCGCTCCGGACGCCAGCACGTTCAGGAAGGCGCCGAGGCGATAGCCCGGCATCGCCACCAGCAGCAACGCCGAGGCGAAGGGCACCAGGACCACGAGCTGGTAGGCGTGGATCATCGGCGGTCCCCGCGCACGCGATCGAGCGCCTCGATGTCGATCGTGTCGAACCGCTCGCGGATGCGGAACACGAACACGGCGAAAACGAACAGCGCGATCAGCACCGAGAAGGCGACGCTGACCTCGACCACCAGGGGCATGCCGCGGGCGCCGGTGGCGGCGAGGATCAGCCCGTTCTCCATCGACATGAAGCCGACGATCTGCGTCACCGCATTGCGCCGCACGATCATCATCAGGAAGCCCAGCAACACGATGGCCAGCGCCAGCGCCAGGGCCTCGCGGGCGTGGCTCGCCGTGCCGACCGCGACCTTGACGACCAGGGCCTGCGCCAGCCCCGTCAGGGCGAGCCCGACGATCAGGGCGACACCCACCCCCACCACCTTCTCGACCTCGCGATGGATGCCCAGCCGCTCGACGGTGCGGAGCAAGGCCAGCGGGATGACGATGCCCTTCAGCGTCAGCGCGATCAGGGCGGTGATGAAGAGATCCGGCCGGTTGTCCGACCAGGCGGCCCAGGCCACCGCCAATGCCAGCGTGATCGACTGCACGGCGAAGGTATTGAGCACGGCGGTGATGCGCTGCTGGTAAAGCAGGGCGAAGCTCGTCACCAGCATCGCGCCGGCCAGCAGATGGGAGATCTCGTAGGCCTGGCTCACGAGAACACCCCGCGCGTCAGGAAGGCCAGCAGGATGGCGAGGAAGCCGAACACGAAGGCGATGCCGACAAAGTCGGGAAGACGGAAGACGCGCATCTTGGCGATACTGACCTCCCACAGGCCGAGCAGCGCGGCGCCGGCCAACAGCTTGACCGTCCAGGCCACGAGCCCGAGCAGCCAGCCGGCGACGCCGGCGCTGGCGGGCGCCATGCCGAACGGCGCGAACAGGCAGATCAGCAGCGAGATGTAGAGGACCAGCTTGAGATGGCTGGCCGCCTCGATCAGCGCCAGATGCCGGCCGGAGTACTCCAGCACCATGGCCTCGTGGACCATGGTGAGCTCCAGGTGTGTCACCGGATTGTCGACCGGGATGCGGGCATTCTCGGCCAGCGCCACGATGATCAGGGCCACCAGGGAGAGCGCCAGCGATACGCGCACGCCGAACGGCTCGGCGATGAAGAAGTCGGCGACGCCCGCCAGTCGCGTCGTGCCGGCGGCAATGGCGAGCGTCAGCACGATCAGCATCATGGCCGGCTCGGCCAGCGTGGCGATCATCATCTCGCGCGACGAGCCGATGCCGCCGAAGCTGGTCCCGACATCCATGCCGGCGAGCGCCAGCAGGGCGCGGGCGGCGCCCAGCAGCGCCACCAGCGCCACGACGTCGGCCGCCCAGTTGAACATCAATCCCGAGGCGAAGCTCGGCACCAGGGCGGCGGCCACCCAGGTCAGGGCGAAGACCAGATAGGGCGCGCTGCGGAACAGCCAGGAGGCGCTGTCGGCGACCACCGACTCCTTGCGCAGGAGCTTGGCCAGGTCGAGATAGGCCTGCACCAACGGCGGGCCCTGACGGCGCATCAGCAGCGCCTTGACGCGGCGCACCACCCCGACGGCCAGCGGCGCGATCAGCAGCACGAAGGTCATCTGCGCGCCTTGCGCCAGGAACTGCAGGACGAGATCGCCGGTCATGCCGTCACCGCCGCGATCGCCAGCAGCACGACCAGGGCCGCGAACATCAGCACGAGATAGCGGCGAATGGTGAGGAACTGCAGGGTGTTCAGGCGCTCGGACAAGCGCAGCACGGCCCGACCGGGCGCCGCGTAGAGCGCCTGCCAGACATAGTCGACCAACACGACCGAGAAACGCGCCGGCCGACTGTCGCCGGGCGGCGGCATGTCGACGGTCTCGCGTGCCGCGAAGACCGCCGCGCCGTACACGCGGCGCAGCGGCTGCGCGAAGCTCGAGGCGGTGTATTGCGTGGCCGGCGACGGATCGGGGAAGCCGCAATCCCAGGCTGGACCACGGCGCGTGCGCCGCGCCGACAGGCGATGGACAACGACCAGAGTGGTGAGCGAGGCGATGGCGACGAACAGCGCGATGACCGGCGCGTCGTAGATGCTGCGCGCCGGATCGAAGGCGATCAGCGAGAACACCGTAGGCCCGCTGCCGGCGCGCGGCAGGCCTTCGCCCACCAGATCGCGCAACACCGGCGCCAGCCCCATGACCAGGATGCTGCCCAGCAGCCCGCCGAGAATGCAGAGCAAGGCCAGGCCGCCCATGGCGATCTGCTGGACCAGCGGAACATCGTGCGCATGGTCCGCTTCGCTGCTGCGCGGCCGGCCGAGGAAGGCCGTGCCGTAGACGCGGACGAAGCAGGCCGCGGCCAGGGCGGCCGCCAGGGCCAGCAGGGCGCCGATCGCCGGCGAGGCGAAGTGCAGCGCCTCCTGTGGCAAGGCCGGCGAGGCGATGACGGCCTGGAACAACAGCCATTCGGAAACGAAGCCGTTCAGCGGCGGCAACGCCGAGGCGGCGAGCGCGCCCACCAGGAAGAAGGCGGCGGTGCGCGGCATGCGATGGATCAGGCCGCCCAGCCCATCGAGGTCCCGTCGTCCCGTGGCGTGCAACACCGCGCCGGCCCCCAGGAAGAGCAGCGACTTGAACCAGGAATGATTGAGCACGTGCAGAAGTGCGGCGGCCATGGCAACGGCGGCGCCCTCGTGCTGGCCGTTGGCGCGAAAGGCGATCGCCAGGCCCAGCGCCACGAAGATCACGCCGACATTCTCGATCGTCGAATAGGCGAGGACGCGCTTGAGATCGCGATCGAGCACGGCGTAGAGCAGGCCGAGCACGGCCGTCAGGGCGCCCAGGATGATCGGCGGCAGCGCCCACCACCACGCCGGCGACCCCAGCAGATCGAAGACGATACGGACGAAGCCGTAGATCGCCACCTTGGTCATGACGCCGCTCATCAGCGCCGAGACGTGGCTCGGCGCCGCCGGATGGGCGAGCGGCAGCCAGGCATGCAACGGGATCAACCCGCCCTTCGAGCCGCAGCCGACCAGGGCGGCGGCCAGCACCAGACCGGCCACCAGCGGCTCGGGCGGATGGCCGCGCATGGTGTCGAAGACATAGCCACCGGCAGGCCCAGCCATCCCGCCGAACGCGAACAGCAACGCCACCGTGCCGATCGCCGCCATGACGAGATAGAGATGGGCGGCTCGCCGGCTTTCCGGATCGGTGTGACGGGCCGCCACCAGCGCCCACGACGCCAGCGACATCAGCTCCCAGGAGAACAGAAAGGCATAGGCGTCGTCAGCCAGCAGGACCAGGTTCATGGCGGCGGCGAACAGCGCGAACAACGGTTCTACGCGCGGCGTCAGTTCTTTGGCCCGGTCGAGCCCCATGCCGTAGAGGCTGGCCGCCAGCACACCGATGTTGATCACGATGCCGAAGAAGGCCGAAAGCGTGTCCAGCCGAAGATGAAGGCCGGTCGTCGGCAGGCCGATCGGCAATTGCAGCACAAGATCGCTGCCGCTCAGCAGCACCTGCAGATCGACGGCGGCCAATGCCGCAGCGGCCAAAGCGCTCAGCGGGTAGACGGCAGCCAACGCGACGCCGCGCGCGACGGCGGCGAAAGCCGCGGCAACAGCAAGTGCCCCTAACGCGGCGCCAACTACATACATCACGGGCACAGCTGCCTTGGCCTCTCGTCTTTCATTCGCATTATTACAACAAATTTGTGTCTAATCCAGCCGCCTCATGCCCCCACGGACAGGCGCAGGGCGCAAATCGTCTCATGCATAGTTCATGCGAGGGTCCCTGACAGCAGCCAAAAAAGGGAGGCTGGGGGCGCGCCACTAGAGGCGGAGTAAACTCCGCCGTAAGTGGCGCGTCATGAGATCGCTGATCCAACACCACCTCACCCTGAGGAGCATCGCGGAGCGATGCGTCTCGAAGGGTGGGCAACGGTCATGTTGTTGCCCACCCTTCGAGACGCGCCCTTCGGGCGCTCCTCAGGGTGAGGTGACTTCGCTTCTTCGAAGTCGATGACGCGCCACTAGAGGCGGAGTTTACTCCGCCTCTAGTGGCGCGCCCTCAGCTAAGGCAGATTGCGCGCCCGTTCGAACGCCGCGGTGAAATTCGGCGGCGTGTCGGCGCGGCAGGGCAGCGCCCGCTTCGGCTCCGGGTTGTCGATGAAGGCGTCGCGCAGGCGCGCGGCGCACGGATCCTGCACGACAACGCCGTGGCCCTGGGCGCGGAACACGACATGGCGCGATGACGACAGGTGCCGCGCGGCCTCACGGCCCCAGGCCGGCGGCGTCAGCCAGTCGTAGGTACCGCTGAGCAGCAACGTCGGCGTCGCAGCCTTGACCGGCTGGCGTTCCGACGCCGGCGCCGGCGCCACGCGCCATACCGGACAGAAAGCCGGCGACTTGCTGGTCTTGGCAGTGAGGCCATAGACGCCGCTCGCCTCGATCTGCTTGCGTCGCGCGGCGCGATCGACGGCAGCCCAGGTCTCGCGACACTCGATGCTGTTGTAGAGCCCGTCGAACTGCTGGGCGTTCTGCTCGAGCAGGCCGCCGTCATTGCTCTCCAGATCCTCGGCGAACATCTTCACCAGGCGCAGGTCGTTGCGCTGGATCGCGCTGACGGTCTCGGGGATCAATGCCGCCTCGCCCTCGCGCATCATGTGCAGCAGCACCATCAGAAGCTTGGCCCCGTCGAGCTGCACCGGCTGCGGCCCGTCCTCGAGCTGCAACTTGAGCTCGAGCGGATTGCCCTGTGCCGATTCGATCGCGCTTTCGACCGTGGCGCGCAGCATCGGATGGCGTTCTCGGCACAGCGCGTCGGCGGCGCAGTCGGTATAGAGCTGCTCGAAGGCGCGACGCACGATGTCGGATTCGTTCTGCTCGCCGTTGACCTGCGGCGGGTAGACGCCGTCGAGCACGGCGGCGCGTACCAGGTTGGGATGACGCCGCATCACCTCCAGCGCCCAGCGCGTGCCGTAGGAGACGCCGTAGATGTTGATGCGGCCCTGAGACATGGCGGCGGCGAGATCGGCCACGTCGTCGGCCAGCGCCGGCGTGGTGTACATGCCGAGATCGATCCTGCGCCGGTCGAGACCGGAGCGGCAGCGCGTCAGGATCTCGCGCTCCTGCTCCTCCGTCACCGCGCGGCGACGTGCCTTGGCGGGCTCGCTGGTGCGCGGATCGAAGCAGTCGAGATTGGGCGTGGCGCCGCCGGCGCCGCGCTGGCTCAGGATGACGACGTCACGCTTGCGGCGGATGTTGGCCGTCTCGTTCCACCAGTCGCCTTCGGCCAACGCGTCGGCGCCGGGAGTAGAGGCGACCAGCGGCGCATCGCCGGGGCCGCCCGAAAGATAGACCATCGGCTCGGCACTGGCGGTGCGCTTGGCCTTGAGCACGGCCACCTTCAGGCGCACCTCACGGCCCTCGGGCTGCTCGCGGTTCTCCGGCACGATCAGCACGTAGCATTCGATGCGATCGCCGCGCGGCGGCTTGAAGGAACAGCGCTCGCGCTCCAGTCGCGGCGCGGCCAACGCGCTTCCTGCCAAAATGATCAGGAATGCTGCCAAGCCGCCCCGCCAGCACAGTCGCGCCATGGACAAGTTGTGCCACATCGTGGCTTTTGAAGGCATGAAGTAATTCTATGGAAAGCCTCAAGGCGAACGCCTTGTCAGTTCCTCCCCTCGACCGCAAGTTGCCACAATGACCTCCCGTTCCTATTGGACCGCCGTTTGGTGCGGTTTCCTCGTCCTCACCATCGGTCTGGGCGTGCGCCAGAGCTTCGGCATCTTCCTGAAGCCTGTTTCGGCCGAGTTGCATGTCGGCCGCGAGTTGTTCTCCTTCGGCACCGCGCTCTCCATGCTGCTGATGGGTGCCGTGGCACCGTTGTCGGGCCGGCTGTGCGACCGTTTCGGCTCGGCCTGGACCATCGCCGGCGGCGGCGCGATCTACGTGCTGGGCATGGTGGTGACGGCGACCATGCATGACGGCTTCATGCTGGTGCTGGGCAACATCCTGGTCGGCATCGGCCTGTCGGCCGCTTCGTTCGGACCGGTGCTGGGCGTGATCCTGCGCGTGGCGCCGCCCGCCAAGGCGGCGCTGGCGGTCGGCATCTGCTCGGCCGGCGGCTCGTTCGGCCAGTTCTTCATCGTTCCGCTGGCGGCCGTGCTGCAGAACTGGTTCGGCGACTGGCGGCCCACCATGTGGGCGCTGACCGGCATTGCCGTGCTGATGATCTTCCTGGCGGCCGGGCTGAACGACAGCCAGCAGATCGCCGCCAGCCGCAAGGCCGGAGGCGGCAGGCAGTCGACCGGCGAGGCGCTGTCGGAAGCCTTCGCGCAGAAGAGCTACGTGCTGCTGGTGATCGGCTACTTCGTCTGCGGCTTCCACGTCGCCTTCGTCGGCGGCCATCTGCCGGCTTACATCTCGGACAAGGGCATCGGGCTGTCCCTGTTCGGCATCGAGCTCTCGCCGGCCGAGCTCGGCGGCTGGGCGATCGGCATGGTCGGACTGTTCAACATCGCGGGCGCCATCCTGTGGAGCTCGATGGGCGGCAAGTACAAGCGCAAGAACCTGCTCACGCTGCTCTACCTGCTGCGCTCGCTGGTCTTCCTGGGCTTCGTGCTGGCTCCCCTGTCGGCGGCCTCGGTGCTGATCTTCGCCGCAGCGCTCGGCTTCCTGTGGCTGGGTACCGTGCCCCTCACCACGTCGCTGGTCGGCTTCATCTTCGGACCGGTGCATCTCACCATGCTGAACGGCATCGTGTTCTTCGGACACCAGGTCGGCAGCTTCTTCGGCGGCTGGGGTGGCGGCCGGCTGTACGACCTGCAGGGCAACTACGACCTGATGTGGTGGATCTCGATCGCGCTCGGCCTCGTCTCGGCCCTGCTGCATTGGCCGATCGTCGAGGAGCGGCTCGCGCGGCCGGCCGCGGCGGTGCCGCAGCCGGCATGACCATGACCGCGGGGTGGCGCTCCGTCGTCCTGTGGGGCGCCGCCTCCCTGCTGGTCGCCGCGGTGGCGGTGTCGTTCGTGATGTGGGGCCTGAACGGCCCGGCCTACCTGATCGACCTGATCGCGGCGTATTGCCTGTAGCCGGGTTGTCGCGGCACTGTTGCCGCCGTGACTCCGATGCTCCGTCTGATATCTGCCGCGGTCAGCCTGTTCCTGTTGACCGCTCAGGGCTTTGCCCAGGAAACACGCGTCGCGGCGGCGGCGGATGCCGACGTGATCGCCGTCTACAGCCGGCACGTCGAGAAGCGCCTTTTGCGCGCACACTTCGATCGCGCCGCCGCCCAGGTGTCGCTCGCGCCGTTCGGGCCAGCGGGCGTCGAGAATTTCGCCGTGGCGCCCGACGGCGCCTTCGTTGTCTACAGCGCCACCGACGCCCCTGCGGCCGGCAAACCCGTTACTTACCTGTTCCTGCTGGATGAAGCCGGCCGTGCGCTTGGCGAGCCGTTGCGCAGCCCGGTCGGCGCCATCACGGAACTGGCGGTATCGCCAAAGGGCGATCGGATCGCCGCCGGCAGTGACCGGGGCTGGCTCGCTCTGCTGGCGATCGAAGGAACCGGCACGGCGAGACGGCTCGCACTGCGCACGGCGTTCGGGGTCGCCGCCGACAGGCAATTCACCTTTGCGTTCCGTCCTGATGGCAGCCTGATGACCATCGTGGACGATTGGGTGGCGACCTATCGCTCCAGCGACGGCGCGATCCAGCGCACGCTCGATCTCAAGACGATCAATCGCGACCTGACGCCGGCCGAGCAGGACATCGGCACTCTCTTCAAGCTCACGTGGTCGCCGCGCGGGGATCGCTTCGCGATCGGCTGGGGCCCCGGTCCCATGATGACCACCATTTTCGATTCCGCCGGCCATCGCCTGAAGCCGGCCGGGCCCGAAAACGGGTTCGATTTCGGGGCGAGCAAGGTCGAATTCGTCGACGGCGGCGATGCCGCGATTTTGTACGGGCTGGAAGCGCCGCTTCTGGTCCGCATGAAATCGCTCGCCTTCAGCGCCTTCGGTGACCCGGGTGTGTCGGTGGACGGGTCCGCGCGGCTGGCAGGCGGACGCGAGATCGCCCTCTTGGCAGGCGACCAGATCGCGCTGTGGTCCCTGGAGGGCAAGCGGCTGACGAAGCCGATCGGGTTCGAGAACTACAGCCTCGGCGCCGCAACGGCAGGCGCGAAAGACGACGTGATCATAGCTGCGGAGCGGGCTGGCTGGATCGACCTCTACGCCAAGGACGGCAAGTTCCTCCGCCGGATCCAGTCGGGCGGGCGGGCCCCTCGTGGATTCGTCGCCTTGTCGGCGGATGGCGCCGCGCTCGCCGCACTCGGCTCGGATGACCTCAGCGTGGTTTCGCAGCTGAGCGCACGGGCGTGGGGCGCCGCGTTCGCGCCGCAAGGTGGGCCGCTCGTCGCTGTGGCCGCCAACGGCAGCCGGATCGCCGTGGAGGGGGCCGACAAGACCTTGCGTAGCTGGTCGAGGGACGGCGTCGAGGCCGACGCCATCTCCCTCAAAGCGGGGGAACAGGTTCCGGGTCGCAGGCTCTCCGGCCTCGCTGTCTCAACGAATGGCGATGCAATCGCCGCCGCCGAAGAAGGATCGGCCGTATGGCTTGCCGATCCGGTGGACAAGAGCGTTCGCAGGATAGCGCTGGCGGCCCGAAGCGTTGCGCCATTGCCCGATGGCACCGGCTTCGCCGTCGGCCTGGCCGATGGCACCGTCGCGCGCGTTTCCCGCGACGGCACCGTACGGCAGTTGCCGTTCAAGGTCTCGGAGATCGGCGCCGTCGGCCGCATCGTCGTTGCACCGGATGGCCGGAGCTTCCTTGCTGTCGAGGATGACGAAAGACAGGCTCGCCATTTCGCCTGGGACGGCACGGTCCTGGCGGGGCCGTATCGGCCCGACCAGTCCGAGACGATCAGTGGCGCCTTTTTTCGCGAAGGCGCGCCCAGGCTGATCTTGAGCAATACCGGTTCGGCGGCCGATGAGAGTCACGCCCTCGTGGTCAAGTCGCTCGGTCCGGCTCGCTGAAGGATCAGAGCACGAACTTGCTGAGATCCGCGTTCTTCGCCAGCGAGCCGACGCGCTCGCGCACGTAAGGAGCGTCGATCTCGATCTTCTCGCCGGGCTTGTCGGAGGCGGTGAAGCTGATCTCCTCCAGAAGCTTCTCCATCACCGTGTGCAGGCGGCGCGCCCCGATGTTCTCGACCGTCTCGTTGATCTCGGCCGAGAGCTTGGCGAGCTCGTCGATCGCATCGGGCTTGAAGTCGAGCTCGACCTTCTCGGTCGCCAGCAAGGCCTTGTACTGCTTGACCAGGCTCGCCTCGGGCTCGGTCAGGATGCGGCGGAAATCCTCCTGGCTGAGCGACGCCAGGCTGACGCGGATCGGCAAGCGGCCCTGCAATTCAGGCAGCATGTCGGACGGCTTGGCGAGATGGAAGGCGCCCGAGCAGATGAACAGCACGTGGTCGGTCTTCACCGGCCCATGCTTGGTGTTCACCGTGGTGCCCTCGATCAGCGGCAGCAGGTCGCGCTGCACGCCCTCGCGGCTCACGTCACCGCCGCCGCGGAACTCGCTGCGCGCCGTGATCTTGTCGATCTCGTCGATGAACACGATGCCGTTCTGCTCGACCGAATCGCGCGCCTCGCGCACCACCTTCTCCTGGTCGAGCAACTTGTCGCTCTCCTCGCGCATCAGCGTCTCGTAGGACTCGGCCACCGTCAGCTTGCGCTTCTTGGTGCGCCCGCCGAACGCCTTGCCCAGCATGTCGCCGATATTGATCATGCCGACCGACGCGCCGGGCTGGCCCGGCACCTCGAACTGCATGGGCGCGCCGGTGTCGGCGACCTCGATCTCGATCTCGCGCTCGTTGAGCTCGCCAGCGCGCAGCTTGTGGCGGAAGCGCAGCCGCGTCTCCTCGCTGGCGCCGCTGCCGCAGAGGGCGTCGAGCACGCGGTCCTCGGCGGCGAGCTCGGCCTTGGCGCGCACGTCCTTGCGCAGGCGCTCGCGCGCCATGTCGATCGCGGCTTCCATCAGGTCGCGCGCGATCTGCTCGACGTCGCGGCCGACATAGCCGACCTCGGTGAACTTGGTGGCCTCGACCTTGAGGAACGGCGCGTTGGCGAGCTTGGCCAGGCGACGCGCGATCTCGGTCTTGCCGCAGCCGGTCGGCCCGATCATCAGGATATTTTTGGGTAGCACCTCTTCGCGCAATGTCTCGGGCAGCTGCAGGCGGCGCCAGCGGTTACGCAGGGCGATGGCGACGGCGCGCTTGGCGTCCTGCTGGCCGACGATGTGCTTGTCGAGCTCGGAGACGATCTCGCGAGGGGAAAAGTCGTTGCTCATGGAACTCAGAGTTTCTCGATGACGAGATTGTGGTTGGTGTAGACGCAGATGTCGGCGGCGATGCCCATCGCCTTGCGCGCGATCGCCTCGGCGTCGAGGCCCTCGACGTCGATCAGCGCGCGCGCAGCGGCCAGAGCGTAGTTGCCGCCCGAACCGATGGCGATGATGCCGCCCTCGGGCTCCAGCACGTCGCCCGAGCCCGACAGCAGCAGCGACACGTCCTTGTCGGCTACCGCCATCATCGCCTCCAGCCGGCGCAGATAGCGGTCGGTGCGCCAGTCCTTGGCGAGCTCGATGCAGGCACGCAGCAGCTGGCCGGGATGGCGCTCGAGCTTGCTCTCGAGGCGCTCGAACAGGGTAAAGGCGTCGGCCGTCGATCCGGCAAAGCCCGAGACGATCTGGCCGCTACCCAGCCGACGCACCTTCTTGGCGTTGCCCTTGACGATGGTCTGGCCCATCGAGACCTGGCCGTCGCCCGCCATCACCACCTGGCCGCCCTTGCGGACGGAAAGAATGGTCGTGGCGTGCCAGCCCGGCCCGGAGGAAGTTTCGGATTGTGGGGACATGGGCCCCGTAAATAATCATTAACAGGGACAAATCAATCGTTAGCCGCAGCGACCTTCACGCGCCGTGCTAACGTCCCGGCATGAACGACCAGCCTGTCATCGTTATTGGCGCCGGCATCGTCGGTACCGCG
Organism: Rhodospirillales bacterium; assembly: GCA_016185145.1. GTDB lineage: Bacteria > Pseudomonadota > Alphaproteobacteria > Reyranellales > Reyranellaceae > Reyranella. The sequence goes on along the minus strand of JACPOB010000076.1, from coordinate 33,938 downwards.
ACCGCCCGCGCTCTGCAGCGCGAGGGCCATGCCGTCACCCTGATCGACAGCGGCGAGCCCGGTCGGGCTACCTCCTATGGCAATGCCGGCTTCATCGCCATCGACCACGTCCTGCCGCTCGCCCGGCCGTCGACGCTGAAGCGCGTGCCGAAGATGCTGATGGACCGCAACGGGCCGCTCACGGTCCATCCGCCCAGCATCCCCGCCCTGCTGCCCTGGATGGCAAGGTTCGCGCTCGCTGCCTACAGCCAGAAGGAGGTCCAGAAGGGCGTCGACTCCTTCGGGCCCTTGATGGCCGAGGCCAACATCGCCTGGAAGGCGGAGATCCAGGCGTCGGGCCTGGGTGAGCTCTTCAAGACCCGGGGTGCGCTCTACGTCTACGAAAGCGAGGCGGCCTTCGCGTCGGGCGCGGAGGAGCGCGCGCTGCAGGACGCCAAGGGCACGGTGTTCGAGATCGTCGACGGCAACCGCGCGCGCGCGCTGGCGCCGGGCCTCAGCCAGCACATCGTGCGCGGCGTCTACTACCCGCACGGCATGCACACCATCAATCCCTACCGGGTGGTGGCGACGCTCGCCGAGCGCTTCGCGGCCGACGGCGGCACGATCCTGCGCAGCCGCGTGCGCGGCTTCGGCCGCGACGGCAATCGCGTGACGTCCGTGCAGACCACCGACCAGAGCCTGGTCGCCAAGGCCGTGGTGATCGCCGCCGGCCGCGCCTCGAGCGAGCTGACGCGACTGCTGGGCTTCAATGCGCCGCTGGTCGCCGAGCGCGGCTATCACGTCATGCTGGCGCCCGACAATGTGCGCTTCGAGCTGCCGGTCAGTCCGGCCGAGCGCGGCTTCTTCATCACGCCGATGGAGGAAGGCCTGCGCGTCGCCGGCACCGTCGAGCTCGCCGCGCCGCACCAGCCGCCGTCGTGGCATCGCGCGGATCTATTGGTGCGGCATCTCAAGGACATCTTCCCCAGCGTCGGCGGCGCAGAACTCAGCCGTTGGATCGGCGAACGACCGAGCTTGCCCGACTTCCGCCCGGCGATCGGTCGCGCACCCCGGCTCGCCAATGTCTATTGCGGCTACGGCCATCAGCATGTCGGGCTGACGCTCGCCGCGGCGACGGGCCGGCTGATCGCACGCCAGATGATGGGCGAGGACCTGCCGCCGACATTGCAGGCCTGCGATCCTGGCAGGTTCGGTTAGGTTGCGTCGTGCCGGCGGGGGGACTAGCGTTTACGGGCTAATCTGGCGAATTGACAGCTCCCAGGAGGCCGGCATGAGTTCTCATCGCAGCCCCGCAGAAGTTCGTTCCAGCGTAAAGCATCCCATCATCGACGCCGACGGCCATTGGATCGAGTACGGCCCGGTCTTCGCCGAACGCATGCGCAAGGTCGCAGGCGACAAGTCGGCCGATGGTTTCCTCGCCTCGCAGCGCCGCATTCCCGATGCGCTCAACCTTTCGATCGCCGAGCGCAAGCAGCGCGGCATCGCCATGGAAGGCTACTGGAGCCGCCAGACCACGAACACGCTCGATCGCGCCACCGCGATGATGCCGCGCATGCTCTACGACCGGCTCGACGAGCTCGGCATCGACTTCGGCGTGATCTATCCGACCGCCGGCCTCAGCATCCCGCGTATCCCCGACGACGAGACCAGGCGCGCCGTGGTGCGCGGCTTCAACATCGTCACCCATGAATACTTCGCCAAGCTCAGCGATCGGCTGACGCCGGCGGCCGTGATCCCGATGTTCACGCCCGAGGAAGCGATCGCCGAGCTCGAGTTCTGCACCAAGGAGCTCGGGGCCAAGGTCGGCATGTTCGGCGGCGGCGTCCCGCGCCGGGTGCCGATGGCCAAGGATCTAGACCTTCCGCTCGGCCGCTTCGCCGTGACCTACGAGAACCTCGGCATCGACAGCGAGCATGACTACGACCAGGTCTGGCAGAAGTGCCGCGAGCTGCGCGTCGCGCCCACCTTCCATGCCGGCGGCCGCGGCTTTGGCCTGCGCAATTCGCCCAGCAACTTCACCTTCAACCATATCGGCCACTTCGCGGCGGCCGGCCATTCGATCGCCAAGGGGCTGTTCCTGGGCGGCGTGACGCGGCGCTTCCCCGACCTCAACTTCGCCTTCCTCGAGGGCGGCGTGGGCTGGGGCTGCCAGCTCTTCGCCGACCTGATCGAGCACTGGGAGCGGCGCGGCGCCAAGGGCATCGCTTACATGGATCCCAAGAAGCTCGACCGAAAGATGCTCAGGAGCCTGGTCGACAAGTATGGCTACGAGGAGATCGCGGCCGAGCTCGACAAGCGCGACGGGTGGCCGTCCAAGGAAGAGGACGAGGCGACCGGCGGCATGCCGGTGCTCGACGACTTCGCCGCGTGCAAGATCGCGCGCAAGGAGGACTGGGTCGACCTCTACGCCCGGCCCTACTACTTCGGCTGCGAAGCCGACGACCGCATGAACGTCACGGCCTTCGGCAAGGCCAATCCGTTCGGCGCGCGCATCAACGCGATCTTCAGCTCCGACATCGGCCACTTCGACGTGCCCGACATGCTGAGCCCCGTGCCCGAGGCGCACGAGCTGGTCGAGGACAAGCTGATCACGCCCGCCGACTTCCGCGACTTCACCTTCACCAACGCCGTGCGCCTGTGGGGCCAGCAGAACCCGAGCTTCTTCGAGGGCACCGTGGTGGCCAAGGAAGCGGCGGCGGTGCTGAACGGGGAGCGGGCCAAGGTCGCGGCGGAGTAGAGATTCGCGAACGCGCCACTCTGCCCAATCTCATCTCTCACGTCTCACCTCCACCTCTCATACTCTTCTCTCATGCTCCTCTCCCCCTTGGGGGAGAGGTTGGGTGAGGGGGTGATGCAGGAGACAGCTTTCGCGTTGCACCCCCTCACCTAGCCTCTCCCCCAAGGGGGAGAGGAACATGAATGAGAGGAATATGAGGGAGGGCGATGGACGTTGAGGCGTTGTGCTTCACGCCCCGTACTGCAGCAGCGTCTCGCCGTTGGCCTTGAGCCATGCCTGCGGCAGCTCCATCGGGCCGTCGCAGAGTTCGCGCGCCAGCGCCCAGAAGCGCGGGCCGTGGTTGTGGTGCACGAGATGGGCGACCTCATGCGCCACTAGGTAGTCCAGCACCTCGGGCGGCGCGAACACCAGACGCCAGGAGAACGACAGACCGCCGTCCGGCCCGCAGCTTCCCCAGCGCGAGCGCGTGTCGCGCACGCTGATGCGCCTGAACGGCCGTCCCGCGCGCAGGGCCTTGGCGTGGACCAGGGGTACCAGCCGCCGCCGCAGCTCGGCGGTCAGCCAGTCGCGCAGCCGCCGCGGCAGATGCTCGGTCCGGCCGGCGACATGGATCTCGCCTGGCTCACGCCACACCGTGCCGCGCCTGTCGGCGCGATGGCGGATGAGATGCGGCTCGCCGAACAGCGGCACCTCGGCGCCGTCGGCGAACGGCCGGCGGGCCGGCAGCCTTTTCAGGCGGGCGGCGATCCAGCCGGCTTGGCTTTCGGCGAAACCCACGGCCGTCGCCCGCGACATGCGCAGGGGCGCCGTCAGCAGGATGCGCCGATGGGCAGCATCCACCCGCAGGGAGACCCGGCGGGCGCGGCCGCTGCGCACGAAGGTCACAGGCAGGGTATCGCCTGCATGAACAATGGTCAGTTGCTCCGGCTCGGGCGCCGCTCTAGGCAGGACGAAACGCAACACGGTGCCGGACAACGACATGCACCCGATCATACAACAGAGGAGCTGTTGACGTGACCCTCGATCTTGCCCGGCTGCGCGCAGAGACGCCCGGCTGCGCCCACGTCCTGCACCTCAATGCCGCCGGCGCCGCCCTGCCGAGCCAGCGCACCCTCGACGCCACGTTGAACCATCTGCAGCTCGAGGCCGAGATCGGCGGCTACGAGGCGGCCGCCAAGGCGCATGACGAGCTGGAGAGTTTCTATCCGGCGGTGGCGAAGGTGATCGGCGCCGAGGCCGACGAAATCGCCTTCGTCGAGAACGCCACCCGGGCCTGGGACCTCGCCTTCTATTCTCTCGACTTCAAGCCGGGCGATCGCATCCTGACCTGCGTCAGCGAATATTCGTCGAACTACATCTCCTACCTGCAGGTGGCCAAGAAGACCGGCGCGGAGATCGTCGTGGTGCCCGACGACAATTACGGCCAGATCGATCTCGGCGCGCTCGAACGGGCGATCGACAAGCGCACCAGGCTGGTGTCGATCTCGCACGTCCCGACCCAGGGCGGCCTGGTGCAGCCGGCGGAGGCCGTCGGCAAGATCGCCAACGACGCCGGGGTGCTCTACCTGCTCGACGCCTGCCAGTCGGTCGGCCAGTTGCCGGTCGATGTCCGCAGGATCGGCTGCGACTTCCTGTCGGTGACGGGCCGCAAGTACATGCGCGGGCCGCGCGGCACCGGCTTCCTCTACGCCAAGCGCGCGACGACGGCGCATATCGAGCCGCTGCTGCTCGACAACCACGCCGCCAAGTGGACCGAGGACAACGCCTACACGGTGCGCGACGACGCCCGGCGCTTCGAGAACTGGGAGCGCTATTTCGCCGGCGTCATCGGACTGAAGGTCGCCGCCGACCAGATCAACGAGCTCGGCATGGAGCCGATCTGGGCCCGCCTGCGCGAACTGGCCGACGGCCTGCGCGCGCGGCTCGCGACCCTGAAGGGAGTCGAGCTCACCGATCTCGGCAAGGTGAAAGGCGGCATCGTGACCTTCGCGGTCGACGGCAAGGACCACAACGAGCTCAAGGCCAGGCTGCGCGAGCAGGCGATCAACGTCACCGTCTCGACCCAGTTCTCCTCGCGCCTCGATCTCAAGGGCCGCGGCCTGCTGAACGTGATGCGCGCCTCGGTGCATGTCTACAACACCGAGGACGAGCTCGACCGCTTCGTCGCCGCGCTCGAAGCGGTCATATGAGAGAGATATAGCGCCTCGCTGAATCGTATATTTGAGGTCGCAGCGGCGCCGGCTACGCTCGCCCCATGGCGATCGACTTTCATTCCCGGGCGAATCGCAACACCTATGCCAGCCGGCGCGCCGACACCGGCTGGAAGGACGCCATGCGCCGGATCGTCGATCCTTCCGACAAGCGGGTCGCCGACATCGGTTGTGGCGGCGGCATCTATTCCCGGGCGTGGCGCGAGCTCGGCGCCCGCACCGTCACGGGCGTCGACTTCTCCCGGGCGATGGTCGACGCCGCGCGCGAGCAATCCGCCGGGCGCGCCGATGTCTCCTTTCAGCAGGGCGATGCCGCCGCCACCGGCCTGCCGGCGGCCTCGGCCGACATCGTCTTCCAGCGCGCCCTGATCCACCACCTGCGGGACTACGGACCATGCTTCGGCGAAGCGCGGCGCGTGCTCGCCCCCGGCGGCACCTTGGTCGTGCAGGACCGGACGCTGGATGACGTGCGGCTGCCCGGCTCGGCCGAGCACCTGCGAGGCTATTTCTTCGAGTGCTTTCCGCGCTTGCTGGCCATCGAGACGGGGCGCCGACCGACGGATGCGGCGGTCCGCGCCGCGCTCGACGCCGCAGGCTTCGTCAAGGTCGGGACGACGGTGCTTTGGGAAGTCCGCAAGGTCCATGGGGGCTGGCAGAAGCTGGAGCAGGACCTCGCCAAGCGCACGGGCCGCTCGATCCTCCATGACCTCGACGACAAGGAGCTCGCAGAGCTGATTGCCTGCATCGACAAGCAGCTGCCAGCCGCCGGGCCGGTCGTCGAGAAGGACCGCTGGACAGTGTGGAGCGCCGTGGCCTGATCTTCATGATCTTGCGGACCCACACATGCGCAACAGAGCCTCCGGCTCGCTAATGAATCATGCTCCTCTCCCCCGCTAGGGGGAGAGGTTGGGAGAGGGGGTTACAAACAGCCTTCGTAGCCCCCTCTCCTAGCCTCTCCCCCTAGCGGGGCCCTAGCGGGGGAGAGGAACATGACGACGATGATCGAGATTGCTTCCCCCGCCCGCGCCGCTTTGGCCCTGATCAATATGGCCATACAATGCGGGCGATCAGGGGGAGGCTGTCGGATGCCGGTGTTTTTCGTCTGCGCAGGGTTGTTGGGATTGCTTGCCGTGTCCCTGACGGTGAGCGTCGGCCGTCTGCGCATGCAGAAGAAGATATGGCTGGGCGACGGCGGCGATCCCGAGATGCTGGCGGCGATCCGGGCGCACGGGAATTTCATGGAGTTCGTGCCGCTCTGCCTGGTGCTGATCTATGTCGCCAGCGACTACTACGGCTACTGGCCGATCGCGATCGTGTCGCTGGTATTGCTGCTATCGCGCGTGCTGCACGCCGGCGGCCTGCTTGGTTTCATTCCGCTCGGCCGCGTGATCGGCGCGACGGGCACGACGATCATCCTCGTGGCCGCCTCGGCCATGTGCCTCTATGCGGGCTTCACCCTGAAGCAATACTGAACGGCGGATACGCGAACCGATGGGCGAGCCGGTCACCGTTCCGCTCTGGCTGTTCGCCGCGATCGCCCTCTTCGCGGCCTGGTCGCTGCTCGACCGGCTGCTGATCCCGAGCGGTCGCTGGTTCGTGCGTCGCCGCCTCAACCGGCTGATCGACCGCGTCAACCAGCGGCTGGCCGTCGAGATAAAGCCGTTCCAGCTCACCAAGCGGCAGGTCCTGATCGACCGCCTGGTCTACGACCCGCTGGTGGTCGCCGCCGCCAACGATTATGCCCGCGCCAACAACCTGCCGCGCGAAGTGGCGATGACCGAGGTCCATCGCTATGCGCGCGAGATCGTGCCTACCTTCAACGCCTACATATACTTCCGCCTGGGCTATTCGATCGCCCGCGCCATCGCCCGTTTTCTCTACCGCGTGCGCCTGGGCTTCGCCGACGAGCGCACCATGGCGGGCGTTTCGCCCGGCACCACGGTGGTGTTCGTCATGAACCACCGCAGCAACATGGACTATGTGCTGGTGGCCTTCCTGGCGGCCGAGCGCACCGCGCTCAGCTACGCCGTCGGCGAGTGGGCGCGCATCTGGCCGTTGCAGCAGCTCATCCGCTCCATGGGCGCCTACTTCGTGCGCCGCAACTCCAACAGCCCGATCTATCGCCGCGTGCTGGAGCGCTACGTGCACATGGCGACCGAGGCTGGCGTCGCCCAGGCGATGTACCCCGAGGGCGGCCTGTCGCGCGACGGCCGGCTGCGCGAGCCCAAGCTCGGCCTGTTCGACTACATGCTGAAATCGTTCGATCCCAAGGGCGGCCACGACATCGTCTTCGTGCCCGTGGCGCTGAACTACGACCGCGTGCTCGAGGACCGCACCCTGCTGCGCTCGCTCGACAAGGACCTGCCGCGGCGCAGCGCGCTCTTCGCCATGCGCACGGCGCTCGGCTTCTGGCTGAGCCAGCTCGGCCTGATGCTGCGCGGCCGCTGGTACCGGTTCGGCTATGCCTGCGTGAACTTCGGCGGCCTCATATCCGCCCGGGACTGGCTCGACCGCAATGCGGCGGCATCCGGCGGCGACCTGCGCAGCCTCGACAAGGACCAGCGATTCGAGGTCATCGGCCGGCTGGCCAAGGACGTGATGGGCGAGATCGCCCGCTTGGTGCCGGTGCTGCCGGTGTCGGTGATCGCCACCGTGCTGCTGGAGGCCCGCGAGCCGCTGGACGAGCTGGAGCTGAAGGTTCGCGCCGCCGACCTGATGGCGCATTTCGAGGGTCGCGGCGCCAAGCTCTACCTGCCGCGCGGTGACCGCGACTATGCCTTCGACGTCGGACTGCGCATGCTGGAGCTGCGTCGTCTGATCGACGAGCCGCAAGAGGGCCTGTTCGCGGCGGTGGCCGCCGAACGGCCCGTGCTCGCCTACTACGCCAACGCCATCGCCCATCTGCGCTGACGATGACCCCGCTTTCCCTGCCGCGCACGCTCTGGAGCATCGCCTATTCGGTGGGCCTGGGCTTCTTCACCAACCGGCTGTCGACCTCGGCCGCGGCCATGGCCTTCTACACCATGTTCGCCATCGGCCCGATCATGATCTTCAGCATCGCCGTGGCCGAACCGATCGTGGGACGGCTGATGGCGCAACAAGCGGTATTCGATGCGCTCGGCACGGTGTTGCAGCCCGACCAGCTTGCGGGCATCCAGCGCTATGCCTCGCAGGATCTGTTCCGGGGCGGCGGCATGGCCGCCATCATCGGCGCGGTCGTGCTGGTCTATACGGGCAGCCGCGTCTTCGTCGAGCTCGACGACAGCATCAACGCCATCTGGAGCACGCCCGCGGTCCACGTGCTGCATCCGGTGAGCCCGTTCCAGCCGGTGGTGGCGACCGTGCAGTCGCGATTGCTGGCGCTGGCGATGATGGTCGTGCTCGGCCTGCTGCTGATCGCGGTCATCCTGGCGAGCGTGCTGCTCTCGGCCTATGCCGGCGCGCTGGAGAAGTTCCCGGTGCTGGGCGTGTGGATCGGGCCGGCCATATCGGGGTTCGTCCACTACGGGCTGCTGTCGGGGTTCTTCACCCTGATCTACAAGTGGTTGCCGAGCGGCAGCGTGCCCTGGCGCTATGCACTGATCGGCGGCGCGGTGAATGCGCTGCTGTTCGCCACCGGCAACCGCGCGCTGGTCTACTACTTCGAGGTGACGCAGCTCACCTCGGCCTTCGGCGCCACGGCGGGCTTCGCCGCCATCATGGTCTGGATGTACTGGACCGCGCTGACCATCCTGCTCGGCGCCCAGATCGGCCGCTCGACGCGCGACGTGCTGATCCAGGATCGGCGGAGGGAAATGGTGGAGGGGGATCTTTAGTCTTGCCGGACCGCGGGCCTCCAGGCCCGCTCATGATCATGGTCTTCCGGACCGCGAGCTTCCAGCTCGCTCATGATCATGAGCGCGCAAGAAGCGCGCGGTCCGGAAGAAATGAGCGGACCTGGAGATCCGCGGTCCGGCACGAAATCAGAACATGGTCGCCAGAACCCGGTCCGGCGGCTTGTGGCCGTCGGCGAAGGTCTTGATGTTGATCAGCACCTTCTCGCCCATGTCGATGCGGCCTTCCAGGGTGGCCGAGCCCATGTGCGGCAGCAGCACGACGCGATCGAGCTCGAGCAGCTTGGGATTGACCTGCGGCTCGTGCTCGTAGACGTCGAGGCCGGCGCCGGCGAGCTCGCCCGCCTTCAGCATGCGCACCAAGGCGTTCTCGTCGATCACCTCGCCGCGCGCGGTGTTGACGATGATAGCCGTAGGCTTCATCAGCTTCAGCCGCCGCGCCGAGAGCAGATGGAAGGTCGCGGGCGTGTGCGGGCAGTTCACCGACACGATGTCCATGCGCGCCAGCATCTGGTCGAGGCTCTCCCAGTAGGTCGCCTCGAGCTCGCGCTCGATCTCGGGATGGACGCGCTTGCGGTTGTGATAGTGGATGGCGAGGCCGAAGCCGCGCGCGCGGCGCGCCACCGCCTGGCCGATGCGGCCCATGCCGACGATGCCCATGCGCTTGCCGAGCAGTCTGGCCCCCAGCATCGCCGTCGGGCTCCAGCCCGTCCATTGGCTGGCGCGCACCATGCGCTCGCCCTCGCCCATGCGCCGCGCCGTCGCCAGCACCAGCGCCATGGTCATGTCGGCGGTGTCCTCGGTCAGCACGCCCGGCGTGTTGGTGACGGTGATGCCGCGCTGGCGGGCGGTGTCGAGGTCGATATGGTCGACGCCGGTGCCGAAAGAAGCGATCAGCTTCAGCCGCGGCCCGGCCTGCGACAGGACGCGGCTGTCGATACGGTCGGTCACGGTGGGCACCAGCACGTCGGCCGTCTTCACCGCCTCGACGAGCTGGGCCGAGGTCAGCGGCTTGTCGTCGGCGTTGAGCCGCGTATCGAACAGCTCCATCAGCCGGGTCTCGATCGCATCCGGCAGCTTCCGGGTGACGATCACCAGCGGCTTTTTCTTGGAACTTGTCGGCATGTAATCGGGACCGGCTGGCGCGTCAGGGGATGAGCCCGATTAGCAATACAAAGCGCGCCTTGTCCAGCCACGGGACATATCGCGCCCTGGGACGAAAAAGCCCATTCTTTCAAGTGGTTGTCGCCCGACGCGGAGATTTGAGGTATATAGGCGTCGATGGGAATCCGATCGTCGGTCCGGCTTTGGGCTAGCTTCGTCGCATTGGCGGCCTTCGGCCTGCCCGTGGCGGCCGCCCCGCAGGCCGGCGACAAGTCGACCAGCGCCCAGCAACGGAAGGGCTCGGGCCTGCCGATTCCCCGCTTCGCCTCGCTCCGGTCCGACGAAGTCAATGTCCGCACCGGCCCCGGTTCGCGCTACCCGGTCGACTGGGTCTTCAAGCGCAAGAGCATGCCGGTCGAGATCGTCGCCGAGTTCGAGAATTGGCGGAAAATCCGCGATTGGCAGGGGGCGAGCGGCTGGGTCCATCAGAGCCTGCTGAGCGGCAAGCGCTCCTTCATCATCGCGGCCAAGCCTGCCGCCCTGCACAAGACGCCGGCAACCTCGGCCGAGGTCGTGGCCAAGCTCGAGCCCGAGGTGGTGGGCGAAATCCGCTCCTGTACGGGCGACTGGTGCCGGGTCAGGGCGGCCGGCGTCAGCGGCTGGATCGAACGCACCGGCATGTGGGGCGTCTATAAATCCGAGCCGATAAACTAGCGGCTCGGCGTGTGAATCTTCTGGATTTTCTGCTGCCCTCACGCTGGATGCTCGCACTCTAATGAGAACAGAAGTGCTTGTCAATAACTACCGTTCACATCAGCATCGCAGCAATCCGCCGGCGAGGCCGGGTTCTTTTATTGCGACTTTTGAGGCTCCAGGAGGGGCCATATCTGGGAGCCGCCACCGCCGTCATACCATGGCTTGCGTCGCTCGACCGACGTGCAGGCAATGCTGTCACCGTAGCGGATCGAGGCCGATCAACCGCCAAAACCTCTGTGACGAGCCCCTAGCGGCCCCCGCGGCCGGGACGTAGAAACGGGGTCACCGTGGCCCACGCAGTAAGCCTCTCCTACGCGCGCTCCGACCATATGTCGCCCGTCGCCGTGGCGATGACGACGACACTGCACCTTGCCGTCGCGGCCGCGCTCTACTGGATCTCCCCACTGCGCTATGTCGACACCACGCCCGACGTGATCGCCATCACGATGGAGCAGGAAGTCCCGAAGCCAGCCGAGCCGCCGCAACCGCCGCCCACACCCGAACCGCCGGCCCGGTCTGCAGTGCCCGCAGCGCCAGTGCCCACAGCGCCAACGCCCGCGCCCGCCGCCCCCACGTCGCCGATGCGCCTCGGCTTGACGCCGTTCTCCCCCAATCCCGATCCCAAGGCGACGACCCCGGGCACCGAGCAGCCCACGCCGCCCAAGCCCGAGACCCCGGCCCAGGAAGCGACGCAGCCCGAGCCCCCCAAGGTCGAGCAGCAGCAGGCGCTTGCCACGCCGCCGCCCCCGCCTCCTCCGCCACCGCCGGCGCGTACGCTCGAAAGCGAGCTGCCGCCGCTCGATGCGCCGCCGCCACCGGTCACCTCTCAGGAAGTCCCGAGGCCGCCCGCGCCGCCGCCGCCCGCTCCCCAGGCGCCGCCGCCGACCCAGCCCCGCGTCCAGCCGGCGCCACCGCCGGCGCCTCGGCCGCAACAGCAGCAGGCCTTGAAATCCTCGCCGCTCTCCAATCTGCCACCGCCGCCGAGCGACCAGCAGGCTTCGCGCCAAGCGCCGAATCTCGTCAATCCCGCCCAGACCTACGGCAACAAGCGTCTGGAAGACCAATACCTCTGGTACGTCGCCCAGAAGCTGTCGCAGCATCAGCAGTTCGTGCGCAACGCCACGGCCGAGGCGGGGACCGTCGTGTTGCGAATCACGATTGCCCGTGACGGTCGGCTCGTCGATGCCGGCGTCAGCCGTTCCAGCGGATCGTCGACGCTGGACAGCTTCACCGTCAGCATGGTCCGTGCGGCCGGCCCGTACATGCCGTTGCCCGACGACATTCCGGGGGCCCAGCACACCTTCATCCTGCCGCTCAACTTCAGGCGAAACTGAGAGGCCGGGCGCCAGCTTGGCCGCCACCGGCCTGCGGACGTAGAACGGGACCACCGTGACCGACGCCAGCATCGTCCAGCCACGCGTGGAGCAGCACATGCCGCCGGCCGCCGTGGCCCTGGCGGTGGTCCTGCATGCGCTGGTCGGGGTCGGCATCTGGTGGCTTTCACCTTTGCAGCCGCCCGAATCGCCGGAAGAGCCGATCATGGTCATGTTCGACAGCTCGCCGTCGAATGTCGGCCTGCAGGATCCGGCAAGGATCGGCCCGCCAGCCGAATCGCTGGCGGCGAGCCCGGCCCCGTCGACCGAGCCCAGCCGCGAGCCCGAACAGCAGGCGCTGGCGCCCGCGCAGCCCTCGAGCGAGCCGGCTCAGCCGTCGCAACGGTCGCGCGCCACGCCGCAGCCCGAGCCGGTGCCGACACTGCCGATCTACGAGTTCTCCGTGCCGCCGGTACCCGAGCCGCCGCCGCCGCCGACCTCGCGCGAATTCGCCAAGCCGCCAGCTGGCGCGCCGCCGAGGCCGGTGCCACGCACGCAGCCGATGCCGCCGCGGCCCGGCCCGCCGGCGCAGTATCGGCCGCCCACCGAGGCGCCGGCGTCGATACCCGCACCCCTGCCCGGTCCCAACCCGGCGGACCTGCTCGCCGGACAAGGCCGGCAGCGCAACGACTATCTGTCGCGCGTCCATCGCCATCTCGCGCCCTATCGGGACAGAAGCCTCAGGGCGCGCGCCGCCAATCAGACGGGCATGGTCGTGACGCGGGTCACGCTGGCGCGCGACGGCTCGCTGCTCGGCGTCAGCATCAGCACATCGAGCGGCCGACCCGCCGTCGACGCCGCCGAGCTGGAAGCCATCCGCAGCGCCGCGCCCTTTCCGCCGATCCCGGCCAACATGCCAGGCGATCCGGTCGTGCTCGTGCTGCGGACGGCCTACTGACCGCCGGCGCGCGGTCCGGAAGAATCACGAAAAGTCGGCCGACAGCGCCTGTCGCACGGCCTGCGGCATCACCGCCATGTGGCCGTAGTTGGGATGGTCGAAGCCGACCACGACGTCTCCGACGACGACGCGGAACGCCGCGACCTGGGCCGCGGTGAAGGCGAAGCGGATGAACTGCACCGACGAGGCCTTGCCGTCCTCGCGCGAGCGCTCCTGGTCGCCTTCGGGGACACCACGGATCATCTCGCCGCCGACGCGGATGAAGGCCCGATCCTCGACGCCGCCCAAGGTCGCGAGGACACGCCCGCGGCGCACCGGATCGTCGATCTCGAACATCACCGTGGCGACCAGCTCGCTGCCCTGAGGGATCAGCGGATTGTAGGCCGCGAGCTCGTCGGGGATCTGCGCCGGGCCGCCCTTCTCGATGAAGAGCATCTCGTGCACCTGGTGCAGCATGGTCTCGTAGGATTCGAAGTAGAAGGTCGCAAACGGCCCGACCTCCAGCCGGCGGTTCTTCTTGATCTCGGAAATCTGCCGCCGGCGCTCGGCCCGCACCTTCACGTATTCGGTGAGCGGCAGGATGGCGGACACTTCGATTGCACGCGGCGTCATGGTTTCACCGTCAGTCCGTAGGCCTGCGCCATCAACTCGATGGGATGATTGGCGCGCGAAGGCTTCAGCGTCTGGTCGCCCGCCGTCATCTCCATCACCTGCATCAGGTGATCGGCGGCCAGCGGGCACTCCGACGCGACGAAGCTGGTGTCGTTCTTGATCGCGGCCTGGGCGGCGGGCTTGCCGACCTTCACCGCGGTCTCGAAATTCTCGGTGCGCGCGCCCCAGATGCCGCCATGGCCGCTGCAGCGCTCGATCACGGCGACGCGCGTCTTGGGCACCAGGCGCAGCATCTCGGCCGCCTTGGCGCCCATGTTCTGCGCCCGTGCATGGCAGGCCAGATGGACGCTGACGCCGCCCTCGATCGTCTCCAGGCCGGGCGCGAGGCCTTCCTTCTTGGCGATGTCGACGACGTATTCGGAGATGTCGAACGTCGCCTGCGACAATCGGTCGACCGCAGCATCCTTGGGCATGATCAGCGGCCATTCGAACTTCAGCATCAGCGCGCAGGAGGGCGTCAGCGCGATCACGTCGTAGCCCTTGTCGACCCAGGGCAGCAGGGCATCCGTCACCTGGCGGGCCGCGGCGGCGACGCCTTCGAGATCGCCCAGCTCGAGCTTCGGCATGCCGCAGCAATGAGGATGAACGACCTCGGTTGCCACGCCGTTCCGGGCCAGCACCGCGCGCGCCGCCGCGCCGATGCCGGTGTTGTTGAAGTTCACGTAGCAGGTGGCATAGAGCACGGCCTTGCGCTTGCCGAAGGCCGGCGCGGCCTCGTTCAGCTCCACGCCTTCGCGCGCAGCGCGGATCACGAAGGTCTCGCCGGCATATTTGGGCAGGCGCGCGCCGTGATGGATGCCCGCCCATTTCTCCAGGGCCGGACGGGTGATCTTGTTGTGCTCGTCGCTCACGAAGTTGGCGATGCCGGCTGTGAAGGTGCCGAGCCGGCCCATGCGGTCGGTGTCGGCCAGCTGGGCCTCGACGAAGTCGACGCCGTCCTTGCGCGCCTTCACGGCGCGATGGCGCAGCATGAGATGCGGGAAATCGAGCGCCCATTCATGCGGCGGCACGTACGGACACTTGGTCATGAAGCACATGTCGCAGAGCGTGCAGGCTTCTTCGACCGAGGCGTAGTCCTCCTTCTTCACGCCGTCGAGCTCGCCCGTCGGGCCGTTGTCTATGAGATCGAACAGGCGCGGGAAGGAATCGCAGAGATTGAAGCAGCGCCGGCAGCCGTGACAGATGTCGAAGACGCGCTCCATCTCCTTCTCGAGTGCTTTCTCATCCCAGAACCACGGGTTCTGCCAGTCCAGGGCATGGCGGACGGGGGCTTCGAGGCTGCCTTCGCGCATGTCAGTGCCGTTCTCGATCGGTCAATCGTGTAGCAGGACGAAAAAGGGGACCCGGTAAGGGCCCCCTTCTTATAAAGCCCGAAAAGGCTCAGGCCATCGTGTCGAGGGCCTTCTGGAAGCGGCCGGCGTGGCTCTTCTCGGCCTTCGCCAGGGTCTCGAACCAGTCGGCGATCTCGGCAAAGCCTTCCTCGCGCGCGGTGCGGGCCATGCCCGGGTACATGTCGGTGTACTCGTGCGTCTCGCCGGCGATCGCCGCCTTGAGGTTGGCCGAGGTCGCGCCGATCGGCAGGCCGGTCGCCGGATCGCCGCTCACTTCGAGGAATTCCAGATGGCCGTGCGCATGGCCGGTCTCGCCTTCCGCCGTCGAGCGGAACACGGCGGCGACATCGTTGTAGCCTTCGACGTCGGCCTTCTGGGCAAAGTAGAGATAGCGGCGATTCGCCTGGCTCTCGCCGGCAAACGCCGCCTTCAGATTGTCCTCGGTCTTGGATCCCTTGAGGTTCGCCATGGCTTTTCTCCTTGGTATTTAAGGCTAGGCGACCGGCGCGCGGCCGATCTGGCGGCGCGATATTGGTCCAGCCGGCGCGACTCCGTCAAGTTGTTTAGAACAGTTCTAAGAACTGCAAGCGACTCGCAAGTAGCGCCTTGAACGGCGCTAGCGGCGCACGCGCACGATGACGTCGACCCTCGACATGCGAGTGCCTTTGGGCGGGGTCGGCAGGCCGGCGATGGTCACCTTGTCGGACGGGAAGTCGTGCAGCTCGCCGTCGTTCTCGACGAAGAAATGATGGTGATGGCCGGTATTGGTGTCGAAATAGGAACGGCCCGGCGCCACCACGACCTCGCGCAGCAGCCCGGCGTCGCGGAACTGGTTCAGCGCGTTGTAGACGGTGGCCAGCGATACCGGCATGCGGGTCGCCTTGACCTCGGCATGCAGGCTTTCGGCCGTGACATGCCGGTGCTCGCCCTCGAACAGCAGGCGCGCCAAAGCCACCCGCTGGCGGGTGGGACGCAAACCGGCCTCGCGCAGGCGAGCGGTGAAGTCAGGGCTGGTACCGGACATTGTGACGCCCATATGTAAGCAGCCAAAAGCGGCCTGAAAAGGGCCGTCTGACCCCGATTCGGCGGTTTGCGCTGGACGGCGGGCCTCCTTATTCTGGCTGCGATCCCGGATTCGGGCGGCGTGGGACGGTGAGCGTGAGCGACAAGAAGAGCAGCTACACTTTCGAGGACCTGATCGAGTGCGCGCGGGGGCGGCTGTTCGGGCCGGGCAACGCGCAATTGCCGTTGCCGCCCATGCTGATGCTCGATCGGATCGTGAGGATCGCCGAGACCGGCGGCCAGTTCGGCAAGGGCGAGATCGTGGCCGAGCTCGATATCAAGCCGGACCTCTGGTTCTTCGACTGCCATTTCAAGGGCGACCCGGTGATGCCGGGCTGCCTGCCGCTCGACGCCCTGTGGCAGTGCCTGGGCTTCTTCCTGGGCTGGATGAAGGCCCCCGGCCGCGGCCGGGCGCTGGGCGTGGGCGAGGTCAAGTTCACCGGCATGATCGTGCCGACGGTCAAGAAGCTCACTTTCCATGTGCATCTCAAGCGCGTGATGCTGCGCAAGCTGGTCCTGGGCATCGCCGACGGCTTCGTGCATGCCGACGGCAAGCCGGTCTACGAGGCCACCGGCCTCAAGGTCGGACTGTTCCAGGACGCCGCTGAAATTTCGGCTGCAGCGAGCTGAGCGCATGAAACGTGTCGTCGTCACCGGCCTGGGAGTCGTCTCTTCGATCGGCAACAACGCCGCCGAGGTCACGCAGTCGTTGCGGGACGGCAAGTCCGGCATCGAGTTCGTGCCGCAGTACAAGGAGCTCGGCTTCCGCAGCCAGGTCGCCGGCACGCTCAAGATGAACGTCGACGAGCTGGTCGACCGCCGCCTGCGCCGCTTCATGGGCGATGGCGCCGCCTTCGCCTATCTCGCCATGAAGGAGGCGATCGCGGACGCGGGCCTCGGCGAGGCCGAGATCTCCAACGAGCGCACCGGCCTGGTCGCGGGTTCGGGCGGCCCGACCACCGGCGCCATCGTGCAGTCGGCCATCATCGCCAAGGAGAAGGGCCCCAAGCGCGTGGGTCCGTTCATGGTGCCGCGCGCCATGTCGAGCACCGTCTCGGCCAACCTCGCGACCGCCTACAAGATCAAGGGGCTCTCCTACTCGATCAGCTCGGCCTGCTCGACCTCGGCGCACTGCATCGGCAACGCCGTCGAATGCATCCAGCTCGGCAAGGCCGACCGCATGTTCGCGGGTGGCGGCGAGGAGCTCGACTGGACCCTGTCGGTGCTGTTCGACGCCATGGGCGCGATGTCGTCCAAGTACAACGACACGCCGGAGCGGGCGAGCCGCGCCTACGACAAGGACCGCGACGGGTTCGTGATCTCCGGCGGCGGCGGCATTCTGGTGCTGGAAGACCTGGAAGTGGCCCGCGCGCGCGGCGCCAAGATCTATGCCGAGGTCGTGGGCTACGGCGCCACCTCGGACGGCGCCGACATGGTAGCGCCGTCCGGCGAAGGCGCCGTGCGCTGCATGAAGCTCGCTGTCGACGGCTTCCCGGGCGCGGCGCGGCGCAACGCCCCGGTCGACTACATCAACACCCACGGCACCTCCACGCCGGTGGGCGACATCACCGAGCTCGACGCCATCCGCACCGTCTTCGGCAACAACAAGCTGCCGGCCGTCAGCTCGACCAAGTCGCTGACCGGCCACAGCCAGGGGGCCACCGGCGCGCACGAGGCAGTCTACTCGCTGCTGATGCTGAAGGAAGACTTCGTCGCGGCCTCTGCCAACGTCGAGAATGTCGATCCTGGTGTCGGCGACTATCCGGTGGCGCGCCAGCGCATCGACAATGCCGGCTTGCACACCGTGATGTCGAACAGCTTCGGCTTCGGCGGCACCAACGCCTGTCTGCTCTTCTCGCGTTACGACCACTAAAAAGAAGAGGCATCATGCCCAACGACCGGACCCTCTCGGCCGCCCCCGATGCTTCCGGCGGAGGGGCGGCAAGCCCCTCTTCCACCCATACGCCATCCAAGGCGGTCGAGCTCCCCGAAGTCCCGAAATTGATGGCCGGCAAGCGCGGCCTGGTGATGGGCGTGGCCAACGACCGCTCGATCGCCTGGGGGATTGCCACGGCGCTGCATGCGGCCGGCGCGGAGATGGCCTTCACCTACCAGGGGGCGGCGTTCGGCAAGCGCGTGCTGCCGATGGTCGCGAAGCTCGGCTCCAGGATCGTCGAGGAGGCCGACGTCGAGAACGAGGAGAGCCTCGATCGGCTGTTCGCCCGGCTCGAGAAGGAATGGGGCAGGCTCGATTTCGTGGTCCACGCGATCGCCTTCTCCGACAAGGAGGAGCTGAAGGGCCGCTACGTCGACACCACCAAGGCCAACTTCCAGCGCAGCCTCACTATCTCCTGCTACTCCTTCACTGAGATCGCGCGGCGGGCGCTGCCGCTGATGACCGAGGGCGGCAGCCTGATCACGCTGACCTACGAGGGCGCAACGCGCGTCATGCCGTCCTACAACGTGATGGGCGTCGCCAAGGCGGCATTGGAGGCGAGCGTGCGCTATCTCGCGGCCGATCTCGGCCCGCAGGGCGTGCGCGTGAACGCCATTTCGGCCGGACCGATGCGCACCCTGGCCGGCGCAGTGATCGGCAGCGCCCGCTACGTCTATCGCGTGTCGCGCGAGGCGTCGCCCCTGCGGCGCAATGTCGAGCTGACCGACGTCGGCGGTGCGGGCCTCTACCTGCTGTCCGACCTCAGCGCCGGCGTCACCGGAACCATCCATTATGTCGACGCGGGCTACCACGCCATTGGCATGCCGCCATCGCAGGCGAGCGAGAACGGCAACGCGGAATAGCGGCGGCAAGCCGCCATGCACGCCCGTTCCCTGTGGCGCATAGCGTCGCTTGTCGCCCTTTCGATCCTGCCCATGACCGCCACTGCACAGACCATGCTCGAGGCTGCCGAGCGCGGCGACACGGCGGCCATCGAGCGCCTGATCGCCACCGGCTCGCCGGTCGATGCGCCCAACGCCGCCGGACAGACGCCGCTCCTGCTGGCGGTCCAGCGCGACCATCTCGCCGCCGCGACCCGGTTGATCGATGCCGGCGCCAACATCAACGCGCAGGCGGCGAACCAGGACACACCCTGGCTGCTCGCCGGCACGCTCGGCCGAACGGCGATGCTGCGCCTCATGCTGCCGAAGGGCCCCGATTTCTCGATCCGCAACCGCTTCGGCGGCAACGCGCTGATACCCGCCTGCGAGCGCGCGCATGTCGACGCAGTCGCTTTCCTTGTGACCACGCCGATCGACGTGAACCACGTCAACAATCTCGGCTGGACGTGCCTGCTCGAGATCGTGATCCTGGGCGATGGCGGACCGAGGCATGTCGAGGTCACGAAGCTGGTGCTGGCAGCCGGCGCCAATCCCAACATCGCCGACCGCGACGGCGTCTCGCCGTTGCAGCATGCCCTTCGTCGCAGCCAGCGGGAGGTCGCGACCTTGATCGAGGCGGCAGGAGGGCGGTAGCCCGCCGAGCCTCATCGGCGCTACACTCCACTCATGCGGTCGATCGCCCTGCTTCTTGCCTGCAGCATCGTGTGTGGCGCCTTGCCGTCGACCGCCATCGCCGAACCGCTCACGCCGGTGCGCTTCCAACAGATCCTCGCCACCGCCAAGGCATATGCGGCGGACCGCACGCTGATCTTCTACTGCATCCGCGATGAACCGGGGATGTTGCCCTTCAACTACCTCGTCATCCACACCGAGACCCAAGCCGCGCTCGACAAGCTCAAGGCGGTGGGCAGCGAAGCAAGGCAGAACGCCGAGCTGGTGGAGGCGGTGATGGCCAATGTTCGCTACCCTGCGGCCGGCGCCAGCGACGCGGCGATGGACGCCGAGTGCAAATCGAGGAACGTAAAGCAAAGCTACTTCACGTTCTCCGGCCCGCTGATCACGCCGCTGGACAAGCGGCCGCCGTTCGACATCCTGAAGTAAAGTCGCTTCAGATCATCGTCCCGCGCCGATGATCTGAACGCTTCGTATGACGCTTTCGGCGAATTGCCGTTGCTCGGGCGAATTGGAGGCGTGCTGCAGCATGGTCGCGGAGCCGTGGCGGCGTTCGCCGATTCGCACGATCGTGAGCTTCAACTGCAGGAGTTCGCCCTTTCCGTTCTTCAGCGTCGACTCGAACGAGAGGCCCGAGTGGCCCGAGATCGACGCCGGTGTCTTGTCGGCCGGCGCTGCCGCACCCGCAGCCAGGAGCATTACCCTGGTGATATCCTCGAGCGACCCGCTGTCAGCCCCAAAGGAGAGGACGATCGACGTCGATCTGTCCTGGCTGACGGCAACGAGAGCGTTGTCGGCACCGACGCTGTAGGTCCAGTCGTCGGGAACCTGCACGGTGAAGGCCGGCACGCCGCGGGCCGGATGTCGCAGCTCGCGAGCCGACGCTGCAGCAGCGATCGCAACGCAGAGAAGAACCGCTGCCAGGCGACCGACGAAAACCGCGAGTTTCATGTGCGCGACACTACGCATTGCGGCACTATTGCGCCACCATGACTGCGGACCGCCTCATCCTGCACGGCAGCTTCACCTCGAGCTCGAGCTACAAGCCGATGCTCTTCCTGGCGCTCAGCGGCCTGCCGTTCTCGTTTCGCACAGTCAATCTCAAGAACGGCGTGCAGAAGGAGGCGGCCCACCTCGCGATCAACCGCTATGGCCAGGTCCCGGTGCTGCGCCACGGCGAGCTCACGCTGGTGATGTCGAACGTGATCCTCGACTATCTCGCGCGGACCACCGGCTATTTCGAGCCCAGGACGGAGCAGCATCGCTGGCAGGCCCGCGAATGGCTGTCCTGGGAGAACGACGCCATCACCAACGTGGCGCGCGTCCGCCATTTCGCCCGCTTCCGCCCCGACGTGTCGCAGGACATCGTGAGCTTTTTCCGCCCGCTTGCCGAGGCGGCGCTCGATTTCGCCGACAAGGCGCTTCAGGGCCGCGAATGGCTGGTGGGCGATGCCTGCTCGATCGCCGACATCGGCTGCTGGGGCCGCATGGTGTTCGCGGCTGAAGGCGGCCTGTCGCTCGACGCACGACCCAATCTCGCCGCGTGGCGCGACCGGCTGATGGCGATGCCGGGCTTCGCGCTGCCCTACGATCTCATTCCGAAGAAGGACGCCGAGTTCGACGGAGCCGCGCCGCGGTAGCGACAACGTCAGGCAATGTCGAACTGACCGAGTAGCGCTGGGGGGCGCCACTAACAAGAAACAAAGGTAAGAATCTTGCAGCGGTAACCCATACCCTCACCCTGAGGAGCGATCCGCAGGATCACGTCTCGAATGCGCGCGGTAGACCGCGCGTGGGTGGGCAACATCAAGACTGGCGCCCACCCTTCGAGACGCACCGCTTCGCGGTGCTCCTCAGGGTGAGGCCGTTGTTTCATTCACCAGGGTCGGACTACGCCAGTGGCAACTCCAGTGGCGCGCCCCCAGCGAAGATCAGTCGGCGGCCTCGGCCAAACGCAGCCGCTCGGTCGCCACGACATCGACGGCGCCGGCGGCGTCGACGGCGACGCCGTAGACCTCGCGCGCGGCCGCCACGCTCACCACACCGTCCAGCACGTCGCGCGCCACGGCCGCCGGATCGCGCCGCCGCGGATCGCCCCAGCCGCCGCCGCCAGCCGAGCGCACCTTGAAGACCGGGTTGCGCAGCGACCGCTTGCCGTAGGCCGGCAGGTCGTTCACGAGCTGGCCGTCGCTGGCGATCGTCATGTCCGCGCCCGCACCCTCGCCACCGCCGTTGACACCGAAGGCGGCGGCGTAAGTCAGGCCTTCACTGCGGAAGGACTGCACCACGTCGCCCGCGACCTCGGCCTCGTACTCCACGCCGGCGCCGCCACGACGCTCACCTGGGCCGGCGCTGTCGCAGCGGATCTCGTGGCGGTGGATACGGATGGGATAGAGCCGCTCGTAGGCCTCGACATTGGGCACGGTGAGCCCGCCGAGCGCGCCGATCAGGCCGATCTGGTGGAAGCCGTCGCGCTCGGCAACGGCGCCGGCGCCCGACAGCGCATTCCAGTGATAGAGCACATAGGGCTCGCCCGCCGCGTTGTGGCCGGTGCTGATGCCGTGCACCGTCTTGCCCCAGCCGGCGCAGGCGCGTCGCGGATCGGCCTTGGCCAGCGCCTTCCAGATCGCGTGCACGATCTCGTGGCCCATGTACATGGTGCTCATGGTCTGCGGCGCCGGGGCGTTGGGATTGATCAGTGTTCCCGGCGGCAGGATCAGGCGCGCCGAGCGGAACGTGCCCTCGTTGATCGGGATATCGCCGCCCAGGAACGAGGCGAGGCCGACATAGGTCAGCGAGTGCGTGTTGGCGATCGGGCTGTTCTTGAAGCCCCGCATCTGCGGATCGGTGCCCGTGTAGTCGATCGTGAGCCTGTCGCCCTCGATCGTCAGCGTGACATGGATGTTGAATCGGCCGGGCGCGAAGCAGTCGTTGTCGGTGTGCTCGTCGCCTTCGTAGACGCCGTCGGGCAACGCGGCGATGACTTGGCGGAAGCGGGCATCGGCATGGTCGAGCACTGCATCGAAGATGTCGGCGATCGCGTCGGCGCCGAGCTCGGCGCCCAGCGTCACGATACGGTCGCCGCCCACTCGCGTGGCGCCGATCATCGCCTGCAGGTCGCCGTCGAGCAGCTCGGGCGTGCGGCTGTTGAGCAGCAGGAGCTGCCAGACGTCGCGGCGGATCTCGTTCTTTTCCACGACGCGGATCGGCGGCAGGCGGATGCCTTCGTGGAAGATCTCTGTCGCCTCGCCGTTGTAGGTGCCGGGCGCGCCGCCGCCGATGTCGGACTGGTGGGCGCGGTCGCAGGCGAAGGCGACCAGCCGGCCGCCGACGAACACCGGGCTGGCGATGACCCAGTCGGGCAGGTGGTTGCCGCCGGCGACGTAGGGATCGTTCATCAGGAAGGCGTCGCCTTCGGAGATGTCGTCGCCGAACGCCGCGACCAGCGCGCGGACGGCGAAGCCGCCGCCCGCGGCATGGGCCGGCAATCCCTCAGCCTGGCTGATGATGTGGCCGTCGCGGCCGGTGATGAAGCAGGTGAAGTCGTGCGCCTGGCTGAAGATCGGGCTCAGCGCCGTCTGCTGCATCACCCAGCCCATCTGCCGGCAGATATGGTCGAGACGGTTCTGCGTCAACGCAAGGAGGACGGGATCGACGTTTCGCTTGTCCATGGGCTCACCTCAAGTCGATCACGTAGTTGCCGGCCTTGTCGACGCTGACCTGGTCGCCGGGACCGGCATAGAGGGTCATTGTGTGCTCCTCGATGACCAGCGGTCCTGAAAGTTCATGTCCCGCGCCGAGGTCGGCGCCGCGATAGACCGGAACATCGGCCCAGCCTGCGCCCTTGTCGATGAAGACGCGGCGCGTCTCGGCGGCACGCGGCGTCGCCGCGGCCTGCTCCCGTTCGGGCACGGCGAGCGCGGACGCCGGCAGCGTCGCCACGACACGCAGGGCGGCGATGCGGATCGGTGTGATGGGCTTGATGTGGCCGTAGAGCCGCCGGTGCTCGGCCTCGAACCGGCCCTTGAGCGCGGCGACGTCATCCCGGCCGGGATCGTAGTCGACCTGCACCGAGCGCATCTGGCCCTTGTAGACGAGATCGGCCACGCAGCGCAGAGAAACGGGTGACGTCGACGATTCGGCACCGATCTCCTCGGTGGCGGCCGTCGTGAGCCCGGCGAAGGCGGCAGGCAGCTTCGCGAGGGCCTCGTCGCCCAGCGGCGCATCGAACACGCGATAGAGATCGTGACGGATGTCGCTGTCGAGCATGCCCAGCGCGCAGAAGGCGCCGGCGTGGCGGGGAACGTAGACCCGCCGGCAACCCAGCATGCGGCCCACCGTGGCGCCGTGCATGGGGCCGGCGCCTCCGGCCGCGATCAGCGTGTAGCGCGCGGGGTTGAGGCCGCGCTTGACGCTGATCTCCTCGACGGCATGCAGCAGGTTCTGCTCGAGGAGCTGCACGATGCCGATCGCCGCTTCCTCCACGTCGAGTCCGAGCGGGCCGGCGACCCGTTCGGCGCAGGCGGCCCGCGCCCGTTCGGCGTCGATCACGACCGAGCCGTCGCCGATCGGTCCGGCGCGCATGCGGCCGAGCACGACCAGCGCATCGGTCGTCGTGGCATCGCTGCCACCGCGACCGTAGGCGGCAGGCCCCGGCGCCGCCCCCGCGCCCTGCGGTCCGCAGCGCAGCAGGCCTGCCTCGTCGACCCGGGCGATCGTGCCGCCGCCGGCGCCGACGGTGTGGATGTCGATGGCCGGCAGGCCGACATGGTGGCCGCCGATTCCGAAGCCGTCGATGAGCTGCGCGCGGCCCGATTGCAGCATGCTGACGTCGCAGCTCGTGCCGCCGATCTCCATGGTGATCAGGTTGTCGCTGCCGCAGAGACGTCCGTAGTAGCGCATGGCGCCGATGCCGGCCGCCGGGCCGGACAGGCAGAGGCCGACCGGCGCACGGGCCACGCGGCTGAGCCCAATGGCGCCGCCGTTGCTCTGGATCAGCGCCACCTCACCGCCGAAGCCGAGATCGCGCAGCCGTTCGCCCAGTGCCTCCAGATAGGCGATGACGCGGCGGCGGATGTAGGCGTCGATGACCGTGGTCGAGCCGCGTTCGTATTCGCCCACGATCGGCGCCAGGCGAGAGGACAGCGACACCGACATCTGCGGCGCCACGCTGCGGATGATCTCGGCGGCCTCTTCTTCGTGCCGGCCGTTGGCATAGGCGTTGATGAAGCATATGGCGACGGTCTCGACACCGCGTTCGGCGAAAGCCGCTACCGCGTCCCGCACGTCGTCGGCCGACAGCGGCGCCAGCTCCTGTCCCTGCGCGTCGAGGCGCCCGCGCACGCCGAGCCGCAGATAGCGCGGCACCAGCGGCTCGGCGAACGGCGTCCGATGGTCCCACGGATTCTCGCGGATGCTGCGCCGGATCTCGACGCTGTCGCGGAAGCCCGCCGTCGTCAGCATGCCGACCCTGGCACCCTTGCGCTCCAGCACGATGTTGGTGGCGACGGTCGAGCCGTGCACGAACCAGCCGCAGCGACCGAGCAGCTCGGGCACGGTCGTGCCGAGACCGGCGGCAGCGGCGGATACGGCATCGAGCACGCCCTGGCTGGGATCGCTCGGCACCGACGGCACCTTGAAGACATCGATGGTGCCGTCGGGCTGCTCGACGACGAGGTCGGTGAAGGTGCCGCCGACGTCGACGCCGATGCGGTTCATGGTCTCGCTGCGCAGGGAGGAAGCATCAGGCATGGCGATCACGGCCGGTAGGGAAACTTGGTGCTGCCGCCGCGAGTCACCGGCACGGGCTTGCCGTATTCCCGCTCGAGGCCCTTCTGTTCGAAATAGTCCTTGAAGCGCGGCATGAACGGGTTGCGGTTGCGCTCCTCGAAGTAGGGCAGCAACGGCTCGAACCAGTCGAAGATGCGGCGCAGCTCCTTCACTGGCTCTTCGGAGACGTCGACACGCAGGTCGCAGCGCGGGACGATCTGCTCGCCGAAGCTCAGGATCGCGGCGGAGGTCTGGCCGATCGTCTCGCCGCCGGCGTCGCGCCCCGCCTCGACGGCGCGCATAAGACGCGCCTCCAGGATCTCGGAGTCGTTCTCATGGAAGGCTTCGGCGATGGCCTCGACGACCTGCGGGCCGGCCACGACGTTGCCCATGGCGACGAAGTTCTCGCCGTGGATATGGCCTGCCCACGGTCCGTTGGCGTCGCCGGTGAAGGCGGCCGACCGGCCGTCGGCATCGACGATGCCGATCTGGCGCTTGCCCGGCCAATCGTCGCTCGAGGTCACCTCGGCGATGACTCCGCGCGGGCTGTAACCCTGCTCGAGCAGCTTGAGGGCGAAGACGCCCAGCCGCGGCTCGGCGATGGCCTGCATGCCGACGGCGCCGGCATGCGACACGAAGGAGCAGCGCTGGCCGATGGCCGGCGAACTGGTCGCGAGGGCGATACCGCGATGGCCGGTGCGCTTGCATCGGCCGACGATGGTGAAGGTCATGGTGTTTCCCTGGTCTATGGTTGGCTTCCCGGCAGCGCGAGCGCATCCGCATCGCGCCATCCGAAGTCGATCGTGTCGCCGGCGCCGACCGCGGACAGGCCGGGACTGTCGACGGTCAGCGTCGTCCCACCGGCCTCGAGCGCGAGCCGCGTCAGCGAGCCCAGGAAGGAGCGCGACCGCACGACGCCGCGACCGCGCGCGCAGCCCGCCGGGATCGACGGTCCGATGAGGATGGCTTCGGGCCGCACCGCTACCATGATGGCGCTGCCGGCCGCCGCGGCGTCGGCGCGTACCGTGAACTCCCCAATTGCAGTCGAGACCCTGAGCCCGGACGGCGTCGACGCCACGACGTGCGCCGGCAGAAGGTTGGTCTCGCCCACGAAGTCGGCCACGTAGGCGCTGACCGGATGACGGTAGATTTCTTCCGGCGTGCCGACCTGGGCGACGCGGCCTTTCTCCATGACGACGATGACGTCGGAGAGGTTCATCGCCTCTTCCTGGTCGTGGGTGACATAGATGAAGGTGATGCCGACATCGCGCTGCAGTGCCTTGAGCTCGGTCTGCATGCGCTTGCGCATCTTGAGGTCGAGCGCGCCCAGCGGCTCGTCGAGCAGCAGGACCCGCGGGCGGGTCACCAGCGCGCGCGCCAGGGCGACGCGTTGCTGCTGGCCGCCCGAGAGCTGGCGTGGGTACTTGCCGGCCTGGTCGGCGAGGCCGAGCGTGCCCAGCATCGCCTCGACGCGGCTCGCGATCTCCGGCCTGGCGAGGCCGTCCATCCTGAGGCCGAAGGCGACGTTGCGGGCCACCGTCATGTGCGGGAACAGCGCATAGCTCTGGAACACCATGCGGGTGTGCCGCGTCGTCTCGTCCCGGCCGACCGGCTCGCCGGCCACCACCACCTCGCCGTCATCGGCCTGCTCGAAGCCGCCGATGATGCGCAAGGTCGTGGTCTTGCCGCAGCCCGACGGGCCGAGCAGCGTCACGAACTGCCCGCGCGCGACGTCGAGGTCGACGCCGGCCACGGCCTCGAAGCGGCCGAAGCGCTTGACCACGCCTCGAAGTCGGACGTCGGGTTGATCGTTGCTGCCCGGCTTCATGCGCGCCTCAGGCCGCCTTCACTTCGTTCCAGATCTCGTTCCAGCGCGACTTGTCCTTGGGGATGTCCTTGAAGGTGAGGCGCGAGACGTTGGCGGGATCGATGCCGAGATCCTTGACCAGTGCCGGCTCGAGCTTGTCGACAGACGCCTTCGAGGCCGGAGCGTAGCGCGTGGTTCGGGCCATGAACTCGCCGTACTCGGGGCTGAGCGTGAAGTTCGCGTACTCCTGCACCAGCTTCATCTTCTGGGTGCCCTTGACCGGCGTGATGGCCTCGCTCCAGCCAATGGCGCCTTCCTTGGGCCACACCCAGCCAGCATCGACGCCCGCCTTGCGCAGCGGTGCGATCACGGCCAGGAACGTCCAGGCGGCCACCACCTCGCCCGAGGCCAGCATGTTCTGAACGTCGGCGACGTTCTTCCAGTAGGCGCGCAGCAGCGGCTTCTGGGAGATCAGCAGCTTCTTGACCTCCTGCAGCTCCTTCTCGCCCATGGCGTAGGGCTGCTTGATGCCGAGCTTGAGCGCGCCGACGCCCAGCGAATCCTCCGGCTCGTCGCGCATCGCCAGCCGGCCCTTCCACTTGGGATCGAACAGCACGTCAAGCGAATCGACTTCGCCTGTCTCCTTGCGGTTGAAGGCGATGGCGTTGGCGCCCCAGACGAACGGCACGCCGTACAGCTTGCCGTCGACCGTCCATTGCGGCTGGTTCTGGAATTCCTTGAACAGCGTCGGCCTGTTGGTCAGAACCGCGGGATCAATCGGCTCGATCAGGCCGGCCTTGGCCGCCGGGGCGATGTAGTTCTGCACCGGCACGATCATGTCGTAGAGCTTGGTGCCGCCGCCGCGCAGCTTGGCGATCATCTCGTCCGAGCTGCTGTAGAAGGTGGGCTTGAGATCGATGCCGACCTTCTTCTTAGCGTCCTCGACGAACGGCCCCTCGCCCCAGGTCGACCAGGTGAAATAGTTCAGCAGGCGGTCCTGGGCGACGGCGCGGCCGGCGGCGCCGGCCATCGTCGCGGCGCCGAGGCCGGCCGCACCCAGCGCGCGCAGCACGCCGCGCCGCGACATGCCGGCAGGCAAGAGCAGATTGAGGTCGAATTTCTCGGTCATCACGGTTCTCCTGACGTGTCGAAGTGTCTCACTGTCTTGAAGCGGCGGTCATTCTCGCGCGCCGTATTGCGATTTCGGCGATCACCGCCATCACGCAGCTCACGACGATGGTGAGCGTCGCGATCGCGTTGATCTCGGGCGTGATGCCGAAGCGAAGCATCGACCAGATCAGCATGGGCAGCGTGTTCTCGGTGCCGGTCGTGAAGAACGTCACGACTACCTCGTCGAACGACAGCGTGAAGGAGATCAGCGCGGCGGCGAGGATCGCCGGCGCCAGCAGCGGCAGCGTGATCTCCAGGAAGATCGTGAGCGTGCCGGCGCCCAGGTCGCGCGCCGCCTCCTCGACCGAGGGGTCGAAGCCGACCAGGCGCGCCGAGATGATGAGGAAGACGTAGGGGAAGGCGACGATCGAGTGACCGACGATGACGGTGACCAGCGACAGGTCGATCTGAACGACGTTGTAGAAGCTCAGCAGCGCGATGCCGAGGATGAGGTGGGGTACCATCATCGGCAGGCCGGCAGCGGAGCGCAGCACCGTGCGCCAGCGCGCGCCGTAGCGATGGACGCCGGTGGCCATGGCCACCCCGAGCGCGGTCGCCAGCACGACCGTCACCGCCGCCACGACGAAGCTGTTGATCAGCGCCGAGCGGAAGGCATCGTTGCCGGCAAGGCGGCCGTACCAGTCGAGGGTGAAGCCCTGGAGAGGAAAGATGCTGATCTCGGACGTGTTGAAGGAGAACAGCACCACCAGGAACAGCGGCGCGAACAGGAACAGCAGGACCAGCGCCGTCCAGGCGCCAAACAGCGGCGTGCTCGGGATGCGCCCTCTGGTCATCAGGCGACACCGGCCGGGCGGCCCGCCCGCAGCAGGGCCACGGCCACGAGCAGGATGATGGCCATGATCGCCAGCGCCATCGCCGAGCCCAGCGGATACTCGAAAGCAACGCCGAACTGCTGGGCGACGATGCTGCCGATCAGGATGCTTCGCGTGCCGCCCAGCAGCTCGGGCGTCACGAAGGAGCCCATGGCCGGGATGAAGACGAACAGGCAGCCCGTCGCGACGCCGGGCAAGCTGAGCGGCAGGGTGACGTGGAGGAAGGTCCGCCAGCGGCCGCCGCCGAGGTCCTTGGCCGCCTCGAACAGGCTGGGGTCGAGCTTCTCCAGCACCGAGTACAGCGGCAGGATGAGATACGGCATGTAGATGTGGACCAGCGCCAGGGTGACGGCGAAGTCGCTGTAGAGCAGCCAGGAGATCGGCTCGCTGGTGAGGCCGACGGCCTGCAGCGCCTGGTTGACCGCTCCCTTGGTGCCGAGGATCAGCATCCAGGCATAAGTGCGCACGAGGTAGCTCGTCCAAAGCGGCAGGATGACGAGCACCAGCAAGGTCAGGCGGAAACGCCGCGTCTTGCGCGCCAGATAGTAGGCGACGGGGTAGCCGACGATCAGCGAGACGGCCGTGACGAGCAGCGAGATCTTGATCGTCCGCCAGAAGACACCGACGTACAGGGGCCGGATCAGCTTCTCGTAGTTGGCGAGCGTGAAGTCGGCGACGATCTCGTAGTCGACGACGCGCCAGAAGCTCAGCAGCACGATGGTGACCATCGGCAGGACGAAGAAGAGGCCGACCCAGAGACCGGGCACGCCGAGAAAGGCCGTCGCGGCGAGGGCGCGCCGTGTCATGCTGCGGAATCGATCGTCTGGGCGGATGCGGCGTCGACTGCGTCCTGGTAGCCGAGCTCGCCCGATAGCGCCGCGGCGGCCTGGCGGACCATCGCCACGAACTGCGGCAGCCGGGCGTCGGTCATGCGCAGCGACGGCGCGGAGATGGCGAGGCTGTACGGGACCTTGCCGTCGGCGTCGCGCACGGGCGCGCCGACCGAGCGGGCGCCGGGCGTGATCTCGGCATCGCTGAAGCCGTATCCCTGAAGGCGGATGCGGGCGAGCTCGCGCCGCAGCTCCTCGGGAGACGTGATCGTCCTGTCGGTGAAGCGCCGCAGCGTCCCGGTCTCGATCAGGGCGTCGACGAAGCTGTCGGGCTGGAAAGCCAGGATCACCTTGCCGACACCGCCGGCGTTGAGTGGGAAGTTCTCGCCGGGGCTGATGGTGAAGCGCATCGATTGCGGGCTGTCGACGCTGGCGAGGCAAACGCCGTGATCGTCCTGCAGCACGCACAGGCTGACCGTCTCCTGGCTCTCCTCGACCAGACGCTGGAGGAACGGGCGCGCGATGGTCAGCACGTCGTTCGCGCGCTCGGCGCGGCGGCCCAGCGAAACCATGGCGGGTGCCAGCCGGAAGCTGCTGGTGCGCTCGTCCTGCCGAAGCAGGCCGCCACGGGTGAGGGTCACAAGCAGCCGGTGGACGACGCTCTTGTGCAGCCCGAGCTCGCGGGCAAGCGCGGAGGTGGACCATTCATCCGCCCGGGCGAACGCGCGCAATACCGTGATGGCGCGCTGAACGGACTGGACTTCACCGGGGACCGACATTCATCTTGTCTCACAATAAGAGACGACGTCTCATTATCGAAACAGTACGAAGTCGAACACCTCCATGTCAAATGCATTGATTATGCAGTGAGATGCGAGACGCGCCGGCCTGACTAACCGACGACGATATCCATCGATGTGGCGAGCGCTCCGGCCTCGACGCCGGGCGCAGGTGCCAGCTTCATCTCGACCAGCGCGCGCTGTCTGGGATCGCGGATGCCGCGGAACACGCCATCGCGCTCGTTGCCCGGATCGCCCGCGACATAGAACTGGCTCGTCAGGGTGCGTCCGGTCGAGGTCGCGACCTTGAAGTGGATATGCGGCGAGCGCCCGGCATAGGCGACGGGCTTCAGCGTGCGGAAGCTGTAGCGGCCATCGGCCTTGACCAGCAGGCGGCCGTAGCCCTGGAAGGCCGAATCACGCTTGTCGCGGCCGGGCTGGCGCGGATGGTCGTAGATGCCCTGGGCGTCGCACTGCCAGATCTCGACGATCGCCCCATCGACCGGCTTGCCGTCGAGGTCGAGCACGCGCCCGTCCAGATGCAGCACCGTACCCATGGCGCGCGCCTGCTGGCCGCGGACCTGGACGAGGTCGTTGTCCATGTCGGCCGGAAACGCCGTCGGATAGAACGGCCCTTCGGTCTGCTGCGGCGTGGCGATCAAGCCCGCCGCAAAAGCCGTGTGAAGCGGGAGCAGGCTGGCGCCTGCACCCGCGAGCAGGAGTCTGCGGGAAGGCGTTTTCATCCCGCCAATCCTACAAACAAAAACGGCGGCTCGAAGGCCGCCGTTCTCGTTACCGTTCAGCGGCTTACTCGCCGGCAACCGGGGCCGGCGCCGCGTCCTCGCGCGGCTTGTTCGAAATGTCCTCGCCGGTCTGCCACGCCCACTTCCGGCTCGGCGACGATGCCCTTGATCCAGTCGATCGCGGCCTGGCCCTGCTTGGCGTCGACCGCGGCGACCTTGATGGTGCCGTCGTCCTCGATGTCGATCTTGGTGCCGGTGGTCTCGGTGATCTCGCGGATCACCTTGCCGCCGGTGCCGATCACTTCGCGGATCTTGTCCTTGGGGATCGTGAACTGGGTGATGCGCGGCGCGTTCTGGCTGACCGAGTCACGCGCGCCGCCCAGGCCCTTGGCCATCTCGCCCAGGATATGGAGGCGGCCGTCCTTCGCCTGGCCCAGCGCCACCTTCATGATCTCCTCGGTGATCGAGGTGATCTTGATGTCCATCTGCAGGGCTGTGATGCCCTTCTCGGTGCCGGCGACCTTGAAGTCCATGTCGCCCAGGTGATCTTCGTCACCCAGGATGTCCGACAGGACGGCGAAGCGGTCGCCTTCCTTGATCAGGCCCATGGCGATGCCCGCCACCGGGCGCTCCATCGGCACGCCGGCATCCATCAGCGACAGCGAGCCGCCGCAGACCGAGGCCATCGAGGACGAACCGTTGCTCTCGGTGATCTCCGACACGATGCGGATCGTGTAGGGGAACTTGTCCTTGCCCGGCAGCAGCGGGCGCAACGCGCGCCAGGCGAGCTTGCCGTGGCCGATCTCGCGGCGACCGGGCGAGCCCATGCGGCGCACTTCGCCGACCGCGTACGGAGGCATGTTGTAGTGCATCATGAAGTTCTCGCGGTACTCGCCCTCGAGCGCGTCGATGATCTGCTCGTCCTGGCCGGTGCCCAGCGTGGCCACGACCAGCGCCTGGGTCTCGCCGCGGGTGAACAGCGAGGAGCCGTGGGCGCGCGGCAGCACGCCGACCTCGGCCACGATCGGACGCACCGTCTTGGTGTCGCGGCCGTCGATGCGCTTGCCGGTGTCGAGGATGGCGCCGCGCACGACGTCGGCCTCGAGATTGCCGAACTGCTCGCCGAACACGGCGAGCGCGGCCTCGTCGCCCTCGAACAGCGCCTTGGCTGCCGTCTTGACCTCGCCGACCTTGGCCTGGCGGGCGAGCTTCTGGGTCTCGCCATAGGCCTCGGCCATCTTGGCGCGCATGTCGGCCTTGAGGCGCTCGGACACGGTCTTGGCCGCTTCCGGCGGTTCGCTGAGCGGCAGCGGTTCCTTGGCGGCGTGCTCGGCGAGCTGGATGATCGCCTCGATCACCGGCTGGAAGGAGCGATGGCCTTCCATCACGCCCGTCAGCATGACGTCCTCGCTGAGTTCCTTGGCCTGCGATTCGACCATCAGCACGCCTTCCTGGGTGCCGGCGACGACGAGGTCGAGGTCGCTCTTCTCGGTCTGCTCGAGCGTCGGGTTGATGACGTACTTGCCGTCGAGGTAGCCGACGCGGGCGGCGCCGATCGGGCCCATGAAGGGCACGCCGCTGATGGTCAGCGCCGCAGACGTCGCGACCATCGACACGATGTCGGGATCGTTCTCCATGTCGTGCGCCAGGGTCGTGATCACGACCAGCGTCTCGTTCTTGTAGTTCTCGTGAAACAGCGGCCGGATCGGACGGTCGATCAGGCGGGAGGTCAGTACCTCCTTCTCCGACGGCCGGCCTTCACGCTTGAAGAAACCACCCGGGATCTTGCCGGCGGCGAACGCCTTCTCCTGGTAGTTCACGGTCAGCGGGAAGAAATCGAGGCCCGGCTTGGGCTTCTTCTCGAAGACCACGGTGGCCAGCACCGTGGTGCCGCCGTACGTCGCGAGGACCGCGCCGTCCGCCTGGCGCGCGATCTTGCCGGTCTCGAGGATCAGCTTGCGGCCGGCCCAGTCCAGTTCCTTGCGGAACACTTGAAACATGTCACTCATTTCCATCTTCCTTTCCTACACGGCGTCCGCCCCCGTCTGGCGGCGCCGCCCACCGATGCCCTTGCATCGGCAGGACCGGGCCGGGCCTTTGCTCTCGCCCCTGCCCTCCCGGTTACTTCGAAAGTCGCGTCAGCCGGCCGAACTGTTACGGGGACCGAACGACGCGACGCGAAAAGGCCCCGATCCATCCGCGGATGAAATCGGGGCCGTGAACTCAGCGACGCAGACCCAGGCGCTCGATCAGCGTGTCGTAGCGCTTGTTGTCCTTGGCCTTGAGATAGTCGAGCAGGCGCCGGCGCTGGCCGACGAGCTTCAGCAGGCCGCGGCGCGAATGATGATCCTTCGCGTGGCCCTTGAAGTGCTCGGTGAGGTTGGAAATACGTTCGCTCAGGATCGCGACCTGGACTTCCGGCGAACCGGTGTCACCCTCGGCCTGGGCATACGACTTGATCAGCTCCGCCTTGCGGACGGCTGTGATCGACATCGGGACTCTCCATCGACTTAAAGGTTGA
>JACPOB010000043.1 GCA_016185145.1 Rhodospirillales bacterium | reverse complement strand
CGACGCTGTCGCTTCACTCTTCGACCCATTCCTCACTGTGCCAAAGTCCGGCCGAGCGCCAAGCGCATCGAACCCGCTATCCACAACTCTTTCCCGCGTTATGATCGCCCCAGATCATCCACTCGATTCCCTGAAGACCCCAGGAAATAGGGATTGGGCCTCTGCCAGCCGTATCTGATCGTGCGCTCGTCGACGATCTCGACCGTTGGCGGCTGGTCGTCGACCAGAAGCTCCACCGGGGGGCCGGAGGGCGAGAGCTCCCGGTTGTTAACGACGTCCTCCCAGAAGAACCGGAAATCCGCGGTGGTGAAGGGATGGCCGTCGGACCACTTGTGGCCAGCCCTCAACCTGAGGGTGAAGATTCGACCTTCGCTGACGTCGTAGCTTTCCAGGATGTCGGGATGGAGCTTGAACCTGTCGTCGTAGACGATCAGCCGCGTGTAGCTGTAGACCGTCATCAACGCCGTCTCGCGCGTACTCGATATCAGCATGTCGAGCTGGCCACCCTGGCGGCCAGGCCCGTCATCGCCGGCAAACCGCCGCACGATCCGCGGCTGGCCGGGAATGCGTTGGGCGACCGGCGGCAGCGCCCCGGATTTCACCTTGTCGGCAAGCAGCGGGGTTTCCTGCATCGCCGGCACCGGATCGGCGGCGAAGGCCGATTCGTACAGAAGGCCGGAAAGAATCCCGCCAATGAATGTGCGTCGCTGCACGATGGATCCTCAGCCATGCCTCACTGTGTCAGGATATGGGCATCGACGACGACGATCGCCAGTAACGAATAATGAAGTTGACTTTGCCGCGCGCATCATCGCCATGCCCATCGTCGTCGGCGTCATCTACCACGCGATCACGATCGATCGGGGCGCTTACGGGACGAAAGCGGCCGGCCTGGTTTGGTACGGCCTGCACAACGGGGGGATGCCAGGCACAACTCGTCCTCAGGCCTTGGCTTTGCGCGACGCGAGCGCCATGGCAACGTAGGCCCATCCGGCGAACAGCAGCGACGCGCCGGCCACCGTCTCCGGCGTGAAGGAGCGGCTGTAGGGCAGTTTCAACACCAACGGCACCGCCACGACGAGGGCGATGCAACCCGAGATCAGGAACAAATGCCAACCCATCAGCACGCCGCCGAGAAGGATGAGCCACAGCCGGTTGTCGCGGAATATCTTCGCCGTATGCCGCCGCTCTTCGCCATCCACATAGTCCGTCATGTCCGGCCCTCCTGCAGTTGGATCGTCGCCGGGATCCACGATCCGGGTCGCGCGACGACGATGATGATCCCATGAAGCCCGAAGGTCGATCCACCGCCCCAGCGCGGAATCTCATAACCCTGCCCTTGATCGTGCTGGCGATCGCCGCCGGGCTCGCCCTTGTCTGGTACAGCGCGCCGAGCCTTCTGCTGCTGTTCGCCGGCATCCTGTTCGCCGCCTTCCTCGATGCGTGCACGCGTGGGCTGGGCTATGTCCTGCCGTTCGGCCGGCCGGCGCGATATGCGCTTGTCGTCGTGCTCATCGGCTCGGGGGCGGCGGTGGCGCTCGGCTGGAGCATCGTGCGCCTGCCCGGCCAGGCACAGGCCCTGCTCGCCGTCATGGACGCCCAGCTCACCGTGCTCGAGCGCGAGCTCGCGACGTTCGGCATCGACCTGTTCGGACCGGGAGGCCGGGAGGGTCTTTCGCAGTTCCTCACCGATCCGGGCCGGCTGTTCGGTCACGTGCACTACGCCGTCACCGGCGCCTACGTGGTGATGATGAACACCATCGTCGTGGTGTGCCTCGGGATGTTCTTCGCCGCCAGCCCCGCCGCATACCGTGAAGGAGCGCTCCTTCTCGTCCCCGTCCCGGTCCGACCGCGTATCCGCGCGGTCATGGACGAGATGGGCAAGGTGATGCGCGGCTGGCTGCTGGCGCAGCTTCTGCGCGGCGTGGTGGTGGCGATCCTGCTCGCCGCCGCCTTCCACGCCCTCGACGTGCCCGGCGCGACCCTGCTCGGCCTCCAGGGCGGCGTGGCGATTTTCGTTCCCTATCTCGGCCCGCTGATCGCGGCCTTTCCAGTGGCGCTGGTCGCGATGCCGCTGGGCCTCGGCACCTTCGCCTGGGTCATGATCGCCTATCTCGTCATCCAGAACGTCGACGGCTTCATCTTCGCCCCACTGATCCAGAAAGGTGCCGTCAACGTCGCCCCGGCCTGGACCCTGTTCGCCATCGTGATCCTGGGGGCGCTGTTCGGCGTCATGGGCATCGCCCTTGCCGCCCCGCTGCTCGCGGTCATGCGCATCGGAGTGCTGCGCTTCTACGTCGAGGATTGGCTCCGCGACCGGCTGGATGCGCAGGCTTGAGAGCGTCGCGGCCCTTGCGATCATCGGCTCGGAGTCCCGGGCCTGTTTCCGGCATCGCCAATCGACTGGACAGGCTGCCCCTGCCGCGCCAACTCTGCCAAACATCGTATAGGCTTTCGGGGGGATGAACATGCGCTGGATTCACGTGGCGATCGTCGTGCTGTTCGCATTGGCCGCTCTCATCTTCATTTGGCAGAACTTCGAGACGGTCACGATGTCGTTCCTGGGCTTTCAGGCCCGGACGCCTCTGGCGCTTCTCGTCGCGCTGGCCTATCTCGCGGGCATGGCGACGGGCGGGAGTCTCTGGTCGCTGCTGAGGCGGTCCATTCAAAAATCGAGGCTCGCCGCGCCATCCGACAACCGCTAGGGCAGTGCCAAGTACCGGTATGAGTTCAAGCGAAGCCTGAGAGGACGACCGGCGCTTCTCGCCGAGACGTTCCGTTCCCATTGGCTCTTTGTCGTCCTGATCGGCGCTCTGCTGATCATTGCCGGCGGAATGGCCGACAGCGTGACAGGGCGGCGCCCGAAGTGCACCCGCAATAACCGTGTTTTGGGACGCACCGAACAATCCGGGGACGACGCGCCAATCAAATGCCTGAAGGTCAAGCCTAAGATCGGCGCATGTCGATGAGCGCCGAACAGAAGCTGCCGCTGCGCGCCCTTATCGCCCTGGTGGTGGGTTCGATGATCGGATCCGGCATCTTCGCGACGCCATCGGCATTCGGCCGTGTGACCGGTGTTGCCGGAGCGCTCATCGCCTGGCTGATCGCCGGCGTCGGCATGCTGATGCTGGCCTTCACTTTCCAGGTCCTGGCGCGCCGTCGGCCGGACCTCGATGCCGGCATCTATGCCTATGCCAAGGCCGGGTTCGGCGAATATGCCGGTTTCGCGTCCGCTGCCGGCTACTGGATCGGGGCGTGCTTCGCCGACACCGCCTGCCTCATCCTGATCAAGGCGACGCTCGGCCTGTTCTTCCCGGTGTTCGGCGACGGCACGACCCCGTTCGCCATCCTCTCCGCGTCGGCCCTGCTGTGGGCCGTGCATTTCCTGATCCTGCGCGGCGTCAAGGAAGCGACCACGCTCAACACCATCGCGACCGTGGCCAAGATCATACCGATCGGGCTGTTCATCATCGTTGCGATCGCCTTCTTCAACGCCGATCTCTTCGTGCTCAACTTCTGGGGAGGCGAGGAAGCGACCTTCAGCAACGTCGCGAACCAGGCCCGCAACTCAATGCTGGTCACGGTGTTCCTGTTCGTCGGCATCGAGGGGGCGAGCGTCTACTCGCGCTATGCCAAAAATCGCAACGACGTCGGCATCGCGACCGTACTCGGCTTCCTCGGCGTTCTTTGCCTGATGATCCTGGTCACGATGCTGTCTTACGGTGTGCTGCCGCGCGCCGATCTGGCGACCCTGCCCTCGCCGTCGATGGCCGGTGTGCTGGAGGCGATCGTCGGCCCATGGGGCAAGATCTTCATCAGCATCGGGCTGCTGATCTCGGTGCTGGGCAACTACCTCTCATGGTCGTTGCTGGCGGCCGAGGTCGTCTATTCGGCGGCGCAGAACCGCACCATGCCGGCCTTCCTCGCCGGCACCAACGCCAACGATGCGCCGGCCGCGGCCTTGTGGATGACCAACGCGCTCATCCAGGCCTTCCTGCTGGTGAGCTGGTTCGCCGAGTACGCCTTCCATCTGGCGCTCAAGATGACCAGCGCCATGACGCTGATCCCCTACCTGTTCGTCGCCGCCTACGGCCTCAAGCTCGCCTGGACCGGCGAGACCTACCGTCCCGGAGAACGCGACCGCAAACGGGACTGGCTGCGCGGCGGCATAGCGACGGTCTATGCCATCGGCATGCTCTATGCCGGCGGGCACGAATTGCTGATGTTGTCGGCGCTGCTCTATGCGCCGGGCACCCTTCTGTTCGTGATCGCGCGGCGCGAGCAGGGCAAGCCGGTATTCACCCGGGTGGAATGGGTTCCCTTCGGCGTTGCGTGCGCGGTGGCCATCGGCGCGCTCTATGGTCTAGCCTCGGGCGGCCTCTCCATCTGAAAGGATGCAGCGGGCCATTCGAGGAGGGACAGCGTTGATCCGTCTTTTCGCTTCGGTTGCCGCCTCGTTGATCGGTCTTGCCCTCGTGGCCGGGTGCTCGGCCCTGTCACGGGGCCCCGCCGTGCCGCCCTCCGATACAGTCCGTGCCCAGCCGCTCGGCATTCCCAATGCGCGCTTCTATGCGGACGGAGATCCGGCTCCCATGGTGGCGGAAGTACTGCAGGCGGTGGAGCGCGAGCGCGCCGCGTTGCGAGCGGCCGGCCAGCCGGCCGACCCGATGCCGCCCGCCTCGTTCCTCGCCATATCCGGCGGCGCCGACAATGGCGCCTTCGGCGCCGGCGCCCTCAACGGCTGGACGACGACCGGCACTCGGCCGGAATTCAAGATGGTCACCGGCATCAGCACCGGCGCCCTGATCGCACCCTTCGCCTTCCTGGGATCCGCCTACGATCCCATGCTGCATCGGCTCTACACGACCATGGGACGCGACCGGATCTTCCTCCGGCGTCGCCTCACGGCGTTGCTGTTCAGCGATGCCATGGCCGACGCCAGCCCGCTCGCCGACACCATCTCCAACTACGCGGACCAGAGGCTGCTCGATGCCATCGCCGCCGAGTACCAGAAGGGGCGGCTGCTGATGATCGGCACCACCGACCTCGACGCCCAGAGGCCGGTGATCTGGAACGTCGGCGCCATCGCGGCCAGCCGGCATCCCAAGGCGCTGGACCTGTTCCGCAAGATCCTGCTGGCCTCGGCTTCGATTCCCGGCGCTTTCCAGCCGGCAATGATCGATGTCGATGTCGATGGCGTCGAGTTCCAGGAAATGCACGTCGATGGCGGCACCATCTCCCAGCTCTTCCTCTATCCCGGCTCGATCGACGTCAGGCTCGTCCCCGTCGGACGTCGCCAGACCGCCTACATCATCCGCAACGGCCTGCTCGATCCACAGCACACCGAGGTCGAGCGCCGCACCATCCCGATCGCCAGCCGTGCGGTCAGCACGATGCTGCAGTCGAGCGGCTACAACGACGTGGTGCGTGCCTACTTCCTGACCAAGCGCGATGGGCTCGACTTCAACCTCGCCTACATGAGCGCCGACTTCAATGTGCCAAGGTCAGGTCCGTTCGACGAAGCCTACATGCGGGCGCTGTTCGACTACGGCTACAACCAGGCCACGGATGGCCGCCTGTGGCACAAGGTGCCGCCCGGGCTGCACACCACGCGGCCCGAGCGCGAAGCAGTCTCCGCACGCGCGCCCTATCGGGCGACCGAAAAGCGGAGCGTCTTGGAGGCGGTTCGTCCCGACGTGTCGGCAATCGACAACGTGATCCGGTGATCGCCCGAGGGCAGCTCGACATCGGTGGCTGAAAGGCCGTCGGTGGTCGCTACCGCGTGATCGAGCAGCCGCCGCGTGATGTTGATGCCCAGCCGGCCATAGGTGGCGTTGAAGCTGTCCATGTTGACCGAGCTGCCTGGTCCAGGGGTGAACTGGACCTCGATCGTCACCGGATTGCGGATCGGTTGGGAGATGTCGGGCCGCACCAGTGTGATGGTCGGCGGCGGCGGCCGATCGGGTGGCGCCGTCACGTCCGGCGCGGCCCTGTCGCGCCCCTCCTCTTCAGGCGTGATCAGCGGCCAAGCCATCGCCCGGACACTGAACGTCAACGGCAGGAGGCCGAGGGCAACCAACAAGGGTCTTCTCGTGGTGAAGATGGCCATAGCGTGCACCAGTTCGTTGTCGCGACCAGTGTACGGCCACCACCAGTGCTGTGCGCTGACGCCCCGTCCCGATCTCGTGCCGCACATCCCAAAGATCGGGACGCCGGGACCAATCATGGGACGGCACGCCGATGTGCGCCGAAGAACCAGCGCTAGAATGGAACCATGGCGTCGGCAGGAGGCATCGAATGGTGAAGGCCGTTCTCTGGTGTTGCTCCGTTGCAGTCCTGACCACGGCGGCGTGTGCTCCGGACCAGGTGCGCGGCTCGATCGACGGGCCCACCGGCACCGAGACCTTCGTCGGGTCGGCGCGCGGGTCTGTGGTCGACAAGTCGGGTAACCTGACCTTCACCACGAACAGCGGCGTGACCTGCTCGGGACGGTTCGTCTACCTGACGACCGAGAATGCCAGGGGCACCTTCGACTGCGGCAACGGCCAGGGTGGGCCTTTCGACCTCACGCGCACAGGGGATCGATGGGTTGGAACCGGTATCGTCGGCAATCGCCGGGTGGCGATCGAGCTCGGTCACTTGTGAGGCGTCGCTACGGACGAAGGCAGTCGCCGAAGCTCCGCGTGCCGGAGACGTTGGCCCGGCTCGGGCTCATCGTCGGATAGACGCCGGCGAGGGCCGAGTTGCGCGCCTCGCTCGGGCTCATGCCGAACTCCCGGCGGAAGGCGCGGCTGAACGTCGAGGCGTCGGCGAAGCACAGCAGCTCTGCCAGCCTCCCGATCGCCACGCTCTTGGACGTATCGCATAGCATGGTGAAGCTCTCGGCCAACCGGCAGCGCCGGATATAGGCGGCCGCGCCGCCTTCATCTTCGAGCACGCGATAGAGCTGGGACCGCGACATTGCCGCCTCCCGGCAGAGTTTGTCCGGCCCGAGGGACGGCGAGCGCAGATTGCGCCGCACTGCCTGACGCACCCTCTCCATGAGCGTGAGCTCGATCTGCCGCAAAGCACTGGCGGCCCGATCGGGCGATGGCGCGAGGCAGGCGGCGACCATGACCTCGATCGCCGCCGGAAGTCGGGCAGCGTCCTCGGCCGTCAGGCTCGCCATGTTGCGCTCCAGCATGACCATGTAGTCGGCGAGCATCGTTCCGTGCTGACCGACGACGGCCGACCCCACCGCCATATCGAGGCTTGCCCTGCTGCTGCTGAATGAATCGCGCGGCAGGTAGAGCTGAAGCCGCTCCGCGGTGGTTCTCCGGCTGTCGGAGTCATGACCCAGTGACCAGACGAACGGCACGCCCGGCCGCGCGTCGAGCTGTCCGCTCCTCGTCGACATCGCGGTGGGCCCGTTTCGGCAGTAGGTGATGACCCAGTGATCGATCGGGCTTCGCCGCACATGCGAGGGCAGGCGCACCGTCCGCGCGGCGGGAGCCGAGGCCCAGGTCAGGCTTATGTCGCCGATCTTCCAGATCTTGTATCGGCCGCTGAAGCCCCGCCCGTCATCGTCGTCCGAAAGCACGTCGAAGACCGGCTGGAACCACTCGGACCATGCCGTCCGCTGTTCCCTCGGCGCGAACGAGTCGGTTGAGAAAGTGCAAGGGTCCATGGCTCTCACCCCTGACGTGCATTCCAGCCAGCAACTTAATGCTCCCCTTGACCCGGGATGGCCCCGGGATTTCGCCGACCACGGGAGGCAGAGCACGGATGCGCCCTGCCTCCCGATGTCAGCCCTTGCCCGCGTCGGTGGCGACTAGCCGCGCGGAGGGAGCGGAATGCGGCGGTCGTTCAGGATCTGCTCGAGCCTGGCAATACCGACCGCAAAGTTGCCCTTGTCGCACTCGTTCATCGCAGCAGCGGCCGTTGCGTTGGCCGTCTGGGCGCGAGAGAACATGCGATACAAGCTGGACAACTGATGGCAATAGTCCGCGTCGCTCATCGGCTGCGCGAACGATGCGGTGGAGATGAGAACAACGGAACCCGTCAGCGTCAGTATGCGACCGATAGTCATGGCTGCCATCCTCAGTAGGTTCAATCCGTGCTGATGCGCGGACACAGAACGATAGCACTCCACTCGGAATCCTTGCTGTGCCAGGCGTCCCCACAATGGTTGCGTCGTCCCTTTTTGAAGAGAATCTGCGCGCGGCGTTTTGGTTTGCGGCGGCAACAGACGAGATCCCGTTCGATCGCGAAGAGCTTGTCTTCCTGAAACGCCGTCGACAGTTCGATGGCGCTTGGCACCACGTCTCCGCAATGTGCCGTGCATACCAAATGCACCCCTTCGGGCCGTCTCTTGCCTGGTCCTCGAATGCCACTCGCAGCTGCATGCTCGCATCGTAGGCTCCCCGCAACTCGCCCAGCTTCGCGAGATTGGGACAGGCGGCATAGTCCTGGGACTTCGCGCCGATGTGTTCGTGAACGGCACTCGTAAAATCCGCCATCAAACAAAATGGGGCGCGAAGACCATGCTGCTTTCGGACGGTACGTCATTCGCCAGCTTCCTGATCGAGATCGTTGGCGTGTTCATCCTCGTTTTGTGGTTGTGGTTGCTCGTCATGACGACAAGCGACTTGTTCCGCAGACGAGATGTATCCGAGGTCGGCAAGT
Organism: Rhodospirillales bacterium; assembly: GCA_016185145.1. Taxonomy (GTDB): domain Bacteria; phylum Pseudomonadota; class Alphaproteobacteria; order Reyranellales; family Reyranellaceae; genus Reyranella. The sequence continues at coordinate 99,016 of JACPOB010000043.1, read as the reverse complement.
TTCTCTGGGCCGTTCTTCTCATCGGCCTGCCCTATGTCGGCACCTTCGCCTACATCCTGCGCGAGGGCGCCGGCATGGCGGACCGCAAGAAGGCGCAGACCGAGGAGATGCACGATGCCGTGCGCCAGTTCGTGGGCAGCAGCCCGGCCGACGAGTTGCTGAAGCTCGACCGCCTGAAGGCCGAGAACGTCATTTCCAACGAGGAATACCTGATGCTCAGAAGCCGCCTGGTCGGCTAACCGCCGGCGGCCTCCTGTCGAGCGAAGCCGCAACAGCAGTCAGCCGGAGCGCACGGCCCCGCCTCGGCGAATCATAACCTGGGCCCGATGGAGAACGATAATGATTGGCAAGCGTGCCGCATTAATCCTCATGGCGTGTGGAACGCTGATGGCAGCATCCACCGCCCACGCCCAGATGAAGGCGACGACCTTGGAACAGGCCGAGCTCGCCGGACTTTCACCGGATAAGCGCGCTGAAGTCGAAAAGCGCGCGAGTCAGCCGGGTCAGACGGTTTCGGAAGTGCTGACGACCATGCTGTTGAACGGCATCAAGAACAAGCACAAGGCCAGCAGCATCGTCGCCCTCGATTTCGGTCGCGGCATCGCCGTGGTCGACCTCCAGGGCGGCGGCATGACGGCCGTCAAGTTCGACACGACCACGCTGGCCATCAAGTAGGCGTGGCCAGATGCCGATCGGGCGAGGTCCGCGCCAGGCGCAGGCCCCGCCCGATTGCCGACCCACCGCCGCTTGCGGAGACGCCCAGTGCCTGCTTTCATTGAATAGTGATTCACAGATGACCTCATCCTGAGGAGACGCGCGCAGCTGAGCGCATTCAGATGCGCGTAGGCGTCTCGAAGGATGGCAACAAAGACGATGTAGCCCACCCTTCGAGACGGCAAGCGCGCATGTGAATGCGCGTAAGCGGGCCTCCTCAGGGTGAGGTCGGGCTGTATCAGCGTCCAATAAAAGTCGGTACTAGCGATAGCTGTACGTCATGCCGGCGGGCAGCGGCAGAACCGGTTCCCGCTGCTGCTGGCTCTTCGGCCATACGACGTAGGCTTTGTCATCGACATACTGCGTGATGACGGGAAAGGCGCGCTGGTTCTGACCGGCGAGCGTCGATTCTGCGGGCTCGAACTTCACGCCGAAGGCCTGCATGGTGCCCCCTTCGGGCAACTCGAGATCGAGCGCGGCCCGGCGCAACGACTCCGAGTCGATGCCTCCGTATTTCCGGATGGCGCGTGGCAGCACCTCGGACAGGAACAAATAGGTCGTCGAGGCGGACGTGCCGACATGCGCCGAGCGTACGGCCGCGCCGGGCCGGATCTTGTCGAATTCCTCCCCGACCATCCTGACGAGCGGCAGCAGCTTGGGATCGAGCGTTTTCTCGTTAGCGAGCCAGATCGAAATCGGATCGATGTTGAACAGGTAGTTCGCGTCCCTGCCCAGGCTCTCCTTGAGCTTGTCGTAGACGCCGTAGCCTGCCCCCTGCCCGATCAGGGCGCCGAACTTCAGCCCTTGCTCGCGCGCCTGGCGCAGCAGCAACGTGATGTCGGGATTGTAGCCGGTGTGGAAGACCACGTCCGGCCGGGCGCGCTTCAGCTTCGTGACCAAGGCCGAAAGATCGGGCGTGGTGATCGAGTAGCCCTCCTTCATCGTAAGAACGAAGTTGTGCTTCTTCGCACCGGCCTCGTCGCCCTTGGAGACATCGACGCCGTAGGCGCCGTCCTCGTGGATGATCGCCACGCGCAGGTCCTTGGGTTCTTTCCCGAACTTCTCACGGGCGTAGTTGGCGATGAAATCGGTCGCCGTCCTACCGTAGAGTTGGCCGCTGACCTGGGGGCGGAAGACGTACTTGAGATGACGGTTTTCGAGCACCGCCGAGGAGATGCAGGTCGTGATCCACATGAACTTCTTCAGCTGCTCGACGCGGGCCGCCACCGGCACGCATTGCGCGGATGAGTAGAAGCCCAGCAGCATGTCGACCCTTTCCTGCTCGACGAGGCGGACAGCTTCATTGATGGCAACGTCGGGCTTGCTCTGGGCGTCGGCATAAAGCGGTTCGATCTGGTAGCCTTCGACGCCGCCGTTCCTGATGAAATGATCCAGCACGATCTTCGCGCCGAGATACTGCAGTTCGGAGCCACCGCCGGCGAGCGGACCGGTGAGGTCGTACACGACGCCGATCCTGATCTTCTTTTCCTGGGCCTGCGCGACAACAGACGGAACGAGCAGCGACAACGTCACGATGCCCGCGCCGAGGAAACCGGTGAACTTGCTCATCGACATGGCAGCGCCCCCGCCGACGCCTCGTCCTGATCCGCCAAGGCGCGTCGGCCGCGATCAACGTTCCACGCGCCGCAAGCGAAGCACAATCGGCAGCGACAGGCCATGCCAATCAGAAGTCGACCGGCTCGCGAATGATCGGGCAGGTCATGCAATGACCGCCGCCCCGTCCGCGTCCCAGCTCGGCGCCGACGATCGTGATCACCTCGATACCGGCTTTGCGGAGCAGGGTGTTGGTGTAGGTGTTGCGATCGTAGGCAAAGACCACGCCCGGCGAGGCGCAGACGAGGTTGGCGCCGCTGTCCCACTGCGTGCGCTCGCGCATGTAGGCCGTACCGCCGGTCTCGACGACCCGCATCTTCTTCACGCCCAGCGCATCGGCGACGGTCTCGACGAAGGGTTTTGAATCCTTGTGCAGCTCGACGCCGCCGGTCTTGTTCGACGGACGATACGAGTAGGCCTGGATATTGTAGACGATGTCCGGGTAGAGCAGCACGCAGTCGCGATCGGCGAAGGTGAACACCGTGTCGAGATGCATCGCCGCGCGCAGCTTGGGCATGGCGGCGACGATCACACGCTCCGCCGCTCCCTGCTTGAAAAGCGCGTCGGCAAGCTGGCTGATGCCCTGGCGGGAGGTGCGTTCGCTCATGCCGATGAGGACGATGCCTTTGCCGATCGGCATGACGTCGCCGCCTTCGATCGTCGCCAGACCATGGTCCGCCGTCGCGTCGCCCCACCAGACCTTCACCTTGCCGGCGAAGTCGGGATGGAATTTGTAGATCGCACTGGCGAGGATCGGCTCCTCGTGGCGGGCCGGCCAGTACAGCGAGTTGATGCTGACGCCGCCATAGATCCAGCAGGTCGTGTCGCGGGTGTAGAGCGTGTTGGGAAGCGGCGGCAGCAGGTACTCCGTGACACCAGCCGCGTCCTTGACGAGCTTGAGCATCTCGCCGCCGTGGGTTTCCGGAAACTCCTCGGTCGACAGGCCGCCGATCAGCGTCTCGGCGAGCTCGCGCGGCGGCAGGCCCTCGAGGTAGCTCTTGATCTCGTCGACCAGTCCCAGGCCGACCTGGTTGGGCACCACCTGGTTGTCGATGATCCACTTGCGCGCCTCGGGGATGGCCACGGTCTCGGCCAGCAGGCTGTGCATCTCGACGACGTCGACGCCGCGATCACGCATCTTCTGCATGAAGTCGAAATGGTCGCGCTTGGCGTTGTCGACCCAGAGCACGTCGTCGAACAGCAACTGGTCGCAGTTCGACGGCGTCAGGCGCTGGTGAGCGCGTCCCGGCGCGCAGACCATCACCTTATGAAGCTTGCCGACTTCGGAATGGACGCCGAAAGCCTTCTGTGTTGCTGCCATGATGCGCTCCGTTGATCAGATCTTGATATAGCCGGTAGCCAGCCAGTAGACGCCGACGATCGCGCCGACGACCGCGAGACCAAAGATCACCCAGTCCGAGGTCTTGGCGAGAACAGGCTTGCCCTGCTCACGGCGTGCCCAGAAGTAGAGGGCGGTGCCCGGGGCGTAGAGGACCGCCGACAACACGATGAATTTCAGGCCGCCCGCGTAGAGCAGGAAGATCGTGTAGGCGGTGGCGATGGCCGCAAAGACGAGATCGCGCCGACGTTCGCTTGGACGGACATCGTAGGTTTCGCCCCGCCGTGTGAGCTGCAGGCCGTAAGCGGCGACGAACAGGAAGGGGATCAGCGCCATGGCGCTTGTCAGGTTCAACATCAGCGCGAAGGCGTCGCGCGACCAGTAGGTCGTGATGACGATCGCCTGGACGACGAGATTGGTCGCCCACAGCGCCGCCGACGGCACCTTGTTGGCATTCTCGCGCGCGAACACCGAGGGCATGTCCTTGGTCTTGGCCGCGGTGAACAGCACCTCGGCGGCGATCAACGACCAGGCAAGGTAGGCGCCAAGCACCGATACCAGCAGCCCAACGCTCACGAACACGGCGCCCCAAGGTCCGACCACCGCCTCCAGCACCTGCGCCATGGAGGGCTGGCGCATGCCGGCAATGTCGGCACGCTGCAGCACCGCGTAGGGCAGCAAGGTCACCAGCACCATCAGTGAGGTAACGACGATAAAGCCCATGATGGTGGCCCGCCCGACATCGGCCCGTTCCTTGGCGAAGCGCGAATAGACGCTGGCGCCCTCGATGCCGAGAAAGACGAACACGGTGACCAGCATGGTGGCGCGCACCTGCTCGAAGATGCCGCCGGTCAGATCGCCGCCGTAAAGGTTGAACCGGAACAGATCGAGCTTGAACGCGAAGATCAGGATGACGATGAACACCAGGATCGGGACCACCTTGGCGACGGTCACGATGCTGTTGATCACAGCGGCCTGCTGGGTTCCGCGCAAGATCATGAAGTGGAACAGCCATATGCCCAGCGAGGCGACCAGGATCGCCACGACGGTGTTGCCGTCGCCGAACACGGGAAAGAACGCCCCCAATGTCGACTTGATGAGGACCCAGTAAGAGACGTTGCCGATGCAGCTCCCGATCCAGTAGCCGAAGGCCGAGAGGAAGCCCGGATAGTCGCCGAAGCCCGCCTTGGCGTAGGCGAAGACGCCGGCATCGAGATCGGGCTTGCGCTCGGCAAGCGACTGGAACACCCGCGCGAGCATGTACATGCCGGTGCCCGCGATCAGCCAGGCGATGATGGCGCCGATCGGGCCCGTGGCGCCGGCGAAGGTCCGCGGCAACGAGAAGATGCCTGCGCCGACCATTCCGCCGACGACCATCATCGTCAACGCGAACAGGGAAAGTCTCTGGGTGCTGGGCGCCGCCGCTGCGGTCTCGCCGTAGGCTTGCGTCGTCATCAGAACCTCCAACCGAGTTTCAGGGCGCCGCCGACGTGCCAGATCTCGTAATTGAAGGCTGGCACGTTGGACCAGTTCCTCTCGTAGGCGACCTGGAAGTCGAGCGCCGGCCGCCCCACCATCGCGGCGGTCGCGGCCGAGCCGAACCACCGTTCGGGAATGACGAACTCCAGCGTCAGGATCGGCTCGACGAACCAGTCTTCCTGGCTGAATCCGTTGACGGAGTCGAAAGCCCGGCGCTCCAGGTCGATGCCCAGGCTCATGTTCCACTGTGGCGAGATCACATAGGTCATCGACGGAATGAAGAACGCCGCCCACGAGCTCGGTATCGGATCCCTGAAGCGCCTCTGGATGGCAGCGGTGACGCCGAACGACCAGACGGTCTCGGCGAAAGTATCGCCGGAGAAGGCAACGCGCCGGAAATTGCCGTCGAAGTTGAACGTCTTGTTGACGCCGAAATTCAGATCCTGCCGGGTCGCGAACCAGTCCTTGTAGAACGGCGTGAAGTCGAACCTCGGCACATAGGAGACATAGGGCGAGTATGCCTGGTCGTTGTTGGCGTCGACGACCTGCAGCCGCCCCGACAGCGCCACCTTGTCGAAGTCGACGCTCGGCGCCTGCGTGAAACGATCGACCTCGGCCCGGGCGTTGGCGGTGAACCTGATGGGCAGGTCGAACACCGGCGTCGACCATGAGACACCGAGGATCGGACTGAACTCCGCTGAGTTCGTGCCGCCCGTGGTCACGGCCTCGGCGTTGGAGTTGAAGAACATCGGCACCAGGCCGTTGATGGTGAACTGCGAGCGGCGCGCCTGTTGCTCGAGTCCCGGCGCCGTGGCGAACACGTTGCTCTGCGGCGCTACCAGATACGACCCCCGCATGCCGAACATCGCATCGTAGCGCGCCGAGTTGGCGTCCTCGTGCTGGTCTTTGACCTGCGCGGCAATCGGCATCGCGGCAAGAACCGTGGCGGCCAACGCCAGCATCGAAGGAAGGACTTTGCTCATCGGAGGTCCGTCGGCGCGCCACGCTTGTGTGTCAACGCGGCGCATCCTAGGTCCGGCAGAGCCGGCTTGGCCTTAGCGCCCTGTCCCCGAACTATCCCGCACGTCCCAAAAGGGCGACGCTAAAGATCACCGAGACAATCTGCAAAGCAGTGAACGGCCATGGGCACCATTTCCTTGAATGGCGGGACGGGCTGAAGGCCGGCCTGTGAGGCGGATCGGACGTCTCTCGGACTCACGCCGAACTCTCGCCTGAAGGCGCGGCTGAAACTCGAGGCGTCGGCGAAGCACAGAACGTCGGCGATCGTGCCGATCGGCAAGGCGTTGGACACGTCGCACAGCATCACAAAGCTTTCCGACAGCCTCTGTCGCTGGATGTAGTGAGCGACACCCCCTTCGCCCTCCAGCAGGCGATACAGCTGCGACCGCGACGTCGCCGCCTCGCGGCAAAGCTTGTCGGGCCCCAGGGAAGGCGACCGCAGGTGAGCACGAACCGCGCGACGCACGCGTTCCCTCAACGTGAAGTCCATCTGGACCTGAGCGGTTGCCGGACGGGCGTCAGACGGGGACAGGCAGGCACCGATCATGGCCTCCACGGCCGTCATCAGCCGAGACCCATCGTCGGGCGGCAGACCTCGCAGGTTGTTCACCAGCAGCAGCATATAGTCGGCGAGCAGCTTGCCCTCGGGCGTGTCGAGAGGCCTGGCCCGCGCATCGTCCAGCGAACTGGCAATGCGCGCAAAGGCGTTACGCGACAGGTAGAACTGCACTCGCTCGTAGTCGTCCTTCACCGTGGCCATCTCGTCCGCCAGCGAAATCACGTAGGGTATTCCAGGCAGGACAGTGACCGTTTCGTTACGGGTGCGAAGATCCACGGTGCCGCGTCGGCAGACTGTCAGCACCCAGTGGTCGACCGGGTTGCGACGAATGAGTGCCTTCGTTCTCCAACTGGAGATCGCCTGGGCGGTACCTCGACTGACCGTCAGTCCTCCCAGTGACCAGACTTCGTTCGCCCCGGCGAATCCGCCTTCCGGCGGGGTCGATACGGCAGTCTCGAGCAACGAGCTGTACCAGGTGCGCCAAGCTTCGAACTGTTCGCGACGGGGCAGCGATCGTGTTTCGAATGTCGCGGATATCATCGTGTCCTCTCCATCGGCCCGAGAACGTTTGGCTGAGCAATAGAGGTCGAAGGTGCCAAGCCGAATAGTACCTCCAGTTGATCGTGCAAAAACGCAAGCCTGAGTCTTATTTTGAGACCTTCGACGCTTCGCAGCTCGTTGCGCGAACGCGAATTGGGACACCGGGAACAGTCAGGGGATTCCAAGCTGATGTGCGCCGGAGGGCGATTGGCAAGAATGCGGTCCTCGCAAATTTCGCTCCCGAGGTCGCGATGAGCAGGACACAGCGTGTGATGCTGAAGGTTTCCATTACGGCACTCGGTATCGCTCTCGCCTCGACCGCATACGCGCAGAACCGCGCGAGCATGGACGTCGCAGCATCTACGGGCAGTCCTGAGTTCCGTGATCCAAAGACCGGTCGGGTCTGGACGCCGGAAACGGTCGGCCAGGACGGCCGGCCGCTCGCCGGCCCGGAAGACAAGGCATTCGATCCGGCCGGGCAGAACGTCGCCACCTGGGTCGCCGAGCAGCGCGTGCGCGGCCGGCCCGTCGGCACGGTTCCGGTGACGGCCGGGCCGACCACGCCGATCGTCGCCATGGATGGCGCGACGTTGCGGGCATCGCCCGGACAACGGTGGCAAGTCGTGCTGTACCTCGACAACAACAGCGGCAACCCCGTCGATCCGGTGATCGAGTGCCGCTTCCTGAACGGCAGCAACCTCGTCATGCGCACGCGGGCCACGGTCGCCCAGACCGCTCCGAGCGTTCGCCAAGGTCTGGTCATCTATGGCCCGAAGACGGGCGCCTTCGTGGATCGGGCCTCGTGCAACGTCACTTCACCATGAGGAGAGCGACATGAGCCCCATCAAGAAGAGCCTGGCGTTCGCCGCGGCGCTGACCGGGATCGTCTCCATGCAGGTGCTCGCCCAGTCCGCCCCCATCGAGTTCCGGGTCACGCCGACCGACAGGAACCCGGCGTCCTGCCAGCGCTGGGATGCCGAGCTGTCGCGTGTGCACACCTTCACGCCGACGAGCGACGGCGCGACGCTGCAAACGGCCGGCGGCATCACCCGCAACATGACGCAGAACCCGCCCAAGGTGTTCACGACGACTCTCGCGCTCGGCGGCACGAACTTCAACGTCACCGCCGATACGTCCAAGTCGCCGGGCACGCTGGAAGTCGCCGAACCGAGAACGGGTTGCCGGTGGAGCGCCGTCGCCCGCTGATCATCCTCGAGCAAAGGAACCGATGATGCGTGCAACAATGGCTACGGCCCTGCTTCTCGTCCTCGCGGCAGCGGGGTGCCAGCAGCAGACGGCAGCGACGACCAGCCCTCAGCCCGCCAACCGGAGTGGCGTCAATGTCGGCTCGCTGACCTGCAACGTTGCCGGCGGCGTGGGCTTCGTCTTCGGTTCCTCGCGGACATTGAACTGCCTGTTCACCCGCACCGACGGTACAGCCGAACGGTATGAAGGCACGATCCGGCGCTACGGCGTCGACGTGGGCTTCACCCGCGACAGCACCATCGTCTGGATGGTGTTCGCCCCGGGCAGCATCGCGCCCGGCGCGCTCGGCGGCGAGTATGCCGGGCCGACGGCCCAGGGGACCGTCGGTGTCGGCCTCGGCGCCAACGTGCTGCTCGGCGGCAGCAGCAACCAGATCACCCTGCAGCCCGTCAGCGTCGAAGGCAGCGTCGGATTGAATGCCGCCGCCGGCGTCGCCGCGATGTCGCTCCGCAAGACTCCTTGAGAAGGCATCGCGGCGGACAATCATCGCTGACGTGTTGCGTACCGGAGAAGAACAATGCTGTTCCCTGCAGAATCGACATTCGCCAATTTCCTGGCCGACGCCTTTGCCATCTTCATCTTCATTCTGTGGTTCTGGCTTTTCATAACCACGGCAAGCGACCTGTTCCGGCGGCAGGACATCTCCGGATTCGGCAAGGTGATCTGGGTCATCTTCCTCATCGTGCTGCCCTATATCGGTATCTTCGCCTATATCCTCACGCAAGGCGGTGGCATGGCCGAACGCAACCGTGCCCAGGCGCGCCAGGCTCGCGACGAGCTGCGCCAGGTCGTGGGCTTCAGCGTTGCCGACGAGCTCGCGAAGCTCGAACGGCTGATGGCGGAGAAGTCGATTTCCAAAGAAGAGTATGCGCGCCTGAGGGCGCGGATCCTTCAATAGCCGGGCGGCGAGGAGATCAGCCGTGGCCGGGTCAGCCCCCCCGCACAGCGCGACCGGCAGGACGTTGCTCGCCCTGCTCCTGGTCCCGGCCCTCGCCCTCGGCGGTTGCGAGTGGCGGACCAAGACCAAGGCCAAAGCCGTCGAGGCACGTCCGGTGCGTACGGTCACGGCCGTCAAGGGAGGCACTGGCGAGACTGTCGTCCTGACCGGCCAGATCAGCGCCGAGAACGAGGCGTCGCTTTCCTTCCGCATCGGCGGCCGCATCATCGAACGGCTGGGCAATGTCGGCGATCGAGTCGAGCCCGACCAGGTGCTGGCCAAGCTCGATCCGCAAAACGAGCTGAACGGCCTGCGGTCGGCCCAGGCGGCGCTGTCGGCGGCCGAGGGCCGCGTCGTCGAGACGACCAACGCCTTCGACCGGCAGAAGACCCTGCTTCCCCAAGGCTTCACGACGCAAGCCCTGTACGACCAGGCGCAGCAGGCGCTGCGCACGGCGCGATCGCAGCTCGACAACGCCGAGGCCCAGCTGCACATCGCCAAGGACCGCGTCGGCTATACCCAGCTCAAGTCCGGCGTCAGCGGCGCGATCACCGCCCGCACGGCCGAGGCCGGCGAGGTCGTGCAGCCCGGACAGACGATCTTCCAGGTAGCCCGCCAGGACGGCCGCGATGCGGTGTTCGACGTCCCCGCGCAGGTGCTGCGCTCGGCGCCGTCCGATCCCAAGGTCGTGGTGTCGCTGACCGACGATCCTTCCATCACGGCCGTCGGGCGCGTCCGGCAGGTCGATCCCCAGGCCGATCCCATCACGCGCACCTTCCGCGTGCGGGTCGGTCTGATCGATCCGCCGCCCGCGATGTTCCTCGGCGCCACCGTCAAGGGACGCATGGAGCTCGAGGCGGCGCCCGGCATCACGCTGCCGGCCACCGCTCTCACACGCATCAACGGACAGCCTGCGGTGTGGCTTGTCGATCCCAAGGACATGACGGTCTCGCTGCACAACGTCGAGATCGGGCGCTTCGATCCGGCCAGCGTGCTCGTCGCCCGCGGCCTGGAGGGCGGCGAGGTCGTCGTCACCGCGGGCGTACAGGCGCTTCATCCCGGTCAGAAGGTGCGACTGCTCGGAGCAGCGCCGTGACCAACCTCTCCGAATGGGCACTGCGGCACCGGTCGTTCACCGTGTTCCTGATGGTGATCGCCACGGCCGCGGGCCTGTCGGCCTATTTCGGACTGGGACGCAACGAGGACCCGGCCTTCACCTTCAGGACGATGGTGGTGCAGGCCGCGTGGCCGGGCGCCACGCTCGACGACACGCTGCAACAGGTCACCGAGCGGCTCGAACGCAAGCTGCAGGAGACGCGCGGCCTCGATTTCCTGCGCAGCTACACGGTGCCTGGGCAGACGACGATCTTCGTCAACCTGAAGGGCTCGACATCGGCCTCCGAGGTACCCGACGTCTGGTACCAGGTCCGCAAGAACATCGGCGATATTCGTCACACGCTGCCGGCCGGCGTGCTGGGTCCGGGCTTCAACGACGACTTCGGCGACACGTTCGGCCTGATCTACGGATTCACCGCCGACGGCTTCAGCCATCGCGAGCTGCGCGACTATGTCGAGGCCGTACGGTCGCGTCTGCTCAACGTGCCCGACGTCTCCAAGATCGAAATCATCGGCGCCCAGGACGAGCAGATCTTCATAGAGTTCTCGACGCCGCACCTCGCGGGACTGGGCATCGACCGGGCCGCCCTGATCGCCGCGGTCCAGGCCCAGAACAGCGTCGTTCCCGCGGGCTCCGTCGAGACCAGCAAGGAGCGGCTGTCGTTGCAGGTATCGGGTGATTTCCGTTCCGAGCAGGACATTCTCAATGTCAGCTTCCTGTCGAACGGACGCATGATCCGGCTGCGCGACATCGCCGAGGTCCGCCGCAGCTACGCCGACCCGCCGCAGCCGATGTTCCGCGTCAACGGCAAGCCGGCCATCGGGCTTGCCATCTCGATGCGCGCCGGCGGCGACATCCTGGCGCTCGGCAACAACGTGAAGGCCGAGATCGACGACGTACTCGTCGACCTGCCGCTCGGCATCGAGCCGACCCTGGTCTCCGACCAGCCCGCCGTCGTCGATCACGCCATCGGCGAGTTCATGGTGTCGCTGTGGCAGGCCATCGCCATCATCATGGCCGTCAGCATCGTCAGCCTGGGATTGCGGCCCGGCGCCATCGTCGCAGCGTCGATCCCGCTCACGCTCGCCATCACCTTTCCCATCATGCAGGGCTTCGACATCGACCTGCAGCGCATCTCGCTCGGCGCCCTGATCATCGCGCTCAGCCTGCTGGTCGACAGCGCCATGACGACGGTCGACGTCATGACCACGCGCATCGCCCAGGGCGACAGCACCGAGCAGGCCGCCTCCTTCGCCTACAAGACACTGGCCTTTCCGATGCTGACGGGCACTTTCGTCACCGCTGCCGGGTTCGTGCCGATCGGCTTCGCGCAGAGCGCCGCGGGCGAATACACCTTCTCGATCTTCGCCGTCGTCACGATCACGCTGTTCGTGTCGTGGTTCGTGGCGGTGCTGTTCGCTCCCCTGCTGGGCGTCGCTCTCCTCCGGCCGCCGAAGGCGGCAGCGCCCGACAGGCCCAACATCGTGTTGCGCACGTTCCGCACCCTGCTGGTCGGGGCCATGAGGGTGCGCTGGATCACCATCGGCGTCACGCTGGCGAGCCTGGTCGCCGCGTTCCTGGCCTCGCCCTTCGTACCGCGCCAGTTCTTTCCGGCCTCCGACCGACCCGAGCTCGTGGTCGACCTCACCCTGCCGCAGAACGCCTCGATCTATGCCAGCGACACCATAGCCGCCCAGCTCGACACCTTCCTCAAGACCGACCCTGACGTCGAGCGTTGGAGCACCTATGTCGGCCGCGGCGCGATCCGCTTCTACCTGCCGCTCGACGTCAAGCTGCCCAACGACTTCTTCTCCCAAGCCGTCGTCGTGGCCAAGGACGTGGCGGCACGCGACCGGCTGCAGGCCAAGCTCGAGAAGCTGATGTCGGAGCAGATGCCGAGCGTCGTCGGCCGCGTCTCGCCGCTGGAGCTCGGGCCGCCGGTCGGCTGGCCGGTGCAATATCGGGTGAGCGGCCCCGACCTCAGCCAGGTGCGGTCGATCTCGCTCAGGCTCGCCGAGGTTTTGGGCAGCGATCCCAACATCACGGAAGTGAGCTTCGACTGGATGGAGCCCGCCCGTCAGGTGCGCGTCACCATCGACCAGGACAAGGCGCGGCTGCTGGGGCTGAGCTCGCGGGCGATCGCCGAGGTGATCAACACCCTGATGGCCGGCACCGCCATCACGCAGGTGCGCGACGACATCTACCTCATCCCGGTGATCGCGCGGGCGCTCGACGAACAGCGCAGCTCGCTGTCGACCTTGCGCGCCTTGCAGCTGCCGCTGGCCGACGGACGCACGGTGCCGCTGAACCAGGTCGCGACCTTCGACTTCAAGCAGGAATACCCTCTGATCTGGCGGCGCCAGCGGGTGCCGACGCTGACCGTGCTGGCCGACGTCCCGCCCGGCGTGTCGCCGGCAGGCGCCGTCGATGCGCTGACGCCCGCGATCGACAAGTTCAAGCAGGGTCTGCCCAAGGACTACCGCATCGCCGTCGGCGGCACGGTCGAGGAAAGCGCCAACTCGCAGGCGTCGGTGTTCGCCAAGGTGCCGCTGATGCTGCTGCTGATGCTGTTCTTCCTGATGGCGCAGCTCCACAGCTTCAGCCGGCTGTTCCTGGTCGTCGCCGTGATTCCCATGGGACTGATCGGCATCGTGTTCACCCTGCTGATCGTCAGCAAGCCGCTGGGCTTCGTCGCCATCCTCGGCATCCTGGCGCTGTTCGGCATGATCGCGCGCAATGCCGTGTTGTTGATCGAGCAGATCGAGGCCGAGCGCGCGGAGCGCGAGCATGCCTGGGACGCCGTGGTCGAGGCCACGCTCTCGCGCTTCCGGCCGATCATGCTGACGGCGATCTCGACCGTGCTGGGATTCATTCCCATCGCGGCGGACGTATTCTGGGGGCCGATGGCCTTCGCCATCATGGGCGGCCTGTTCGTCGCCACCCTGCTCACGCTGATCGTCCTGCCGGCGATGTACGTCGCGTTGTTCCGCATCAGGGAGCCGTCGCGCGAGCCAGCGACGGCCGTCACTGCATGAAGCCGATCCTCATCCTGTTGCTGATCGTGCTGGCGTCGCCGGCGTCGGCGCAGGGTGGTCGCCCGTCGCGCGACAGTGGCGGCGCCGATGCGCGCACCGATTCGATGCTGGGCACGCCCAACAAGGTGACGCCCGTGCCGCAGACCAATCAATTCTCGACTTCCCCGGGCTTGGAGCAACAAGCGCCCGGACCACAGGGCAAGACGCCATCGCCCGCTCCTCCCGCGACGGACAAGACACGATGAGCACCAAGGTCACGATCGGCCGGGCTGCGCTGTTCTTCGCCTTGTGGCTGATGATTGCCGGCTATCAGCCGGCCGACCTGCCGATTGGCCTGGCCGCCGCCGCGCTTGCGACATGGGCGAGCCTGCGCCTGTTGCCGCCCAGCACGCTGCGGCTGCGCCTGTGGTCGCTCGCGTCGTTCGGCCTGCATTTCTTCGGGCAGTCCGTGAGCGCCGGCGTGGAGGTCGCGTGGCTGGCGCTGCGGCCGTCGATGCCGCTTCGGCCCGGCTTCGTCGCCTGGCGACCGCGTCTGCAATCGGCCAGCGCACGCAACGCGTTCTGCGCGGTGTCGAGCCTGCTGCCCGGCACGTTGCCGGCCGGCTCCGACGACGATGGCGTCCTGCTGGTCCACTGCCTCGACGTCGACCAGCCGGTCGCTGACAACCTCACCGCCGAAGAGGTGCTGTTCGGCCGGATGATCGGCCATGACTGACTTCCTGCTCGCCGCCGCCGGCGTCGTCCTCCTGACCGTCGCCGTGGGCCTGGCCCGCATCCTGCGCGGGCCCGAGAACGTCGACCGCACGATGGCGGCTCAGCTGCTGGGGACGGGCGGCATCGCCACCCTGCTGCTGGTGGCCGCAGCCACCGGCGTTCGCGGCGCCGAGGATGTCGCCCTGGGACTGGCCCTGCTCGCGGCCTTTGCCTCGGTAGCCTTCGTGACCAGCGTGGCGCCGCCCTCCGAGGACGATCCGCCGTGAACGCGGCCGACATCTTCACCGTCTTGGCAATCAGCGCCGGCTGCTTCTTCTTCCTGGCCGGCACCGTGGGACTGCTGCGCTTTCCCGATTCGCTCACGCGCCTGCACGCACTCACCAAGGCCGACAATCTCGGGCTTGGCCTGATCGTGCTCGGCCTGCTGCCGCAGGCAAGCGGCCTGCTGGGCGCCCTCAAGCTTCTCGCCGTCTGGATGCTGGTGCAGCTGTCGAGCGCGACGGTGGCGCAGGTCATCGCCCAGGCGCTGCGCCGCCGCGGACCGTCGCCATGACGATGATCGAGGCTCTCGATATCGGCCTTGCCGTCCTCGTGCTGGCGGTCGCCGTCTGGACGGTCGCGGCCCGCGAGCTCTTCGCCGCGGTCGTGGGCTACGTCGCCTACGGCCTGCTGCTATCGCTGGTCTGGGTCCGCCTCTTCGCAGTCGATGTCGCCCTGACCGAAGCGGCGATCGGCAGCGGGGTCACCGGCGTGCTGCTGATCACCGCCGCGATGCGACTCCGCCGCACCGATCCGCCGCCGGCGAGCGAGCAGCCCGGTCCGATGACGCGCCTCGCCGCTGCCGTCCTCTGCATCGTCATCGCGGCGGCGCTCGCGGCCGGCGTGCTCACCATGGCCGATCCCGGCCCGACGCTGGCGGCCGACGCGGCGCGACACCTCGCCGAGACCGGGCTCGGCAATCCGGTCACCGCCGTCCTGATGACATGGCGCGCCTTCGACACGATGCTGGAGAAGGTCGTGCTGATCCTCGCCGTGATCGGCGTCTGGTCGCTGGCGGCCGATCGCGCCTGGGGCGGCGTCGCCGGCCCGCGACCGCTGCCGCATCAACAAGGGCCCCTCGCCTTCTTCGCGCAGTTGCTGCCGCCGGTCGGCATCGTCGTCGCCATCCACATCGTCTGGGTCGGCGCCAACGAGCCCGGCGGCGCCTTCCAGGGTGGTGCGCTACTGGCGGCGATGGCGACGATCGTCATGATGGCGCGGCTTGGCGGCGCACCGGCTGTCGATCGACGCTGGCTGCGCATCGCGCTGGTCGCCGGGCCGGCGATGTTCCTCCTGATCGGCGTCATGGGCTTCTTCGTCGCTGCCGGTTTCCTCGCCTACCCCGACGGCATCGCCAAGCCGCTGATCCTGTTCATCGAAGCGTTCATGGTGCTCTCCATCGCCGCGACGCTGCCCCTGCTGGTCATCGGGCCGCCGAACCGGCTTCCGTCCGGAAAGCCATGACCGCGCCGGTCCTCGCCGGGTTGACGGGTGCCGCCCTGATCGGCCTCGGCATCTACGGCCTGCTGGTCCTCGCCCATCCGCTGCGCAAGCTGGTCGCCTTCAATCTCCTGGGCAGCGGCGTCTTCCTCATGTTCGGCATTCTCGCGCGCAAAGGCGCCGCGGCAGGGCTCGCCGCCGATCCGATACCGCAAGCGATGGTCATCACCGGGATCGTGGTCGCCTTCTCCGCCACCGCGCTCGCCGTCGCGCTGCTGCTGCGGCTGTTCGAGACCTCGGGCAAGGCAACGATGAACCCCGACGAGCCGGGAGCCGGCTGATGGCGGCAGCGACGCTGGCACTTGCCACCAACCCCGGCGGCTACTTGCTGGTGCTTGCGATCATCGTGCCGGTCGTCGGCATGATCGCGTCGTTCGTTGCCGGCGGCCGCAACACCGAGCGGATCGCGCTCGCCGTCATGCCGGCGGGAGTCGGCATCGCGCTCGCCATCGCCGTCGGCGTATGGTGGGAGCAGGTGCCGCTGGTCTACATCCTGGGCGGTTGGGCACCGCCGCTCGGCATCGCGCTCCGCGCCGACGGCTTCTCCGCGGTCATGCTGGTGACCGCCGCACTGGTCGTCACCGCGGCGGGCTATTTCGCACGTCCGCTCTTCGCAACGCCGCTGGAAGTCGCCGAGGGCCGCGCACCGCTTGCCTTCTGGGCACTGCTGCTGGGGCTGTGGGCGGCGCTGAACATGGTCTTTCTCGGCGGCGACCTGTTCAACCTCTACGTCGCGCTCGAGCTGCTCACCTTCGCCGCCGTGCCCCTGGTCTGCCTCGATGGCCGCCCCGAAACGCTGCGCGCGGCGCTGCGCTACCTGCTGTTCGCCCTGATCGGCTCGATCTTCTATCTTCTGGGCGTGGCGCTGCTCTACGGCGCCTATGGCACACTGGACATCGTCCTGCTCGCCGAGCGCATCCGCGCCGGGTCCGTCGTCGCGCCAGCCACCCTGGTCGCGGGCGGCCTGATGACGGCAGGCCTGCTGGCCAAGACCGCGCTGTTTCCGCTGCACCTCTGGTTGCCGCCGGCGCACGCCAACGCGCCCGCACCGGCGAGCGCCGTGCTGTCGGCCCTGGTGGTCAAGGGATCGTTCTTCCTGGTCGCGCGCCTGTGGTTCGACGTCATGCCGGGCCTCGCGTCGGACGTCGCGATGGGTCTGCTGGGGGCGCTGGGCAGCGGCGCCATTCTTTTCGGCAGCGTGCTGGCGCTCCGCCAGCAGCGCCTGAAGCTGCTGATCGCCTATTCGACCATCGCCCAGATCGGCTACCTGTTCCTGATGTTCCCGCTGGCCGCCGGCTCCGAGCCGTGGAACGGCCTGGCTTGGAGCGGCGGCGTGATGCAGGCGCTGAGCCACGCCTTCGCCAAGGCGGCGATGTTCCTCGGCGCTGGCTTGGTCGCCGAATCGCTGGGCCACGATCGCATCGCCGATCTGCGCGGCGTCGGGCGCGCCATGCCGATGACCTTGTTCGCCTTCGGCCTCGGCGGCCTGTCCCTGATGGGACTGCCCCCGAGCGGCGGCTTCACCGCCAAGTGGCTGCTGCTGCAGGCGACCGTCGACAGCGGCCAATGGCCGTGGGCGGCTATCGTGCTGAGCGGCGGCCTGCTGGCCGGCGGCTACGTCTATCGCGTGGTCGCGCCGGCGCTCGCCGGTTCGGATCTCGTCGTGAAGGCTCATCCGTCGCGCCGGCGTGAAGCCATCGTGCTGACGCTGGCGGTCGCGGCTCTGCTGCTGGGCTTTGCGCCGCCGCGCTTCCTCGACCTGCTGCAGGTCGGTCGTGGAATCATCCTGCCATGAGCGCGCTGCTCGCTGCCGGTCTCATCACGCCCCTGGTGCTGCTCGCCGCCTGCCTGCGGCCGGCCTGGCGGCAGGGGGTGCCGGCGTGGCTCGCTGTGGCGCCGCTGCCGGCGCTGGCGGCAGCGCTCGTCGTGCTCGGCGGCGCGCCGCTCTCGCTCGAGCTGCCGGGCTTGCGCCTCGGCGTGGCGCTCGACCTTCCGGGCGCCCTCCTGCTCGGCGTCTCGGCGGTGCTGTGGAGCGCGGCCGGACTCTACGCCGCTGCTTTCCTGCAGCGCACGACCGCCAGGCTGCGCTTCACCGTCTGCTGGCTGCTCACGCTCACCGGCAGCCTCGGCGTCTTCATGGCAGACGATCTCATCGGCTTCTATCTGCTGTTTGCGCTCGCGAGCCTTCCCGCCTACGGCCTGATCGCCCACGACGACAACGCCGAGGTCTGGCGTGCCGGCGCGGTCTACATCGCCTTCACCGTGCTGAGCGAGGCGTTCCTGCTGACGGGCTTCGTCCTGCTCGCCGCGGGCGAGCCTCTCGGCAGCATCCAGATCCGCGATGTCATGGCGGCGCTGCCGCAATCGCCGTGGCGCGACGGCGCGCTCGTGCTTACGGCAATGGGCTTCGTCCTCAAGGTCGGGCTGGTCCCGACGCATGGCTGGATGCCGCTTGCCTACGCCGCAGCACCGATCCCGGCCGCGGCCGTGCTGAGCGGCGCCGGCGTGAAGGCCGGCGTCATCGGCTTCCTGCGCTTCCTGCCGTTCGACACCGCAGTGCCCATGGCCGGCGAGCTGCTGGTCGTGTTCGGGTTGTTCTCGGCGTTCTACGGCGTCCTGATCGGCCTCCTGCAGTCGCGGCCTGCGGTCGTGCTCGCCTATTCCAGCATCAGCCAGATGGGAGTCATCGCCGCCGTGCTCGGCATGGGTCTCGCCGTCGGCGACGGCGGCACGGTGATGGCCGGCGCCTTCTATGCGGCGCATCACGTGCTCGCCAAGGGCGCACTGTTCCTCGCGATCGGCGTGATCGCCATGACGCCCGCGCCGCGCACGCGACCGACGCTGCTGCTCGCCGCCGTGGTGGCGCTCGGGCTCGGCGGCCTGCCGCTGACAGGCGGCGCGCTGGCCAAGCTCGCCGTCAAGGGACCGTTGGGCGATGGCTTGGTCGGCACACTAGCCAACGCATCGGCAGCGGGCACGACGCTTCTCATGGCTCACTTCCTTGTATGGCTCGCCCGATCTGCAGCACGCGAACCACCGCCCGGTGCTGCGCTGGCCTTCCTGTTGCCGTGGCGCTTCACGGCATTGGCGGCGATCTTCGTTCCGTGGCTGCTCTATCTCGAAGGCGGCGGAGGCATCGGAGGGGTCCTTGCTCCCGATGCATTGTGGGACACAGCGTGGCCGGTGGCGCTCGGTGCCGCGCTCGCCATTGTCTGGGTGCGCTGGGGCAGCGGAGTGCCGCGACTCCCCGTCGGCGACGTCATCGGTGCGATCGAGCGGGCATTCCGCGCCACCTACGCCATCGGTGCGGCCGTGGAACGCCTGGACGGCGTTCTTCGGCAATGGTCGTCGGCCGCCCTCCCGCTGGTGGCGATCGCCATCGTACTGAGCGCTGCAATGACACCCTGACTGAGGCCGAAAGGGCAACAGGGAGTGCAACAATCGGTCCCTCGGGCTGCGCAGAGCGTCCCGGACCGTGCACAGCGTCCCAATCTTCCCTGTCCAGGCGACTTGTTGCACTCCGGACAACTGTTTCTTGTACAAGCCGCCTGCTAATAACACCTGACGGTGTGTGCGATGCGGAGAGGTCGTCATGCTCGCTCATCATTTCGCGACAAGTGCGTTGCCCCGGGCCCAGCAACTGGAAGCCTGGCGGGCCTGGTACGACACGATCTTCGACGTCGCGCCCAAGCTGCCGAGCAACGACGATTTCGTCGCCACCAATTCGACGTGGACCGTCCCCGGCCTCACGCTGAGCCGCGTTGCCTCGCCGCCGAACACCGTCAGCCGGACGAAGTCCGTCATCCGTCACAACGCGGTCGATCACTGGGTGATCACGCTCAGCAAGGAGAGCGTGAGCGACGTCACAACGCGCGGCGTCTCGTTCGAGGCGGCGCCGAAGACGCCCTTCATTCTCTCCTTCGGTGACGAGATCGGCATCAGGCGCAGGCAGGAAGACAACCGCGTCCAGCTTCTGCTGCCGCGCGACAACTTCCAGGCCATTGCGCCTGTGGTCGATGCGGCCAGGGGCATGGCATTGAACTCGCCCGGAGGAAGGATGCTCGCCGACTACATCCTCCTGCTCGAGCAGAACCTGCCTGGCTTGGAGGACGATGCCGCGAGCCGGCTGAGCAGCGCCGTGCAGGCCATGTTGCTGGCCTGCCTCGCGCCGAACAGCGACCGGCAGCAGGTAGTCAGCGATCAGATCAGGCTCACCCTGATGGAGCGGGTCCGCCAGGCTGTGCGCCGCAACCTGCGATCGCCATCGCTGGGCCCGGCGAAGCTGTGCCGCGAAGCCGCCACCTCGCGCTCGCAGCTCTATCGTCTGCTCGAGGATGAAGGCGGCGTGGCCCGCTACATCCAACGCCGGCGCCTGTCTGAAAGCTTCTCGATACTGTGCGATGCCCAGAACAGTCTCTCGATCGGCGCGGTCTCCGACATGCTGTGCTTCTCGGATGCGTCCTCGTTCGCCCGGGCGTTTCGGCGTGAGTTCGGCATGTCCCCGACCGACGTGCGGGCGGCGACGCAGGCCGGCCTCCCGCCGGCGCCACCGTCGAAGTCCCCGCTGGGGCCCGCCACCCTCACCTTCAGCGACTGCCTGCGCGCCGCCGCCTAGGGGCGCTCGCGAACCGGCACTGGATTCAGAGGCCCGCTTCTTGCTGTAAATCCGCTCATGCTTGTCGCGCAGATCTCCGACCTTCACGTGCGGCCAGTGGGCCAGAGCTACAAGAACGCCGTCGATTCCAACCGCATGTTCGCCGACGCCGTCGAGCATCTGAACCGGTTCGACCCGCGGCCCGACCTGGTGCTGATCACCGGCGACCTCGTCGACGAGGGGCTCGAGTCCGAATACGCCTCGCTGCGCTCGCTGCTGGACAGGCTCGAGCTGCCCTGCCTGCTGATGCCGGGCAATCACGACGACCGCGAGGTGCTGGCGCGATGCTTTCCTGACCATGCCTACCTGCCGACCCGCGGCCCCAAGCACTTCGTGATCGACCGGCCGCCCTTGCGCATCGTGGCGCTCGACACGACGGTGCCGGGCGACCATCATGGCGAGGTCGACGAGGCGGGCCTTGCCTGGCTGGAGGCGGCGCTCAGCGAGGCAGCAGGCGCGCCGACCCTGGTGCTCATGCACCACCCACCGATCGTCACCGGCATCCCCTACCTCGACGAATACATGTGCCGGCGGCCCGAGCGGCTTGCCAGCGTGATCGGCCGCTTCGCCAATGTCGAGCGGGTGCTGTGCGGCCATGTCCACCGGCCGATCCTGCAGCGCTGGGCCGGCACGCTGCTGGTCTCCTGTCCCAGTACCGCAACACAAATTGCACTGAACCTTCGCCCCGACGCCCCGCCGGCCTCCTTCTGCGAGCCGCCGGCCTGCCTTCTCCATTGGTGGCGCGACGGCGCGATAGTGACGCATACGAGCTATATCGGGCGATTCGCGGGACCATTCCCGTTCGCGTGATCCCGCTGCGGTGGCGTTCCGGATCGGGATGCGGTAACGATTTTGCACCGTCATTGCGGGGGAGCTTCGTCGGAACATGAACCGCAGCCTGATCCTGCTGCCTCTGCTGGCCGCCTTCCTGGCCGGCTGCAAACCCGAGAACAAGTTCCAGCCCCCGCCGCCGCCTGAAATCAGCGTCGCCGTGCCGCTCCAGCAGAACGTCATCCCCTACGAGGAGTTGACGGGCAACACCGTGGCCTTCGCGACGGTCGACCTGGTGGCCCGCGTCGAAGGCTTCCTGAACTCGCAGAACTACGTCGACGGCTCGGTCATGAACAAGGGCGACACGCTCTTCGTCATCGAACAGACGATGTACAAGGCCCAGGTCAAGGAGGCCGAGGCCCAGCTCGACGGCGCCAAGGCAAAGCTCGTGCAGTCGGAAGCCGAGTTCACCCGCCAGGAAACCCTGCTGCGCCAGAACGTCACCGCACAGAACACCTACGACCAGGCCAAGGCCAAGCGGGACAGCGACCGGGCGAATGTCGAGAACGCCGAAGGCAACCTCACCATCGCCCAGACCAACCTCGGCTATACGACGGTGCAGGCGCCGTTCGACGGAATCGTGTCCAAGCACCTGGTGTCGGTCGGCGAACTCGTCGGCAACGGCAAGGCGACCAAGCTCGCCACCATCGTCCAGCTCGATCCGATCTATGTCGAGTTCAATGTGAGCGAGCAGGACGTCCTGAAGATCCGCCAGAATCTCGCCAACCGGCGCCTCACCGTCGAGGAGCTCGGCAAGATCCCCCTCGATATCGGCCTGATGAACGAGGAGGGCTACCCGCACCCCGGCTTCCTGAACTACGTAGCGCCCGAGATCGATGCGCAAACCGGCACCATCCTGGTGCGCGGCCTGTTCAAGAACCCCAATCGCGACCTGATCCCGGGCTTCTTCGCCCGCATCAGGCTGCCGATGGGCGTGGGCTCGAAGGCCGTGCTCCTGATCCCCAATCGCGTCATCGCTGAGGACCAGGCCGGCAAGTACGCGCTGGTCGTCAACAAGGACAACGTCGTCGAGCAGAAGCGCGTCAAGACGGGTCAGCTTCTGGTCGGCGGGCTGCGCGTGGTCATCGAGGGTCTCAGCCCCGACGACCGCGTCGTGCTGAGCACCAACGGCCAGGCGGTGCCCGGCGGCAAGGTCGTCCCCAAGCAGGAGACCATCCCGCCGCCGCCGCCCGGCGCCAACATCACGACGACCAAGTAGCCGCCGGGCCGCGCTCATGATTTCCGAGTTCTTCATCAATCGGCCGGTGCTGGCCAATGTGCTGGCGATCGTCATCGTGATCCTGGGCGCCGTGGCGCTGGTCACCCTGCCAGTCGCCCAGTACCCCAACATCGTGCCGCCGACCGTCCAGGTGACGACGACCTACCCTGGCGCCAGCGCCAAGACCGTGATCGACAACGTGGCCCTGCCCATCGAGCTGCAGGTCAACGGCGTCGAAGGCATGATCTACATGCAGTCGTACAGCACCGATGCCGGTACCTACACGCTCACCGTGACCTTCGAGATCGGCACCAACCTCGATTTCGCGCAGGTGCTGGTGCAGAACAAGGTGAGTGCGGCGCTCGCCTCGCTTCCCGTCCCCGTCCAGGCGCAGGGCGTGACCGTGCAGAAGAAGTCGACGTCGATCCTGCAGATCGTTTCGCTCAACTCGCCAGACTCGACCTTCGACAGCCTCTACATGGCGAACTACGCCACCATCAACCTGGTCAACGAGCTGTCGCGCCTGCCGGGCGTCGGCAACACGCAGGTGCTGGGCATCGGCGAATACTCGATGCGCGTCTGGCTCGACCCGCAGAAGCTCTACACCTACGGGCTGACGCCGTCGGAGGTGAGCAAGACCATCCAGGAGCAGAGCCAGCCCGTCACGGCGGGCCAGGTCGGCGCGCCGCCGGCACCCAAGGGCCAGGACTTCCAGTTCACCGTCGACATCCAGGGCCGCCTCAGCACGCCCGACGAATTCGGCAACATCGTCGTCAAGTCGGAGCAGGGCAACGGCGGGCGCATCCTTCGGCTGAAGGACATCGGACGGGTCGAGCTCGGCGCCCAGACCTACACCATGACCTCCAAGCTGAACGGCAGGCCCAACGCCGGCATCGCCATCTATCAGCTCCCGGAGGCCAACGCACTCGACGTGGCCAAACGCGTCAACGCCAAGATGGCCGAGCTTGCCAAGGCCTTCCCCAAGGGCCTCGCCTACGAGGTGCCGTTCGACACGACGCGCTTCGTCAATGCCTCGATCAAGGAGGTCTTCGTCACCCTGATCGAGGCGGGCATCCTGGTGCTGATCGTGATCGTGCTGTTCCTGCAGGACTGGCGCGCCATGCTGGTGCCGGCCACGACCATCCCGGTGACCATCATCGGCGCCTTCGCCGCCATGGCGGCGCTGGGCTTCACCGTCAACACCACGACGCTGTTCGGCATCGTGCTGGCGATCGGCATCGTGGTCGACGACGCCATCGTGATCGTCGAAGGCGTCGCCCATCACATCGAGCGCGGCATGACGCCCCACGATGCCGCCATCAAGGCGATGAAAGAGCTGTTCGGCCCGGTGATCGGCATCACGCTGGTGCTGATGTCGGTGTTCCTGCCGGCCGCCTTCGTGCCCGGCCTGACCGGCCAGATGTTCGCCCAGTTCGCCCTGGTGATCGCCGCCACCGCCTTCATCAGCGCGGTCAACGCGGCGACGCTGAAGCCCACCCAGTGCGCCCTGTGGCTCAGGCCCACGGTGCCGCCGGAACAGCGCAACTTCTTCTTCCGCGGCTTCAACAAGGTCTACGGCAAGCTCGAGGATGCCTACGCCTGGCTGATCGGCGCGATGGCCCATCGCAGCGTCGTGATGATGATCATCGCCTTCGTCATCGCCGGGCTGGGCGGCTGGGGCGTGGCGCGCCTGCCGACGGCGTTCATCCCCAACGAGGACCAGGGCTACATGCTGGTCGGCCTGCAGCTGCCCGACGGCGCCTCGCTCGAGCGCACCAATGCGGCGATGGAGGAAGTCACCAAGATCGCCATGGCGACGCCGGGCGTCGACAAGGTCGTGGCGTTGAGCGGCATGTCGGTGCTCGACAGCAACTCCATGCTGGCCAACGCCGGCGTCGCCTACGTGATCCTCAAGGACTGGGGCGTCCGCCTCAAGGAGCCGAACCAGGACCTGCGCTCGATCGTCATGCATATCGGCGAGCAGCTCAGGACGCTGCAGGACGGCCGCGGCTTCCCGCTGGTGCCGCCCGCCATCCAGGGCGTCGGCAATGCCGGCGGCTTCGCGCTCCAGGTCGAGCAGAAGGACGGAAGCTTCGACTACGTCAAGCTGCAGAATGCCACCGACAACCTGATCCGCAACGCCGGCACGCAGTCGGCTCTCACCAACATCGTGACCTCCTTCCGCGCCGGTGCGCCGCACATACGGGTCGACGTCGATCGCTCGAAGGCCGAGACGCTGAAGGTGTCGATCGGCGACGTGTTCACCACGCTGTCCTCGTACCTCGGTTCGGCCTACGTCAACCGCTTCAACAAGTTCGGCCTCACCCTGATGGTCTTCCTGCAGGCCGAATCGGAGTACCGCACCAAGGCCGAGGACATCCTGAAGCTGCAGGTGCGCAACATCGAAGGCAAGATGGTGCCGATCGGTGCGCTGGCCGAGCTGCACCAGGCGTCGGGCCCACCGATCGTCAGCCTCTACAATCTCTATCCGTCGGCTTCGATCGTCGGCACGCCGGCGCCAGGCTTCAGCTCCGGCGAGGGCATCGAGCTGATGGACCAGATCTCCAACGCTGTCCTGCCGCCGGGCACCGGCTACGAATGGACGGCGATGTCGTACCAGGAGAACCTGGTCGGCAACCAGCTCTCCTACGTGTTCGCGCTCGCCATCCTGCTGGTCTATCTCTGCCTCGCCGGACAGTACGAAAGCTGGATCCTGCCGCTGGCGGTGATCTTCGCCGTGCCGCTGTCGCTGGTCGGTCCGGCGATCGCGCTGGGCGCGCTCGGCCTGCCCAACAACCTCTACACCCAGATCGGCCTGATGCTGCTGATCGCGCTCAGCGCCAAGAACGCGATCCTGATCGTCGAGGTCGCGCGCGAGCGCCGCCTGATCGACGGCAAGGACATCGTCGAGGCGGCGGTCGAAGCCGCCCGCACGCGCTTCCGGCCCATCCTGATGACATCGTTCGCCTTCATCCTGGGCGTCGTGCCCCTGGTGACGGCGACCGGCGCCGGTGCCAATTCGCGCATCTCGCTCGGGCTGGCGGTGTTCAGCGGCATGATCGCCTCGACCTGCCTCGCCGTGCTGTTCGTGCCGTCGTTCTTCACGGTGCTGCAGCGCTTCGAGGAATGGCGCGGGAGGGGCAAGAAGCCGAAGACGGAACCGAAGGCCGCGCCGCAGAGTCCGGAGCCGCAGGCTCCGTGAGATAATCTTCCCGCTCAGCCTCAAGCTCCTCTCCCCCTCTTCTCAAGCTCCTCTCCCCCAAGGGGGCCCCCCAAGGGGGAGAGGAATATGAGAAAGACTCATGCGAGGGGGAGGAACGTTTGGCCGCCTTGCGCTGCCCAAATTCTGTGCTAGGTGGCTGCCGTCCCAAGGAGCGCCCTGAAACTGAAGAACGTCCTGCTGTTTCTCGCGTCGATCGTCGCCAGCATCCTCGTTGCCGAAGCAGCCGTCCGCTACATCGACGGCTATCCGATGTTCGCCATGCCGCTCGGCAAGCCGGAAGGCAGCGCGGCCGTCGACCCGGCGGTACTCGACAAGTTTCCGCTCGCCGCCGGCGTCGACCGCGAATGGTTCTTCGGCGAGCCGCCGCCGCTGCCCAACCGGCGCAAGGTCGATCCCGAGTGGCAGAAGCTCTTCCACTACATCGAGGACCATAACGTCGGCGGCATGGAGTTCCGCCCGGCCGACCCGTTCAAGGCGTGGAACTCGGTCTTCGCCGGCGATCCCTGCCAGCACAAGTTCCTGCGCCACGCGCCCGGCATGCTCTATCTCTACGATCCGCCCGACGGCCAGCCCCGGCCGCCCTATCGCTACATGCCCGACGCCACGCAGCCCACCGGCCTGGTGACCAACCAGATGGGCTGGCGCGGCGCGCCGATCGAGGTGCCGCGCGGACCCAGGACCATCCGCATCGTGTTCGTCGGCTCCTCCACCACCGTCGGCCCGCCGCACCTTCCCTTTTCCTACCCCGAACTGGTCGGCTACTGGCTGAATCGCTGGGCCGAGTCGCAGAAGGTCGATGTGCGTTTCGAGGTGCTGAACTCGGCGCGCGAGAGCACCGTGTCGACCGACAACGTCGCCGTCGTGAAGAACGAGATCGTGCCGCTCAGGCCCGACCTAGTCGTCTACTACGAGGGCGGCAACCAGTTCGAATTGCACTCGATCGTCGACAAGGTGCCGCCGCGCTCGGCCGCGCCCAAGGCGCCGCCGGTCACCACCGTGCCGGGATGGCTTCAGGAGGCAGCGCGCTACTCGGCCATCCTGGCCCGCGTCCGCGCCGCCGTCGGCATGGCCGGCACCTCGCAGGACGGCCGCGAATGGCCCAAGCCCGATTACCATCTGCAGTGGCCGCAGGGGCTGAGCGAAACCGATCCCGACCTCTCCTACCCCAAGCTGCCGGTCAACCTGAACCTGATCCAGCACGACCTCGACGAGATGCGCACCGCTGTGCAGAAGGTCGGCAGCGACTTCGCGGTGAGCTCGTTCCTGTGGATGGTGAAGGACGGCATGGTGCTCGACCCGGTCCGCCACAAGTACATCCTCGAGCAGCTCAACAGCAGCTACTACCCGTTCCGCTATCGCGACATGGAGAGACTGTCGAACTTCCAGAACCGGCTGCTCGCCAAATACGCCAAGACGCACGACATCCCGTTCATCGACACCGCGCGCTACTTCCCGCTCGAGCCCGACCTGTTCGTCGACGCCGTGCACACCAACTATGCCGGTCTGCGGCTGCAGGCCTGGATCACTTTCAATCTGCTGGTGCCGGTCGTCCAAAAGCACCTAGCCGACCATTCGTGGCCGCGGCCGACCGACCCCGCCGCGCCGGCCCTGCCCACGATCACACCGCGAAAGATCACGTTCACTTGCCAGTAAGGCCACCACCTCACCCTGAGGAGCATCGCGAAGCGATGCGTCTCGAAGGGTGGGAACCAGTCGTGACGTGCCCACCCTTCGAGACGGGCGCTTCGCGCCCTCCTCAGGGTGAGGAATAGAGTTGTAGAGACGGATGTACAGGCGCTCCCATTGGAGTAGCCTTCACCAAACACGGCGGAGCGAGCCCATGCGCAACACGCGTCTCGAGATTCGTCTGCTCTCCGGCGCCGGTGGTGCCGAGATTTCCGGCGTCGACGTGGCCCAGGATCTCGACGACGAGACCATCGGCGAGATCCGCGATGCCCTGAACGAGCATTGCGTGGTGTTCTTCCGTGACCAGGAGCTCGACGCCGCCCGGCACAAGGCGTTCGCCCGCCGCTTCGGCGAGCTCTTCATCCATCCCAACTATGTCGGCATGGGCGACGATCCCGAGATCGTCATGGTCCGCCGCGAGCCCGGCGACACGGGCTATGTCGGCGAGGACTGGCACGCCGACACCACCATGTGCGCCGAGCCGCCTATGGGCGCCATCCTCTACGGCATCGACATCCCGCCCTATAGCGGCGACACCATGTTCGCCAACCAGTACCTCGCCTACGAGACGCTGTCGGAAGGCATGAAGAGGATGCTGGAAGGGCTGCGCGCCGTGCACAGCGACAT
Organism: Rhodospirillales bacterium; assembly: GCA_016185145.1. Taxonomy (GTDB): domain Bacteria; phylum Pseudomonadota; class Alphaproteobacteria; order Reyranellales; family Reyranellaceae; genus Reyranella. The sequence continues at coordinate 70,903 of JACPOB010000043.1, read as the reverse complement.
CATGGTGGCGGGCCCGCAGGCCGGAAAGAACAAGGGCCGCTCGACCAAGCATCGCGACGGCGCCGACTGGCGCGAGACGCGCAACAGCCATCCGGTGGTGCGCACCAATACCGAGACCGGCCGCAAGATGCTGTTCGTCAACAAGTCCTACACGGTGGGCTTCGAGGGCATGACCGAGGCCGAGAGCAGGCCCTTGCTCGACTTCCTGTTCGAGCACGGCAACCGGCCGGAATTCACCTTCCGCTATCGCTGGCAGAAGGGCTCCATCGCCTTCTGGGACAATCGCAGCGCCAAGCACATTGCGCTCGGCGACACCGGCCCGTTCCGCCGCCTGCTGCGGCGCGTCCAGATCAGCGGCGACAGGCCGGTATGATCGGGCCAGTGTGATCGGACCGGTGTGAAGAAGCGCCTCTTCTCCCTCATCTCGATCGTCGTCGGCGTGATCGTCGCGCTGGCCACGGTCGAGCTCATGGCGATCGGCTGGCTCTATATCGAGGACGGCCGCCACACGCCGGCGGCCGAGCTGTTCGAGCGCACGCAGAACACCTACGTGCGCGACATGACCCGGGGCACGGGCTGCCGCTTCATCGACACGCTCTATCCGCACCCCTACTGGGCGTTCGTGCATCATGCCAACCCGCCGTGCGGCGTCTCGTGGGCCAACAATGTCGGCCTGTTCGGTCCCGACTTCCCGACCGTGAAGCCTGCCGACCGCTATGTCGTCATGATCAGCGGCGGCTCGGTCGCGGCCTACCTCGGCGGCAACCAGAAGCCGCCCTATCCGCGCTATCTCGAGGAGGAGCTGAACGCCCACTATGTCAGCCCCAACGGCAAGCCCTGGATGGTGCTGGACGCCGCGGCCGGCGCGTGGAAGGAGCCGCAGTCGTTCATCGCCTTCGCGATGTATGCCAATGCGGTCGACGCCTTCGTCAACCTCAGCGGCTACAACGAGCACTATTACTTCCAGCCGAAGATGGACCAGCGCCTGGAAGGCCCGGCGGCCAACTTCCTGGAAGCCAATCCGTTCGCCGCCGACGAGAATTTCGGCGACGCCGCGATCGGCTGGGTGATGGGACGCATTGCCGGCGACATATCGGTCAATCCGATTCTCGGCAAATCGCACGCCGCCTACCTGCTCGTTCGCGCCATCGAGGCGGCGGCCAAGGGCAAGGACAGCTTCAAGTCCAACAAGCGCACGACGATCCCGAGCCTCTTCGCCCTGCCCAAGGACGTGCGAGACAATCCGCAACGCCTGTTCGACGTCCAGCTCGACCTCTACCAGAAATACTTCCGGGCGACGGAGGCGGTGGCGCACGACAACGGCGTGAAGTCGGCCTACTTCATGCAGCCCATCCCGGCCTGGGGCAAGACGCTGACCGACGCGGAAAGGCGTGTGGTCGGCGACCTCGCCTACGGCGAGCTCTACCGCCGCATGGTCGCCGGCATGATGACGCTCAGCGAGCGCGGCCTGCCGATCTACGACCTCGGCGATATCTTCAGGAACGACACCAGCACCATCTACGCCGATCAGATCCACTATCTCGCCGATGTCGAGGGAAACAGCCCCGGCAATCGCATGGTGGCGGCGCGAATCGGCGAGCTGCTGGCCCAGACGTGGGGGCTGCAGCGGAAGCTGTGAGCTGCCGTTGTCCACCCTCATGTTCCTCTCCCCCTTGGGGGAGAGGTTAGGTGAGGGGGTAACGCCAAGGCTTCCTCCTGCTTCACCCCCCTCACCCAGCCTCTCCCCCAAGGGGGAGAGGAGCATGAGATGGGTAGAGAGAAGCGCTATCCCTGAGCCACCGCGGGCAGCCGTTCGGCCAAACGCGTCGCCTCGGCCAGCATGCCTTCGATCAGGTCGCGCACCGACACGACCTCGGTGATCAGGCCGGCCACCTGGCCTGCCGCCGATTGACGGCGGTCGCTCTTGTCATCGCCGTAGCGCGACGTGCGGACACGGGTCGCGAGGTCCTTCAGCTCGGCGGCGTCGGCGCCGCGCGCCACCGCATCCTCGTAGGCTGCGATCTCGGGCGTGCTGATGCAGCGCACGGTGGCGCCGGTCATGGCGCGGGTCACGATGGTATCGGTCTCGCGCATCGCCAGCAGCCGGTTGCGGCCCCACTCGTTGAGATCCGACTCACGTGTCGCCATGAAGCGCGTGCCCATCTGGATGCCGACGGCGCCGAGCGCAAATGCGGCGAGGAACCCGCGCGCGTCGCCGATGCCGCCCGCCGCCAGCACCGGGATCTTCACCGCATCGACCACTTGCGGCACCAGCGGCAAGGTCGAGACCGTGCCGACATGACCGCCCGCCTCCGAGCCGGAGGCGACGACGGCATCGACGCCTTCGCGCTCCATGCGCCGGGCATGCTCGACCGTCGGGATCACCGACACGACCGTGATGCCGGCTTCCTTCAGGCGGCGCACGACGGCCTCGCCTGGATCGGCCCGGCCCGTGGTGACGACGGGGACGCCGAGCTCGATGCAGGTCGCCGCGCAGCGTTCGGTGATGCCGCAGCCCATGGGCATGATGTTGACGCCGAACGGCTTGTCGGTGCGCGCTCGCACGCCGGCGACGTCGGAGCGCAGCTTCCGGTCGGTACCGCCGAAGGTCGGCAGCACGCCGAGCCCGCCCGCCTCGCTCACCGCCGCCACCAGCTCGACGCCACCACCGCCCTGCATGGCGCCCTGCAGGATGGGGTACTTGATCCTCAGCAGGTCGCAAATGACGGTGTGGAACACGTCACTTCGCCTTGGTGCCCGTAACGCGGCTCAGCGACCCCGGAATGAAGTCGTGCAGGCCGACGTCTGAAAAGCCGGCGCTGCGGAAGTAGCCCAGCACGTCCGCCTCCGAATGGGCGAGGCCGAGCGAATCCGACACTGCCTGGCCGAGGCCCCAGTAGGCCGGCCCCCAGGGACCGGTGCGCTGGTCGTTGGTCATCTCGCCGACAAGATGCATCTGGCCGCCGGGCAGCAGCGCGTCGTGCGCCTTCCTGATGACGCTGGCGATCATGTCGCGGCCATACATCGGCAGGTTGGAGGCCATGATGGCGACGTCACAATCGGCCGGGAACGGATCGCGCGTGAAGTTGCAGGCCTGGGCCTTTACGCGATCGGCAAGGCCATGCTCGGCGATGAAGTCGCGCGCCACCTCGCACACGACGGGCAGGTCGAGCACCACGGCATGGATCGTCGGATGCTCCTTGGCGGCGGCGATGCAGTAGGCGCCCGAGCCGCCGCCGATATCCATGACCTTGCTACGGCCGGTGAGGTCGACCTGTCGGACGAAGCGACGGCCCGCACCCAGGCCGATCGAGTATGTCGCCGCGTGGTAGCGGCGCGCGTCGGCCACGGTAAAAGTCTCGATCGAGCCCATGACCTTGAGATCCTTGGTGCGCAGGTGCTCGGCCAAGCGGCCCCACTGCGTCCATTGCGGCTTGGTGAAGGTGATCCAGGGGCCCATGTAGCCGGGCTTGCCTTCGACCAGGTAGCGCTCGACGTCGGCAGGGTTGCGATGGCGTCCGCCGGCCTTCTCGATCAGGCCGGCGGCGCACAGCATCACCATCAGCCGCTCGGCGTTGGTCGGATGGATATCGACGGCCTTCGCCACTTCCTCATAGGTCCCCGCGCCATTGCTGATCGCGGTGAACACGCCGATCTCGACAGCGGCCATGAGGGCGGCCGACTGGCCGTAGGACTGCGCGATGTTCTGCAGGCGGACTGTGGTGGGCGTTGGTTCCGCCATGCTGCACTCCCTTGGTCGAACGACGCGGCGATGATCATCTGCACGGCGAAGGTCGTAAAGCACGGCGTGACGGCGATTACGCTGAGCGATGCGAGCCCCCGCAACCGCGCTATCCTTCGCCGAGCTGAACCTGGCGATCGACCAGGAGCCAGGTTGCCCGGGCGACCGCCAGGATCTTTCCGTCCGAGCTCAGCAATGCGTTGACCGAGCGGCGGTGGCGCCAGCAAGGTAACCTCCGCACTCCCGTCAATGTAGGCGGCGAGCAGCCCGCAGACATAGCCGCCATTGGCCGACCTCGGGGGACCGCAGAAACGCTTCTCGATCACGATGGATGCCATCGATGCCTTCCCGTTTACCCTGGAGCTATCGCATATGGTCCCAAAGCCCCGTCATCCCGACCGGAGCCGAGCGTAGCGAGGCGGAGTGGAGGGACCTGTTCTTGTTGATGCATTGACAAGAACAGTCCCTCGACTGCGCCGCGCGGAGTTTACCCCGAGCGAAGTCGAGGGGGCCGGCTCTGCTCGAGATGACGGAAAAATTGGTCAAATGCGATGGCCCTCCGGTTCATCCGACCTTCAGCACGATCCGTCCTCGCGAGCTGCGGTTCGCAACGGCGCTCATCGCCTCGGCAGCGCGCTCGAGGGACAGCACTCGGTCGATGTGCGGGCTGAGCTTGCCCTCACCGACCCATGCCATGATGGTCTCGGCCGCGCGACTGACCTCGTCCGGACAGCGTTGCGTCCAGGCAGCGATGAAGACGCCGACGATCGAATAGTTCTTGAGCAGAGGCAGATTCATGGCGAGCGACGGGATCTCGCCGCTGGTGAAGCCGATCGGCATCAGCCGGCCGTTGTAACGCATCAGCCGCGCCAGGGTGGCGAAGAGCGAACCGCCGACATTGTCGATGCAGACGTCGAGGCCCTCGCCGCCGGTGAGAGCCTTCACGCGATCGCGTACGTCTTCGCGCGAATGATCGATGACCTCGACGGCGCCATGCTCGCGGACGACCGCCACCTTGGCCGCGCTGCCCACGACGGCAATGACTCGCGCGCCGACCAGGTGCGCGAGCTCGACGCAAGCCAGGCCAATGCCGCCGGCGGCTCCCGTCACGAGGACCGTCTCACCGGGCTGCAGTCGTGCCCGCTCGACCAGGGCATACAAGGCCGTGAGATAGCTGTTCAGAATTGTCGACCCTACGGTGAAGTCCACATTGGCCGGAAGAAGGGCGGTCATCGATTCTCGCGCGACCATGCGTTCGGCGAAACCGCCGAACCAGTTCACGCAACTGACCCGGTCACCGCGACGGAAGCGCGTCACCCGCTCGCCGCAGGCGACCACGACACCGGCAGCGTCGGTTCCGGGGACGTAGGGGAGAGCCGGCCGCATCTGATAGCGGCCGCAGGTCATCAGGTAGTCCATGTAGCTCACGGACGCGGCGCGGACATCGACCAGAACCTCATCCGCCGCCGGCTGCGGCTCGGCGGCTTCGGCCACGCTCAGGGCCTCGATGCCCTCGAAAGCCTTGCAAAGAACGGCGCGCACGTCACCCTCCCCAGCCTGCGTCGGAGGCCAGGCTGAGCCTGCGGATCAGGTCCTCGCCGCCGAACATGTTGTCGTCGAATAGATCCCGCGCGACGGTGGCGAGCGGACTGCGCAGCCGTTGAAGCCTCAGCACCTGGTCGGCCGGGCAGAACAGCGGCCGCACGCTGCCGTACTCGTCGTGAAGGACCCAGCCGAGATAGTCGACGTAGCCGAGCTTGAGGAAGAACGGCAGCAGCCATCGCCTGCAATCGACGAAGTCGATCTTGCAGGGCCGGCGCGCATTGAAATCCCGCGCGTAGTGCACGATCAGCCTGATCGGATACGACGAGCATCGCAGCGCCGGATCGAACATCAGCTTGGTGGTGAGCGACATCTCGCCCGGATCGAAAGAGAACCGGTCATCGATGCGATAGAGCTTGCGATAGTACGCGGTGGGCAGATCGCTGAAGCGGTTGCCGCGAATCGTTCCCACAATGGCGCCGTTGAAATAGGCGGCATAGATGCGCGCCGCTTCGTCGAGCGGCTCCGCGACCCGCTTGCGCACATGATCGGCATGCTTCTGGTGCAAGCCCATCTGTTCGACGTAAATGCGATACCGGAAGCGGTAGACCTCGTTCCTCGTATCGTCATCGACGGCTTCGCGGATTTCGAAGCGGGTCATTTCGCACCCAGCCGGCCGGGCACCAGCATCGGGACGCGCCGGCGATATTGCTCATAGGTGGCACCGAACTGCGCTGCCAGATCTCGCTCCTCGAGTCGGACACCGACGATGATGTATCCCGTCATCATGACAGCGAAGAGCAGGTGTCCCCCGGTCATGTGCGGCGTCGCCCAGAAGGCGAGCAGGAAGCCCAGCATGAGCGGGTGACGCACCAGGCGGTACAGCAGCGGCGTCTTGAACGAGGTCGCGCGAGCCGCCGCGCCATGCAGCGCGTCGAACACCTGGCGCAACCCGAACAGCTCGAAATGATCGATGAGGTACGTCGACGCGAGCGCCGTCAGCCAACCGATCCAGTAGATCGCGGTCAGGATCGCTGCCGGGAATCCCTCCACCCACCAGATCGTCGTGACGATCGGCCGCCATTGCCAGAGGACGAGGATCAGCAGGAGGCTCGAGATCAGCACGTAGGTGCTGCGCTCGCACGACGCCGGGACGATCGTCGTCCACCAGCGCTTGAAGGACGGACGGGCCATGACGCTGTGCTGGGTCGCGAACGCAGCGAGCAGCGCCATGTTGATCAGGATCGACGGCGCGAGCCCGCTCCCGGATCCCGCACTCTCGAAGCCAACGTCGATCGATTTCGGCACCCAGTAATTGCCGATGAAGGCCACCGCATAGACAAACGAGACGAAGAAGACGAGGTAGCTCGCAAGGCCGTAGATCAGGGCAGCAACGCGTCCGATCACGAGGTTCTCCAATGTGCGTGAGTGACGATCCAATGCGGCGGAGTGCTACCAATGCGGCGTCCCCTCGCCGTCCTCCCGCACGCGCGGGGCCGATTGCCTCACCTGTCTCGCGAAAACCCGCAAAGACACGGCCACTCGTCCCAGAACGGGCTGCAGTCCTGCGGTTCGTCGATCAGCGCATGGCCGATTCCGCTCATCGACGCCAGGACGGCAACCACAGCCACGGCCATCAGCGCCCATCGGGCAATTTCGCGAGGCACGCGCTATGCCTGAGAGGGAACTCGTACCTGACGCGGAACGGCGAGCGTCACCAGCGCGGCCAGGACGAACGACAGGGCGGCAAGGAGCATGGGAAGATCGATGCCGATCCGCTCGAATGCCAATCCGGCGACGATAGGCCCGACGATGCGTCCACCTCCGCCCAGAAACAGAAAGCCACCCAGGATCGATCCCTTGATGTCATCGTCGGCGAGCTTCGACGCGAGACTGGCTAAAGTAGGGAAGACCAGTCCGTATCCGGTGGCGAATGGAAGGACCGCCAGCAAGCCAAACCAGAAATTCGTCGTCGTGGCCAACAACGCGACGCCGCTCGAGAGAAGCCCGAGACCGCCGAGAATGATCGCCTTGTCATCGACTCTCGCAGACCAGCGCCCGATCGCCACTCTCGAAAGTATGGTTATCAGCCCGGCCCAGGCCCACAGGAAGCCTGCATCCTGCACTCCAAGCGATATCCTCCGTTCGAGGAACAGGGCGAGCATCGACATCACCCCCTCGAATGCCGGCAAGGTGATGAGATAGACGATCACGACAACCGACAAGGGCCATGACGCGTATGCGCCGATCCACGCTCTCAATCCAAGCGGTTGTCGACTCGATCGATGGTCGTTGCGGCGCGCTGAACGCGGCAGGCAGAAGCCCGCCAGGGCGGCTCCGACGATCGCGAGGAGCGCGGCAGCGAGGCCGGTGGCGCTGTAGCCGAGAACCGAGGTCAGGCTCGCCAGGGCCGGCCCAAGCATCAGACCGACGCCGTAGGACGCGCCGATGTAGCCCATTGCCGCCGTTCTCTGCTTGTCGTCGGTCATGTCGGCGGCGAGCGCCTGCAGGACCGCGAACGTGCCGGCTCCAAAGCCGGCGCCCACGCGTGAAAGCAACAGTGTCGAGAACGAGCTCGCGAAACCGAACGCGACGTACGAAACCGCAGATAGGGCCAGGCCGACGACGATCAGGCGCCGTCTGCCGAACCGATCGGACAGGCGCCCCAGCAAGGCGTACGAAATGCTTTGCGCCAGCGGAAATGCCGCAATTATGACGGCCAGCTCGATGGGGGATGCCCCCAATGCCTCAGCGTAGAAGGGCAGGATCGGCACGATGATCCCATAACCGAGCATATCGATTGCGGTTACGGTGCACAAAACCAGGAGCGACCAGTTGTCTTTCATTTGGGGAGTCCACGACAGAGTGGCATCATGAAGTCCGTGGCTGGTAGCATCGCCTCGTCCCCTGAGTGTCCCCGGACACCCGCGATGGGGAGTGCACCACGATGACTGTGTTCACCCTGCGGACGCTTGGCTTCCCGGAGATCCGTCGAGACGACCGGCCGTGCCCATTGGCCTTGCGCAAGGGCCTCGCCCTGCTGATCCATCTGGCCGAAGCGGGCGGCCCGGTCGGGCGCGACGCGATCGCAACCATGTTGTGGCCGGAGAGCGCCGAAGATCTCGTGCGGGCACGGCTGCGGCGCCTGCTGCATCGGCTTCAGGCCGTGCTCGGCGACGACGCTCTCGCGATCGACCGTTCGACGGTTCGATGGTCGCCGGCCATCGACCTGCAGGTGGAATCCCAGCTGTTCGAGCAGGCCTGCGACCGCGGCGACTTCGAGCAGGCCTGCCGTCTCTATGGTGGCGACTTTCTCGCCGGTTTCTCGCCGGGCGACTGCCCGCAGTTCGACGAATGGGCCTTCTTTCGCCGCGAGGCCCTGCGCGGCCGGGCGATCCAGGCGCTCGAGCGCATGGTGCACGACAAGAATGCAGCCGGCGATTACGCGGCCGCAGCGGCGTATGCGGGCCGGCTCGTCGAACTCGATCCACTCAGCGAAGTGTATGGCCGGCACCTCATCCGCAATCTCCTGCGCGCCGGGGATCGCGCTGGCGCCGAGCGCCACCTCGCTGCCCTGACGCAACGTCTGCGCGACGAGCTCGGCGTCGCACCCGAAGCCGAGACCCTCGCGCTGCTGAACGCCGGCGAAACGTCGGCGGCCGAGGCCCCGCCGCCGACGCGCTACGCAAGCGGCGGCGGCGTCCATCTTGCGTTCCAGACCTACGGCGCCGGCCGGGTCGATGTTCTGGTGCTGCCCGGCTTCGTGTCCCATGTGGAACGGGTCTGGGAGGAACCTCGGTGCCGGACGTTCCTGTCCTCCCTCGCCGGGATGGGCCGCCTCATCCTGCTCGATCGTCGCGGCGTCGGGCTCTCCGACCGGGTCGGATCCGCCCCCAGCGTCGATGCGACCGCGCGGGATATCGGTACCGTGCTCGACGCCGCTGGCAGCCGCCGGGTCGTACTGTTCGGCGCGTCCGAGGGCGGACCGGCATGCATCAAGTTTGCCGCGGATTTTCCCGATCGTGTCGCCGGCCTCGTCCTGTTCGCCTCACTGGCCAAGGGAAGCGCGGCGCCCGACTATCCGTACACGCTGAAACCTGGTCAGTACGACATGTGGCTGCGGCAGCTCGTCGAGGTGTGGGGCGGACCTGCCGGCATCGAGACGTTCGCGCCGAGCCTGTCCGGGGATCCCCGGGCGAGAGCCTGGTGGGCAGGCCTGCTGCGGGCGGCGTCGAGCCCGGGAGCGATCAAAGGCGTGCTCGAGGCGTTGCGCGATACCGATGTCCGGCATCTTCTCGGACGAATTTCCGTTCCGACCCTGGTGCTGCACCGTCGCGGTGACAACGCCGTTCGCATCGGCGCCGGCCGGCATCTCGCCAGCCGCATCGCCCAGGCGCGCTTCGTCGAGCTCGACGGCGCCGATCACTGGCCTTTCGCCGGCGATCAGCAACCCGTCCTGGCCGGCATCAGGCAATTCGTCGGCAGCCTTGCGGCGTAGATTGATTTAGCGAAGGTTCGACGAACCGCCGACCCTCGGCGCAACAATCAAGCTTGAAATCCCGCCTGGACATGCAACGCTTGCCCGGAGTTCCGACGTAGGCGCAACCGCTTTCCTGGGACAGGGCGCGCCGCGGCCGTTTTCTCGAGGAGGCGGGCAATGTCGCTGGTTGCAAACTCGTCATTCAGGACTTGTTTTTTCTGCAGCAATCCCACCACCAAACCAATCGGCGGTTCGGTCGGAAAAGGCGGAGCAAACAAGAAGGCCGATGTTCGGATCGTACAGACGTTCCTGAATTCGACGCCGCCGCAGGATGGCGGCCCGGCGGTTCTGCTGGCCGAGGACGGAATTATTGGCCCGAAAACACAGGCGGCGATCGAAAAGTTCCAAGCGAAAGTCCTGACCCGGACGGACGGGCGGATCGACGTGGATGGGCCGACGATCAAGGCGCTGACAGCGCTCATCTGCGACTCTCCCTCCATTCCCGTCGGCCGGCTCGGGCTCGACGGCCGACCCGGACAGGCCGCTGGCTCGCCCTCGACGCCGCCGAAACCGACGCAGACCGGTCCGCAAATGGTCGCGGAAGGAAAGCAGATCCTGAAGGATCTCGAGCGCACCCTGATGTCGCTGCGCTTCAAGCTGCTGCATCAGACGCCGACGACCATGGCGTGGCTGAACAAGCATTTCGAGACCGCCAAGGTGAAGGTCACCCCGAACGACGCCGGCATGCTGCTCAGGATCGTGTCGGCGATCCATTTCCAGGTCTCGCGTGCCAATGCCTTCGGCGCCCATGGCATAGACAGCATCATCATGTTCGATCCGAAGCCGGGCGCCGGCGTCATCGCCTGGACCGTGCGCGGCGGCGACAAGTTGTCGACGAATCAGTTCCAGATCTACGTGGAGAAAGGCGTGAACATAAAGGCGCCGGGCCACACGGTCTTCCTCGGGCCGATCTTCGCGAACCAGCCTGCCCCGATCGAGAAGCAATGGACGGTGATCCATGAGATGTGCCATTTCGTCGGGCCCCGCGACGGCACTGGTCTCGAGATCAACGACAACGCCTATGCGTTCGAAGGACATTTCCTGGGGATCGGCAAGTGGTTCAAGCTGCACAATGCAGAATCGATCGCACTGATGATCCTCGAGTTCGCCGTGGGAACGGCCGCCATCGTCGCCACGCCGCGCCTGGCGACGTTCAAGTCGCACTTCGACGCCTTCCCCAAGGTCGTCAACGGCGAGATCGTCACGAGCTGACCGCCGGGGCCGCTCTTTTGCACAGGGAATGGCGTCCCCGAGAGGATTCGAACCTCCGACCTCCGGTTTAGGAAACCGCTGCTCTATCCAGCTGAGCTACGGGGACACACTGCTAGGTGCAGCACAGGTGCAGGCGATTTGTACTGCATCCAAAGGCGCGCGCAACAGGCTTCTGGTCGCAAAAGACCGCCAACTTAGCCGGTCCCTCCACGCGTCAACGAGCAGAGGGGAGGCAAATGGTGTGACCGCGCCTGACGGGTACACATGCTCACTTTCTCTCTCTCGACGGATGATTAGAGTTTGGAAACTATAAGAGGACGTTCCCTAACATCGATTGCAACGACGGTCGGCATGCCGCGATCATCAGCGGGATGTAATGTCCGAAACTGGAGATTGTGGAACAACTGTGAGTGAAAGAGGGAGGATCAAAGAGAGCCCAACGAGAGTGGGAGGCTGTGATGATCAAAAAGCTTCTGCTCGCTTCTACTGCCTTGGTCGTCGGTGGCGCAGTGACACCCGCCATGGCCGCCGACCCGATCAAGATGGGGATCGGCGGCTACTACACCTTCTACGGCGTGGCCGGCAATATCGCCCCGACCTACGCCCTGAACGGTACGTTCACCAACTACAAGGGTCTCGAGTTCCTTCAGGAAGGCGAAATCCACTTCATTGGCCAGACCAAGCTGGACAACGGCACCTCGGTGGGGCTGACGGTCGAGCTCGAAGCGTGGGATCCGAGCTCCGCCACTGCCAACGCGCAGATCGACGAAGCGTTCCTCTTCGCCTTCGGCGACTGGGGCCGCGTCGAGGTGGGCTCCCGCGACGCAGCGACGTACCGCATGTACTACGGCACGCCCTCGGCCTTCATCGGGTGGGGCGCCATTCAGCACAATCACAATTGGATCAACCAATCGGTCCTGAACAACAACAAGGCCTATTGGCGCACGATGGCGACGACGATCACGCCGACTTGGCAGGACGTCAACCGCATCAACTACTTCACGCCGCGCTTCCTCGGTCTGCAGCTCGGCGTGGGCTACGCTCCGAAGCTGAACATAACGGCAAACGGCGCGGCGGGTGCGCCCTATGTCAGCAGCGGTCCGGGTTTCGGCGCCGGCATCTGCGGCTACAACAACGCCACCAACATGAACAACTGCCCGAGCTCGGACTACGCCTGGCAGGATCTGTTCGACGTCGGCGCCAACTACCTGAACAAGTTCGGTGACTTCAGCGTCGCGCTGTACGGCGCGTTCGCCTACGCCTCGTTCGTGCCCGGCTTCTCGCCGTTCGCGGGTTCGGCCAACATGGTGACCGGCGCCAACCTCACCTCCTGGAAGCAGTGGGTGGTCGGTGCCCAGTTCGCCTATGCCGGCTTCACCATCGGCGGCGCGCTCGGCTGGGACAACAACGGCCTCGGCGCCAACTACTACACCGGGGTCGACAACGACACCCGCTTCTACACCGCGGGCATCATGTACGAGACCGGTCCGTGGCAGATGTCGTTCATGTGGGCCGGCTTCTACAACACCAACGGCAACGGCTCGAGCAACGTGACGGCCATCGCGGTCGGCACGCAGGCGCAGACGCTCAGCGCACCCAACAACGGCAGCGGCAACCCATTTTCGGGCAACAGCACCGTCTTCAGCAACAATCCGTCGACCCAGGTGCTGTTCGGCACGGAAGTCGTGCAGAAGTGGGAAGTGGGCGCCAACTACGCCCTCGGCCCCGGCGTCAAGATGGTCGGCGGCTTCCAGTACTACAACGCCTACGGCCCCAGCAACGCGGTGGTCGGCAACTCGTGGGCGGTCATGCTCGGCATGGACCTGCGCTTCTGAAGCACAACCCGCCCGCCTGGAATCAGCTGGGCGGATCAGGGAGACGGAAGAGCGGGCGAAAGCCCGCTCTTTCTTTGCCGCCTGCCCCTTCACCCCGCAGCCCCGTCACAGCATACTGCGGTCTTTGGCGGTAACTGCCATCGGCGGGGGCGATTCGATGATCCGGTGTGTGCGTCTGTGGACCGGCGAGGACCAGAATTCGCATGCCGAGGAGGGCTTCATCGATCTCGAGCCCGGGCCGCGCGGCGATTTCCTGACCGGCAAGCTCGGTGCCTCGCACGCCTCCTTCCAGGAAACCCGGTCGGGCGGCACCTTCGAATGGCACACCGCGCCGGTCCGCCAGCTGGTGATCACGCTGAGCGGCAAGCTGGGTTTCCAGACGCGCGGCGGCCAGCACTTCATCCTGGAGCCGGGTGAGATCCTGCTGGCCGAGGACACGACGGGCGGCGGCCATAGCTGGAAGCTGGTCGATGACGAACCGTGGCGGCGCCTCTATGTCGTGCTCGAGCCGGGCACGGCCATTCCTTTCAAGCGTGGCGGCCAGGCCTAGTCGGGGAGATCGCATGAGCGACAGCAACGAGGTGATGAGCGCCGACGTCGTCCTGGTCGGCGCCGGCATCATGAGCACAACGCTCGCGGTATTCTTGAAGGAGCTGCAGCCGCATCTCAGGATCGAGATGGTCGAGCGCATGCCGGGCGAGGCGCAGGAGAGCTCCGGCGCCTGGAACAACGCCGGCACCGGCCACGCCGCCAACTGCGAGCTGAACTACACGCCGATGCGCAAGGACGGCAGCATCGACATCGCCAAGGCGCTCGAGGTCAATGTCGAGTTCGACATGTCGCGCCAGTTCTGGTCGTACCTGATCCGCAAAGGCGCCATCGCCTCGCCCGATTCCTTCATCCATCCCGTGCCGCACATGAGCTTCGTGATCGGCGAGGATCGCGCGGCCTTCCTGAAGAAGCGCCACGCCGCGATGAGCGCGCATCATTGCTATCACGGCATGGAGTTCAGCCAGGACCACAAGCAGATCGCCGAATGGGCGCCGTTGATCATGGAGGGCCGCGACCCCAGCCAGGTCGTCGCCGCCACCCGCATCGTGAGCGGCGCCGACGTGAACTACGGCGCCCTCACCCGGAACCTGATGGACTACCTGAAGAAGCAGCATCGCTTCGCCGTGCATTTCTCGCACGACGTCACCGACCTGCAGCGCCGACCCACGGGCGACGGCTGGTGGCTCGATGTCCGCAACAGCGAGACCGGCGAGACGCGGCGCATCGGCGCCCGTTACGTCTTCCTCGGCGCCGGCGGTCGCGCCATCTCCCTGTTGCAGAAGTCGGGCATCCCGGAGGCGAAAGGCTTCGCCGGCTTTCCGGTGAGCGGCATCTGGCTGCGCTGCGGCAATCCCGAGATCGCCGCTCGCCACGCCGCCAAGGTCTACGGCATGGCGGCCGCCGGCTCGCCGCCGATGTCGGTGCCCCACCTCGACACGCGCATCATCGACGGCAAGCGCTGGATCCTGTTCGGCCCCTATGCCGGCTTCTCGACCAAGTTCCTGAAGCACGGTTCGCTTTTCGACCTGCCGCTGTCGGTGCGGCCCGACAACATCCTGCCGCTGCTGGCGGTGGCGCGGGACAACTTTCCGCTCGAGGAATACCTGGTCGGCCAAGTGTTCCAGAGCAAGGGCCATCGCTACAAGGCGCTGCGCGACTTCTATCCCAGCATGAAGGAGAGCGACTGGGAGCTCGACGTCGCCGGCCAGCGCGTGCAGATCATCAGGAAGAGCAAGCTGCACACCGGCACGCTGGAATTCGGCACCGAGATCGTGTCCTCGGCCGATTCCTCGATCGTCGCCCTGCTCGGCGCCTCGCCCGGTGCCTCGACCGCCGTCTGGATCATGGTGCACATGCTGGAGAACTGCTTCCACGAGCAGCTCGTCGGCCACTGGGTGCCCAAGATCAAGGAGATGATCCCGTCCTACGGCGGCGACCTCAAGACCGATGCCGCACTGGTCGAGCGCGTCCGCAAGGACACTGCCGAAGTGCTGGGGCTGCATACGGCTTGATCATGCTCTTTTGGACCGCGCGCATCCTGCGCGCTCATGATTCTGAGCGCGCAGGATGCGCGCGGTCCGGAAGACGATGAGTCAGCTCGACAAATCCCTCGACGTCATCCTGCGCTTCGGCGCGGCGATGCTGCGGTCGGGCGACACCGCCTTCCGCGTGCGCGACGCCATGGGGCTGCTGGCCAAGGCCCTCGGCATCGATCATCTCGCGGTGCACGTCACCCTGGGCGGCATGACGGCGACGGCGCAAGCCGGCGGCGAGACCGTGACCTTGGCGCGCGAGATGGCTCCGCTCGGCGTCGATGCCTCGCGTATCGCCGCCCTCGAGCGGCTGGCGCGCACCAGCAAGCCCGGCCTGACGCCCGAGGCGCTGGCCGTCGAGATCGACGCCATCGAGGCCACGCCGGCGCTGCATTCCCTGCCGTTGATCGCGCTCTCCATGGCGGCGGCGTCGGCATGCTTCTCGTACCTGAACGGCGGCGACCTGCTGGCGACCGGGGCGGCCGCCGTCGGCGGCGGGTTGGGGCAGACCGCGCGCACCCTGCTGTCGCGCAAAGGGTTCAACCAGTACGCCATGACCGCGTTGTGCGCCGTGCTCGCCGCGGGCGTCTATTGCCTGATCGTGCTGGGCTTCGGCGTGCGCAGTTTCGAGCTCGCCCATGCGATGGGCTTCATCTCGTCGGCGCTGTTCCTGGTGCCGGGCTTCCCATTGGTCGCGGCCCTGCTCGACCTCGTGCAGCACCAGACGACGGCCGGCATCGCCCGATTGTTCTACGGCGTGCTGCTGACCCTGGCCGCGGCGTTCGGCCTGTCGGTGGTCGCCGCACTGGCGGGTCTCACGCCGGCGCCGCCGGGGCCAGCCGGCCTCGGCATCGAGCCGATGACGCTGCTGTGGCGCGCCGTCGCCTGCTTCGCCGGCGGCTGCGGCTACGGCATCCTGTTCAACAATCCGCTGCGCACGATCCTGGTCGTCGCCCTCCTGACATTGGTGGGCAACGAGATCAGGCTGGCGCTGCACGACCTCGGATTCGGCCTGCCGAGCGCCACGTTCTTCGGTGCGCTCGCCGTCGGCCTCGGCGCGTCGCTGGTGCGCGAGCCGCTGCACGTGCCGCGCATTACGCTCACCGTGCCCAGCATCATCATGATGACGCCCGGCCTCTACGCCTTCCAGACCATCGTGTTCCTGAACCAGGGCAAGGTGACCGACGCCATCGCCGCCGGCGCCGTCTGCTGCTTCGCCGTCGGCGCCATGGCCATGGGCCTGATCGCCGCCCGGTTCGTCACCGAACGGCGTTGGCGCTTCGAGCGGTAGTCACTCATGCTCTTCCGGACCGCGAGCTTCCAGCTCGCTCATAAATCATGAGCGAGCTGGAAGCTCGCGGTCCGGAAGACTACTCCGTCGCGACGTAAGGGTGGACCATCTTGGACGGGTCGACCACGCGGTCGAATTCGGCCTCGGTCACGTAGGCGAGCTTCAGCGCCGCCTCCTTGAGCGTGAGGTCGTTGTCCATGGCGTAGTGGGCGATCTTCGAGGCCTTGTCGTAGCCGATCACCGGGGCGAGCGCCGTCACCAGCATCAGCGAACGGTCGACATATTCCTTGATCTTCTTGAGGTTGGGCCTGGTGCCCTCGACCAGGAACTTGCGGAAGTTGGTGCAGCCGTCGGCCATGATCGTGATCGAGTGCGCGATGTTGAAGATCATCAGCGGCTTGTAGACGTTCATCTCGAGATAGCCGCCGGCGCCGCCCATGCCCACCGCGACGTCGTTGGCCATCACCTGGACCGCGATCATGGTCAGTGCCTCGCACTGGGTCGGGTTGACCTTGCCCGGCATGATCGACGAGCCGGGTTCGTTCTCCGGGATCTCCAGCTCGGCGAAGCCGGCACGCGGGCCGCACGACATCAGGCGGATGTCGTTGGCGATCTTGTAGAGCGAGGCGGCGAGCGTGCGGAAGGTGCCCGAGAGCTGCACCAGGGCATCGTGCGCGCCCTGCACCGTGAACTTGTTGGGCGCGGTGATGAACGGCAGCTTGGTGAGCCTGGCGATCTCGGCCGCCGCCGCCTGCGGCGATGTACATCACCGACGGGAAGCTGTCGTTCGACGACTGGGACATGTTGACGTGGTCGTTGGGATGGACCGGCTTCTTCGATCCCAGCGGCGTGCCGGCGATCTGGCAGCAGCGGTTGGAGATCACCTCGTTGACGTTCATGTTGAACTGCGTGCCCGAGCCGGTCATCCAGACGTGCAGCGGAAACATGTCGTGGTGCTGGCCGGCCAGGATCTCGTCGCAGGCCTGGACGATCAGGCCGTGCACCTTGTCGTCGAGGCGTTTGCCGGCATGGTTGGCATTGGCCGCCGCCTTCTTCAGGACCGCGTAGCCGGTGATCATCTCGCGCGGGATGAGATCCTTGCCGATGCTGAAGTGCTCGAGCGAGCGCTGGGTCTGCGCGCCCCACAGCTTGTCGGCCGGCACGCTCACTTCACCGAGACTGTCCGTCTCCTTGCGCACGTCTGCCACGGGACGCTCCTGTGATGGTGTCTTGCATAGCATCGTATCTTATTCGGACCGCGGGCGTCCCGCCCGCGCAAGATCAAGAGCGGGCGGGACGCCCGCGGTCCGCGTATGACTAGTCGTTGGTCGGCCGCGCTCTCAGCGACTTCAGCGTGCCATGCCGCTTCTTGTCGTCCAGCCGCCGCCGCTTGCTCGCCTTGGTTGGCCTGGTCTTCTTGCGCGGCGTCGGCGGGCGGGCGGCGGCCCGCACCAGCTCGACCAGGCGGGCCAGCGCCTCCTCGCGGTTGCGCTTCTGGCTGCGCTCGCCCTGGGCCACCAGCACGAGCACGCCCTCCCGCGTCAGCCGCCGGCCGGCCAGCCGCTCCAGGCGCTGGCGCACGTCGTCCGGCAGCGACGGCGAACGGCGCACGTCGAAGCGCAATTGCACCGCCGTCGAGGTCGTATTGACGTGCTGGCCGCCGGGTCCGGCGGCGCGAACGAAGCTCTCTTCGATCTCGGCCGGATCGATGGTGAGCGCCCCCGAAATCCAGATCGGCGCGGCCTTGTTGTGAGCCGCGCCCGACATCACTCGCGTGCGCCGGCCTTGCGCAGCATCGCCTCGATGGCGGGCTTGCCGCCCTGGCGGGCATAGGCGAGCGGCGTGCGACCGGTGAAATCCGCCTTGTTGGGATCGGCCTTCTTGGCGAGCAGCGCGCGCACGATCTCGGCATAGCCCCGGCGCGCGGCGATGCTGAGCGCCGTCGCGCCCTGGCGCGTCTGCACGTCGGCCCTGGCGTTCCTGGCGAGCAGGATCTCGACGATGTCGACGTCGCCCTTCTCGGCGGCACGGATCAGCGACGTGTTGCCCTCCTTGTCCATGGTGTCGGGGAAGGCGCCGCCCTTCAGCAGGGTCTCGACGATGCCGATCTGCCCGGCGACGACGGCGACCATCAGGAGCGGCTGGCCGCTGGAATCGATCTGGTTGGCGCTTTCGCCCTTCAGCAGGGCGCTGCGGACCTTGTCCTCGTCGCCCTCGCGCACCGCCTTGACGATGGGCTTCAGGGTCAAGGTATCGAACTGCGCCAGCGCCGGCGCAGCGCCGGCAAGCATTGCCGGCGGGATCGCAGCCAGTGCCAGGAAGCCTCGGCGCCTCATCCGTTCCTCCGTGTTGCCTGATAGCGTGCCTCGATGGCGTCCCAGATCTGCGCCTCCAGGCAGACGCCGTCGAAGCGGTTGATCTGCTGCAGCCCGGTCGGCGAGGTCACGTTGATCTCGGTGAGATAATCGCCGATCACGTCGATGCCGACGAACAGCAGGCCGCGCCTGGCGAGCTCCGGCCCGATGATGTCGCACAGCTCCTGGTCGCGCTTGCTCAAGATGTCCTTCACCGCGACGCCGCCGACATGCATGTTCGAGCGCGCCTCGCCCTCGGCCGGCACGCGGTTGATGACGCCGACCGCCTTGCCGTCGATCAGGATGATGCGCTTGTCGCCCTTGCGCACCGCCGGCAGGTAGCGCTGGGCGATCACCGGCTCGCGGCTGCGCTGGGAGAACATTTCCAGCAGCGAATTGAAGTTCTCGTCGTCGGGCTTCACGCGGAACACGCCGGCGCCGCCATTGCCGAACAACGGCTTCAGGATGATGTCCTTGTGCTCGTCGCGGAACTCGCGGATGGCACGGGCGTCGGAGGAGATCAGGGTGGGCGGCATGACGTTGTCGAAGTGCGTCACGAACAGCTTCTCGGGCGCGTTGCGCACGTGCGCCGGGTCGTTCACCACCAGCGTCCTGGGATGGATGTGCTCCAGGATGTGGGTGGTCGTGATGTAGGACATGTCGAACGGCGGATCCTGGCGCAGCAGCACCACGTCCAGGGTCGCGAGATCGACCATCTCGGGCGCGCCCAGGGTGAAGTGGTTGCCCTTCTCGCGCCGGAGCTTCATCGGCTGGGCGCGCGCCAGCACCTTACGGTCGCGGAAGATCAGGTCGGGCGGCGTGTAGTGCCACACCGCATAGCCGCGCCGCTCGGCCTCCAGGCCCAGCACGAAGGTCGAATCGCCATCGATGTCGATGCTCGACACATGGTCCATCTGGATGGCGACATTCAGCTTCATGGCAGAAAAGTTCCCGTAGCGGTGGCTGCTTCCTCACGTCGTTCATGTTCCTCTCCCCCTAGCGGGGGAGAGGAACATGAATTGTTTCAGTTAAGCCCCCGGCGCAGTTCCTGCAACAGGCTCGACACACGCTCGCGCACGGCCGGATCGCCGGCGGGACCGTCGAGGCTGAGGAAGCGCTCGAAGGCGGCGATGGCGGCGCGCCGCTTGTCGAGCCGGGCGTTGAGCTGGCCTGCTTCGAACAGCAGCTCCGGCCGATCCGGCGCGATCGCCAGCATGCGGTCGAGCGACTGTGCCGCGGTCGCCCACTCCTCGCGGTTGGCGAGCCGCAGGCGGACGTTGTTCTCGAGCCTCAGCAGCACGTCGCGATCCGACACCGGATCGAAATGCTGCGGACTGAGCTCGGCCTCGGGCCCCAGCACCTGGCGCAGCAGGCCACGCAGGTCGGCGGCATCGCGCACCACGCCGTCGTGGAAGGGATCGACGACATGCCGCGCACCCTCGATGCCAATACGGATCAGGAAATGCGCCGGGAAAGCCAGGCCCTCGGCCTCCCAGCCCTGGCGCCGGGCGACGTCGAGATAGAGGATCGACAGCGCCACCGGCAGGCCCTTGCGCCGCTCGATGACGCGCACGAGATCGGCATTCTGCAGATCGTCGTAGGATTCGGTGTCGCCCCGATAGCCGTAGGAGCGGGCGATCACCTCGGCGAGCGCCTCGGGCGACGCGCCGCGGCGGCGCACCAGGTCGGCGAGATCGGACGCCATCGCCGCGACATGCTGGCGGAACGGCGCGAGGTCGACCGGCTCGGCACGGCGCAGCACGCTCAAGGTCAGCGCCGCCTCGAGGAGGTCGAGACGCTGTCCATCGCCGGCGCACAGATCACCGAGGCGCGCCAGCTTGGCTTCAGGCTGGGGCATTTATCGCTCCGGGCATCACTCCGGCGGCCGCCAGACGTCGGGCAGATGGCGCGGCCACAGCCCGCCCACGAGCACAGCGTCGAAGCGCACCGAATGGGCGGCATGGTGCGGATGACGCGCCAGATAGAGGCTCGCCGCGCGCGCCACGCGCCCGAACTGGCGGCTGCCCAGCGCGTCGGCGGCGGTGGCGAAATCGGCGCGCGCCTTGACCTCGACGAAGGCGAGCACGCCGCCGCGCCGCACCACGATGTCGATCTCGCCGAGCTTGGTCTTGTAGCGCCGCGCCAGCACCGAATAGCCGGCGAGCCGCAGCCGCCACACGGCGCGCCATTCGGCGACATGACCCAACCGATGGGCTGCCTGGCGCGCCTGGATCGTCATGACGATTTCCTCATGACCGGTTCCTCATGACTGAGCCTCGCGTCTGAGCTCCAGCGCACGAGCATAGACCTCGCGGCGCTTCAGACCATAGCGGGCCGCGACCTCGGCCGCCGCGTCCTTGACCGAGGCGCCGGCAAGCGCGGTACGCAGCGCCTCGTCAAGAACGCCGGCCTGCGGTGCCGCCTCCTCGCCGGGTGCGCCGATCACGACGGCGATCTCGCCCTTGATATCGGGATGCCTTGCGTAATGTGCGGCAAGCGCGTCGAGAGGGCCGCGGCGGACCTCCTCGAACAGCTTGGTGAGTTCGCGCGCCACCGCGGCGGGGCGCGCACCGAGAAGCTCGGCAAGGTCAGCCAGCGATGCGGTGAGCCGGTGCGGCGCCTCGAAGAACACCAATGTCGCGGGCAGCGCCGCCACCGCGCCGATGGCGCGCCGCCGTTCGCCCTCCTTGGCAGGCAGGAAACCGCCGAAGAAGAAGCGGTCAGTCGGCAGGCCCGACAGCGCCAGCGCCATGGGCACGGCGGAGGGGCCGGGCGCCGACGTCACGGCAAGGCCACGCGCGAGCGCTGCACGGACCAGGCGATAACCGGGATCGGAGATCAGCGGCATGCCGGCATCCGATACCAGCGCCACCCGCTTGCCCGCCTCCAGGGCACGCACGATCCTGGGCTCGTTGGCGTCCTGCGTGGCGTCGCTGTAGGCGATTGTGGGCGCGGAAATGCCGTAGTGGCCGGCAAGCTTGGCGAACACGCGGGTGTCCTCGCAGGCGATCAGGTCGGCTGCATGCAGGACATCAAGCGCACGCAGCGTGATATCACGCATATTGCCGATCGGCGTGGCAACAATATGCAGGCCGGCCGGCGGCGGCGGTTTACGCGGCGCCTGCCCATCGCTAGCTTGTGACCGTTCGTCCACGTCCATCTGCAGCCGTTCGCCGGAGTTTCGTGCCGATGCGCCAGTCTCTATTCGCGCTTGCCACCATGGCCTTCCTGTTGGCGGCCTGCGGCGAGCAGCCCAAGACTAGCACGCCCGCGCCGCTGTCCACGACCGTGGCGGCGTCGGTCGGCTCGCCGGTCACGGCTTCGGGCAAGTATCGCATCGCGCTGCTGCTGCCGCTCAGCGGCCGGGCCGCGCCGATCGGCCAATCCCTGCAGCAGGCTGCCGAAATGGCCCTGTTCGACACCGGCGCCAAGGAGCTGGCGCTGGCCGCCTATGACAGTGGCGAGACGGCGGACACCGCCGTCGAGGCCTATCGCAAGGCCCGCATCGACGGCGCCGCCCTGGTGCTGGGACCGCTGTTCGGCACCTCGGCCACTGCGCTGGCGCCCCTGGTGCAGCAGGGCGGGGCCAATGTCGTGTCGTTCTCCAACGACGAGCAGGCGGCCCAGCGCGGCGTCTGGATCATGGGCATCGCCGCTCCGCCGCAGGTGCGCCGCGTCGTCGACTATGCCGTCGATTCAGGCGTCAAGCGCTTCGCCGCCTTCGCACCGCAGACCTCCTACGGCCAGCAGATGGTCCAGACCATGGAAAGCCAGGTCACGATCCGCGGCGGCAGGGTGGCGGCAATCGAGCTGTTCGACGCCAACAGCGCCGATCTCAACACGCCGGCGCGGCGCCTGGCCGAGGCCTCCCGGGGCGAGGACAAGCTCGCCGTGCTGGTGCCGGTGGCGCCGCCGCGGCTGTCGGCAGCGCTGGCCGCGCTGACGGCGGCGGGCATCGACAACAAATCCGTGCAGTTGATCGGTACCGGCGTATGGGACGTGCCCAACGTTGGCCAGGAAGTCATGCTGCGCGGCGCCTGGTATGCCGCCCCCGATCCGGCCAAGCGGGCCGACTTCGAGCGGCGGTTCCTGTCGACCTATGGCCGGCCGCCGCATCGGCTGGCGACACTCGCCTATGACGGCGTTTCGCTGGCGGGCCATCTGGCGCGGCTGAAGCAGGGCGGCGATTTCTCGGAAGCGGCCATCACCAACCCCAACGGCTGGTCGGGCATCGACGGCATCTTCCGGTTCCTGCCCAACGGCCGCTCGGAGCGCGCGCTGGCGGTGATCGCCGTGCAGGCCGGCCCGGGCCAGGTGGTGAGCCCCGCCCCGACGAACTTCCAGCGTCCGGTGAACTGATCGGATGCCGCTCCCACGCGCGATCCTGTTCGATCTCGACGACACGCTGATCCGCGCCTACGCCCAGCCCGAGGAGGCCTGGCGGCGCCTGCTCGGCAGCTTCGCCGAGCCGCTCGGCGCCCACGATGCTCCAGCGATCGAGCGGGTGCGCGCGGCGGTGATGGACGAGGCGCGCACGCTCTGGACGGACCAGGTCGCGGCCGCCAAATGGCGGCTAGACATTCCCGGGGCGCGGCGCCTGTCGACCCGGCGCGCGCTGGCGCGGCTGGGCTACGACGACGAGGCGCTGGCCGACAGCATTGCCGACGCCTTCACCGAGATGCGGCGCCAGGAGTACCGGCTCTATCCCGACGCCCACGCCACGGTCGACGCGCTGCGCCAGGCCGGCGTGAAGCTCGCGCTGCTGACCAACGGCGCCTCGGCGACCCAGCGCGCCAAGATCGAGCGCTTCGACCTCGCCCACCGCTTCGAGCACATCCAGATCGAAGGTGAGTTCGGCCAGGGCAAGCCCGAGCTCGCAGTCTACCGGCACGCGCTGGAGAGGCTCGGCTGCGAGGCCTGCGACGCCTGGATGGTGGGCGACAACTACGAATGGGAGGTCGTGGCCCCGCAGAAGCTCGGCATGTGCGGCGTCTGGTACGACCCGTTCGACGCCGGCGTCCCGGTGACCGCAACGGCAAGGCCGACGCGGGTGATCAAGCGGCTGGGCGAGCTGGTGGAGTGACGGAGCGCGGGCCTCCGGCCTGCTCATGATCATGCTCTTCCGGACCTGGAGGTCCGCGCTCCACTGATTAGCGTCCCGCGCGATCTCTCGGCAGCTTGTCGGTCGTCTGCAGCATCAGCCGCTCGACGCGGCCGCCCTCGACCAGATGCTTCTGCAGCACTTCGTCGATGTCTTCCTTGGTCGGGCAGCAATACCAGACGCCTTCTGGATAAATCACCAGGTTCGGTCCCAGTTCGCAGCGGTCCAGGCAGCCGGCGCTGTTTATGCGTACGTTCTTCAGCCCGAGCTCCCTGGCACGGGCCTTCATGTGGTCACGCAGCGCCTCACCGTTCTTCTCGGCGCAGCAGCCGCGCGGATGGCCGGCCGGGCGGCGATTGGTGCAGCAGAAGACGTGAGCTTCGTAGTATGGCTTGGGATCACCTGGCTTCTCACGCTCGCTCATCATTCATTCCTTCTTGCCGGTGGCGATGTTGGCGAGCTGCGACCAGAACGCCTGCTGGATCTGCTGCATCTGCTCGACCCCTTGCATGGAGGCGGGCAGCCAAGTCTTGAACACCGTCTCGGGGTTCATGGCGCCCAGGCTGGAGCGCAGGCGCTCCTCGATCTCGCTCATGATGCGGTCCTGCATCGGCTTGATGTCGGGCAGGCCGAAGAAGGCGCGCGCCTCCTCGGGCGTGCAGGTCACTTCGACGTTCACCTTCATGCTTTTCTCTCCGTTTGGGCCCAACCTTAGGCGATCTGAGGCCGGCCGGCCATGCTATGACCGGCCATGGTTACGCCCTGGCTGGAAAAGAACCCGCGCGCCGCGAAAACCCTGAAATTCGGGCGCGAACAGCAATATGTGGTCAATCCCAACGGAATTCCCGAACTTTGCGAGGAATTGAAGCAGTGCCCCCGGCACGCGCCGACGCCGCTTCATGCCCTGCCGGCGCTTGCCGGGCGGCTGGGCGTAGCCGAGGTCCGGGTCAAGGACGAGAGCCAGCGCTTCGGCTTCGGCGCGTTCAAGGCGCTGGGCGGCGTGCTGGCCGTGTACAGCGAACTGTCGAGTGCCGTGGGCGAGGCCTACCACGTCAACACCGGCTTCAACGAAGTCATGCGCGGCGACCACAAGGAGATCACGTCGCGATACGTGTTCTCGACTGCGAGTTCGGGCAATCACGGCCGCTCCGTCGCCGCCGGGGCAAAACTGTTCGGCAATCGCTGCATCATCTTCCTGCCCAAGTTCACGTCGGCCGAAAAGGAGACCGCGATCCGCGCCCGCGGCGCCGAGGTGATCCGCATCGACGGCGACTACGACAGCGCCGTCGCCGAGTGCAAACGCCGCTCGCAGGAGAACGGCTGGACGATCATCTCCGACACGTCGTGGGAGGGTTACGACAAGGCGCCACGCAGCGTCATGCGCGGCTATTGCGTGCTGGCGCATGAAGTCGTCACCGAGTGGCGGCAGGCGCCGACCCATGTCTTCGTGCAGGCGGGCGTCGGCGGGCTGGCCGCCGCGGTGATCGGCTATCTGTGGGCCGTGCTGCCGATGCGGCCGACCTTCGTCGTCGTCGAGCCCGAGAGCGCGGATTGCTGGTTCCGGAGCAATCGCGCCGGCAAGCCGACGCTCGCCAGCGGCAATGCCGACACGGTGATGGGTGGCCTCGCCTGCCGCGAGATCTCGCCCATAACCTGGCCGGTGGTCGGCGAGGCCGCCGACTGGTTCATGACCATCGAGGAGGATCAGGTCCTTCCGGCGCGCCGGCTGCTCGCCCATCCGCTGGATGGCGATCCGGCGATTGCATCGGGCCCTTCCGGCTGCGCCGGCATGGCAGGGCTGACCCGCGCCTGCACTGAAGAGGCCGCCTTCAAGGCATTGAAACTCGATCGCCACTCCCGCGTTCTGCTCATCAACAGCGAAGGCAACCTCGGAGAAGAGCCGGCATGAACCGACTGGGCGCCGAGACCAGCCCCTATCTGCTGCAGCACGCCAACAACCCCGTGCATTGGTGGGCGTGGGGCGAGGAGGCGCTCGCCGAGGCCAGACGCTCCAACCGGCCGATCCTGCTCTCGGTCGGCTATGCCGCCTGCCACTGGTGCCACGTCATGGCGCACGAGAGCTTCGAATCGCCGGATGTGGCGGCGGTGATGAACGAGCTGTTCGTCAACATCAAGGTCGACCGCGAGGAGCGGCCCGACGTCGATGCCATCTACATGCAGGCGCTGCAGGTGCTGGGCGAGCCGGGCGGCTGGCCGCTCACCATGTTCTGCACGCCGGCGGGCGAACCGTTCTGGGGCGGCACCTACTTTCCCTATCCCGCCCGCTACGGCCGGCCGAGCTTTCTCGACGTGCTGCGCGGCGTGTCGCAGGCCTTCCATGAGAAGCCGGGTGACGTCGAGACCAACCGCGCCGGCTTGTTGCAGGCCCTGAACGCCAAGGCGGCCAGCAAAGCCGTCGCCTTCAAGGGCGACGGGCCGCCGATTCCGCTCGAGCTTCTGGACCGCATCGCCGAGCGCATCGCCCAGGAATGCGATCCGGTGTGGGGCGGCCTCGGCCGGGCGCCGAAGTTCCCCTCGCCCTATCTGTTCGAGATGCTGTGGCGCGGCTGGCTGCGCGATCGCTCGAACGCCAAGCTCTTCGAGTCCGTCACCGTCACGCTCGACCGCATGTGCCAGGGCGGCATCTACGACCATCTCGGCGGCGGCTTCGCGCGCTACGCCACCGACAACGAATGGCTGATCCCGCATTTCGAGAAGATGCTCTACGACAACGCCCAGCTCGTCGACCTTCTCACCGTGGTCTGGCAGGAGACCAGGAGCCCGCTCTACGCCACGCGCATCGCAGAGACATGCGACTGGGTGTTGCGTGAAATGGTGGCCGAAGGCGGCGGCTTCGCCGCGACCTACGACGCCGATTCGGAAGGAGTCGAGGGCAAGTTCTATGTCTGGGACGAGGCCGAAATCGACGCGGCCCTGGGCGACGACGCCGCCTTCTTCAAGCAGGTCTATGACGTCAGCGCCCAGGGCAACTGGGAGCATCACAACATCCTGCACCGCAATCGCGCGCCGGCCCTTTTGGGCGACGCCGAAGAGCGGCAGCTGGCCGACCTGCGGGCCAAGCTGAAGGCGGTGCGCGACAAGCGCGTATGGCCGGGCTGGGACGACAAGGTTTTAGCCGACTGGAACGGGCTCATGATCGCAGCGCTCGTCAACGCCGCCGTCGTGTTCCAGCGCGACGACTGGCTCGCTGCCGCCGAGCGCGCCTGGCGCTTCGTCATGGATCGGATGCGCGACGAGCACGGCCGGCTGTTCCATTCCTGGCGGATCGGCAAGCGCCTGCACCGCGGGACGCTCGACGACTACGCCAACATGGCGCGCGCCGGCATCGCCCTGTTCGAGGCGACCGGCGAGGCGCACCATCTCGACGAGGCGAAATCCCTGGTGGCGGTGCTCGATCGCCATTTCGCCGACGACAAGACCGGCGGCTACTTCATCACCGCCGACGATGCCGCCGACCTGATCGTGCGCACCAAGCATTGCCACGACAACGCATCCCCCGCCGGCAACGGCACGCTGCTCGGCGTTTTCGCGCGGCTGTGGGTGCTGGATGGCGACGAGACCTGGCGCGACAAGGCGGAGCGCCAGCTCGCCGCCTTCGCCGGCGAACTGGAAGGCAATTTCTTCCCGCTTATGACGCTCCTCAACAACTACGAGCTGCTGCAGCGCGCGATCGAGCTGGTGATCGTCGGCGATCTGTCGTCATCCGGCACGGAAGCGCTGCGTCGTGCCGTGTACGCCCAAAGCCTGCCCAACAAGGTTGTCCGGCGACTGACGCCTGAAGCCAATTTGCCAGCCCATCATCCCGCGGCCGGCAAAGGACTGGTCGATGGCAAGCCCGCGCTCTACGTATGCGAAGGCATGTCGTGCCGCGCACCGATCGTCGACGCAACACACGTCACGCTTGCGTAGCTTGTCGGCCCACTCGCGCGGGCCGCACCCTAGTAGCTCGTCACGACGACGCACGCAGGCGCCGCGCGCGTGAATTTCTGCATTTTCTGCATTTTCTGCTGCCCTTCGCGCTGGACTGCACCCCTGGAGTCGATACCGTCCGGCTGAACGCAGCCGGACGGTATGACCGGCTCCAGGGCGGGAGCGGTCTGCTTAGGGTCGGATGAACGATGCATAGAGCGACAGACGCTCACACTCTATTGAGAACCGAGGTGTTTGTCAATAACTTAAGTTAGCATCGGAGATGGCGACACCCCGCCAGCGAGGCTGGGTTCTTTTATTGCGACTTTTGAGGCTCCAGGAGAGGCCATATCTAGGAGCCGCCGCCGCCATCACACCACGGCTTGCGTTGCTCGACCGACGTGCAGGCAATGCTGTCACCGTATCGGATCGAGTCGATCAACCGTCGAAACCTCCCTGACGAGCGACTAGCCGTCGACCTGATGCGCTGTCAGGAACATGGCCTTTTGCAGTGCATCGAAGAACTGCTGATAGGGCTGCGGATCCTCGACGGCGACGATGTTGTACTGAGCGTTGGCGCGCACTGTGGTCTGCGTGGCGCCGCGTTCGCGCACCGTCACCGTCATTCGAAGCTGGTACTTGTTGAGCTTCGTAGCGGTCACGGTACCGAGGGTGGCGTCGGCCTTGTCGACGACGAAGCCGAGATCCTGCAACGTGGCAATGACGGTACGCAGCGTTTTCGCACGATCGGTCGTGTCAAAGGCGCGAGCCTGATAGCTGCGCAGCTGGACGGCCGACTGGCTGGTGGCGAGAATCTGCTCCTTGCTGTCGCTCTGACATGCGGCCAGCGCCGTCGCCATGGCGGCGACAACCAAGATCTGTCGAAGGCTCATGTCAGACGTCCTGCGCAGTAAGGAAAACCGACTGGGAGAGTTTCTCGAAAAACTCCTGATAGATCTTGGGATCATTGATTCCCTCGATCTTCGACAGGTTGTTCTGCGTGTTCCACACCAGCCGCTGGAACGTGATGCGCACGGCGACATCGCTGCCGTTGTCGACCGGACGCGTCACCAGGCTGGCGCGTATCTTCTGATGCTTGTCGGTCGGCATGTGGACGCCGAACACGAGTGCGACAACGATCGATCCGATGATCTGGCCCGTTTCAGTGGCGTCTCGGCTCTTGGAGGCCACGATCACGCCGAGCCTCGTTTCACTCTCGTCGATCTGGAAACCGAGGTCCTGCAGCACCTGCGCACTGGCACGCTGCAGCTTCTCCTCGTCCTTCGTGTCGAACCGCCGCGTTTGCATCTGACGGTCCTGCAATGACGTAGCGGAGAGCTGCAAGGCCTCCGGCGGAATGGTCTGCGTGCAGGCGCCGAGCAAGCTCGCGCATATGCCGACCATGCCGGCAACCCGTAAAATACCCATCTGTTCTCCCCCCGGGAACTAGAAGCTCGACTGTCTGTAGGCGAAATCCCTCACCCTCTTCGAGGCGTCGAATTTGATGACGATGGTCAGGTTGCGTTGCGTCGTCGACCTTGCGCCAGCCGACGAGCTCATGCCGGCTCCGGCCCCTCCCCCGAGCGCGGCAGCAGATCCGACAAGCCCACCGCCCAATATCAGAGCGTTCACGCCACCACTGCTCGTCGAGTAGACGGTTTCAGTGGCGAAGCGATCGTAGACCCACGATTCCTGGCGATGCTCGTCAGTCGTGACGATGTTCGGGGAGCCCAACGCCATGATGACGTCCTGGCCGCTCATGCCGACCCGGATTTCGCGTTGAACGGTCCCGACCGTCAGTTTGTTCTTGTCGGCATTGGCGACAGCAGCCTGATGCTCTTGGGCGGTCATGCAGCCGGTCAAGACAAGCACGATGCCTGCGAAGACCGAAACCCGCCACTCTCCCTTTGATTTCACTTGTGCCGCCTCCCCCCGATAGCGGACGTCGACCCTATCGCACGTATTGCGCGCTGCCAAGCGCATACTGGTGCGATCAACCGATGCGTGCAGATCGTCTCGTTCGAAGTCGGCCTCTTGCGATCCTGCCGAAGGTCATTACGCTGCTCGCATATTCCGTGGAGTAGATCGTGCAGCTTCAGCTCAAGACTTGGCAGTTCGTCGACGACTATCTCAAGACCAAGACCGGCATCATGATCCCGATCGGCTCGACCGAGCAGCACGGCCCGACCGGCCTCATCGGCACCGACGCGCTCACCGCCGAGATGATCGCGCGCGGCGCCGGCGAGAAGGTGGGCGCGCTGGTGGCGCCGACCATCTCGGTCGGCATGGCCCAGCATCACCTGGCCTTCGCCGGCTCGGTGACCTTGCGGCCGACCACGCTGATCGCCGTGGTGCGCGACACCGTGGTGTCGCTGGCGCGGCACGGCTTCACCCGCTTCTTCTTCGTCAACGGCCATGGCGGCAACATCGCCACCGTGACCGCGGCATTCTCGGAGATCTATGCCGAGCGCTCGATGGAGCGCATGTCCAACCAGCCCTCGATCAAGTGCGCCCTGCGCAACTGGTGGGACGGGCCGGGCATCCGGGCGCTGCAGAAGGAGCTCTACCCGAGCGGCGAGGGTAGCCACGCCACCGCCTCGGAAGTGGCGCTCACCTGGTACAGGTATCCCGAGACGATGCAGCGCAAGGACATGGAGCCCCGGATCGCGCCCAACGGCTCGTTCGCCGATGCCGAGGATTACCGCCGGGTGTTCCCCGACGGCCGCATCGGCTCCGATCCCAACCAGGCGACGCCCGAGCACGGCAAGCGCTTCTACGACACGGCTGTCGATGAGGTGGCGGCCGACTACGAGAAGTGGGTGGCGCGGTAATCTTGCCGGAGCGCGGGCCTCCAGGCCCGCTCATATTCGGACCGCGGGCGTCTCGCCCGCTCATGATCATGAGGCGGGCGAGACGCCCGCGGTCCGAATAAGACGAAGAGCATGAGCGGACCCGGAAAACATCAACGCCTGATCCGCTCGCGGTGCAGGATGTAGAGGCCGGATCCCACGATCACGGCGATGCCGGCCATCGCCAGCGCATTGGGCACCTCGCCCCAGACGACGTAGCCGATGGCGAGCGCCCACAGGATCGAGCTGTAGCGAAACGCGCCGATCACCGAGAACTCGCCGCCTGAGCGGAGCGCGACGACGATGAACTGATAGCCCATCGCCAGCAGCAGCGACGATCCCGCGATGAAGACGAGCGCGCGGCCGCTCATCGGCTGCCAGCCCTCGACCAGGGCCCAGCCGCAGCTCACGATCGCGACGATCACGGCCGTCGAGAAGGATACGACCAGCGTCGGAACGCCGACCGGCAGGAAGCGCACGAAGATGTCGCGGAAGCAGCCGATCGCCGTGCCCAGCAGGGCGACCCAGGTCCAGGCGTTGAGGTCGCCGGGATGCGGCTGGATCACCAGCAGCACGCCCAGGAAGCCGCAGATGACCGCGCTCCAGCGCCGCCAGCGCACGTTCTCCTTCAGGATCAGGACCGCCAGCACCGTGAGGATGACCGGCGTCGAGAGATTGACCGCATTGGCGATGGCGAACGGGATGTTGAACAGCGCGATCAGATAGAAGATCGCCGAGCCTGCCTCGAGCGTGCCGCGGAAGACCACGCGCGGATGCGCCGCCCAGCGGATCTTGCGCCAGGTGCCGGTGAGCAGCAGGGCCAGACCGCACCACAGCGTGGCGAAGATGCCGCGCGTGCCGATCGCCTGGACCGCCGGCATGCCCTCGGCGGCAAGCTTGATCAGCGCATCGTTGAAGATGAAGACCACGACCGCCGCCGACATCGCGAGGATGCCGCGGGTGTTGTCGACCACTTACTTGCTGCCGGCCATCTTCATCAGGAGCTTCCAGTGCTTCATGGCCTTGAGGTTGATCTGGGCCTGGAAGTTGCGCACGCCGGTCCACGAGGTCTTCTTGTCCTTGACCAGCTGGTCCCACGAATAGGCCGACGGCTCGGACTTGATGAGCCAATACGCCATGTCACGCTCCTCCGATCTTCATTTCCCCTCGCGGCGCAGCGGCCGCGCGAGCAAGGCGCGGATCGCCTCGTCGAGGTCGGCGCCGCGGTGCAGGATAGCATCGACGGCGGCACAAATCGGCATCTCGATTTTGTATCGCGCGGCACGTGCCAGCACCGCCGGCGCCGTCGCCTCGCCTTCGACGACCTGACGACGGCCGGCCATGTAATCGGCGAGCTTCGTGCCCGTGCCCAGGGCCTCGCCCAGCGCACGGTTGCGCGACAGCGGGCCATGGCAGGTCAGCACGACGTCGCCGAGGCCGCTCAAACCGGCCAGCGTCTCCAGCTCCGCGCCCATGGCCTGGCCGAGCCGGGCCATTTCGGCGAAACCTCGGGTGATCAACGCAGCCGCCGCGTTGTGGCCGAGGCCGCGGCCCTCGACGATGCCGGCGGCGATGGCCAGCACGTTCTTGACCGCACCGCCCAGCGCCACGCCCAGGACGTCGTGCGTCCAGTAGGGCCGGAAGGCGCCGGCGGCGAGCGCGCCGGCCAGCGTCTCGCCGAGTGCTGCGTCTGCGGTGGCGATGCTCACGGCGGTCGGCAGGCCGCGCACCGCTTCCTCGGCAAAGCTCGGGCCCGACAGCATGGCGATCGGCCGGCCGGGCAGGATCTCGGCCAGCACTTCGGGCATCAAAAGCCCGCTCGACGCCTCTATGCCCTTGGCGCAGATGACGATCGGTGCGGCGCCGGCGAGCCGCGCCGCCAGTTCGCGCACGGCCTGGGCGGGACAGACCAGCAGGATCGCATCGCATCCGCCGAGGGCAGCGAGATCCGACGCTGCCTCGATGCCCGCTTCGAGTGGAAAGCCCGGCAGGTAGACCGGATTGCTGCGATCGCGCGCGATTGCGGCCGCGACCGATGGATCGCGCGACCACAGGGTCACCCGGCGGCCGGCACGGCGACCCAGGCAGGCGAGCGTGGTGCCAAAGGCACCGCCGCCGACGATGCCGATATGACCAAGGGCGCTCACAGGCTGAGATTGAAAGCGATGGAGATGCGCTCGGCACCACCGCGATAGGGCCGCACCTGATGCAGCAGCCAGGCCGGGAACATGACCAGCCGGCCGGTCCGGGGGTGCACGACCTCGTTGGCGCCGATCGACAGGCCGCCCGGCAGGGCGAAGGCGAGCTGCGGCGCGTACATCGCCGGGCCCGGGCCGCGCGGATCCATGAACTCCAGCTCGCCGCCCAGCGACGGATCGACGGAGATGCCGCCGTCGTCGACATAGTAGACGCCCGACCAGAAGCTGCCGGGATGGGAATGGAACTCGTTGCCGTGGCCCGACTTGTTGATGTTGGCCCACATGTTAGCGCGCCAGGTCACCGAAGCGGGCTTGCCCTCGCGATCGGTCGTGTAGCGATTGGCGAGGTTGCGGCCGATGGCCAGAAGCTTGATCGCCGCGGCGCCGCCCCAGCGATCCATGTCCCAGGTCGACTGCCAGCCGCCGAGGTTGGAATGCTGCGTGCCGGGATGGCTCTTGCTGCGCTCGGCAATGGCCTTGCAGAGATCGACGTTGAGCGCGGCCGCATCGGGCAGATCCGAGATCACCACCGGCGTGGAGAACAGCGGGACGATCTCGGAGGTCATGGCGGCATCCCTTCCTCCCCAGCGAAGCTGGGGAGGTTGAGCAATTTTGGCCGCGTAGCGGCCAAAACGCGTAGGCGTCTTACGCCGACCTGCCTTCGCCGAAGCGAAGCCGCTTCGGCTTCGCGCAGGCAGGCGGAGGGGTCAGGAGCATCAACATTGCTGCTCATGACCCCTCCGCCCGCTGCGCGGGCACCTCCCCATCGCGGCTTCCGCGATGGGGAGGAAGGTTGGACGCGTCGAGCGGCCAGCGCGGCCGCGGCTTGAAGTCGAGGCTGTCGGTCCGACCGAGGCGCAGCCGCTCGATGCCGGCCCAGGCGATCATGGCGCCGTTGTCGGTGCAGAGTTTCACCGGCGGCGCGACCAGCCGCGCGCCGTGCCGAGAGGCAACTTCTTCCAGCCGGCCACGCAGGTAGAGGTTGGCTGCAACGCCGCCGGCCACGACGAGCGTCGGCGAAGGCGCCAACGCCAGCGCGTTGGCGCAGCGGTCGGCCAAAACGTCGCCGACGGTGCGCTGGAAGGAGGCGCAGAGATCGGCGCGCGCGTCCTGGTCGTCCGGATCGAGTTTCTCGACAGCCTGGCGCACCGCCGTCTTGAGGCCGGAGAAGGAGAAGTCGCAACCGGGCTTGCGCCACATCGGCCGCGGCAAGGTGAAACGCTGCGCATCGCCGTCCTTGGCCAGGCGCTCGACCGCGGGGCCGCCAGGGAAGCCCAAGCCCAGAAGCTTGGCGATCTTATCGAAGCATTCGCCGACGGCATCGTCGACGGTGGTGCCGAGCCGCGTGAAGTCTCCCGGACCGCGCACCGTCAGGAGCTGGCAATGGCCACCCGAGACCAGCAGCAGCAGATAGGGGAAATCGACCTGCTCGGTCAGCCGCACCGTCAGCGCATGGCCTTCGAGATGGTTGATGGCGAGGAACGGCTTATTGCGCGCGAAAGCCAGGCCCTTGGCCGCCATCACGCCCACCATGACGCCGCCGATCAGCCCCGGCCCGCCGGTGGCGGCGATGGCGTCGAGATCGTCGAGATCGAGCCTGGCCTCGGCCAATGCGTCCTCGACCAGGCCGTCGATGCGCTCGAGATGGGCGCGCGCGGCGATCTCCGGCACCACGCCGCCGAAGCGGCGGTGCTCGGTCTGCTGGCTGTAGACGACGTTGGCGAGGATCAGGCCGCCAGGCGCCGCCCCGGCCGGCGCCTCGACGATGGCGACAGCGGTCTCGTCGCAGCTCGTTTCGATGCCCAGGACGCGCATGCGTGTCTTCTAGCCTCGGCCGCCCGGCTACGCTAGAGCAGCACCATGGCAGCCCTGAAGCTAGGCACGCGCGGCAGCAAGCTCGCGCTCACCCAGGCCGGACTGGTGCGCGATGCGCTGGCGCGCTCGGTGCCGGCGCTGGCCGCACCCGACTCCATCGAGATCGTCGTCATCAAGACCACGGGCGACGCCATCCAGGATCGGCCGCTCAGCGAGGCCGGCGGCAAGGGCCTGTTCGTCAAGGAGATCGAGGAGGCGATGCTGACGCATCGCATCGATGTCGCCGTGCACAGCATGAAGGACATGCCGACGGCCCAGCCGGCCGGGCTGCTGATCGCCGCCTTCCTGCCGCGCGAGGATGCACGCGACGTGCTGATCGCGGGTGACATCAAGCGCATCGCCGACCTGAGGCAGGGCGCTGTGGTCGGCACCTCTGCCTTGCGGCGGCGGGCCCAACTGCTGCATCGCCGGCCCGACCTCGAGATCGTCACCTTGCGCGGCAACGTCGACACCCGCATCGCCAAGCGCGAGGCGGGCGACGTCGAGGCGACCCTCCTGGCGCTGGCCGGCCTGAAGCGGCTCGGCCTCGAGCATGTCGGTGAGCCCGTGCCCGAAGACGAGATGCTGCCCGCCGTCGGCCAGGGCGCGATCTGCATCGAGTGCCGTGCGGACGATGCCAGGACTCGCGGCTGGCTTGCCGCCATCGACCACGGCCCGACCGCGACCTGCGTCAGGGCCGAGCACGCGATGCTCTCCGTGCTCGACGGTTCATGCCGCACACCCATCGCCGGTCACGCGGTTCTCACAGACGGCGTGATTCATCTGCGCGGGCTGATCGCCAAGCCCGACGGCTCGCAATTGATCGCCACCGAGCGGCGCGGCGGCTTTGCCGACGCCGAGGCGCTGGGCCGTGACGCCGGACAGGAATTGCTGCGTCGCGGCGGGCCGGGCTTCCTCTCGACCTGACGGCATCGCGTCCCTAGATTCCGTCGCATGCGTTCGCTGCCGATCCTGTGCGCGGTTGTATGCGCTCTCGGGGCGCTGCTCGCCGCCTGCGAAACGGCGCCAGTCACGGGCCGCTCGCAACTGATGCTGGTCGGCGAGAGCGAGGAACGGCAGATGGGCCTGCAGGCCTATCGCGAAGTGCTGGCCAAGGAGCCGCTGTCTCACGACGCGAAGACCAACGCCCTGGTCGAAAAGGTCGGCCGGCGCATTGCCGCAGCCGCCGAGCGTCCGCCCGGCGAGCTGTGGCAGGCGCCGCGCTTCCGCTGGGAGTTCAAGACCGTCGACAAGAACGAGCCCAACGCCTTCTGCCTGCCCGGCGGCAAGGTCGTGGTCTATACCGGCATCCTGCCGATCACGCGGACAGAGGCAGGCCTCGCCGTCGTGATCGGCCATGAAGTGGCGCACGCGCTCGCGCACCACGGCGCCGAACGCATGAGCAATCAGATGGCGGCGCAAGTCGGCGCCACCGCCGCGGCGGTGGCGCTGTCGGCGACGGTCACCGGTCGCAGCCGCGCCTACCTGCCGGCGATGATGGCCGCCGTGGGCGCCGGCGCGACCTATGGCTATGTCCTGCCGATGTCGCGGTCACAGGAATCGGAGGCCGACCGCATCGGGCTGATCCTGATGGCGATGGCGGGATACGATCCGCGCGAGGCGGTCACCGTGTGGGAGCGCATGCGCGCCGCCAACACCGGCCCCCGCAAGGCGGAATGGCTCAGCACGCATCCTGCCGATACCACGCGCATCGCCGACATCCGGCGCTGGCTGCCCGAAGCAATGAAGTATTATCGCCCCCAGTGAAGAGCAAATCGTGACCGAGACCGCCGAATACGACGCCACCGGCCTGCTGTGCCCCTTGCCCGTGCTGCGCGCCAATCGCAAGCTGCGCGAGCTGGCGGTCGGCGGACTGCTGACAGTGCGCGCCACCGATCCCGCCGCCGAACAGGACTTTCCTGCCTATTGCAAGCAGACCGGCCACGAGCTGGTTTCGAGTCGGCGGGAGGGTGACGTCTTGATATTTGTGATCAAGAAACGCTAACCAACACCGTCACTAGAACATCAGATCCCTCCGCTACGCCTCTCGGGCTCCGGTCGGGACGACGGACGGAGAGCAGATGCCCCAATCGACCTTCAAGACGATCGACTCCATCGACGTGTCCGGCAAGCGCGTCCTGGTGCGCGTCGATCTCAACGTGCCGATGAAGAACGGCAAGGTCACGGACGCCACGCGCATCGATCGCGCCGCGCCGACGCTCGCCGAGCTCGCGGCCAAGGGCGCCAAGGTGATCGTGCTCAGCCACTTCGGCCGGCCCGACGGCAAGCGCGTGCCCGAGATGTCGTTGAAGCCGCTGGTCGAGCCGTTGTCGAAGGCGCTCGGCAAGCCTGTGGCCTTCGCCGAGGACTGCATCGGCCCGCTCGCCGAGGAGGCGGTGCGCATGCTGAAGCCCGGCGAGGTTCTGCTGCTCGAGAACCTGCGCTTCCACAAGGAAGAGGAGAAGAACGACAAGGGCTTCATCGACAAGCTCTCGGTGCTGGGCGACGTCTACATCAACGACGCCTTTTCCGCCGCGCATCGCGCGCACGCCTCGACCGAGGGTCTGGCCAATCGCCTGCCCGCGGCGGCCGGCCGCCTGATGCAGGCCGAGCTCGAAGCGCTCGACAAGGCGCTGGGCAATCCCAAGCGGCCGGTCTGCGCCGTCGTGGGCGGCGCCAAGGTCTCCACCAAGCTCGACCTTTTAGGCAACCTGGTCGGCAAGGTCGGCAAGCTGATCATCGGCGGCGGCATGGCCAACACCTTCCTGGCAGCGCAAGGGATCAACATCGGCAAGTCGCTGGCCGAGAAGGACCTCGCGGACACGGCGCGCGAGATCATGGCGAAGGCCAAGGCCGCCAACTGCGAGATCCTGCTGCCGGTCGACGTCGTGGTCGCGAGCGAATTCAAGGCCGGCGCGCCGAGCCAGGTGGTCGATGCCAAGGCGTGTCCCGACGACCAGATGATCCTCGATGTCGGACCGAAGTCGGTGGCGATCTACGTCAAGCAGGTCGCCAAGTGCGCGACGCTGGTGTGGAACGGCCCGCTCGGCGCCTTCGAGATCAAGCCCTTCGACAACGGCACCGTGACCCTGGCGCGCGCCGTCGCCGAGCAGACCGGCGCCAAGAAGCTCCTGTCGGTGGCGGGTGGCGGCGACACGGTGGCGGCGCTGGCGGCAGCCGGCGTCGAGGAGAGGTTCTCCTATGTGTCGACCGCGGGCGGCGCCTTCCTGGAATGGATGGAAGGCAAGACCCTGCCCGGCGTTGCGGCGCTGATACGCGCGGCGTAGGACTTTCAGTCAATGAGCACGCCACCGCCTCTTCCCGAACGGCCTCGCCTGCCGTGGGATCCGCCCGATCACTTCGAGAAGCGGATCCCCGACGGCGACAACCGCGAGCGGCTGGTGTGCGCGCGCTGCGAGTTCATCCACTACCAGAATCCCAAGATCGTCGCCGGTGCGGTCTGCACCTGGAACGACAAGATCCTCCTGGCCAAGCGCGCCATCGAGCCGCGCAAGGGATTCTGGACCTTGCCCGCGGGCTACATGGAGCTCGGCGAGACCACCGAGCAGGCCGCGCAACGCGAGGCGCGCGAAGAAGCCTGCGCCACCATCGAGATCGATCGCCTGCTCGCCATGTACAGCGTGGCCCGCATCGGCCAGGTGCAGATCATGTATCGCGCGCGCCTGGTCAGCGA
Source organism: Rhodospirillales bacterium (assembly GCA_016185145.1). Classification (GTDB taxonomy): domain Bacteria; phylum Pseudomonadota; class Alphaproteobacteria; order Reyranellales; family Reyranellaceae; genus Reyranella. The sequence goes on along the minus strand of JACPOB010000043.1, from coordinate 32,677 downwards.
CGACGTCGCCGCCGGACCTGAGAGCGCCGAGGTGGCGCTGGTCGACTGGGCCGACATTCCCTGGGAACAGCTCGCCTTCCCGACCGTGGTCTGGGCACTCGCCCACTTCCACGACTCGCGCGGCAAGACGGATTTCGCGACCTACTCCAATCCCACGGGCGACCTCGCCCGCATGTGGCCGCCGCGCAAGCCGGCGGGAGTCTAAGCGTCTCCGACAGCCCTCCCGGTCGGAGGGCGTCCAAAGCTGGATTTGTGACAAACGCGCAGGCCGCGTGCGCCGTTCCTTGCCGGTTTTATGGGCTTTTGGTAAACTCGTACAAACGTCCGGTAAACGGACGAATCTGGAGGAAACCATGTTAACTGCAGCCAACAACGAGATGCTGTCGCGCGTTGGGCCGGGCACGCCCATGGGCAATCTGATGCGGGAGTATTGGACTCCTGCCTGTCTTTCTTCGGAATTGAAGGCCGACGGCGAGCCGATGCGGCTGATGCTGCTCGGCGAGCAGCTCATCGCCTTCCGCGACACCGACGGCCGCGTCGGCGTCATGGAGCATCGCTGCCCGCACCGCTGCGCCTCGCTGTTCTTCGGACGCAACGAGGAAGGCGGATTGCGCTGCGTCTATCACGGCTGGAAGTTCGACGTCGAAGGCAACTGCGTCGACATGCCGAACGTGCCGCCGGCGCAGGACTTCAAGAGCCGCATCAAGGCCAAGTCCTACCGGGTGGTCGAGCGCGCAGGCTTCGTCTGGACCTACATGGGCAGCCGCAAGGAAGCGCCGCCCTTGCCCAACGTCGAAGTGCTGATGCTGCCCGAGGAGGAGCGCATCACCCGCGTGCACATGCGCGAGTGCAACTGGTTCCAGTCGCTCGAGGGCGACATCGACACCTCGCATTTCGGCTTCCTGCATGTCGGTGGGCTGACGATGGACGACGTCTCGCCCGACACCATCCACAAGTGGGGCGTCGGCGACCGCGCGCCGGACTACAAGTCGACCGAGACCGAGTGGGGCACCATGTACGCGGCCTACCGGCCGGCCGAGGCGGGCCAGTACTACTACCGCTTCGCCCACTTCATGTTCCCGTTCATCACGCTGACTCCCAACGGCTTCTTCGAGGACCAGGTCGCCTGCACCTTGAACGTGCCGATGGATGACACTCATACCATGACCTACAACCTCACCTGGAAGCAGAAGACGCGTCCGCTCGAGTTGCTGAAGAACGGCGACTGGATTCCCGGCCTGAAGCCCGACGTCGAGTACCTGCCGAACACCAACGACTGGTTCGGGCGGTGGCGCCTGAAGGCCAACCGCGAGAACGACTACCTGATCGACCGCGACATGCAGAAGAACGTCAACTACACCGGCATCCAGGGCATCGGCCGGCAGGACCAGGCGATGATCGAGTGCATGGGCGAGATCGTCGATCGCAGCCTCGAGCACCTGGCGCCGTCTGACCGCATGATCGCCATCACCCGCAAGCGCTGCCTGCAGGCCGCGCAGGAGCTGATGAACGAGAAGAAGGTGCCGGCGACCGTCGACAATCCCGACATCTATCTCGGCGCGCGCGGCGGTGCGTTCGTGGCGCCGATCGAGCAGGACTGGCTCGACGCTTATGCCGAGAAGCTGCAGACGGCTAAAAGTCCGCTGGGCTTGCTGAACAGGAACCGGCTGCCGCTGGCGGCCGAGTAGCGCGACAAAGGCTGCGAAGCCAGCTCCCCTTCATGTCCCTCTCCCCCGCTAGGGGGAGAGGTTGGGAGAGGGGGTTACAAACAGTGTGCGAAGCCCCCTCTCCTAACCTCTCCCCCTAGCGGGGGAGAGGGACATGAGGGGAGCAACGAGTCTCCGGCAGGGAGGAGGCGCGAGGATGGTGACCGTTGCCGCCCCCTTGGGCGAGCGCAGTGCGTCAGCCGGCGGCCTGTGGCGCTGGGGCCGGCCGGCGGGCATCACCGCGCTGATCGCGATCCTCTGCTTCCTGTCGCTCTATCCCATGCTGATGCTGCTCTACGGCAGCCTGCATTCGACGCCGCCGGGCATCCCCGGGGAGTTCAACCTCGACGGCTACATCAGCATCGCCACGACCGAAAACCTGGTCGTGCTGGCCAACACCGTCGGCCTCTCCCTGGTCAAGACCGTGCTCGCCCTGGCGCTGGCCGTGCTGCTGGCCTGGATCGTGGCGCGCACCGACACGCCGGGCCGCGGCGTGCTCGAAGTGCTGATCACCCTGCCCTTCTTCATCCCGCCGATCCTGACGGCGACCGCCTGGGCGATGCTGGGCAACGCCCAGGTCGGCACCATCAACCTCGCCTGGCGCTGGCTCACGGGCAGCGACACCACCTTGGTCGACGTCTACTCCTACGGCGGCGTCATCTGGCACATGATGCAGTACTCGACGCCGTTCATCTTCCTGTTCGTCGTCGACGCCTTCCGCGCCATGGATCCCGCGCTCGAGGAATCGAGCCGCATGTCGGGCGCCACGCGCTGGCAGACCTTCTGGCGCGTCACCTTCGCGCTGATGCTGCCGGTCACCACCAGCGCCTTCATCCTGAGCTTCATCCGCGGCATCGAATCCTTCGAATCGGCGGTGTTCTTCGGCGTGCCCGTCGGCATCGAGGTGATCACAACCACGATCTACAATTCGATCACCCAGCGCGCCCAGCCCGACTACCAGTCGGCGACGGCGCTCTCCTTCGCCGCCCTTGCCCTGATGTTCCTGCTGCTGGTGCTGCAAAACCGCCTGCTGCGCGGCCGCAGCTTCACCACCGTCACCGGCAAGGGCTATTCGCCCAACATCACGCGGCTCGGCCGGCTGCGCTGGGTCACGTTCGGCATCTGCATCCTGTTCTTCGCGCTCACGGTGGCGCTGCCGATCGGCCAGCTGCTGCTCAGTTCGTTCTTCAAGTTCTTCGGCTTCTACGAAGCCGACATGCTGACCTTCGACCACTATCGCAGCGTCTGGGAGAATTCGAGCTTCTGGCGCGCCTTCGGCAACACCATGCTGCTGGGCGTGGCCGGCGCCACCGCCACCATGGCGCTGGGCGGCATCGTGGCCTACGTCACCACGCGCACGCGCTGGCGCGGCCGCCGCCTGATCGACCTTCTCGCCTGGCTGCCCTGGATGATGCCCGGCATGGTCCTGGGCATCGGCTTCCTGTGGGGCTTCGCCATCCTGCCGCACGGCATCCCGATCTACGGCACGTTGTGGGCGCTGCTGCTGGCCTACATCGCCCTCGGCACGCCGGTCGCCGTGCGCGTGACCTCGTCGGCCTACCAGCAGATCGCCAACGACATCGAGGAATGCAGCCGCGTGCACGGCGCGGGCTGGTGGCAGACGCTGGGCCGCATCCTGATCGCGCTCGCCTGGCCCGCCTTCGCGGTCGGCTGGGTGCTGATCTTCTTCGGCATCATGCGCGAGCTCAGCGCCTCGATCCTGCTCTACGCACCCGGCACCGAGGTGCTGTCGGTGGTCATGTTGAAGATGTGGGTGAGCGGCAAGCCCGAGGAAGTGAGCGTCATCGGGTTGGTGATGCTGGTGCTGGTCCTGCTGTTCCGCTGGGTCCAACTGAAATTCATCAAGAAGCGCATCAGCACGCTGTGAACGGGAGGGATGGGTCCATGTTGAGAAGAAGCGTTCTCGGTCTTCTGGCTGCCGGAGCCGCCGTCGGCCCCGCGCTGGCGCAGGACGACTGGGCCAAGACCGTCGAGGCGGCCAGGAAGGAAGGTAAGCTGGTCGTCTACACCGCATCGATCGGCTCGCCATCGTTGAAGGCCGTGATCAAGTCCTTCGAGCAGAAATACGGCATCTCGGTCGAGCTCCTGGAAGCGCGCGCCAGCGAGGTGCGCGAGCGCGTGCGCGTCGAGCAGGCCGCCGGGCGCTTCCTGGGCGACGTCCATCACAACGGCAGCACGACCACCTGGCTGATGACGCGCGACGGCAACTTCCAGCCGCACGGCCCGGTCCCCAACATCAAGAACATCATCCCGCCCTACGAGGCCGACGACATCCGCGTCCCGGCCGAGGTCATCAGCTACGGCCTGATGATCAATCGCAACCTGGTGAAGCCCGGCGACGAGCCCAAGAGCTGGAAGGACATCCTCGATCCCAGATGGACGGGCAAGATCCTGTCCGACGACTATCGCGCATTGGGCGGCGGCGCCGTGTTCTTCGTTGTGATGCACGACACTTTCGGCAAGGCGTTCCTCGAGAAGCTGGCAGCCCAGAAGCCGGTGTTCTCGCGCGACATCCAGAACAGCGAGCGCCGCGTGGCACGCGGCGAGTACCCCCTCTATCTTCCCTTCTCGCTGCAGGACTACAACACGCTGAAGGGCCTGCCGGTGAAGCCGATCATGCCCGCCGAGGGGCGCCCTTACGTCCGCTTCGACCTCGCGATGCTCAAGAACGCCCCGCGCCCCAACGCGGCCCGCCTGTTCATGAACCACTACCTCGAGCCCGAGCAGCAGATCATCTACGCCAATGCCGGCTACAATCCCGTCGTCAAGGGCGTGGTCGAGAAGACCATGGAGGAGATCCGCGTCCTGCTATCCGCCAAGGCTCTGGGCACGACCGTGCCCGAACGCCAGGACGCCATGCTCGAGCTCGCCAAGCAGATCTTCAAGTAGGACCGGATGCCCACTGTCTCCCTGCACGAGGTCGGACGGCACTTCGCCGAGGTGAGGGCGGTCGACGGCATCGATCTCGCGATCGAGCACGGCGAGTTCGTCACGCTGCTCGGGCCGTCGGGCTGCGGCAAGACCACCACCCTGCGCATGGTGGCGGGGCTGGAGCGCAACGACACCGGCTCGATCGTGATCGGCGGCCGCGTGGTGAGCGACGCGCCGGCCGGCCTGTTCGTGCCGCCCGACCTGCGCAAGCTCGGCATGGTGTTCCAGTCCTACGCGATCTGGCCGCACATGACCGTGTTCGACAACGTCGCCTACCCCTTGAGCGTACGGCACGTCGCCAAGCCCGAGATCAGGGAGCGCGTGATGGCGGCGCTGCGGCTGGTCGAGATGGAGCGCTTCGCCGACCGGCCGGCGCCCGCCCTGTCGGGCGGCCAGCAGCAGCGCGTGGCGATCGCCCGCGCTCTGGTGTTCGAGCCCGAGGTGCTGCTGCTCGACGAGCCGCTCAGCAACCTCGACGCCCGCCTGCGCGCCCAGATGGGCGACGAGTTCCGCGCCCTGCAGCGGCGGCTCAAGATAACGACGCTCTACGTGACCCATGACCAGGAAGAAGCGATGGCGCTGTCCGACCGCGTCGTGGTCATGCAGCGCGGCCGCATCCTCCAGGTCGGTGCACCCGAGGAGGTCTATCGTCGGCCGGCCAGTCGCGAGGTCGCGGCATTCTTCGGCACGCCCAACTTCATCGAGGCGACCGTTGCGGCCTGTCGTCCAGCCGGCGACAACGACTGGCTGGTGACCATCGACGGTGGCCACTGCCGCGCCGGGCAGGCCTTCCAGCCAGGCGAAGCCGTATCGGTGATGGTGCGGCCCGAGGATGTCACGCTCGCCGCGGCCGACACGCCGGCAGCCAACGGCCACCTCGCTTGGCCAGGGAAAGTGGTCGACGGCGTGTTCCGCGGGCCGCGCCGCTCGCTCACGGTCGAGACGGCAGGCCGCCGGTTCAACGTCGAATGCGCTTCGACGCGCGCCGCGGCGGTGGGTGAAACGGTCACGCTGCTGGTCGACGCCGACAATGCCTGGGCGTTAAAAACCTGACGTCCAGTCGGGAGGGCATGAATGGCGCGGTTGCGGGCAGAGGATGCGGAGAAGCGGGCGGCGAGCGGCCATGGCCCCGACTTCCTCGAAGCTTTCGCGCGCGGACTCCGGGTCATCGGCGCCTTCAGCCGCGAGAAGAAGCACATGACCTTGAGCGACGTGGCGCGCGCCACCGACCTGCCCAAGCCGAGCGTGCGGCGTGCGCTCTATACCCTGACCTGCCTCGGCCTGGCGGAGAACGACGGTCGCTCCTTCCGCCTGACTCCGCGCATCATGGAGCTGGCCTCGGCCTATCTCGGCTCGAACATGGTCTCGACCGTCGTCCAGCCGGCCTGCGAGCGCATCGGCGACCGCACCGAGCAGTCGTGCTTTGCCGCCGTGCTCGACGGCTACGACATCGTCATGATCGCCCACTCGCTGCACGGCCGTCCCGACGTGCTGGCGCCGACCATCGGCCTGCGCCGTCCCGCCTTCAACACCGCGGCGGGCCGCGCCATCCTGAGCCAGCTTCCCGACAAGACGCTCGATGGCTGGCTGGAGAAGCTCGAGCCCAAGGTGATGACCGACTTCACCGTCACCGACAAGAAGGCGCTGCGCGCCGAGATCCTGCACGTGCGCGAGCAGGGCTACGCCATCACCGCCCAGGAAATGCGCCGCGGCTACCACGCCGTGGCGGTGCCGCTCAGGCGCTACGACGGCGCCACCATCGCCGCTGTCTGCGTCGCGGCCTGGGTCGAGGATTCCGCGGTGGGTTCGTTCGCGGAGAAGTATCTCGCCATCCTGAAAGAAGAGGCTGAAGCATTGCAGCCCCAGCTGCTTTGAATGGAGAATGCGTCATGCGCATTAATTCCAAAGGCCAGGTCACGATCCCAAAGGCAATCAGGGAAAGCGCCAGCCTTTTACCAAAGACCGAAGTCGAAATTAGCTACGATGGCCACGCCGTTCGTATCGTTCGAGTCGAAGATCTGCATCCGAGCCGCGGAGCACGCTTGGTCGCCCACATGCGAGGCCGTGGGAATGGAACACTCCGTACCGAAGACATAATGGCACTGACGCGACGCCGATAGGTTTCGCAACCTTGATCTGGCTTACTTCCCGCCGGCAAATGGATTGTCGTCGCCGTCCCAGTAGCGCTTGAGCAGCGGCACCTGCAGGAAGGCGAAGACCAGCGTCAGCGGGAAGCTCAGGAACATCTTGCTGGCGATCCAGGTCTCGGTCGAGAAGCCGCGCCACATCACCTCGTTGACGGCGGCCAGCACGAAGAAGAAAAGAGTCCAGCGCACGGTGAGCTTGCGCCAGCCCTCGTCGGTCAATCGGAAAGCTGCGCCGAAGATCGGTTTCAGCAACGGCCGGTTCATCAGCAGCAGGCCGCCGCCCAGGATCACGCCGAACAGGCAGTTCACGATGGTGGGCTTCAGCTTGATGAAGGTGTCGTCCTGCAGCCAGATCGTGAGCCCGCCGAACACCAGCACGAAGAAACCGCCGACCAGCGGCATCACCGGCCAGCGCTTCTCCAGCCAGCGATAGCAGGGCAGCGCGATTGCGGTCGCGACGATGAACACGCCGGTGCCGTAAGCACGCCGCCCTTGGCGCTGCCGTCGAGCTTGGTCAGCACCAGGGCATCGACCGGCGACATGGTCTTGAAGGTCTCGACCTGGGCATGGGCGTTCTGGCCGGTCGTGGCGTCGAGCACCAGCAGGCAGGAATGCGGCGCCGTCGGATCGAGCTTGCGGATCACGCGCACGATCTTGGCGAGCTCGTCCATCAGGTTGGACTTGTTGTGCAGGCGGCCCGCCGTGTCGATCAGCAGCACGTCGCAGGCCTCGGCCTTGGCGCGCTCCAATGCCTCGTAGGCGAGCCCCGCGGCGTCGGCGCCGGTCTGCTTGGCGACCACCGGCACGCCGGCGCGATCGCCCCACACCTTGAGCTGCTCGACGGCGGCGGCGCGGAAGGTATCGCCCGCCGCCAGCATGACCTTGCGGCCCTCGCCCTTGTAGAGATTGGCGAGCTTGGCGATGGTCGTGGTCTTGCCGCTGCCGTTCACGCCGATCACCAGCACGACGTGCGGCTTCTTCGCCGGATCGATGACCAGCGATGTCGCGACCGGCTGCAGGATCTCGGCGATGTCGTCGGCGAAGGCGGCGCGCACCTCTTCGTCTGTCACTTCCTTGCCGAACCGCTCCTTGCCGAGCTTGCCGACCAGGCGGGCGGCGACGCTGACGCCGAGATCGGCCTGGATCAGCGCGTCCTCGAGCTCGTCGAGCGTCTGCTGGTCGAGCTTCTTCTTGGTGAAGAGGCCGGTGATGCTCTCGGTGACGCGCTTGGTCGACTTGGCGAGGCCGGCGCGCAGGCGCGACAGCCAGCCTTTCTTCTCGGCTTCCGGCTCGACCTCTTGGACCTCTTGGACCTCTTGGATTGCTTCGACCGTTGCGGGATTGGGAGTCTCGCTCACCGGGCCGTCGTCGGAGCGCAGCCGCGACAGCCAGCCCTTCTTCTCGGGTTCCTTCTCGGCTTCGGGTTGGGCTTCGATCTGTTCGGGTTTGGCTTCGAGCACCTCCGGATGGGGCGCCGGCTCGGGCTCAGGCGTCGCGATCGCCGGTTCGGGTTCAGGAGCCGCACTCGGGGCGTCGCCTCCGGAGCGCCATCGCGAGAACCACCCCTTCTTCGGGGCCTCCCTTTCCTTGCCCTCTTCGGGCTTAGGCGTCTCGCTCACCGGACCACCTCACGAAAGCAGCGAACGGTCGAGCTCGCCCTTGAAGGCGACCGCGATGCCGCCGGTCATCAGCACATGATCGTCACGCAGCCATTCGATGGTGAGCGTGCCGCCTTCCAGCACGACGTCGGCCTTGCGTTGCACGAGGCCGCGCCGAGTAGCGGCGACGACGGCCGCGCAGGCGCCCGAGCCGCAGGCCAGCGTGATGCCGGCGCCACGCTCCCAGACGCGCAGGCGAAGCTTGCCTTCACTCAGGAGCTGGGCGACGCCGATGTTGGCGCGCTCGGGGAAGAAGCGGTCGTGCTCGAGCTTGGGACCGAGCTCGGCGAGCGGAATCGCAGCGGCGTCTTCGACGAAGAACGTCGCGTGCGGATTGCCCATGTTGGTGCCGACGGGATCCTGCAGCGGACCGATGCCGACCGGCATGTGATTGGTATCGCAGGCCTCGCGAACCGGGATCTCGCGCCAGTCGAGCCGCGCCGGCCCCATGTCGACCGAGATCACCGGCAGGCCGTTGCTGCCCATTCCGGTCTTCTGCGATTCGAGCAGGCCCGCGATGGTCTGCACGGTGACTTGATCGGTCTTGCGCTCGTCCATCACCACCGAGGCGACGCAGCGCGTGGCATTGCCGCAGGCTTGGGCCTCGCCGCCGTCGGGATTGTAGATGCGCATGAAGACGTCGGCCTCGCCCTCGGTCGGCGGCTCGAGCACGATGAGCTGGTCGCAGCCCACGCCCAGGCGGCGGTCGGCGATGACCCGCCGACGTTCCGGCGTCAGGTCGAGCGCGGCCGCCCGGGCATCGAGGACGACGAAATCGTTGCCCAGCCCGTGCATCTTCAGGAACGGCGTGGTGGCCATGCGGCGCTATATGGCCGTTCGGCCCGGCCAGCGCAACGAGCGCGGCCGGACCTGCCCGTCATGCGGCCCGCCCAGCTCGCGCACGTCCAGGGTCGCCAGCCGCTTGGTGTAGATGGTCATGTGCAGGATGCCCAAGGGGTCGTAGGGCATGGCCGGCTCGACGAACAATGACCGTTCGGTGTCCCAGGCCGGCGTCGCGTGGTGGATCGGCCAGTTGCAGCGGCTGGGCAGCGGCTCGCAGGCGAAGCCCTTGTCGTAGACCAGGACGTTCAGCGCGATCTGGTCGGTCATGTCGGTCGAGCGCTGCAGGGCCTCGCCCATCACGTCGGCCCAGCCGGCCCAGTGCGGCGCGTCGGCCGCGAGGGCGAAGACGCCGGCGTTGATCAGGGGATAGCGGATCAGCCGCTCGGCCGTCTCCTTGCCGAAGCAGGCTTCGTAGGCCGCCCCGTTGATCGAGGAGAACTCGCCCCAGGCGTGGCGATAGTGGCGCATCGAGCGATGGATCTCCGGCGCCACGGCAAGCGCGCCGGTGCGCGCGGCGCGCTGGAACAGCGTGATGGCATCGCCCTGCTGGACCCAGCAGTCGCCGTCGATCCAGAGATAGAGATCGAAGCCCGGGAAATAGCGCGGCAGGAATGGCCGGGCCGTCAACGCCTTGTAACCGTCCTTGAGCTTGTCGCGGCCCGGAAAGTCGAAGTCCCACTGCGGCACGACCAGCGTCGCGCCATGCTCGCGACACCAAGCGCGCTGCTCCTCCGTCAGGCCGCAATCGAGGATGCCCAGCGCCAGGGCCCGGCCCTCCGCCGTCGCCCGCAGCGAGTCGACGCAGTCCTTCATGAGGTCGAAATAGCCGGCATCGCCGCCGGTGATCGCGATGGTTCGTTCCGACACGCGGGGAAGGATGGCCCATCGGCCCTTTGCTGTCGCCTGCCATTCGGCCACAGTCCGCTCCAGGAGGGCCCAGCCCATGGCCAAGCTCGTCGACTACTATGTCTCGCTGAATTCGCCGTGGACCTATCTCGGTTCCAAGCGCTTCGAGGCGATCGCCCAGAAGCACAAGGCGCATGTCAGGATCTGGCCGGTCGACTTCGGTTCGGTGTTCGCCGTGTCGGGCGGCTTGCCGCTGCCCAAACGCGCACCGCAGCGACAGGCCTACCGCATGATGGAGCTGAAACGCTGGCGCGACCAAACCGGCGTGGAGCTCAATCTCGAACCCAAGTTCTTTCCCGCCAACGAAGTGCCGGCGGCGAAATGCGTGATCGCCCTGCGCGAGCTCAGCCGGATGGCCGACGCCATCAAGCTCGCTCATGCAGTGCTTCATGCGCTGTGGGCCGAGGAGAAGAACACCGGCGATCCGGCGACCCTGCGCGAGATCATCGCCGGCTGCGGCCTCGACGCCGATCTGGTGCTCAAGGCGAGCGAAGCGCCCGGCATGGCCGAGAAGCGCGAGTCCTACACCCAGTTCGCCATCGACCAGGGCGTGTTCGGCGCGCCGTCCTTCGTGATCGACAAGGAGATCTTCTGGGGCCAGGACCGGCTGGACTTCGTCGACCGCAAGCTCGCGTCGTAGACACACAGGGACCTCACCCTGAGGAGGCGGTAGTGGTGATGAAGGCCGCAGCCACGACGGCCAGCCCGTTGTTGACGATGTGCGCTACCAGGGACGGCCAGAGCGAATCGGTGCGCTGGCGCAGCCAGCCGAACCACAGGCCGAGCGGCAGCACCAGGAGGGCATGCGCCGGCTCGATATGGGCGGCGGCGAACAGGATCGAGCTCACGAACCAGGCGATCGTCGTTCCCCAGCGCCTGGCCAGCCAGCCGTAGAGCAGGCCGCGAAACACCGCCTCCTCGGCGAGCGGCGCCAGCAACGCCATTATGGCCAGGCTCGCCACGAACAGGCTGGGAGTGCGGGCGACGTCCAACGCCTGCTTGACGCCCTCAGGCTCGCCGAGCTGGCTGACCGCGATCGACACGATCAGGGCGCCGACCGCGCCGAGCACGATCGTCCAGATGCGCGCCGGCCGAAAACCCAGCGCCGGCAGGGCCCGCCAGCCCATCGGAGAGACGGCGACGGCGAGCGCGATCAGGCTCGACACGAAAAAAAGGGTGAGCATGACCAGCATGTCGCGGCCACCGAGCAGCCAGACCGCCGGCGCCAGCAAAAGCGGCAGAACGACCAGGAAGATCACGATCGACCAACCGCTGATCGGCCTGGAATCGTTCTGGATCAAAGGGTTAGCGTCCGCCGTCAAGCCTTTTGACTCCTTGTCCGGCAGGCCTTATACCCCGACCGTTCAATCGGTCGTGCCGATTTAATGGTTCCCCCTTCGGGGAGCTCCGCTGATCCGCGAAGGCTCGCGCATCGGCGCGATACGTGTTTGGGCGAACCTAAGGCCGGAATGTAGGGGTCGATAGGCAGGATGTTCGAGGGTCTTAGCAAACGTCTGGGCGACGTCTTCGACAAGCTTCGCGGCCGCGGTGCGCTGTCCGAGGCCGACGTCGACGCGGCCCTGCGCGAGGTCCGCACGGCGCTGCTCGAAGCCGACGTGGCCCTGCCCGTGGTCCGCCAGTTCATCGACGGCGTGCGGCCCAAGGCGATCGGCGCCGACGTCATCCGCTCGGTCACGCCGGGCCAGATGGTGGTCAAGATCGTCAACGATCACCTGGTCGAGATGCTGGGCGGCACCGTCGCCGACCTCGACCTCAACGCCATTCCGCCGGTCGTGATCCTGATGGTCGGCCTGCAGGGCTCGGGCAAGACCACCTCGTCGGCCAAGATCGGCTATCGCCTCAGCCAGGGCCCGCAGGGCATGGCCGCCGAGTTCGGCGGCACCTTCGCCACCAAGCGCAAGGTCATGATGGCCTCGCTCGACACCCGCCGCCCGGCGGCGCAGCAGCAGCTCAAGATCCTGGGCGAGCAGACCGGCGTGCCGACCCTGCCGATCGTGCCTTTGGAGATGCCGCTCGCCATCACGAAGCGCGCGCTCGAGACGGCGCGGCGCGAGGGCTACGACGTCCTGATCCTCGATACCGCCGGCCGGCTGTCGATCGACGAAGAGCTGATGAAGGAAGTGGCCGACATCAGCGCCCTCTCCAAGCCGCAGGAGACGCTGCTCGTCGCCGACGCCATGACCGGCCAGGACGCGGTCAACGTCGCCAAGGCCTTCAACGACCGGCTCGCCGTCACCGGCATCGTGCTCACGCGAGTGGACGGCGATGCGCGCGGCGGCGCCGCCCTGTCGATGCGCGCCGTCACCGGCCGCCCGGTCAAGCTGATCGGCGTCGGCGAGAAGTTCGATGCGCTGGAGCCGTTCCATCCCGACCGCATCGCCAGCCGCATCCTCGGCATGGGCGACATCGTCTCGCTGGTCGAGCGCGCCGCCGAAACGATCGAGAAAGAGGACGCCGAGAAGCTCGCGGCCAAGGTCCGCAAGGGCCAGTTCGACATGGACGACCTGCTGAGCCAGCTGCGTCAGCTGCGCAAGATGGGCGGCCTGTCGGGCCTGATGGGCATGCTGCCGGGCGCCATGCAGGCCAAGGCCGCGATGTCCAAGGCCAAGATCGACGAGACCCAGCTCAAGCGCCAGGAGGCCGTCATCCTCGCGATGACGCCCAAGGAGCGGCGCAACCCGGACATCATCCACGCCTCGCGCAAGAAACGCATCGCCAAGGGCTCTGGCGTGGCCGTGCAGGACGTCAACAAGCTGCTCAAGCAGCATGCCGACATGCTCAAGATGATGAAACGCGTCAACAAACTCGGAGAGAAGGGATTCATGCGCAGCCTCGGAGGCATGATGCCGCCGCCCGGCTTCCCGCGCTGAAATTTCGAAGGAGAAAGAATGCTTGCTATTCGTATGACCCGTCACGGCGCCAAGAAGCGGCCGTTCTTCCACATCGTCGTGGCCGATTCGCGCAGCCCGCGCGATGGCCGCTTCATCGAGAAGCTCGGCACCTACAATCCGCTGCTGCCGCGCGAGCACGCCCAGCGCATCACGCTCGACAAGGAGCGCATCGCGCATTGGCTGAAGGTCGGCGCCCAGCCGTCGGACCGCGTCGCCAAGTTCCTGTCGCAGGCCGAGATGATGCAGCCGCGCGAGCGCCGCGACCAGACCAAGAAGCCGCTGCCGCGCGCCAAGGCGCAGGAGCGCCTGAAGGCTGCCGCCGCCGCTGCCGCGGCTCCGGCCGAGGGTGGCGAGAAGGAGGCTGCCGCGAGCTGATGAGCTTGTCTGGTGAGTAAGGGCCGCGTCCTGCTGGGCGTCGTGGCCGCGCCGCATGGAGTGCGCGGCCTAGTGCGCATCAGGAGCTTCACCGAGGACCCGATGGCCATCGCCTCCTATGGCGAGCTGTCGGACGAGACGGGGAAGACGCGGTACCGGATCGAGGCGCTGAGCACGGTCAAAGGTGCGGTGCTGGTCCGGATCGAGGGCGTAGCCGATCGCAATGCCGCCGAGGCGATACGAGGTTTGCGGCTCTATGTGGAGCGCGAACGATTGCCGGCGACAGGCGCGCGGGAGTGGTACGAGGCGGACCTGATCGGTCTGCCTGCCGTCGGAACGGACGGCCGGGATTGGGGCAAGGTCATGGCCTTCCACGATTTCGGCGCGGGCCGGACGATGGAGATCTCGGGAGGCACGGCGTCACGCCAATCGGTGATGCTGCCTTTCACCGACGAGGCGGTGCCCGAGGTCGACGTCGAGGGCGGCAAGGTCGTGGTCGATCCGCCGGCAGGTTTGCTGGCGGGAGGCAGTGAGAAGGAGGCGTAGGACCAACGTGTGGCGCGCTGTGGCGCTGACGCTCTTCCCGGAGATGTTCCCGGGCCCGCTGGGCGAGAGCCTGGCCGGCAAGGCGCTGAAGGAAGGCGTGTGGTCGCTGGAGGCGGTCGATATCAGGCGGTTCGCCAAGGACCGCCACGGCACGGTCGACGACGCCCCCTTCGGGGGCGGCGCCGGCATGGTGATGAAGCCCGACGTGCTGTCGGCGGCGATCGAGGCGGTCGCCCGTTCATTGGAGATGTCGGCGCCAGGGATGTCGGGGGCGCCGAAGGTTCTGCTGTCTCCAAGAGGCGCGCCGTTCACTCAGGCGCGCGGACGGGAGCTGGCTCAGGGTCCGGGCGTGGTGCTGGTGTGCGGGCGGTTCGAGGGCGTCGACGAGCGCGTCATCGAGGCCCAGGCGTTGGAGGAGATCTCGGTCGGCGATTTCGTGCTTTCGGGCGGCGAGATCGCGGCCATGGCGGTGATGGATTGCTGCGTGCGGCTGCTGCCCGGTGTGATGGGCGAGCCCGCGTCGGCGAACGAGGAGAGTTTCGAGGACGGATTGCTGGAGTATCCGCACTACACGAGGCCCGCGAGCTGGACCGGGCCCGACGGAACCGAACGGCGCGTGCCGGAGGTTCTGGTTTCGGGCCATCACGGCAAGGTCGCGGACTGGCGGAGGCGACAGCGGGAAGAGATTACGCGGCGACGGCGGCCCGATCTGTGGGCTGGGCGCACCGCGAGGACGAACGAAGAGAAGTGACGAAAGGATGGATGCGATGAACATTCTCGATACGCTGGCCCAGGCCCAGATGGACAAGGTGACGGCCGAGCGGCCGGTGCCGCGTTTCGAACCCGGCGACACGCTGCGCGTGCACGTCAAGGTTCAGGAAGGCAACCGCGAGCGCATTCAGGTCTACGAAGGCCTGTGCATCGCCCGCAAGAACGACGGCATCAACTCGTCGTTCACGGTGCGCAAGATCTCGTTCGGCGAGGGCGTGGAGCGCGTGTTCCCGCTCTACAGCCCGGGCATCTGGGAGATCGAGGTCATCCGCAAGGGCGTCGTGCGCCGCGCCAAGCTCTATTACCTGCGCGACCTGCGCGGCAAGGCGAGCCGCATCGCCGAGGACGTCGAGGCCCAGCGCGAGCTGGTCGCCGAACAGGCCGACGAGACCAAGGTTCGGCGGCGCGAGAAGCTCAAGAAGGAAAAGCCCAAGGACGAGAAGAACGTGCGCGCCGCCAAGGGCGGCGGAAAGAGGTAGGCGACCATGGCGTTCCGCAAGAAGTCGGCCACGCCGCCGCCACCGCCTCCTCCGCCGCGGACACTGTTCGAGAAGATCTGGGACGCCCACGTCGTCAATCGCCAGGACGACGGCACCTGCGTCATCTACATCGACCGTCATCTCGTCCACGAGGTGACCAGCCCGCAGGCTTTCGAAGGCCTGCGCATGGCCGGACGTCCGGTGCGCCGGCCCGACGCCACCATCGCCGTGGCCGACCACAACACGCCGACCACGCCGATCGGCGAAGGCGGCATGGATGAGGAATCACGCATCCAGGTCGAGACCCTGGAGAAGAACGTCGCCGACTTCGGCGTGCCGTACTTCGACATGAACGATGCCCGTCGCGGCATCGTCCACGTGATCGGCCCTGAGCAGGGCCTGACCTTGCCGGGCATGACCATCGTCTGCGGCGACAGCCATACCTCGACGCACGGTGCGTTCGGAGCGCTGGCCTTCGGCATCGGCACCTCGGAGGTCGAGCACGTGCTCGCCACCCAGACGCTGATCCAGAAGCCGGCCAAGAACATGCGCGTGGCGGTCGAGGGCAGCCTGCCGCTCGGCGTGACGCCCAAGGACGTTATCCTGGCCATCATCGGCAAGCTCGGCACCGCCGGCGGCACTGGTTACGTGGTCGAGTATGCCGGCCGCGCCATCCGCGAGATGACGATGGAAGGCCGCATGACGGTCTGCAACATGTCGATCGAGGCGGGCGCGCGTGCCGGCCTGATCGCGCCGGACGACACGACCTTCAAGTACCTCGAAGGCCGGCCGTACTCGCCCAAGGGCGGCGCGTGGGACCTGGCGCTCAGCCAGTGGCGTCGCCTGCCGAGCGACAAGGGTGCGAACTTCGACACCCAGCTCGACCTGCTGGCGTCCGACATCCCGCCGATGGTGACCTGGGGCACCAGCCCGCAGGACGCGCTGCCGATCACCGACGTCATCCCCGACCCGGCCAACGCGCCGGACGAGAACCGCCGCGAGGCGTGGGCGCGTTCTCTCGCCTACATGGGCCTGATGCCGGGCACCAAGCTCGTCGACGTGCCGATCGATCGCGTGTTCATCGGCTCGTGCACCAACGGCCGCATCGAAGACCTGCGCGCCGCCGCCGAGATCGCGCGCGGCCGCAAGGTGGCCGCGGGCGTGTCGGCCATGGTCGTGCCGGGCTCCGGCCTGGTGAAGGCCGAAGCCGAGAAGGAAGGTCTCGACAAGATCTTCCTCGAGGCTGGCTTCGAATGGCGCATCCAGGGCTGCTCGATGTGCCTCGCCATGAACGCCGACCGGCTCGAACCCGGCCAGCGCTGCGCTTCGACCTCGAACCGCAACTTCGAGGGCAGGCAGGGCCGCGGTGGGCGGACCCATCTGGTGAGCCCGGCGATGGCGGCGGCCGCCGCCATCAAGGGCACGCTGGCCGACGTGCGTGATTATCAGTAGGCGCGACTACCGGTAGGAACGTCGCCTTGACCAACGCCCCTCCGCCGCCAGTCTGGTCCGACCGACCGATGGCGGCGGTGGAGGGTGCGCCTCCCGGCGGATTCTGGATCCGCTTCGTCGCCTACGTGATCGACGGGCTGGTTCTATCGGTCCCACTCGCAATGGGGATCGTAGCCTTGGTCGTGCTTCACGGAGCTCGTTGGAGCGACCCGGAAGAAGCCGGTGTCATTGTCGGCACAACAGCCCTACTTTTCATTGCGCTGATCGTCATCAATTGGTTGTACGAAGCGCTGATGACCAGCTCGCCGCGCGGCGCCACGCTCGGCAAGATGGCGCTCGGCCTGCGCATCGTTCGCTTCGACGGCACTCGGCTTTCCTTCGGTCGCGCCACTGGCCGCCACTTCGCGAAGTACATGGTGACGCCCATGGTGCCGCTGGCCATCGGCTACATCATGGCCGCCTTCACCAGCCGCAAGCGGGCCCTGCACGATATTCTGGCCGATACGCTCGTGATAAGGTCGTCCTGACGATTTCGCCAGGAGACCGACATGCCGAGTGTGCCGACCTCAGGCTCCGTCCCGCCGCCTCCGCCGGTGTGGGATGCCCGTCCGCCGGAGACGACGGTGCGCTATGCCGGCTTCTGGATCCGGGTCGGGGCGGCGCTCGTCGACGGCATCGCACTGTGGATCGTCTGGTCGATCGTGCTGCTGGTCCTTCCCTCGGAGACGGCGGCGCCCCTGCCCGAGGACCCCGACCTCGATACACTGGTCGACTACCTGAACAGCCTGATCTCGCCGCGCCAGATGATCGTCTATGCGCTGATCGTATGGGCCTATTACGCCTTCCAGGAAAGCTCGTCGGCCCAGGCCACCCTGGGCAAGCGGATGCTGGGCATCCGTGTCTCCACCGAGGACGGGGGACGGCTGAATCCGCTGATGGCCAGCCTGCGCGCCTGGCCGATCTATCTGCCCTCGGTCGCCGCCATCGCCGGCAGCGGCTTCAGTACGGTGGTCGGCCTGATCGCCCTCATTTCCTGCATCGCCGTCGCCTTTTCGAGGCGCAAGCAGGGTCTGCATGACAAGATGGCAGGGGCGATACTCACCAGGCGATAGGTCGGCTTGACGGGCTGGGGGAAAGTCCGTTTATTCCGGCGTTTCGCGAGGGATCTCATGGAAAAATTCACGACGCTGCGCGGCGTCGCCGCCCCAATGCCGATGGTCAATATCGACACCGATATGATCATTCCCAAGAACTTCCTGAAGACCATCAAGCGCACCGGGCTGAAGGACGGCCTGTTCTACGAGCTGCGCTGGACGGCCGACGGCCAGAAGAAGGACTTCATCCTCGACCAGCCGGCCTATCAGAGCGCCAAGATCATCGTCGCCGGCCCCAACTTCGGCTGCGGCTCGAGCCGCGAGCATGCGCCCTGGGCGCTGCTCGACTTCGGCATCCGCTGCATCATCTCCGAGGATTTCGCCGACATCTTCTACAACAACTGCTTCAAGAACGGCATTCTGCCGATCAAGATGCCGAAGGAGATCATCGACAAGCTGATGGACGATGCGAGCCGTGGCTCCAATGCCATCATCGAGGTCGATCTCGAGAAGCAGGAGATCAAGGGGCCCGACGGCGGCACGGTGCATTTCGACATCGATCCGTTCCGCAAGCACTGCCTGCTGAACGGGCTCGACGACATCGGGCTCACCATGGAGAAGAAGTCGGAGATCGACGACTTCGAGGCGCGTCAGAAGGAGCAGCAGCCCTGGCTGCATGGCGCGTCCTGATCAGCGGTCATTAGCTAGAGAAAATCGTTAGACAAGAGAAAGAAGGCAATGGCGTCCAATCGCAATCTGCTGGTGCTGCCTGGCGACGGCATCGGCCCCGAAGTCATGAACGAAGTGCGCAAGATCATCGCCTGGATGGGCAAGAAGCGCGCGGTCGGCTTCGACATCAAGGAAGACGTGGTCGGCGGCGCCGCCCTCGACAAGCACGGCGTGCCGCTGTCGGACGACACGATGAAGGCGGCGCTCGAGGCCGACGCCGTGCTGTTCGGCTCGGTCGGCGGGCCGAAGTGGGACACCGCCGACTTCTCCAAGAAGCCCGAGCGCGGCCTGCTGCGCCTGCGCAAGGAGATGGACCTCTTCGCCAACCTGCGCCCCGCCAAGGTGTTCGATGCCCTGGTCGATGCCAGCTCGCTCAAGCCCGAGATCGTCAAGGGTCTCGACATCATGATCATCCGCGAGCTGACCAGCGGCGTCTATTTCGGCGAGCCGCGCGGCCGCCACACCAACGCCCAGGGTGAGGTCGAGGCGTTCGACACCCAGCGCTACACGGCCCCTGAAATTCGCCGCGTCTGCGCCGTCGCCTTCGAACTGGCACGCAAGCGCAAGAACAAGGTGATGTCGTCGGAGAAGGCCAACGTCATGCACACCGGCGTGCTGTGGCGCGAGGAAGCGACCAAGCTTCACAAGGAGAAGTACGCCGACGTGAAGCTCGAGCACATGTACGCCGATGCGCTGGCCATGCAGCTGCTGCGCGCGCCGAACCAGTTCGACGTCATCGTCACCGACAACCTGTTCGGCGATATCCTGTCGGACGAGGCATCCATGCTGACCGGCTCGCTCGGCCTGCTGCCGTCGGCCTCGCTGGGCGCACCCGACGCGACCGGCCGGCGCAAGGCACTGTACGAGCCGATCCACGGCAGCGCGCCGGACATCGCCGGCAAGGGCCTCGCCAATCCGCTGGCCGAGACGCTCTCCTACGCCATGATGCTTCGCTACTCCTTCGATCTTGCTAAGGAAGCCGACCTGGTCGAGACCGCGGTCGAGAACGTGCTGAAGGCCGGCTATCGCACCGCCGATCTGCTGGCCGGCGGCAAGACCGACGGCGTGAAGAAGGTCGGCACCCAGGAAATGGGCGACGCCATCGTCAAGGAACTCGACCGGCTGGCGTAGTCATCCTCTTCCGGACCGCGCGCTTCCAGCGCGCCTCATGAGCATGAGCGCGCAGGATGCGCGCGGTCCGGCAGAACATGAGTC
This sequence comes from Rhodospirillales bacterium, assembly GCA_016185145.1. Lineage (GTDB taxonomy): Bacteria > Pseudomonadota > Alphaproteobacteria > Reyranellales > Reyranellaceae > Reyranella. The sequence goes on along the minus strand of JACPOB010000043.1, from coordinate 12,892 downwards.
ACCGGTCGCCGTCGACGGCGCGATCGAGCGCCGTCACGAACGACTTCATGTCAGCCGGCGTCAGGTCGCCGACAGCCCGCAATTCGAAGCCGCCGCGGCGCCATTCGGCCAACGCGAAGCCGTCGCGCTGGCTGACGCTGGCCGCCGTCTCGCCGGCCGACGTCGCCGGCCATGCCGTCAGCGCGATCCAGTGCCGGTTGCGGCGATAGACCACCACCGCGACCTTGCGGCCGTCGACGATATCGAGCCGGCCGCCGACCAGCGGGAAGCCCGCCGTCGTGAGATCGTGGACCGGCGGTGCGTAATCGACGCGGCCGGCGAACCATGGCTTGACCGTATGGCGATCGGATGAAGCGACCTCGACCGGATGGTCGCTCATGGCGATGCGCAGATAGCCCGCCATGAGCGCATCGGTCTCGCGACCGCCCTGGCTGACGAGGGTCGCCCCCAGCCAGCCGATGCCGAGTGCGACAACCAGACTCGCGGCCATGGCCGTCCAGCGCAGGCGCTCGCGCGGATACAGGCGCTGGCGGCCGGCGATCACACGCAACTCGCGCTCGATTTTGGCGCGCAGAAGATCGGGCGCAGGCTCGGCCGGCAGATCGCGCAGCAGGCCGCTCACAGTCCGCGTTTCTTCCAGACGCTGGCGGCAATCCGGACAGGTCTCCAGCGCGCGCTCGAACTCGGCGCTCTCGGCGGCCGACAGCTCGCCATCGACATAGGCGCCGACCATCGCCTCACATGTCGGGCAGTCCATGGTCTCTCCTTTCCAGGCGGCCGCGCAGCCCGGCCGCCAGTTTCTCCCGCGCCCGCGCCAGGCGGGACATGACGGTGCCGATCGGCAGATCGAGCACCACGGCGATGCGCTTGTACGAAAGGTCCTCGATCTCGCGCAGGACGAGGACCTCGCGCGCCTCGGCCGGCAGCGCCGCCAGCGCGGCGGCGATCTGGCGCCGTCGGTCGCCGGCGAGCGCGCTCTGCTCGGGATCGGGGCCCTCGCCGGCGCGATCCTCGACTTCCTCCAACGGCACTCTCTCCACCGCATGGCGCCGCGAGAGATCGAGCCAGGTGTTGCGCACGATGCGCAACAGCCACGGCTTGGCGTCCTCGCCGCGGAAGGCGTGGAAGTAGCGCAGCGCGCGCAGCATCGCTTCCTGCGCAACATCCTGGGCCTGAACCGGATCGCGCGTCAGCCAGCGGGCATAGCCGTAGGCCGCATCGAGATGAGGCAGCATGACGGTGCGAAAACGATCGACCGTACCGGCATCGGGCTTCGGCGCATCCGACATGCAGCGCATTAGGACATCAATACCGGCCGACCGTCGATTTTATTCCATGCCGGAAACCCCGGAATAACAGCGGCGCTGCAGCGGTAGTCCCTGCGACTTCACTACGGAGGACTGTCATCATGCTGCAATCGGATCGCCGCGACTTCCTGAAGCTCGCCGGTCTCGCCGGCGTCGCCTTCACCGCCGGCCTGTTCCCCAACCAACGCGCCCGGGCGCAGGCCAACGACTTCCATTTCGTGCAGTTCTCCGACACCCATTGGGGTTACAGCGGACCTGCAAATCCCGATGCCGAGCATACGCTCGAGAAGGCCGTCGCCACCGTGAACGGCCTCGGGCGCCAGCCCGACTTCATCGTCTTCACCGGCGATCTCACCCACACCACCGACGATGCCAAGCAGCGCCGCGAGCGCATGAAGCGGTTCCGCGAGATCGTCTCGGCGCTCACCGTCAAGGACGTGCGCTTCATGCCGGGCGAGCACGACGCCTCGCTCGACAAGGGTGAGGCCTACAAGGAGTTCTTCGGCGCGACGCATTACACGTTCGACCACAAGGGCGTGCACTTCATCGTCCTCGACAACGTCTCGGACCCGGCCGCCAAGCTGGGCGACGACCAGCTCGCCTGGCTCGCCGCCGACCTCAAGCAGCGCAAGACCGACGATCGCATCGTCGTGCTGACGCACCGGCCGTTGTTCGACCTGCAGCCGAGCTGGGACTGGACCACCGCCGACGGCGCCAAGGCGATCGAGCTCCTGATGCCCTACAGCAACGTCGTGGTGTTCTACGGCCACATCCACCAGGAGCATCACCACATGACCGGGCACATCGCCCATCATGCGGCGAACTCCCTGATCTTCGCCCTGCCCGCCCCGGGCTCGCAGCCCAAGCGGGCGCCGCTCCCCTACGACGCGGCGATGCCAGGCAAGGGGCTGGGCACGCGCGATGTTGCCGTTGCGGACAAGGTTACGTTTGCCGAACTGCCGGTGACCCGGAGCTGACGCCATGCGCCGCAGGACGATGATCGCACTGCTAGCCGGCAGCGCGCTGGGAACCGCGCGGCTCGCCGCCGAAACGCCGGCGGAAATCCGCATCAGCGCGAAGAAGTTCGAGTTCACCCCCAACAAGGTGACGGCCAAGGTCGGTCAGCCGGTGGTCCTGGTGCTGACGTCGGAGGACCGTATCCACGGCTTCAAGATGCCCGATCTCGGCGTGCGCACCGACATCGTGCCGGGCCAGGAGACGCGTCTCGCGCTGCTACCCGACAAGGCCGGCAGCTTTACCTTCTTCTGCGATGTCTTCTGTGGCGGCGGCCACGAGGACATGGACGGAACGCTGATCGTCGAGGCCTGACTACTTGCGCAGCGAGCCCAGCACGCCGCGCAGGATCGATCCGCCATCCTTGAACACCGCCCTGGTCACCTCGCGGACCAGGACATTGGTCACGGTGCGCGCCGCGGTCTTGGCAACCGTCGTGCTGATCGAATCGCTGCGGCTCGCGGTTGTCCGCGGGGGCCGCGGTTCGGCCGGCGGCCTGGGCGGGCTGGCCCGTGGACGCGCCTTGGGCGGCGGCGCCTGTTCCTGCTCCGTCTGCGGGATCCGGGTCCGCCCCCAGGGGCCGGAGCTTACCGGCGGCGGCGCATCGTACTGGCCACGCCGGCTCGGGGTGGGCGCGGGTGCGGCCTCGTCATGCTCGACCTGGCCGGCGCCGGCGCGGCCGTTCAGCACCTCGTAGGCCGATTCGCGGTCGACGGTCCGGTCGTACTTGCCGGCAAGCGGGCTCGCCTTCAGCGCCGCCGCGCGTTCGGCGTCGGTCGCCGGGCCGATGCGGCCGCGCGGCGGTGCGATGAAACAGCGCTCGACCGGCTCGGGCACGCCCTGGGCATCGAGGAACGAGACCAGCGCCTCGCCGACGCCCAGCTCGAGGATGGCATCCGCGGCGTTGAACTTCTTGTTGGGCCGGAAGGTGTCGGCGGCGGTCTTCACCGCCTTCTGGTCCTTCGGCGTGAAGGCACGCAGGGCATGCTGCACGCGGTTGCTGAGCTGGCCCAGCACCGACTCGGGAATGTCGAGCGGGTTCTGGGTGATGAAATAGACGCCGACACCCTTGGAGCGGATCAGCCGCACGACCTGCTCGATCTTGTCCAAAAGCGCCTTGGGCGCGTCGTCGAACAGAAGATGCGCCTCGTCGAAGAAGAAGACGAACTTCGGCCGATCGGCATCGCCGACCTCGGGCATGACTTCGAACAGTTCCGACAAGAGCCACAGCAGGAACGTGGCGTAGAGGCGCGGGCTCTGCATCAGCCTGTCGGCGGCGAGGATATTGATGTAGCCGGCACCCGAAGGATCGCGGCCGATCATTTCCTTGAGGTCGAGCGCCGGCTCGCCGAAGAAGCGTTCGCCGCCCTGCTGCTCCAAGGTCAGCAGTGCGCGCTGGATGGTGCCGACGGTCTGCTTGCTGACGTTGCCGTACTTCGTGGTGAGCGATCCGGCATTCTCCGCCGTCCATTGCAGCACCGACTGCAGGTCCTTGAAGTCGAGCAGCAGCAGGCCTTGCTCGTCGGCGACCTTGAAGACGATGTTCAACACGCCTTCCTGTGTGGCGTTGAGCTGCAGCAGGCGGGCCATCAGCACAGGACCGATCTCGGTCACCGTGGCGCGCACCGGATGGCCCTTCTCGCCGAACAGATCCCAGTAGATCGTCGGGAAGGCGCGGCCGGCATAGCCCTCGATCTTGAGCTGATTGGCCCGCTCGATCGCGCGCGGATTGTCCCCGCCCGCCTGGCCGACGCCCGACAGGTCACCTTTGACGTCGGCCATGAAGACCGGAACGCCGTAGGTGGAAAAGCCCTCCGCGATCGTCTGCAGGGTCACGGTCTTGCCGGTGCCGGTAGCCCCGGCGATCAGGCCGTGCCGATTGGCGTATTTCAGGAGCAGGAACTGGTCGGCGTCGCTCGCTCCCACGAAGATCGCCGTATCGTCGCTCATGCCGTCTCCATCGGTCGCACATTCGACTTTAGCCAAAATTATTGAGCCATAGTAGGCTGGCGACATGACTCTTCCGCGCCTTCAGCTATCCGTCATCGGCGACGAAATCGGCCCGTCTCTGGACGAAATGATCTCTTTTGCCCATGAGCATGGCCTGCAGCGTCTCGACATGCGCACGGTGGGCGGGCGCAACCTGCTCAGCATGAAGACCGAGGAGGTCATCCATATCAGCCGGACCCTCGAGAAGGCAGGGATCACCGTGCCGGCTTTCGTGTCGCCGGCCTTCAAGTGGAAGGCGCCCGGCAGATGGGCCAACGGCGGTGGAAAGGTCGATTTCGCCTTCGATCCCAAGCAATGCCCGGTCGAGGATTGGGTGGCACATGCCATGCAGATCGCGGTGATTCTCGGCGCACCCCACATGCGGATTTTCAGCTATCTGCGCTACGGCGGCTTCCGGCCGACCGATCTCAGCAGGCTGACCGACCAGCTCGCCAAGTTGCTGGGCCTGGCCCACCACTACGACATCACGCTGCAGCTCGAGAACGAACCGGTGTGCAATGTCGGCAACATTGCCGAGCTCGCAGCCTTCTTCGTGGCCGACGAGAAGGCCTCCAAGGAAGTGATCCCGGACGAGGAGGAGGAGTTCGAGAAGGATACGCAGCCAAAGCTGCGCTACCTGCGGCCCCTGGTCGACATCGCTAATTCCTGGTCGACCGGCGAACGACCGAGCGACGCCGATATCGCCGCCCTCGCCCCTTTCACCACAGCCATCCATCTCAAGGACCGCGACCTTTCGGCGAACCGCACGGTGCCACTGGGCGACGGCGACGTGCCGTGGCCAGCCGAGCTCAAGCGGTTGCTGAGCGGAGTCGAGACCAAGGAGGTGCTGGCCAGCATCGAGACCCACTGCCCGCAGGACGGACGCAACGCCACTGCGCGCTCCCTGGCCGGCCTGCGCCGGATCGCCGACGAGATCGGCGTCGAGATTGTTTGACCTGCACTATTGTCGTTCGATCATGCGCACGTTTTCCTTCGTCACCGTCGACGTCTTCACCGACCGGCGCTTCGGCGGCAATCCGCTGGCGGTGTTCCCTGACGCTCGGGGTTTGAGCGACGGCGAGATGCAGTCGCTGGCCGCGGAGTTCAATCTCAGCGAGACGACTTTCGTGCTGCCGCCGGCCGATCCTGCGAACACCGCGCGCGTGCGCATCTTCAATCGCACCGCCGAGATGCCGTTCGCCGGCCATCCCAATGTCGGCACCGGCTGGGTGCTGGCCGGCCTGGGCCGCGCCCATGACGGCCTCTTGCGCTTCGAGGAGATCGCCGGCCTGGTCGAGGTCCGCACCGACGGCGCCGGCACCGTCACCATTGCCGCACCGCAGCCGCTGTCGCTCGCCGAGGAGATGCCGGCCGAGCTGGTGGCGGGCTGCGTCGGCATCGACACGAGCGAGGTCGTCGTCACCGCACACCGGCCCGTCGCGGCGTCGGTCGGCAATTCCTTCGTCGTCGCCGAGGTGACGCCTGCCGCGCTGACGCGCGCGGCCCCCGACACGGCGCGCTTCAAGGCGGCGCGGGAGGTCTTCCCGCACCTCGGCCCGCGCCGGCTGCCGCTCTACCTCTACGCCCACGACGGCAAGACCGCCGACGCGATGCGGCTGCGCGCTCGCATGTTCTCGCCACTGTCGGGCACGATCGAGGACGCCGCCACCGGCAGCGCGGCGACACCGCTCGCCGCCCTGCTGCTGTCGCTCGGCACGGCCGACAAGGCGCACTACGACATCACCCAGGGCGTCGAGATGGGCCGGCCGAGTCTGCTCGCCTGCACGGCTTGGCGCGCCGCCGACGGCATCCGCGCCAGCGTCGGCGGCGGCTGCGTGCCGGTGCTGAAGGGCGAGATCTCGTTATAGCGGGAGCACGACGAAGCCCGCGCGCGGGAAGTGGACGACCACTTCACCCGCTCGCGGGTCGCTACGCCGGATCGAGACGCGATCAGGCGCAAGGCCAACCAGGACACCCTCGACAGGCACCCTGCCGGTATCGTCAGGCGTGACGCTGATCTTCTGGCCGGCTTCGAGGCCGCTGGGATCGCTGGCGTCAACGGCGGTCGTGCCGGGTTCGGCCGCCTTGGCGATGTCGAGCGCTTCGCCCGCCTTGATGTCGGTGCGCCGGCCGCCGCCCAGCGCCTTCATGCGCTGCGACCAGGCAACGATGCCGGGCAGCCGGTCGAGCGGCGCCGCCGTCTCGCCGAGCTGGCTTTGGATGAACCAGACCGGATTGTAGAGCGCGCAGTCGGCCAGGCAGGGCTCCGCGCCCAGCAGGAACTTGCGGCCGTCGCTCAGCATCGTTCCGGCCACGGACAGCAGGGCATAGGTCTGGTCGCGCATCATCGGCAATGCCGCGCGCAGCCGCTCGGGATCGAAATTGCGGCCGGAGAACTCGCTGCGATCCTTCTTGAACGTTTCGCCGAACCTGCCCTCGATCGGGATCTGGCTCATGACCACGCCGACGGCCGGCGAGAAGATATTGCGGTCGACCCACATGGCGATGGCGCGTGCTTCGCCCTCGTGGCCCTTGGGCAGGAGGCTCGGCGTCGGCAGGCGCCTGTCGAGCTCCAGCATGATGAGCTGGGTGTCACAGTAGATGTCGGCGCCGATCTGCATCACCGGTGTCTTGCGATAGCCGCCGGTCAACGGCATCAGCTCGGGCTTGGGCATGACGTTGGGGATGTCGACCGACTTCCAGGCGGCCTGTTTCAGGCCAAGGGCGATGCGCACCTTCTCGGCGAACGGCGAGGCGGCATAGTGATGAAGGATGATGTCGGCCATGGGCCCTCCTGCTTTCAGTGCAGGGTGCCGATTCCGACAAGGGCCGCAAAGCCAATTCCGCCGGCAACGGCCAGCCACCATGCCCAGGAGTAGAGCCGCGTGCGCCAGGCGACGAGGTCACCCAGACGCTGAAGGGCGGCATCGTCGAAGCGCGACTCGCCATCGAGCGGCCGGTCGAGCCGCATGCCGAAGAAGTCCCATTGCACGTTGATCACCGGGAAGGCGAGGCCGCAACTCACGACGCTGGCCAGCAAGCTGCCGTGACCAACCAGCTGGCCGATCAACTTGACGGTCGCGTTGGTTCCCATGACCGGCTCGGTGGGGGCGATGACCAGGACATAAGCGAGCGCGGCAACGACGATTGCATTGAAGCGCAGCAGCACCGACGTCTTGGAATCGAGCGTCGACAGCATGCTGTTGAGACGATCCCAGGCCATGACCCGAGCCTTCTCCTCGGGAGCGCCCGATCCGGTCTGGATTCGTGCGATCGCGAGCGCCTGCTGCGTGACCTTCACGCGCGCAGCGCCTTGATGTTGGCGGCGTACTTTTCCGGGCCTCCGGCGAACACGGCAGTGCCCGCGACCAGCGCGTCGGCGCCGGCCTCGATGCAGCGCCTGGCGGTCTCGGCGTTGACGCCGCCGTCGACCTCGAGATCGATCGGCTTGCCCAGCGCATCGATCGCCTTGCGCAGGGCCGCGATCTTGGCGAGCTGGCTTTCGATGAAGGCCTGGCCTCCGAAACCCGGATTGACGCTCATCACCAGCACGAGGTCGAGATCGCCCAGCACGTTTTCGATGGCGGCAAGCGGCGTCGCCGGATTGAGCACGCAGCCCGCCCTCTTGCCGTGGCTCTTGATGAGCTGGATGGTGCGATGAACGTGCGGCCCCGCCTCGGGATGGAACGAGATCGTGTCGGCGCCCGCCTCTGCGAAAGCCGGCACCAGCGGATCGACCGGCGTCACCATGAGGTGGCAGTCCAGCGGCAGCCTGCTGTGCGGCCTGAGCGCCTTCACCACCATCGGGCCGATGGTGAGGTTGGGCACGAAATGGTTGTCCATGACGTCGACATGGATCCAGTCCGCGCCGCCCGCGGTCACCGCCTCGATTTCGCGGCCCAAAGCGGCGAAATCGGCCGACAGGATCGAAGGGGCGATGCGGACCGGCTGTTGCGGCATGGCGATCAGGTACTCGTCTCAGGTTCCGGGACGCGTCGGGGCTTCCCAGCCCTTGCGGCGGAAGGGATGCGCCGGGAAGGTGCCGAGCGCCTTGAACTCTTCGGAGAAGAAGCCGAGCTCCTCCAGGGCGAGCTTCAGGCCGCGCTGGGCCGGATGACCCTCGACCTCGGCATAGAACTGCGCCTGCTCGAAGTGCGCACCCGACAGGTAGCTTTCGAGCTTCACGATGTTGACGCCGTTGGTGGCGAAGCCGCCCAGCGCCTTGTAGAGCGCGGCCGGGACGCTCTTCACCCGGAACAGGAAGGCGGTCATGCACTGCACGGTGCGCCAGTCGGGCTGGGCCTCGTCGCGCGAGAACACCAGCATGCGCGTGGTGTTGTGGTCGGCATCCTCGATGTTGCGAGCCAGCACCTTCAGGTCGTAGATCCGGGCGGCCAGCGAGGAGGCGATGGCGCCGACGCTCTTGTCGCCGTCCTCGGCGATCTCGCGTGCCGCACCAGCGGTGTCGCCATGGACCAGCGGCGTGTAGCGATGCTTCTTCAGGAAGTTGCGACACTGCGACAGCGCCTGGACGTGGCTCTTCACCGTCTTGATCGACTTCAGCGTGGCGCCGGGCAACGCCACCAGACAGTGCTCGACGCGCTGGAAATGCTCGGCGACGATCTTGAGCTTGGTGTGGGGCAGCAGGCTGTGCAGATCGGCGACGCGCCCGGCGATCGAGTTCTCGACCGGAATCATCGCCAGCTCGGCCTTGGCGGCCTGGACGGCCGCCATCGCCGTCTCGAAGGTCGGGCACGGCAGGGTCCTCATGTAGGGAAAGGCCGAGCGGCAGGCCATGTCGGAGTTGGCGCCGGCCTCGCCCTGGAAGGCGATGGTGTTGCTCGCCACGCTCTTGTTGCCGCGGCTTGTCCGCCCCTTTGCCATCTCGCCGATCCCCCGGGGCTCGCGCCCAATGCCAATTGTCGGCGGGTTGTTTCGCCCGCCGGATCACCCACGTCAATTGCCCGACGGCGCTACGCCGAAGAGCGAAAAACCCCGCAAAATCCGGCACTTGCGACGTTCCGCCGCGCGAGCGCGAGGCCGTGATCGGATACTACTGGCCGCACTGAGGGCGTGCTACAGCAACGTCCGGAATTTTGGCGCTTCGGGATCTGACTATGGCCAGTTTCAACACGGTTGCGGGCTGCGTTCTGGCCTCGGCGCTGTTCGCGATGGTGGTGGGCAAAGTCTCCAACGCCTTGGTTCATCCGCACAAGCTCGAGAAGCCGGCGATCGCGGTATCCGACGAGGCGCCGCAGACGGCGGTCGCCGCTGCCCCCGCGCAGGAGCTGCCGCCGATCGGGCCCAAGCTCGCCAGCGCCAACGTCGATGCTGGCAAGGCGATCTTCCAGAAGCAGTGCTTCACCTGCCACACCATCGACAAGGGCGGCCCGAACAAGGTCGGTCCCAATCTTTGGGAAGTCGTCGGCCGCAAGAAGGGCAGCCACGAGGGCTTCAGCTACTCATCCGGCATGCAGGCCAAGGGCGGCGATTGGACCTATGAAGACATCGACCACATGATCTTCAAGCCCACTGCGTACATCAAGGGCACCAAGATGGCGTTCGCCGGTCTGCCCAAGGAGCAGGAGCGTGCCGACGTGATCGCCTACCTGCGCAGTATGGCGGCTTCGCCGCAACCGCTGCCCTAAGACCGCTGGCAACGACATGGCCGGGTCGGTTCCTGCCGAGCTGGTCGCTCTGGCTCAGCGTCTCGCCGACGCCGCGCGCCCGATCGCCAATCGCTATTTCCGCACCGCCGTCGCGGTCGACGACAAGACCGATGCGAGTCCCGTCACCATCGCCGACCGCGAGGCCGAGACGGTCATGCGCGTGCTGCTTACCGAGCACGTGCCGCAGCACGGCGTGTTCGGCGAGGAGCACGGTGCGGTGCGCACCGATGCCGAGTATGTCTGGGTGCTCGATCCGATCGACGGCACCAAGGCCTTCATCACCGGACTGCCGATCTTCGGCACGCTGATCGCACTGCTGCATCGAGGCAAGCCGGTGCTGGGCGTCATCGACCAGCCGATCCTGGGCGAGCGCTGGCTGGGCGTCGCAGGCGAGCGCTCGACCTTCAATGCCAAGCCGATCGGCGTGCGCGCCTGTCCTGACCTCGACCATGCCTACATGTATTCGACCGCGCCGCTCATGTTCACGGGCGAGTGGGAGAAGCGCCACGCGGCGCTGACCCAGAGGGTGAAGCTCTTCCGTTGGGGCGGCGACTGCTATGCCTATGGGCTTCTGGCCTCGGGCCATGTCGACCTGGTGGTCGAGAACTCCCTGAAGCTCTACGACTTCGCGGCCCTCGTCCCCGTGGTCAAAGGCGCCGGCGGCCTGATCACCGACTGGCAGGGCGGCGAGCTCGACATGAATTCCGACGGATCCGTGCTGGCGGCAGGTGATCCCGCCACCCATCGCGCCGCTTCGGCGGTGCTGAACGGCGACGATTCAGGCGCGCCGGAAAAGCGTCGCCAGCTCGGCTGACCGCGAGTTCCCGCCGCGGCGGCGGCTCAGGCGCTTTCCAGCGCTTCGCGCAGCTGCTTGAGCGGCAGCGGCTTTTCGAGGACGACCGGCCGTGCCTTCAGGTTCCCGAGGTCGCGCCGTAGGCGCTCCACGTCGTGGGCCCCCGACATCAGGATCCAGCGGCTGCCCGGCATCCCGGCCATGCTTTCGATGCAGAAGCTCAGGCCATCGCCGTCCGGCAATCCGACATCGCATACGACCGCTTCGAACGAGGCCTTGTCGGCAGCGAGTGCATGGCGGGCAGCGGCCACGGTCCGGCATCCGCTGACCCGATGGTTGCGGCGTTCCAGGTACTCGACGATCTCGACGCAAAGATCCGCGTCGTCCTCGACAACCAGGACCTTCATTGTCCGAAGGGCTCACCCTCGCTTGCGGTAAATTTGCACAGCCGATTGAGGGAATTCAAGGCGAGGCTCAAGGGTGGGGTCAACCGCTCTTTCGGCCCAGGTAGGTCTCGAAGAAGTTCTCGACCGCCTGCATGCCGGTGTCACTGAGCCTGACGATGGTCCGACGCTTGTCCGCCTTGTCTTCGTTGCGGACGATCAGGCGATGGGCCTGAAGCGTTTCCATGCGCCGAAGCGCAGTCGTCTGCGGCACGCCGGATGCGGCGCCGAGGCTGGTCACCGTGACCTCGGCGCCGGCCAGCGCCGCGTCGTAGAGATCGAGCAGCATCTCCCAGCACGGGTCGGAAAACAGCTCTGCCGGAAAGTACTGGCTGCGCAGCCGGCGCAAGGTCTTGAGCTCGCCAAGGGCGGCGCGTTTTCGGGCGACCGGCCCCCCGTCATCGCCCGCCTTCTCCTTGGCTGCAGGTGGCGGTGTCCCTTCTTTCGGACGCAACTTCATTTGACGGGCGTGCTGGGCCGACTTCACCGCCCGAACCAGCCGCGGCCCATCGATCGGCTTGGTCAGCATGTCCCGTGCACCCAACCTGATCGCCTGCACGGCATCGTCGAACCTGGCGTTGCCGCTGACGAAGATGATCTCGGGCCGCTCGGCTTCTCCAAGCTGGCCCAAGCGTTCGGCGAACTCCATGCCGCTCAGCTCCGGCATCCTGAGGTCGGTCACGACGACTTGCGGCCGATAGCCGTCGGCCAGGACCCGCAGGGCCGCCCAGCCGTCGGCGGCAGGCCGGCAGCGCAGGTTGGCCTTGCTGAGGTACTCGACCAGTTCCTCGACGGCGTCCTGGTCATCATCGACCACCAGGACATCGACCGATCGATCATTCTGGTCGGCGGTGTCGGCCCTTTCCATCGCTTCGCTTCCCGGCGAATGTATCCGGATCGGATACTTTTGCGGGAACGCCCGGTCGTCAAGCGGTGCATAGTCGGGAATGGGGTTGGCGGAGCCGTCTGCAAAGCGTCTCTTCGGGAGCGAGCCTTTGAGCCACCTAGACACGTTGTTGGAGGGCCAGCTCGCCCGGCGCCGCCACCATGGCTCATTCTGGAGCTCGAGCGGACGCGGCATCCTCGTCGTTGCGGCGCTCAATATCGTCCTGCTGTGGGGCGTCACCGGCGCCGTGCTCTGGCAGATCTATCGCGACGAGGTGGACGACTGGAAACGGACGGCAGCGAACTTCAGCCTGACCACCGCGGCCCATGCCCAACAGACGCTGGTCGCCACCGATCTCGTGTTGCGATCGATGCTGGACTGGGTCGCCGACGAGGACATCCGGTCGGAGACTGAGTTCGTCGAAGCCGTGAAGCGGCGTCGGTTCCACGAAGCCATGCGCGATCGCCTGGCCGGTCTGCCTCAGGTCAGCGTCGCCTCGATCTTCAGCAAGGAGGGCCATCTCCTCAACTCGTCGAGCGACTTGCCACCACCGCCGATCGATATCTTCCTGGCCCAGGTCGGCCCGAACAGCCCGCCAGTCTCGATCAGCCGGGCCCTGCCCGATTCGAGCACCAAGCGTTGGACCTTCTATTGGGTCTTCAGGGAATCGAGTGGGTGATCTGGGGCGATCATAACGCGGGAAGCATGCAGGTGAGAACCTTGAGGCGAAGGTATTCCTCGTCGCGCAGGCCGTAGGCGCGTCGCTGGAGGACACGGATCTTGTTGTTGAG
>JACPOB010000075.1 GCA_016185145.1 Rhodospirillales bacterium | reverse complement strand
GGCGATGTCGTTCTCTCGAAGTTCATGAACACGCTCATGGAGCGTGGCAAGAAGTCGGTCGCCGAGCGTGTCGTCTACGGCGCCCTCGACGAGATCGAAGCCAAGCTCAAGCAGGATCCGGTCCCCGCCTTCCACGAAGCGCTGGAGAACGTGAAGCCGGCCGTCGAGGTCCGCTCGCGCCGCGTCGGCGGCGCCACGTACCAGGTTCCCGTCGAGGTCCGCCCGGAGCGGCGCCAGGCGCTGGCCATCCGCTGGATCATCCAGGCCGCGCGCGACCGGTCGGGCCACAGCATGAAGGAGAAGCTCTCGGCCGAGCTGCTCGACGCCTTCAACCGCCGCGGCAACGCGGTGAAGAAGCGCGAGGACACCCACAAGATGGCCGACGCCAACAAGGCGTTCGCCCATTACCGCTGGTAACCGGCCACACAAGAACCCGAGAGAGCCCCTCCATGGCCCGCACCACACCCATCTCGCAGTACCGCAACATCGGTATCATGGCGCATATCGACGCCGGCAAGACGACCACGACCGAGCGCATCCTGTACTATACCGGCAAGTCGCATAAGATCGGCGAAGTCCATGACGGCGCCGCGACCATGGACTGGATGGAGCAGGAGCAGGAGCGCGGCATCACCATCACGTCGGCCGCGACGACCGCTTTCTGGAAGACCGAGTCCGGCCCGTTCGCCGGCAATTCCTTCCGCGTCAACATCATAGACACGCCGGGCCACGTCGACTTCACCATCGAAGTCGAGCGCTCACTGCGCGTGCTCGACGGCGCCGTCTGCGTGTTCGACTCGGTGGCGGGCGTGGAGCCGCAGTCGGAGACGGTGTGGCGCCAGGCCGACAAGTACGGCGTGCCGCGCATCTGCTTCGTCAACAAGATGGACCGCACCGGCGCCAACTACTGGCGCACCATCGACATGATCAAGGACCGCCTGGGCAGCAAGCCGCTGATCACCCAGATGCCGATCGGTACCGAGTCGGGCTTCAAGGGCTTGGTCGATCTGGTGGCCAACAAGGCGATCATCTGGCTGGAAGAGACCCTGGGCGCCAAGTACGAGGTCACCGAAATCCCGGACGACCTCAAGGAGCAGGCCGCCGAGTTGCGCACCAAGCTGATCGAGATGGCTGTCGAGCAGGACGATGCAGCGCTCGAGAAGTATCTGGGCGGCGAGGAGCCCGACTACGACACGCTGATCAAGTGCATCCGCAAGGGAACGATTTCCTACGCGTTCGTGCCCGTGTTGTGCGGCTCGTCGTTCAAGAACAAGGGCGTGCAGCCCATGCTCGACGCCGTCGTGAACTATCTGCCGGCGCCGACCGACGTCGCCGACGTCAAGGGCGTGAAGATGGGCTCCGACGAGGCGATCACGCTGCCGTCGAGCGACGACGCCCCGCTGTCGGCCCTGGCGTTCAAGATCATGACCGATCCCTTCGTGGGCTCGCTCACCTTCGCGCGCGTCTATTCGGGCGTGCTCGAGTCGGCGACGGGCGTGCTGAACAGCACCAAGGACCGCAAGGAGCGCATCGGCCGCATGCTGCTGATGCACGCAAACAACCGCGAGGACGTGAAGGAAGCGCGCGCCGGCGACATCATCGCCCTGGCCGGCCTCAAGAGCGTCACTACCGGCGACACGCTGTGCGCGCCGGAGAACCCGGTGATCCTGGAAAAGATGGACTTCCCCGATCCGGTCATCGAGCTCGCCATCGAGCCGAAGTCGAAGGCCGACCAGGAGAAGATGGGCGCCGCGCTCGGTCGCCTCGTCCAGGAGGATCCGACCTTCCGCGTTTCGACCGACCCGGAGACGGGGCAGACCGTCATCAAGGGCATGGGCGAGCTCCATCTCGAGATCAAGGTCGACATCCTGAAGCGCACCTACAAGGTCGACGCCAATGTCGGCGCCCCGCAGGTCGCCTATCGCGAGACGCTGGGTCGCAAGGCCGAGATCGACTACACCCACAAGAAGCAGTCCGGCGGTTCGGGCCAGTTCGCCCGCATCAAGCTGGTGTTCGAGCCGGGCGAGCCGGGCTCGGGCTACAGCTTCGAGAGCAAGATCGTCGGCGGCTCGGTGCCCAAGGAGTTCATCCCGGGCGTCGAGAAGGGCCTCGAGGCCTCGCGCGAGACCGGCGTTCTGGCCGGCTTCCCGGTGATCGACTTCAAGGCGACGCTGATCGACGGCAACTACCACGACGTCGATTCGAGCGTGCTCGCCTTCGAAATCGCCGCTCGTGCGGCATTTCGCGAAGGCCTGGCCAAGGCGCAATGCAAGCTGCTCGAGCCGATCATGAAGGTCGAGGTGGTGACGCCCGACGACTACATGGGCGACTGCATCGGCGACCTCAACAACCATGTCGAAGGCGAAGTTTGAGCGGAACAAGCCGCACTGCAACATCGGGACGATCGGCCACGTTGATCATGGCAAGACGTCGCTGACGGCGGCGATCACGAAGGTTCTGGCGAAGACGGGTGGCGCGACGTTCACGGCGTACGACCAGATCGACAAGGCGCCGGAGGAGCGCGAGCGCGGGATCACGATCTCGACGGCGCACGTCGAGTACGAGACGCAGAACCGGCACTATGCGCACGTCGACTGCCCTGGCCACGCCGACTACGTGAAGAACATGATCACGGGCGCGGCGCAGATGGACGGGGCGATCCTGGTCGTGTCGGCGGCGGACGGGCCGATGCCGCAGACGCGCGAGCACATCCTGCTGGCACGCCAGGTCGGCGTTCCGGCGCTGGTCGTGTACATGAACAAGGTCGACATGGTTGACGACCCGGAGCTGCTGGACCTGGTGGAGCTCGAGGTTCGCGAGCTTCTGAAGAGCTACCAGTTCCCGGGCGACGACATCCCGGTGATCCGGGGCTCGGCGCTGATGGCGCTGGAGGACAAGAACCCTGAGCAGGGCGAGCAGTCGATCCTGGCGCTGATGGCGGAGGTGGACAAGTACATCCCGCAGCCGACGCGCGACAAGGACAAGCCGTTCCTGATGCCGATCGAGGACGTGTTCTCGATCTCGGGCCGCGGCACGGTGGTCACGGGCCGCGTCGAGCGTGGCGTCGTGAAGGTCGGCGAGGAAATCGAGATCGTGGGGCTGAAGGCGACGACCAAGACGGTTGTGACGGGCGTCGAGATGTTCCGCAAGCTCTTGGACCAGGGCGAGGCTGGCGACAACATCGGGGCGCTGCTGCGCGGCGTCGGCCGCGAGGACGTTGAGCGGGAGATGGTGATGCCGGGGGACAACGCCCGCATGACGGTCGAGCTGATCCAGCCGATCGCCATGGACGAGGGCCTGCGCTTCGCCATCCGCGAGGGCGGCCGAACCGTCGGCGCCGGCGTCGTCACAAAGATCGTCAAGTAGGCTATTAGGCTATAGAGAAAAGGTCGCCGGCGGGGTAGACCGGCGGCGGCCCGTAGGAGTGTAGCTCAGTTGGTAGAGCATCGGTCTCCAAAACCGAGGGTCGGGGGTTCGAGTCCCTCCACTCCTGCCATTGCCTGAAGAACAGCGAGAATGACCAAGAATCCCATCGAGTTCGTTCGCGAGGTCCGTGCCGAGGTGGCCAAGGTCACCTGGCCGACCCGTCGCGAGACCATGATCACCACCAGCATGGTCTTCATCTTCGTGGTCATTGCCGCGTTGTTCTTCCTGGTGGCGGACAAGATCATCGGCTTCATCGTGAAGCTGCTGCTCGGGGTTGCCTGAAATGCCGCATCGTTGGTACGTCGTTCACGCCTATTCGGGCTTCGAGAACAAGGTCGCCCAGTCGATCCGCGAGCAGGCTGAAAAGAAGGGCCTGAGCGAGGAAATCACCGAGGTGATCGTGCCGACCGAAGAGGTCGTCGAGGTCCGCCGCGGCGCCAAGGTCCAGACCGAGCGCAAGTTCTTCCCGGGCTATGTCCTGGTGAAGATGGATCTCAGCGACGAGACCTGGCACCTGGTGAAGAATACCGCCAAGGTGACGGGCTTCCTGGGCGGCGGCGGCCGAGGCAAGCCGGTGCCGATCTCCGATGCCGAGGCCAGCCGCATCCTGCGCCAGGTCCAGGAGGGCGTGGAGCGGCCCAAGCCCGCCGTCAGCTTCGAGGTCGGCGAGCAGGTCAAGGTGGCCGACGGCCCCTTCGCCTCGTTCAACGGCACCGTCGAGGACGTCGACGAGGAGCGCGCCCGCCTGAAGGTCGCCGTCTCGATCTTCGGCCGCTCGACCCCCGTCGAGCTCGACTACGCCCAGGTGGAGAAGATCTGACCCGCGCGGTCCGGAACCTGAACTAGCCCCCGGCTTGGGATAACACCTTGAAAAAGCCCAGGCTGGCAAGGCAAATCCGTCGCCGCCGATCGGGCCCGCGCTCGGTCAGCAGGGCGTCAACATCATGGAATTCTGCAAGCAGTTCAACGCGCGCACCCAGAAGATGGAAGCGGGCATGCCGATCCCGGTGGTCATCACCGTGTTCCAGGACCGCAGCTTCACCTTCATCACCAAGACCCCGCCGGTGACCTACTTCCTGAAGAAGGCTGCAGGCATCGAATCGGGCGCCAAGACCGTCGGCACTCAGATCGTCGGCAAGGTGACCAAGCAGCAGGTCGAGGAGATCGCCAAGCAGAAGATGCCCGATCTCAACTGCGACACGGTGGAATCGGCGATGGCCCAGGTGGTGGGCTCGGCCCGCTCGATGGGTCTGCAGGTGGTGGAGTAAGCCATGACCCAGGGCAAGCGCTACAAGACCGCCGTCGAGACCGTCGACCGCAACAAGATGTATCCGCTCGAAGAGGCGGTGAAGCTGGTCAAGGCCAACGCCAAGGCGAAGTTCGACGAGACCATCGAGGTCGCGATGAACCTCGGCATCGATCCGCGTCACGCCGACCAGGCGGTTCGCGGCATGATCGAGCTGCCCAACGGCACCGGCAAGTCGGTGCGCGTCGCGGTGTTCGCCCGCGCCGCCAAGGCCGAGGAGGCCAAGGCCGCCGGCGCCGACCTGGTCGGTGCGGAAGACCTCGCCGAGAAGATCAATGCCGGCGAGATGAACTTCGAGCGCTGCATTGCCACCCCGGACATGATGGGCGTGGTCGGCCGTCTCGGTAAGGTGCTGGGCCCGCGCGGCCTGATGCCGAACCCCAAGCTCGGCACCGTGACCCAGGACGTCACCGCTGCCGTGAAGGCCGCCAAGGCGGGCTCGATCGAGTTCCGCGCCGAGAAGGCTGGCATCGTTCATGCAGGCGTCGGCAAGGCTTCGTTCTCCGAGGAGGCGATCGCCGCCAACGTCAAGGCGCTGGTGACCGCGATCAACCGCGCCAAGCCGTCGGGCGCCAAGGGCACTTTCATCAAGAAGGTGTCGCTCAGCTCGACCATGGGGCCGGGCGTCAAGCTCGACCCGGCCACCGCCCTCAACGTCTGAGGGCTGGCCAAAGAGTTTTCGAGTTTCGCCGCCGGCTTCTGCCGGCGGTGAAGGAGCGACGAAGCCGCAAGGCCGAGAAGCTCCACCTGTCCGAGACCGCCGGTGCCTCGTTCTTTCGGGAGCAGGCCTAAAGGAGCAATCCGCCAGCGCAGACGGGGGCAAGGGAATCGACGCTGCACTCTTCGGAGTGCGCGCACGCGCCCGAACTTCCGGGGCAGGCGAACCGGACCGCGAGGTCTCCGTTCGCGCTAACCCGCCAACGGAGGCTGCGTGGTCTGTAACGCAGCCGATCCGATCCGGATCCTCCGGGTCGGGTCTCAATTGGAGAAAGCCGTGAATCGTTCGGAAAAGGCCGAAGCGATCGCCGAGCTGAACCAGATCTTCAAGGACGCGAGCCTGATGGTGGTCACCCGCCAGTCCGGCCTCACTGTCCAGGAAGTGACGGACCTGCGCCGCAAGGTGCGGGCGGCCGGTGCCAGCTACAAGGTCGCCAAGAACAGGCTCACGCTCCGTGCCCTCGAGGGCACGGCCTTCAAGGCGCTCGGTCCCATGTTCACGGGCCCGACTGCCATCGCCTACTCCAAGGATCCGGTCGCTGCGGCGAAGGTCATCGCGGCCTTCGCCAAGGACAACGAGAAGCTCAGCATCGTCGGTGGTGCGCTGGGTGAGAACACGCTGGACGTCGCAGGCGTCCAGGCTCTCGCCTCGCTGCCGTCCCTCGATGCTCTGCGCGGCAAGATCATCGGTCTTCTGCAGGCTCCGGCGACCAAGGTCGCGGGCGTGCTGCAGGCGCCGGCGGGTCAGCTCGCTCGTGTGTTCGGCGCCTATGGAGCCAAGGAGGACGGTGCGAAGGCGGCGTAAGCCTCACGTATCGACAACCGTTTCAACGAAGTTCGGGATATCAGGAGAAGACAAATGGCTAATCTGGAAAAGCTGGTCGAGGAGCTCTCGGCCCTCACGGTCCTCGAGGCCGCTCAGCTCAGCAAGCTGCTCGAGGAGAAGTGGGGCGTCAGCGCCGCCGCTCCGGTCGCGGTTGCCGCCGCTCCGGGCGCTGCTGCCGCTCCGGCCGCCGAGGCCAAGGACGAGTTCACCGTCGTGCTGGCCGCCGCGGGCGACAAGAAGATCAACGTCATCAAGGCGGTGCGCGAGATCACCGGCCTCGGCCTCAAGGAGGCCAAGGACCTGGTCGAGGGCGCGCCCAAGCCGGTCAAGGAAGGCGTGCCGAAGGCCGACGCCGAGAAGCTCAAGGCCAAGCTCGAGGCCGAGGGCGCCAAGGTCGAGCTCAAGTAGTTCGATCGAGGCGTTTCAGTCTCGAACACTCATGTTCCTCTCCCCCTTGGGGGAGAGGCTAGGTGAGGGGGTGAGACGGGGTGCTGTGTACCCCCTCACCCAACCTCTCCCACAAGGGGGAGAGGAGCATGAAAAGGAGAGTGAGTAAGCGGACAGAGACTCGGAACGGTTAGTCAACCACGGCTTGAATATTCAAGACGGCCCCTTATCTGAGCGGACCCCCGAAAATCCGGGTCCGCTCCGACAAGTGGCCCTCTGCAACGGATGGGACGAACGGCTGGCGGGCCGCGAGTTCCGAGAAAGCAGCGGGTGTTTTCTCCGCCCTTGAACCTTCGAGGACGCAGGATGGCCACGGCCTTCAATACGCGCAAACGGATCCGTCGTTTCTTCGGCCACATCGAATCTGTGGCGCCGATGCCCAACCTCATCGAGGTCCAGAAGAGCTCCTACGAGAGCTTCCTGCAGCGCAACATCACGGCGGCCAAGCGCACGCAGAGCGGCCTCCAGGAGGTCTTCCGCGGCGTCTTCCCGATCAAGGACTTCGCCGAGCGCGCCAGCCTGGAATTCGTGAAGTACGAGTTCGAGGAGCCCAAGTACGACGTCGAGGAGTGCCAGCAGCGCGGCATCACCTACGCCGCGCCGCTCAAGGTCACGCTGCAGCTCGTGGTGTGGGACATCGACGAGGAAGCCGGCTCGCGCTCGATCCGCGATATCAAGGAGCAGGATGTCTACATGGGCGACATGCCGCTCATGACCGACAACGGCACCTTCATCGTCAACGGCACCGAGCGCGTGATCGTGAGCCAGATGCACCGCTCGCCGGGCGTCTTCTTCGACCACGACAAGGGCAAGACCCACTCGTCGGGC
>JACPOB010000042.1 GCA_016185145.1 Rhodospirillales bacterium | reverse complement strand
TGTCCAGGCCAACCCAAAGCGTATCCTTCTTCATGACCGGTCCCCCATGCTTGAGGCTCGGCGCCGGACCACCCGGCGCAACCCTCGTTCTTGCATGCCGTGGGGCCGGTCACCCTGTGGGACATGTAGACTGAGGAGCGCGCGCAGCGCGCGTCTCGAAGGATGGGCAGCAAACGTGGTGCGTGTTCCCACCCTTCGAGACGCGGTCCTGCGGACCGCTCCTCAGGGTGAGGTCGTGCGTATTCGCTAGGGATTTAGCCAACAATGTTCCTGTTCAAGAACCTGCGTCTGCTCGATCCCCGCTGGAAGGAAGCCCGCGCCGGCTATGAAGTGCTGGTCGAGGGCGACGTCATCAAGGAAGTGTCGGCCAAGCCGATCAAGGCGTCGACCGCCGACGTGATCGATTGTGGCAAGCGCACCTTGATGCCGGGCCTGATCGACTGCCACGTGCACACGCACCACAGCGAGGTCTACATCAACCGCATGGAGGCGGTGCCGCTCACCCTGATGATGGCGCGCTCGACCGGCCGCCTGAAGCGCATGCTCGATCGCGGCTTCACCACCGTGCGCGATGCCGGCGGCGCCGATTGGGGCACCAAGACCGCCGTCGATTCGGGCCTGATCCCCGGCCCGCGCATGTTCATCTCCTGCCGCTCGATCGGCCCGACCGGCGGCCACAATGACCGCAACCGGCGCACCGACATCGGCCCGCCCTGCCTGTGCTGCAACGGCATGGTGTTCATCCGCTGCATCGCCGACGGCCCCGACGAAGTGCGCAAGGCGGCGCGCGAGCAGATGCGCCAGGGGGCAGACCAGGTGAAGCTGATGGTCTCGGGCGGCGTCGCCTCGCCCTACGATCCGCTGGAATCGCTGCAGTTCACCGAGGAGGAGATCAGCGCCGCGGTCGAGGAGGCGCATGCCTTCGGCCGCTACGTGCTGACCCACGCCTACACGCCCGAAGCGATCACCCGCGCCGTGAAGTGCGGCGTGCGCACCATCGAGCACGGCAACCTGGTCGATGCGCCGACGGCCAAGCTGATGGCGCAGAAGGGTGTCTACATGGTGCCCAACCTGATCGCCTACGACGCCATGAAGCGGCGCGCCGCCGAGCTCGGCATGCCCAAGGAGATGCTCGACAAGAACGACGAAGTCCTGAAGTACGGCTTCAAGGAGCTGGAGCTCTGCCGCAAGGCCGGCGTGCGCATGGCCTACGGCTCCGACCTTCTGGGCGCGCTGGAGGACGAGCAGACCGTCGAGTTCCAGATCCGCGGCCGTGTCATGCCGGCGATCGAGGTCATCCGCTCGGCCACCCTGATCGGCGCCGAGGTCGTGCGCCAGGAAGGCAAGCTCGGCGTCGTCGAGCCCGGCGCCTTTGCCGACCTGCTGGTGGTCGACGGCGATCCGCTGAAGAATCTCGGCCTGTTCAAGGACGGCGGCCCGCACCTCTCCGCCATCATGAAGGGCGGCCGGTTCCACAAGAACACCCTGTGAGTGTCCCTATCTCGCCCTGTCGTTTCATGCTCCTCTCCCCCTTGGGGGAGAGGCTGGGTGAGGGGTGATGCAGGAGACGATCTTCAGGTTACCCCCTCACCTAACCTCTCCCCCAAGGGGGCGAGGAACATGAGGATGAAGAGCATGGGCGTGAGCGTGGGTCGCTGATGGCTGACACTGCCGCCCTCATCCGACGGCGCGCGCGGCGCTGGGCCCTGAACGGCGCGGCGACGATCACGCTGGGCTACATCCTGACACCGCTGGTCTTCGTCACCTGGCTCGCCTTCTTCCGGCAGGAGATCCCCTCCTTCCCGCCCGAGGGTTATAGCGTCCGATGGTTCGCGGCCATCCTCGACCAGCCGAAGTTCGTCGAGGGCTTCCGCATGAGCTTCCAGGTCGGCGTGCTCGCGACCTTCTTCGGCCTGGCGCTGGGCGTGCCGGCGGCGCTGGCGGTCGTGCGCCACCGCTTCCCCTTCCACATGCCACTGTCGCAGCTGCTGCTGATGCCGATCATCGTGCCGGGCGTCGTGCTGGGCACGGCGATGTACGTCTTCCAGGTCGAGGCCGAGAAGGGCCTCGACGTCGACGTACTCGGCACCTTCTACGCGCTGGTGGCGGGCCATACCGTGATCATCATCCCCTGGGTGGTGCGGCTGGTCACCGCGAGCCTGGCCGGCGTCGACCGCAGCATCGAGGAGGCGGCCCAGAACCTCGGCGCCAACGCCTTCGTCACCTTCTGGCGCATTACGCTGCCGGCCATCCGGCCCGGCATCGTCGCGGGCGCCCTGTTCGGCTTCGTCACCTCCTTCGGCAATCTCGAGATGAGCCTGTTCCTGGTCGGCCCGGGCCGCACCACCCTGCCCATCGTCGTTCTCCAGTACCTGGAATGGAAAATCGACCCGACGATCGCGGCGGTCTCTGTGGTGCAGATCTTGCTGATCGGCATCGCGATGCTGATCACCGATCGATACGTCAAGCTGGCGCGCGTGGTCTGATGGCGCAGCTCGACATCATTGGCCTCGCCAAGCGCTACGGCGACTTCCACGCCGTGCGCGACGTCTCGCTCAGCATCAAGGACGGCGAGTTCCTGGTCCTGCTGGGCCCGTCGGGCTGCGGCAAGACCACCACGCTCCGCATGGTGGCAGGCTTCATCGAGCCGACTGCCGGCCACGTGAAGCTCGCCGGCACCGACGTGACCTTGCTGCCGCCCTGGAAGCGCAACGCCGGCATGGTGTTCCAGAACTACGCGCTGTTCCCGCACCTCACCGTGGCCGAGAACGTGGCGTTCGGGCTGGAGATGCGGAAGATCCCGAAGGCCGACATCGCGCGGCGCGTCGAGGAGACCCTGGCGCTGGTGCGGCTCGGGGGCTACGGCGGCCGCCTGCCGCGCCAGCTCTCGGGCGGCCAGCAGCAGCGCGTGGCGCTGGCCCGCGCGCTCGCCATCCATCCCGACGTGCTGCTGCTCGACGAGCCGCTCAGCAACCTCGACGCCAAGCTGCGCCAGGAGGTCCGGGTCGAGATCCGCGAGCTGCAGCGCAAGATGGGCCTCACCACCGTGATGGTGACCCACGACCAGGAAGAGGCGCTGACCATGGCCGACCGGCTGGTGGTCATGAGCGAGGGCTCGGTGCGCCAGGTCGGCAGCCAGCGCGACCTCTACGAGCGGCCGGCCGACCGCTTCGTCGCAGGCTTCGTCGGCCGCAGCACCTTCCTCGAAGGCACGCTCGAGGCGCCGGGCCGCTTCCGCACGGACGGCGGCCTCGCTGTCGCCTGCGCCGGCAACGATACGGGCCGCGCCGTGCTGTCGGTCCGGCCCGAACGGGTGGCGGTCGAACCCAGTACCGTAGGGGGGCCCAACGCCGGACTCGACAACAGCCTGCCCGGCACAGTGGAATTCGTCTCCTATCTCGGCGCGCTGATCGACATCCACGTGCGGCTGTCGCCAAGAGACCGGCTGGTAGCCCAGATCGCCAATCGCGACGGCGCGTTCGTGCCGGAGGTCGGCCAGCCCGTCCATGTCGGCTGGCCGGCGTCAGCCGGCCAGATTTTCAGGGAGTAGTTCCGGGGAGAACGGAGCCAACAACAGGAGGCAACAATGTCGAAGAGCTTCATGATCAACCGCCGCACCGCGCTTGGCGGCGCAGCCGCCCTGGCAACAGGTATGGCCCTCCCGGCCGGCGCACAGGATAACAAGCGCATCGTCATCGGCACCTGGGGCGGCGACTATTCGCGCCTGCTCACCAAGAACATCAACACGCCGCTGCTGGCGCCCGCCAAGTGGGAATGCGTGAACGCCGAGGAGAACGCCGACCCGCGCAAGGCCAAGATGATGGCCGAGCGGACGCTGCGCCGCGGTACGTCGGACGTGCAGGGCTTCTCGGCCAACGACATGTTCGACCTCAACGAGCAGGGCCTGGCCGAGAAGCTCGACTATTCGAAGATGCCCAACGCCAAGAACCTGATCCCGGCGATGAAGTATCCCTACGGCATCGGCCACATCTATTCGGGCAAGGTCGTGCTCTACAATCCCGACATGATGGCGGCGCCCGCGGGCTTCGCCGACACGCTCGATCCCAAGCACGGCAACAAGCTCGGCATCATCGACATCCAGCGCCAGTACAACATGGTGGCCGCCGCGCTGGCGTCGGGCGGCTCGGTCAGCAACTTCGAGCCCGGCAAGGAGCGGCTGATGGCCTGCCGCAAGGCCGGCGCGCGCATCTATCCGTCCAACGAGGCCTTCGCCCAGGCGCTCAAGACCGGCGAGATCGCCTGCGGCATCATGTGGAAGGCGCGCGCCGTGCAGTGGCAGAACGCCGGCATCAAGGTGCAGACCGTAGCGCCCAAGGAAGGCGTGCCGATGTACGTCTCGGGCTTCGTCATGCCGAAGAACGCACCCAACAAGGAAGGCGGCTATGCCTGGCTCGACGCCATGATGGCGGCCTCGGCGCAGGAGCTCTTCGCCGTCGACATGGGCTACAATCCCACCGTTACCAACGCCAAGGTGCCCGACGACGTACAGAAGCGCATCGGCTTCACGCCCGAGGAGCAGAAGCGGCTGGTCGACCTCGACTACGCCTACATGTCCAAGAACGACGTCGCCTTCCAGGACTGGTGGAACAAGTCCTTCAAGGGCTGACATGACCGACACCGCGATCGCGCATGGCCCCGTCGTCGAGAAGCGACGGGGCGAGGGCCTCACCGCCGCCGCGTTGCTGACGCCGGCGACGGTGTTCGTCGCGATCGCGCTGCTGGCGCCGCTCGTCATCCTGTTCCGCTACAGCCTGAACGAGTTCGTGCCGGCCCGGAAGATGATGGTCGAGGCGGTCACCATCGCCAACTACGTCAAATTCTTCACCGACCCCTACTACACGACGATCCTCTGGACGACGGTGCGCATCGCCGTGCTGGTGAC
Organism: Rhodospirillales bacterium; assembly: GCA_016185145.1. GTDB lineage: Bacteria > Pseudomonadota > Alphaproteobacteria > Reyranellales > Reyranellaceae > Reyranella. The sequence continues at coordinate 47,642 of JACPOB010000042.1, read as the reverse complement.
CGCGGTCTGCCTGGTGCTGGGCTTTCCGCTGGCCTACGTCGTGGCGCGCACGCAGAGCCGCTTCAAGAACCTGCTGATCATCTCCATCGTCCTGCCCCTGTTCGTCGGCAACTCGGTGCGCGCGGCCGGCTGGATGGTGGTGTTCGGCAACAAGGGCTTCGTCAATGCGAGTCTCATGGGACTCGGCCTGATCGACACGCCGTTCGAGATCATGTTCACCGAGAAGGCGGTGATCATCGGCATCATCGCCGTCAACCTGCCGTTCATGGTGCTGAGCCTGCAGAGCGTGATCGAGGGCATCGACCGCTCGGTCGAGGAGGCGGCCTTCAGCCTGGGCGCGCCGCCCGCCACCATGTTCTGGCGCGTGCTGTGGCCGCTGGCGCTGCCCGGCATCCTGGCCGGCACCATCCTCACCTTCATCCTGGCGATGAACGCCTACGCCACGCCCTTCCTGCTGGGCGGGCCGCTGTTCAAGATGATGGCGCCCCTGATCTACAACCAGTTCACCCAGCAGACCAACTGGCCGTTCGGCGGCGCCATCGCCTTCATCCTGATGACGGTGACCCTGCTGCTGACGGTCGCCGCCAACCTGATCATCCAGCGCCGCGCGGCGCGCTGAGTCGTCTCGTTGCTTTTGCCGCCGTTCGCGTCTAGGCCCGAATTGTCGGCGCGGCTCGAGGCCTGTGCCACTTTGCACAGGAAAGCGCCCCGGTTGAAGAGCAGACACGATCACGCGGCCAGCGCCACGACACCGAGGGATGCGCGCGCCTGGACGCAAATCCTCGCACGCTACCGGCAGCCGAGCACCGGCCGCAGCATCGTCGAGATCATCATCACGGTCGTGCCGCTGGCCGCACTTTGGGTGCTGGCCTGGGCGACGCTCGACATCGGCTATTGGCTGGCCTTGCCGCTCGCCATAGCCGCCGCCGGCTTCCTCGTACGGCTGTTCGCCATCCAGCACGATTGCAGCCACGGCGCCTTCTTCCGCCATCGGCGGGCCAACGACTGGTTCGGCCGAGTCGCCGGCGTGCTCACCTTCACGCCGTACGGCGTGTGGCGCCAAGCCCATGCCACGCACCATGCGAGCACCGGCAATCTCGACCGCCGCGGCCTCGGCGACGTCGAGACGCTCACCGTCGAGGAGTACCGCGCCTGCTCGTTCTGGGGCCGGCTGCGCTATCGCCTGTACCGGCATCCGCTGGTGATGTTCGGCCTCGGTCCGGCCTATCTCTTCATCCTGCAGTACCGCCTGCCGGTTGGCTTGATGTGCGGCTGGCGGGGGTGGGTCAGCAGCATGACCACCAATCTGGCGATCGCCTCGATCGTCACCCTGCTGATCTGGCTCATCGGCCTCAAGGCGTTCCTAATGGTGCACCTGCCGAGCCTGCTGCTCGCCGCTTCGGTCGGGGTTTGGATGTTCTATGTCCAGCATCAGTTCGAGCGGACGACCTGGGCGAATGACCGGGAGTGGAATCTGCACGACGCGGCCCTGCACGGCAGCTCGCACTACGACCTGCCGGCGTTCCTGCGCTGGTTCACCGCCAATATCGGCGTGCACCACGTGCATCACCTCAACAGCCGCATTCCTTATTACCGCCTGCCGCATGTGCTGCGCGATCATCCGGAGTTGCGCCAGGTCGGCCGGTTGACCGTGCGCGAGAGTTTCCGCTGCGTGCGCCTTGTGCTGTGGGACGAGACACAGCGTCGCCTGGTATCGTTTCGCGAGGCCGGGTTGGCGGCCTGAGGCGTGTCGAGGGAGTTGGCCATGCATATCGGATTGATCGGCGGCATCGGCCCGGCCGCCACGGACTTCTATCACCGCGGCCTGATCGAGCGGCACCACGCCTCGAACATCCCGCTCGACCTCACCATCGCCTACGCCAACGTGCGCGACATGAGCCGCAACATGGCCGACCAGCGCCCCGACCGGCAGGCCGAGATCTTCGCCCGGCTGATCGGCCATCTGAAGGGCGCCGGCGCCGCGGCCGCGGCCGTCACCTCGATGGGCGGGCACTTCTGCATCAAGGAGCTGGAGGCGATCTCGCCCCTGCCGCTGATCAACGGCCTCGATCCGGTCGACGCCGCCATCAACCAGCGCGGGCTCAGGCGCGTTGGCATCATCGGCACGCGCGTCGTCATGGCGAGCAAGCTCTACGGCAGGATCACCAGGGCCGAGGTGATCGCCCCCGAAGGCGACGAGTTCGAGCGCGTCCAGCAGAGCTACGTCGACATGGCGAGCATCGGCCGCGTCGTCGACCGGCAGCGCCAGACTTTCTTCGAGGCCGGCCGCCGGCTCGCCGAGCGTGGCGCCGAGGCCGTGCTGCTGGGCGGCACCGACCTGTTCCTGGCCTTCACCGGCCACGACTGCGGCTTCCCGGTGATCGACTGCGCCGACGTCCACATCGACACGATCTACGGGAAGTCGTCGGCGTAGGAATGCCTCACCCTGAGGAGCGCACGCAGTGCGCGTCTCGAAGGGTGGCCCCAGTCTCGTTGTTGCCCACCCTTCGAGACGCACCGCTGCGCGGTGCTCCTCAGGGTGAGGTGTGTGCTGTTCAACCACACTTCTTCAGCAGATTGCCGGCCGCCGTGTCGCCGGGCAGCTTCTGCAGCGACTCCTCGAAGAAACGGCGGGCGCAGGCCGGGTCACGCCGCACCAGGGCCTCGACGCCCGACTGCAGCAGCTCGCGCGTAGCGGCCTTGGCGGCACGCTGCTCGGCCGGGTCGCGCTGGAACACCTCGCAGATCGTGACCGGATGGGTCCTGCCCTTGACCACGACGACGTCGATCGGACGGATGTCGTAGGCCTTGGGATCGGCGAGGCTCTCCACGGTGTACTGCGAGACCAGCAGCTTCACGCCATAGGTCTTGGTCAGCCCTTCGACGCGCGAGGCGAGGTTGACGGCGTCGGAGATGACGGTGCCATCCATGCGGTGCTTCTCGCCGATCGTGCCCATCATCAGGGTACCGGTGTTGATGCCGATGCCGATGGCGATCGGCAACTGGCCCGCGGCGCGACGTTCGGCATTGAAGGCGTCGAGCGTCTCGAGCATGGCGATCCCGGCCTCGAGCGCATCGTCGGCCGATTCGAACAGCGCCATGATGGCGTCGCCGATGTACTTGTCGATGAAGCCGTTGTGGTCGCGGATCACCGGCCCCATGCGCTCGAGATAGGCATTGATGAAGGCGAAGTTCTCGTCCGGCGTCATGGCTTCCGACAGCGTCGTGAAGTTCCGGATGTCGGAGAACAGGATCGTCATGTTCTTGCGCTTGTTGTCGCCCAGCTCGACCTCGACGATCGACGGCTTGCCGACGATCGTCAGGAAGGCCTGCGGCACGAAACGCCCGATCGACAGGTTGGTGTCCTTGAGGTCGGTGATGGTCTTGCGCACCGCGTCGCGCATGGCGGCGAAGCTGTTGGCGAGCTGGCCGATCTCGTCGCGCCGGTCGGTGTTGGCGATCGTCTGGTTGAGATCGCCTTGGGCGATGGCGCCGGCCTCGCCGCGCAGGTTGAACAACGGGTCGAGCAGCTGCTTCTGAAGCTGCCGGGAGGCGATCCAGAACACCAACGGCATCAGGAGCGCCAGCACGAGCAGCGAGCTCAGCAGGACCTGGATCACCGCCGCGCGCGCCAGCCCGACATCGTAGGTGATCTTGCGGATCACATACTTGGCCGACACCGGATGGTCGGGCTTGGTGGCCGCCAGGGTCGGCTCGCCGCTGTAGACGGTGAGATAGCGGCCGTCGTCGCTCCTGATCTCCTCCCGGCCGTGCTGCTGGATGCGCCGGGCCAGCGCCGGATCGAGCTGCTGTCCCGGATGGATCAGCGACCAGGTGGCGGCCGCATTCATTATGTAGATGTCGAGCGCCCTGATCGACGGGTTGGAACGAACCGGATCCGACAGCAGCTCGTCGAAGAAGTAGCGTCCCATCCAGCCGTAGCCGCCCGCTTCCAGGCTGTCACGGATGTCGGTCGAGATCTCGATGATGTAGTCCTTACCCGGCGGTCCGAAGTAGCTGTAGGTTTTGAGCGTTCCCGTCTTCTCCGATATGTCGATGCCGTCGTTCATGACCTTGTTATTGTCGAACACCGAATCGAGGAAGCGCGTGAAGTCGCTGTCCGGGAACTGAAGGTCCATGTCGGTGGCGAAGTTGGTCTGGAAGACCTTGTGCCTGCGGTCGATGAAGTAGATGTGCTGGACACCGTACCGCTTGGTCACGGCATCGAGATCGGCCACCGAGAGATCGGACGGCGAGCGGCCGGTCCGTTCCAGCTCGGCGGCGATGTCCGGCAACACCTTGGTCATGTGGCCGACGATGCGGTCGTGCTGATCCTTCAGCATGGTCTCGAAGACCGCGAAGCGATCGCTGAGGCTGGCCTCGATCTTGCGGATTTCCTCGGCGTACCGCTCGGACGCGAGGCGATACATGGCAAGCGACGTCACGATGATGGCGCCGAGGCTCACCGACACCATCACCGCCAGCAGGAACAGGGCCGCCTTGCGCTTCATGGAACGCCCCATTTCTGCGCCAATCGGGCGTAGCCGCCGTCGCGTTGCAGATCGGCGAGGACACGGTTGACCGCGGCCAGGAGCTCGCGTTGGTCGTGCCGGAAACCGATGCCGAGCGGCTGCGGATCGTCGGGCACCTGGGCCGCGATCACGAGGCCGGGCGTCCGCCGCGCCAGCCAGGCCGCCACGGGATAGACCTTCATCACCGCCGTGATGCGGCCGGCGGCGAGATCGACCATGGCGTCCTGGATGCGCGCGAAAGGATAGACCTTGACGCTGCCGATCTCGCCCCGGCGCTGCATCCTGATCGCGATGTCGTAGTCGGTGGTCGCCGCCTGCACGCCGACGACGGCGTTTCGGAAGTCGGCCATGCTGCGCAGGTTGGGGGAGCGGCGGCCGTCGACCACCAGGCTCAGCGTCGTCGTCATGTAGGGCGTCGACCAGGCGAGCAGGCGCTGGCGCTCGGGCGTGATGGTGATGCCGCCGACGATGCAGTCGTAGCGGCCGTCCTGCATCTCCTGCAGGATCTTCTCCCATTCGGTGTCGACGAACACCGCCGCCAGCGACAGGCGCGCCGCGATCGCGTTCATCAGATCGACCTCGAAGCCGACCCTCTGCCCGTCGGACACATATTCAAACGGCGGATTCACGAAATAGGTGCCGATGCGGAGCGTGCCCGGCGTCAGGGTGCGCAAACTCGACGGTGACGGCGGCGTCGAGCAGGCGCTGGCCGCAAGGGCCAGTCCGGTAAAGCCGCGCCTCGTCAAACGCCGCATCGAGGGATCCTTAGGCCGTGCCCCACACGGAGCGGGCGGTGTCGACGATCAGGCCGAGCTTGGCCCATTGCGTGTCCTCGTCGATCGAGTTGCCGCCGGCGACGCTGGCGAAGCCGCATTGCGAGGACAGCGACAGGCGTTCGAGATCGACGAACTTCGCCGCCTCGTCGATGCGCCGCCGCAGGTCGTCGCGGCTCTCGAGGACCGGCGTCTTGGAAGACACCAGGCCCAGCACCACGCGGCGATCCTTCGGCACGTGCCGCAACGGCGAGAAATCGCCGGCGCGCTGGCTGTCATACTCCAGGAAATAGGCATCGACCGGAAAGTCGTTGAACAAGCGTGCCGCCACTGGCTCGTAGCCGCCGGAGGCCATCCAGCGGCTGCGGAAGTTGCCGCGGCAGAGATGCATGCCGACCGTCACGCCGGCCGGGCGATCCGACAGGATGCGGCGCATCACGTCTATGTAGAGATCCAGCAACTTGTCGGGATCGCCGCCTTGGGCCCGGGCCTGCTCGCGCACCAGGGGATCGCACAGCATCGCCACCGGCACCTCGTCCATCTGCACGTAGGTGCAGCCGGCCTCGGCGAGCTCGGCGAGCTCCGTGCGATAGACCGCCACGAGGTCGTCGAAGTAGCGCTGCTGGTCGTAGACTGCCGGATCGAACGGCTGGGTGAAGCGGAAGAAGTGGAAGGCGCTGGGCGTCGGCAAGGTCGCCTTGGGCAGCGCGGCCTTGGTGAACGTCTTCACCCGCTGGTATTCGGCGAGCGTGATGGGCGCGCGGCGGCGGATCGGGCTTTTGGCAACGCAGGTCGGCCATTCGAAGCTGCCGCCGTCGGTATCGCGGAAGCGGAACAGCGAGGGCTCCAGGCGAAAGCCGTCGAGGCCTTCGAAGAAGAAGCCGAACCAGGAGGTCCGGCCGAACTCGCCGTCAGTGGCGACCCGGAGGCCGAGCTCTTCCTGTCGGGCGACGACGCGGCCGATCTCGCGTTCCAGTACCGACTGGTAATCGGCCGCCGCAGCCTTGCCGTTGGCGATTGCGGTCGCGGTGTCCTTGAGGATGCGCGGCCGCAGCAGGCTGCCGATGACTTCGGCACGAAACGGCGGGTCGCCCATTGTCGTCAGCTGTTGGTCCAGAGCCTCGTAGTGTAGGCGCCTTCGACTCCGGCGTCGATCTGGGCGGCCACGCTGGCGTCGGCGCCGATGCGCGGGGCGATGATCTTGCCGAAGGAGATGCGACCGGGCGCCGGCCACGACTTGGGGTCCCACAGCTTGGCGCGCACGACCGAGCGGGCGCAGTGGAAGTAGCAGTGCTGGATGTGCACGCGCGTGGCCAGCAGGGCGGGCTTGCCCAACGAGCTCAGGGAGCCCACGAGGTCAGCATCGTCGAAGATCTCGGCCGTGCCCGACACCCGCAAGGTCTCGCCGGTCGCCGGGACCAGGGCGATCAGGCCGATCTTGCCCGTCGCCAGGATGTTGCTGAGGCCGAAGGCCAGGTTGTTGCCGATGCGCTCGGGGATCAGCAGCGTCTTGGGGTCCTCGACCCGGATGAAGCCCGGCTCGTCGCCCTTGGGGGAGACCTCGACGGTGCCGTCGGCAGCCGTCGTGCCGACCAGGGCGAACGGGCAGCGCTTCAGGAAGTCGATCGACTGCTCGTCGAGGGCGTCGAGGATCTTGGTTTTCGTCGCCGGCCGCGGCTCGGCGATGATGCGGCGAAGGTCGTCGGTCGAAGTCAGGCGGGCCATGGACATATCCCTTTGCGAGTCGTTCGCAACACCATCGGCGATCGAAGGAAGCTATTCAACCCCGCCTCTACACGCGCCGCACGCACTGAAGATAATGACTCAGGTGCTCGTTGTCAATAACTGTGATATTTTGTTGCTTTTTGGCGGACCATAAGGCGCCAAAATTCGATTGCATGCAGTGCTGTCACCTGCGGAAAATCATGAATTGAGCCCGTCCATGTTGGCGTAGAGCCGACGCAGGGCCGCCTTCAGGATTTGCGCCTCGCCGTCCGTGAAGCCCGCCAGCGCCACCGCCTCGTAGCGCTCGGCGATCGGCAGGATGCGCTGGGTTAGGCGCCGGCCGGCCGGCGCGACATGGAGCAGGATGGCGCGAGCGTCGCCCGCATCGCGGCGTCGGGCCACCAGGCCCTTCTGCTCCATGCTGTCGACCAGGCGGGTCAGCGTCGAGACCTCGATCGACGTCGTGTCGGAGAGGTCGCCCATGCGCCGGCCGTCGCGCTCGCGCAGCGCCGCCAGCACGCGCCAGATCTGCAGGGTGGCGCCGAGCGGCCGCATCTCGTCGTTGAACGCGGCGGCGATGCGCGCCCCGGCACGGTTCAGGAGATACGGGAGATAGGAATCGAGCGGGCCCATCAGGCCGCCATGCCTAGCACGAAATTGCTGTCGTCCCGAGGCCCCTTCGGCGAAGCTCAGGGTAAACTCAGGCGGAGGGTCCTTTACTGCGCTGCGGCCTCAAAGGTCCCTCGCTGCGCTCGGGCTGACAGCCCTTGGCTGTCGAAATGCGGCGCCACCTCGCGCATGAAGCGGTCCATCTGCGCCTTCACCTCTGCGTGGGGCTTCTGGCCGTAGTTGAAGTAGAGGATGACCTCGGCGATGCCGGCCTTCTCGACCTGCTTCAGCGTATCGACGATATGCTGCGGGCTGCCGCACAGGATCGACTTGTCGGTCAGCTTCTCCGGCCGCATGTCGCGCAGGATGTTCACGATGTCGACGAAGTACTTGTAGGTCGGCGGCACCTTCTCGCCCGACGATGAGGGGAAGGCCGCGATCAGCGCGTCCTGGAAATAGCGCACCAGCGCTTCCTTGCCGTACTGCTCCTCGGCCGGCGTCGAGGCGATATGCACGAAGTAGGAGCACATGGCTCGCCGCATCGGTCGCTTGTGGGTGGTCTCGCAGGTTTCCTCGTAGACACGGACCGCATCGGCCAGCGAGCCGTAGACCATGGCGGCGGCGAAGGGCGCGTAGATCACGTTCCAGTCGTTCCTGGCGGCAAGCTCCATCGACGGCCGCGAGAAGCAGGCGACGTAGGGACGCAAGGGCTTCTGCGCCGGGCGCGGCCGGATCTCGACGTCCTTGAATTCGTAGAACCTGCCCTTGTGCGACCACTTGCCGGGCTCGGTCCAGGCGCGCCATACGATCTCCAGGCCCTCGGCGAACAGGTCGGCCGAGTCCTCGAACGAGGCCTGGAAGGGCTCGTACTCCTTGCGGTCGTAACCGCGGCCGGCGGCGAAGTCGACGCGGCCGCCCGACAACAGATCGAGCGTTGCCCATTCCTCGGCGACATGCAGCGGATGATGCACCGGCAGGAGCGTCACGGCCGGCGCCAGCCTGAGCTTGGTCGTGGCGCCGGCGAGTTGTGCCAGGATCGCCAGGGGCGAGGCGTTGACGCCTAAAAGGTTGAAATGGTGCTCGCCGATCCAGGCCGAGTTCAGGCCGATCTTCTCGGCGTACAGGGCCTCGGCATAGATGTCCTTGATGAAGTCCTCGGCCTGCCGCGGATTGTCGGGATAGCGGTTGTCGCTCAGCGTGAAGTAGCCGAATTGCATGGCGTTTCCTCTATCTTTGGCTCGAGGATGACCGATCGGCTTTTATTTGTAAATGCAAATAATAGTTCAGGCTTGTGGCCTATCGCTGGGGGCGCCCACGCCAGTGGCGCGTCATGACTGACCGAGCAACCCGACCACCTCACCCTGAGGAGCGCGCGCAGCGCGCGTCTCGAAGGGTGGGCAACATCACGGCTGATGCCCACCCTTCGAGACGCGGCCTGCGGCCGCTCCTCAGGGTGGTGTGGTGTTGTGTCGACTCCCGATGACGCGCCACTCCAGTGGCGCGTCCCCACCGATAAGGCTAGGCCGCGCGCGGCTGCGGCGGCTGTTCCTGCTTCACCTCGGCGAGCGAGACGATCCAGTCGCGGAAGGCCTTGATCTTGCGGCGCCGGATCGCCTCGGGCGGATAGACAAGGTAGTAGGCGGCGTCGGACGACATCTTGAACTCGAAGGGCACGACAAGGCGGCCGGCCTTGAGGTCGGGTGCCACCAGGGCGTGACGGCCGAGCGCCACGCCGAGCCCGTCCATCGCCGCCTGATAGGCCGCGAGAGAAAAATCGAAGGACGTGCCGCGCGTGGAATCGACACCCTTGACCCCGGCGGCCGTCAGCCAGATCTGCCAGTCGTCGGGAAACGGGCCGATATGCAGGAGCGTGAACCGCTTGAGGTCGGCCGGCTTCTTCAAGCCGTTCGGCCCCTTGACCAGCGAGGGCGCACAGACCGGCATGATGTCCTCGCTCATCAATCGCTCGGCGGTGAGCGACGTCCAGTGGCCGCGGCCGTAGCGGATGCCGATATCGACATCCTCGCGGGAGAAATCGACCAGGCCGGTGCCGGTGCTGACGCGCACGTCGATCTCGGGATTGGTGCGCTGGAAGCCGCCCAGTCGCGGCACCAGCCACTTCACGGCGAACGACGACGTCGTCGTCACCGTGAGATGCCCGCCGCGATCCTTCTGCAGCAGTTTCTCGGTCGCTTCGTTCAGCTGATCGAACGCGGCCCGCACCGCCGGCAGGTAGGCCTGGCCCGCTTCCGACAGCAGCAGCGAGCGATTGCGGCGCACGAATAATTTTAATCCAAGCCGTTGTTCGAGCCCGCGCACCTGGTGGCTGATCGCGGCCTGGGTGACTGAGAGTTCGTCGGCGGCATCGGTAAAGCTCATATGGCGCGCGGCGGCTTCGAAAGCGCGCAATCCATTGAGCGGCGGCAGGGTTCGCTTCATCGCTGTCCCTTCACATGAGGTATTCTTATCAAAACAGGACAAACGGTTGTTTGTAAAGCCGCCTCCCGCGGACCAAATCCCCGATCATCAAGGCATCCACTTCATTCGGGGAGTAATCCCATGGCCGACCTCTCGCTTCATTACAGTTCCAAGGCACCGTTGGCCGGTACCTACACTGCTTTCAACCAGATCCTGGCGACCTGGCGCGCGCGCGCCCGGCAGCGCAAGGAGCTTGCCTCCCTCGATTCCCGCACCCTGCGTGACCTCGGCCTGAGCGCCAGCGACGTCAACTTCGAGGTCAACAAGCCCTTCTGGCGCGGTTGAGTCCCGAATCCGGAGCCGGCCCGTTTTTTACCCTGCGCGGGCCCTACCCTCTCCGGACACTGGCCGGCGGTCGATCCTCAGCCTCCCTGTCGACCGCCGGCTTTTTCTTTGCCGTGAAAAGCCCGTTCATCTGCTAGAGCATGTCCCAATGCTCTTCCGGACCGCGCGCATCCTGCGCGCGCATGATCATGAGCGCGCAGGATGCGCGCGGTCCGGAAGAATCTGACGGACATGCCCTAGAAGTCCCCGATGGCTCTATCCGACCTCCAGATCCAGACGCTGGCGCGCGACGCCGTGCAGCGCGCGGCAGCCGGCGACTTCGCCGGCGCCGAGCCGTTGCTGGCGCAGGTCGCCGAGGCGCGGCCCAACTCCGGACAGGCGCTGCACCTCCTGGGTCAAGCCCGCTTGAAGCTCGGGCGCTTCGCCGAGGCACGCGAGCCGCTGGAACGCGCCGCCAAGTTCCTGCCCAAGGAGGTCGCGGCCCAGGTCAACCTGGCCGGATGCCTGTCGGTACTGGGCGAGCACGCGGCGGCGCTCGCAGCCCTCGACCGCGCCCATCGTCTAAAGCCCGGCGACGCCGCCATCGCCCACAACAAAGGCCGCGCGCTCGAGGCGCTGGGCCGGCTCGACGACGCCGAGCAGGCCTACAACGAGGCCTTGTCGATCGACCATCGCCTGATGCCGTCGCTGTCGGCGCGCGCCAACCTGCTCGCCGCGCGCGGCGACTGGATCGGCGCCTTGACCGATCTCGAGATGGCGCTGACCAGCCGCCCCAACGATCCGCATCTGCGCCTGCGTCGCGGCGACCTGCTGTTGCGCCAGGGCGACTGGCTGCGCGGCCTCCTGGACCACGAAGCGCGGCTGGAGCTGCCGGGCGAACACTATGCGCCTGACCTGCCGCGCTGGCAGGGCGAGCCTCTGACCGGCCGCCTGCTGATCTATCCCGAGCAGGCCGACATCGAGAGCGACGCGGCGCTGCGCGACACGCTGATGCTCGCACGTGGCGTCGACGCCACGGTGCAGTGCTCGTCGCGCGTCGCCGAATGGCTCGACATGCCGACGGTCCAGCGCGGCGCGGCACTCGATGGGTTCGTTGCGGCGGCGCCGTTGCGCAGCTTGCCGCATCTCCTGGGCTGGACGCTCGAGGCCCTGCCCTCAGCCGGCGCACTGCGGACCACGACACAAGCCTCGACATGCGTCGGCTGGTTCACGGACAGCGCGCCGCCCGCCGGCGTCGATATCGAACGCCGGCCCGAGCAGGTCGCGGCGTGCCGCATGGTCGTCGGCGACGACGTCTGGCCCGTTCACCTCGCCGCACGGCTCGGCCTTCCGACAATCATCCTGCTGCCGGCCGACGCCGACTGGCTGTGGGGGCCGCGGCCCGGACCTTCTCCCTGGTATCAGTCCGCCGAGGTCCTGCCGGCTGGCGATGCAGCGGCGCTGGAGTCCCGTCTCGCCCTCTCCTGAGCCGTCCACTCCCGCATGCGCTGGAACACGACATACAGCATCGGGATGACGAAGATGCCGAATATGGCGGCGGCGAGCATGCCGCCGAACACGGGCGTGCCCACGGCGCGGCGGCTGGCGGCGCCGGCGCCCTCGGCGATCACCAGCGGCAGCAGGCCCAGGATGAAGGCGAAGCTGGTCATGATCACCGGCCGGAAGCGCAGCCGCGCGCCCTCGACCGCCGAGTCCAGCAATTCGCGGCCGTGTCGCCGCTGCTCGACGGCGAACTCGACGATCAGGATGCCGTTCTTGGCGGCGAGCGCCACCAGCACGACCAGGCCGATCTGGGCATAGACGTCGAAGGCGAGTCCCAGCCACCACACGAAGACGATGGCGCCCAGCACGCCCACGGTGACCGACATCAGCACGGGCAGCGGAATGTTCCAGCTCTCGTACAGCGCCACCAGGAAGAGATAGGCGAACAGGATGGCGAGCCCCAGCACGATGCCGGTCTGGCCGGCCGCGGTCTTCTCCTGCAGCGCCACCGCCGTCCATTCGAAGCCGTAGCCGGGCGGCAGCGTCGTCGCCGACAATCGCTCCATGGCGGCGAGCGCCTGCCCGGAGCTGAAGCCGGGCTTGGGCGCGCCGTTGATGACGGCGGCGCGGAAGCCGTTGTAGCGGATCACCACCTGCGGCCCGAGCACCAGCTTGGCGGTGGCCAGCGAGCGCACCGGTACCATGGCGCCGGCGGCGTTGCGCACATAGACGCGGTAGATGTCGTCGATGGCGTCGCGGAAGCGGTCCTCCGATTCGATGTTCACCTGCCAGGTGCGGCCGAACAGGTTGAAGTCGTTGACGTAGTAGCCGCCCAGACTCGCCTGCAGGGCAGTGAAGACGTCGCTCACCTTGACGCCCAGCACCTGGGCCTTGTCGCGGTCGATATCGAGGAAGACCTGCGGGGTGTCGGCGGCGAAGGTGGTGAAGACGCCGGCGAGCTCGGGTTGCTGGTTGGCCGCCACGATCATGGCGCGCGTCACGGCGGCGAGGTCGGTCGGCGACTGGCCCTGCAGCGCCTGCAGCACGTACTGGAAGCCACCGGTGCTGCCGAGGCCCAGGATCGGCGGCAGGTTGAAGGGGAAGGCGATGGCGCCCTGGACGGCGGCGAGCTTGGGCCGCAGGTCGGCGATGATGGCGTCGGCCGACTGGCTGCGATCGGTGCGCTGCTCGTAGGGTTTCAGGCGCACCACGAAGAAGGCGCTGTTGGACGACACGACGTAGTCGATGAAGTTCAGGCCGACGACCGACACGACGCCCTGCACGCCGGGGACCGGCCGGATCATGTCCTCGACCTGCTTGACCAAGTCGGCGGTACGGTTGAGCGAAGCGCCCTCGGGCAGGCGCATGGCGACGAAGAAGGCGCCCTGGTCCTCGGTCGGCAGGAAGCCCTGCGGTGCGATCCGCAGCACGCCATAGGCCGCCGCCCCGCACACCGCCACCGCGACGACGCCGAAGATCGCGAGGCGCACCAGGCGCCGCACGATGGCGACATAGCCGTCGCGCACCCAGTCGATGGCGCCCAGCACGTGCGCCATCACCCGCTGCAGCGGTCCGCGCCGCTGATGATCGCCGCGCTTCAGCAGCACGGCGCACAAGGCCGGGCTCAGGCTGAGCGCGTTGACCGCCGAGATCAGCATGGCGACCGACACCGCCACGGCGAACTGGCGGAAGAGCTGGCCGCTGACGCCGGGGATGAAGGCGACCGGCACGAACACCGACAGGAGCACCAGGGTGATGGCGATGATCGGCGCGGTGATCTCGCCCATCGCCTTCTTGGTCGCCTCGGGAATGGTGAGGTCGGGGTTTTCCTCGATCACGCGCTCGACGTTCTCGATGACCACGATGGCGTCGTCGACCACGATGCCGATGGCCAGCACCAGGGCGAGCAGCGAGACGGTGTTGGCCGAGTAGCCGATCAGCAGCATGACCGCGAAAGTGCCGATGATCGACACCGGCACGGCGACCAGCGGGATGAGGGTGGTGCGCAGCTTGCCCAGGAACAGGAAGACGACGATCGCCACCAGCACGAAGGCGATGACCAGCGTGTGGACGACCTCGTCGATGGTCGAGGTCACGAACACCGTGGAATCCCAGAACACCTGGTATTCGAGATCGTCGGGGAAGCGCTGCTTCAGCTCGTCCATGACCTTGCGGACGTTGGCCGCGACGTCGACGGCGTTGGCGCCGGGCGACTGGAAGATGCCGATCGTCGCCGACGGCGCACCGTTGAAGCGGCTGTAACGCTCCTGGCTCTTGGCGCCGAGATCGGCCCGGGCGACGTCCTTGACGCGCACGACCGAGCCGTCGGGATTGGCGCGGATCACGATGTTGTCGAACTGGTCGGGCCGCGTCAGCCGGCCCTGGGTCTTGATGGTGAGCTGGTACTGCTGGGCCTGCGGCGCCGGGGCGGCGCCGATGCGGCCCAGCGCCGCCTGGATGTTCTGGCTCTGGACCGCGGTCACCACGTCGGTCGGCGTGAGGTTGAAGGCGGTCAGCCGGTCGGTGTCGAGCCATAGCCGCAGCGAATAGTCGAGCGCGCCGAACAGGCTCGCCTGGCCGACGCCGCGTATCTTCGCCAGCTGGTCGATGACGTTGATGGTGGCGTAGTTGTTGAGATAGAGCGCGTCGTAGGTGTTCTTGGGCGAATAGATCGTGATCACCTGCAGGAGCGCCGCCGACTTCTTGCGGATGACCAGGCCCTGGCGCTGCACCTCCTGCGGCAGGAGCGGCACCGCGAGCTGCGCGCGGTTCTGGACGTTGACCGTGTTGATGTCGGGATCGGTGCCGAGGGCGAAGGTCACGTTCAGCGTGTAGCTGCCGTCGGCGGCGCTGGCCGACTGGAAGTAGAGGGCGTTGTCGACGCCCACGATCTGCTGCTCGATGGGCTGCGCCACCGTGGTCTCGACCACTTCGGCGTCGGCGCCGGGATAGGCCGCGGTGAGCGAGACCTGCGGCGGCACGATCTCGGGGAACTGCGCCACCGGGATCTGGAAGATCGCGATGAAGCCCGCGAGCGTGATGACGATCGAGACGACGAAAGCGAGCCGCGGCCGGTCGATGAAGATGCCGGAGATCATGGCCGGTGCTCCTCATGGTCTTTTGGACCGCGCGCTTCCAGCTCGCTCATGATCATGAGCGCGCTGGAAGCGCGCGGTCCGGAAGACTTAACCATTCGACGTCGCCGGCAGGACCGTCTCCTGCACGACCTGCCCCGGCCGCACCTTCTGGATGCCGTCGACGATCACCTTCTCGCCTTCCTTCACGCCCGAGGTGACGACGACGTCGGTGCCGCGCTGCGGGCCGGTCTGCACGCGGCGCTGCTCGACCTTGTGCTGATCGTTGACGACCAGCACGTAGTAGCCGGACTGGTCGACCTGCACCGCCGACTGCGGCACCACGAGCCGCGGCGCTTCCTGGCGCTCGCGGATGATGGCCGTGACGAACTGGCCGTCGGTCAGGGTGCGATCGGGATTGGGCATGGTCGCCCGCATGATCAGCGTGTCGGTCTGCGGATCGACCTGCGGGTCGGTGAGGTTCCACACGCCGCGCTGGGCGTACTCCTGGCCGCCGGGCAGGCGGACGCGGATGTCGATCTTGGCCATGCCGCCATCCTCCGTGCGCCGCGCCTCGCGGATCGCCTCGAGATCGCGCACGCTCACCGGAAACAGCACGTAGATCGGGTCCTGGCTGACGATGGTGGCGAGCACGCCGCTCGCCGGATTGACGAGATTGCCGACCGTGTAGGCGGTCCGCCCGATGCGCCCGTCGATCGGCGCGCGGATGTCGGTGTAGTCGAGATTGACCTGGGCCTGCGTCAGCGCCGCCTTGGCCTGCATCACCCGACCGGTGGCGGTGTCGAGCGCCGCCTTGTTCGCATCGACCTGGCTCTGCGGGCTGAAGTTGCGCTTCACCAATTCGAGGCTGCGGTCATATTCGAGCTTGGCGTTGGTCAACGCCGCTTCGGCGACGGCGAGATTGGCCTTGGCCTGGTCGAGGGCCGCCTGGAACTGCACCTTCTCGATCTGATAGAGCAGCTCGCCTGTCTTGACGTCCTGGCCCTCGCGGAACAGCACCTTCTCGAGGAAGCCTTCGACGCGGGCGCGCACCTCTACTTTTTCGAGGGCCTTGATGCGGCCGACGAACTCGAAGGACTCGCTGACGCCCTTCATGGCCGCCAGTCGCACGCCGACTGCAGGAGCCGGAGGCGGCGGCGCCGCAGCAGCCGGCGCCTTGCTGAGGTTATGGCCAAACAGGTACCAGCCACCACCGGCCACAACGACCAGCACCACCACGGCAACGATGGCGATCCATCGCGATTTTGGAACAGCGTGGGAACTCGCCATCACACGGCCTCACGATCCGCAGCGCCGATGGCGCGCGACTGGTGCCCCGCTACCCCAAAGCGTCGTCCGGCGGAGGGATGCGGGGAAGCGAGATTTTCTCGGCCATATGCCAAGCGCCGTCATGCCGGCCTCTTCAGCAGCTCCGTATCCACCGGCATCTTACGCAGCCGCTTGCCCGTTGCGGCGAAGATCGCATTGGCGACGGCGGGCACGATCGCCGAGGTCCCCGGCTCGCCCATGCCGCCGGGCGCCTCCCCGCTCTTCACGATATGCACTTCGATCACCGGCGCCTCGTCCATGCGCAGCACCTGGTAGTTGTCGAAGTTCGACTGCTCGACGCGGCCATCCTTCAGCGTGATCTCTCCGTAGAGTGCAGCGGAGATGCCGAAGTTGATCGCGCTTTCGATCTGCGCCCGCACCGTATCCGGATTGACCACCGTGCCGCAGTCCATCACTGCCACGACGCGCCGCACGCGCACGGATCCGTCCTTGGCGACCGCGACCTCCGCGACCGTCGCGAAACAGCTGCCGAACACCGTCTGCACGGAAACGCCGCGGCCGCTGCCCTCCGGCAACTTCCGGCCCCAGCCGGCCTTCTCGGCGGCCAGCGCCAGCGCTGCCTTGGCGCGCGGCGTCTTGTCGAGCAGCGCCAGCCGGTAGGCGACCGGATCCTGCTTCGCCGCGGCCGCCAGCTCGTCCATGAAGCTCTCGACCACGAAGATGGTGTGCGAAGGTCCGACGCTGCGCCAGAAGGTGGTCGGAATGCCCGGCGGCTCGACGCGCAGATACTCGACACGCTTGTTGGGCAGGCCGTAGGCGAACTTGACCGCGCCCTCGATGCTGTCCGGGTCGAGGCCGTTGTTGAAGCCCGGCGGCAGCCAGCGCGCGATCACCGAAGAGCCGGCGAAGCGATGGTTCCAGGCGACAGGCTTGCCGCTTTCGTCCAGGCCGGCCGACAGGCGGTCGAACCACAAGGGCCGGTACATGTCGTGCTGGATGTCCTCCTCGCGCGTCCACACGACCTTCACGGGCCCATCGACCTTCTGCGCGATCTGGGTGGCGCGCGTCACGCCATCGATTTCCAGCCGCCGGCCGAAGCCGCCGCCGATCAGATGCTGGTGCAGCACGACCTTCTCCAGCGGCAGGCCAGTGACCTTGGCCGCCGCCGCCTGGGCGCGCGCCGCGACCTGGGTGCCGACCCAGACGTCGCAGCCGTCGCGGCGCACGTGCACGGTGCAGTTCATCGGCTCCATGGTGGCATGCGCCAGGAACGGCACCTGGTAGGACGCCTCAACCCTGGTCGCGGCCGAGGCCAGCGCCTTGTCGGTGTCTCCGACATCCTCGGCGACCGCGCCTGCGTTGCGCGTGGCCTGCTCGAGCTCGCGCGCGATGTCCTGCGTGGTGAGATTGGCGTGCGGACCATCGTCCCATTCGACCTTGAGGGCGGCCAGTCCCTTCTTCGCCGCGCCCATGTGGTCGGCGACAACCGCGACGCAGTCGTCGAGCTTCACGACTTGGCGTACACCCTTGACGGCGCGGGCCGCCGTGTCGTCGACGTTCCTCAGCTTGCCGCCGAACACCGGCGACTGCGCCAGGGTCGCGACCTTGACGCCCGGGGGGCGGACATCGATGCCGTAGAGCGCCGCGCCGTTGACCTTGGCCGGCGCGTCGAGCCGTTTGGCCGGCGTACCGATCAGCTTGAAGTCCTTGGGAGCCTTCAGCGGCACGTCCTTGGGCACCGGCAGGCTGGCGGCATCCGCGGCGAGCTCACCATATTTCAGCTTGCGGCCGGACGCGGTGTGGAGGACTTCGCCTTCCTGGGCGCGGCACGACACCGGGTCGACGTTCCAGCGCTTGGCGGCCGCCTGGATGAGTAGCGTGCGGGCGACCGCACCGGCCTGCCGCAGCGGCTGCCACGATGCCATGACCGCCGTCGAGCCGCCTGTCGCCTGCACGCCCGCCAGCAGCGGGTTGCCGTAGGTCTTCTCGTCGGGCGGTGCATGCTCGAGCTTCACCTGGCTCAGCGCGACCTCGAGCTCTTCGGCGATCAACATGGGGATCGAGGTGTAGGTGCCCTGCCCCATCTCGACATAAGGCATGGTGAGCACGATCTGGCCGTCCTTGCCGATGCGCACGAAGACGTTGGGCACGAAGGGCTTGTCGCCAGCGGCCTGGGCGCCGGCGGGCGGCAGGCTGAGGCCGAGCATCATGCCGCCGCCGGCGGCGGTGAGCAGGAAGTTGCGCCGTGAGAGGTCGGTCATGATCAGCCTCCCTTGCCCTGCGACCGGGTCTGCGACTGCGCGGCCTGCTTGATGGCCTCGCGGATGCGGCCGTAGGTGCCGCAGCGGCAAATGTTGCCGGCCATCGCATCGTCGATGTCGGCGTCCGTCGGCTTGGGGTTCGCCGCCAGCAGCGCGGCGGCCGACATGATCTGGCCCGACTGGCAATAGCCGCACTGCACGACCTCGCGATCGAGCCACGCCTTCTGCACCTTCGCCCCGGCCGGCGTCGAGCCGACCGCCTCGATGGTGGTCACCGACGAGCCCTTCAGGCTGTCGACCGGCGTGACGCAGGAGCGGACGGCATTGCCGTCGACATGCACGGTGCAGGCGCCGCACAGCGCCATGCCGCAGCCGAACTTGGTGCCGGTCATGCCCAGCACGTCGCGCAGCACCCAGAGCAGCGGCGTGTCGCCGTCGACGTCGACACTGTGGGTCTTGCCGTTGATCTTGACTAAGTAGGCCATGGCTCACCTCTTGCCGTATGCGGTGAAGATGTAGTCTTTCGACTTCACGATCGTGTGGCAGGCGTGACCGCAGTCGGTGCCGCGCCCGTCGGGTTTGTAGGTGTCGGTCGCGACGTCGTAGGTGAACCGCGCGTAGCCCCAGCCGGCGCTGTTCGGAAACCGCTTGCTGTCCTTCGTGATGAACAGCACCTCGTTGAGCGTGGTCGAGATGCGCACGTCGAAGGGCGCCTCCGTGCTCTTCATGGGCTTCCACTGGATCTTGGCGATCGTGGAGCCGTCGGGGAACGCCCGGCCGTTGAGTGGGACGCCGGCTTTGTAAGCCGCCATCATGGTCGGGTTGGCGACCATGGCCTTGAGGTTGTCCTCGGTCTGGCTGGCCCCGACCACCGCCCAGTCCTCGTATCCCTTGAACTCAGATAGAGCGAGGCCGTCGGGCACGGCGACGCTGTATTTGTCCGCCGCGACCAGGGCGTGGCCGCCCAAGGCGACGAGAGCAACGGCGCCTGTCAGCGCGAGCGCGATGGGAAGCCTGTTCATGATTGTTCTCCCCCGGTTGGAAGCTCGTCGTTCGAGCACTGAACAGTTACGCCTCACCCCGCGCGAACGCTCGTTATCGTCTGTTAAGAGTTGTAAGGGGCTGGTTGGCGTCGCGCCTATTGCACGATGGTATTGGGCATGAGCATCAATGATGGTGCTTCTGCCCCCTCCGCCTGCCTGCGCGAAGCCGAAGCGGCTTCGCTTCGGCGAAGGCGGGCCGCCGTATGACGGCGACGCCCCGCAGCTTCGCTGGACAGGAAAGAGCCGACCTAGAGCATGATGAGTTCAGCTCGATTCGTCGTCCCGACCGGAGCCGAGCGCAGCGAGGCGTAGCGGAGGGACCTTCTCTCCACGAATAGGCAGCTTATCGTCGAGAGAAGGTCCCTCCGCTACGCGCTTCGCGCTCCGGTCGGGACGACGGATCGAGCTGAACTCATCACGCTCTAGATATTGCGATCCCACGCCTCGCCTTGTGACTCCCTCACCAGCTCTTCCATGAGTTCGGGCACGACGTTGCGGAACTTGCCGTCGTCAGCGGGAACGATCTCGACCAGCCGGGCGATCATCTCGGCGGGATCGAGACGGGCTTCGTCGCTCCACGACAGGCTATCGATGAGGTCGCGCATGGCTGCGCGCTTGGTGAAATTGCGGCCGTCATCGAGCCAGCGGAAGGGCGTGTCCGCCATTGTCTCGGTAAAACCGGTCGGATACGGACCGGGCTGGACGGTCTGGACCTTGATGCCAAACGGCACCAACTCATGCTGCATGGCTTCGGCGATCGCCTCGATCGCATGCTTGGTCGCGGCGTAGACGCCGAACCCCGCCGGCGTGAAGAGGCCGCTGATCGAGGAACAGAAGACGACCTTGCCCGGCTGCTTCGCCGCCACCCACTTGGCGACGAAGCCCTGGGTGAGCGCGAGCGGTGCGAACAGGTTGGTCTCGAAGTTGCGCCGTACCAGGCCGATGGGAATCTCGCTCACCGGGCCCGCCTCGCCGATGCCGGCATTGTTGAACAGGACGTCGATGTCGCATTTCAGCGCCTGTGCGACGTCGTACGGGTCAAGCAGGTCGAGCTTTTCGACCTCCATCGACGTCAGGCCCAGTGCCTCGGCCTTGCATCGCAAGGCCGTGACCTGAGGTGCGACCTGTACCGTGGCGATGACGCGATGACCCTGGCGCGCCAGCCCAAATGCCGCGCCCTCCCCCAGGCCGGATCCGGCGCCGGTGATCAGGATCGTCTTGCCCATATCTGCCCTATGGCTTCTCCTTCCCCGAAAATCGGCCAGACCGAAGCGTCGGGCGAGTTTAGTTTCGCGAAGAATCGCAAACTCTGCCGTGACTTGGCGGACGATTGCCCACGCGCTATGCAGGCTCATGGCGAGGCAGCCCATTCGCTTCGCCCGGGGCGCGTCATGGATCGTGGTGCTGCCGGCCCTCGCGGGAGCGTCGCTTTCGGCCCTTTCCGCCTGCACGCCGACAAACGGCTTCTGGAGAAAAACGGCGTGCCGATCGCCATCGGCAGCCGTGCGCTGGACCTTCTGATTGCCCTGGCCGACCACGCCGGCGACGTTGTCGGCAAACAGGAGCTGATGGCCCGGGTCTGGCCCAAGATCACGGTCGATGAAAGCAGCCTCCGGGTCCATGTCGCCATGCTGCGCAAGGCGCTGGGCGACGGCCGCGACGGCGCCCGCTACGTCACCAACGTCTCCGGACGCGGCTACTGCCTGGTTGCGCCGGTCGCCGCGATCGTCGAGTCACCGACCGTTGCGGCAAAGCCCGGCGCCCTGCCATCGGCGCCCGTTGCCTCGCCCGTCCCGCCGTCGGGATTGCCGCGACCGCTCGGCCGCATGGTCGGGCGCGAGGCAGCTGTGGCCGAGGTCTCGACGCTGCTCGCCAATCACCGTTTCGTCACGCTGCATGGCTCCGGCGGGATCGGCAAGACGACGGTCGCCATCGCGGTGGCGCATGCCAGCCTAGCGGCCTTCGCCAATGCCGTGACCTTCGTCGATCTCGGGGCGATTCACGAGCCCACCCTGCTGCCGAGCGCGGTGGCCGCAGCATTGGGCGTCGCCGTCCAGTCGGGCGATCCGCTGCCGACCTTGCTAAATTTCCTGCAGCACCGGCGGGTGCTGCTCGTGCTGGACAATTGCGAGCATGTGATCGACTCAGCCGCCCGGCTGGCGGAGTCCGTGTTCCGCGACTGTCCCGAGGTGGGTCTTTTGGCGACCAGCCGCGAAGCCCTGCGGGTGGAGGGCGAGTATGTCTTCCGGCTGCCCGCGCTCGAGGCGCCGCGGCACGACACGCTCGGCGCTTCCGAGGTCATGGCATTTGCCGCAGCGCACCTGTTCGTCGAGCGCGCCGCCGCCAGCGGTCACCCGGTCGAGCTGACCGACGCCAACGCCGCCATCGTCGGGGAGATCTGCCGCAAGCTCGACGGCAATGCGCTGGCGATCGAGCTGGCCGCCGGCCGCATCGGCGCCCACGGGCTGCATGCGCTGGCGACTCTGCTGGACAGCCGGCTGCGGCTCCTGTGGCAGGGGCGGCGAACCGCATTGCCGCGGCACCAGACGCTGAGCGCCACGCTCGACTGGAGCTACAACCTCATTCCCGAGAGCGAACGCGCCACCTTGTGCCGTCTCTCGATTCTGGCTGGCGCCTTCACGTTGGGAGCGGCCAAGGCCGTGGCAACGGATTCGTCGCTCGATCCGGAGACGGTGGTGGAAGCGCTCGAGCAGCTGGTCGCCAAGTCGCTGGTTCAGGCCGACACAGGCGAAACGCCGCGCTACCGGCTGCTCGACACCATGCGGGCCTACGCCCGGTCCAAGCTGGCCGAGAGCGGCGAAGAGCCGGCCTCGGCCCGCCGTCATGCCGCCTACTTCCGCACCTTCCTCGAACGGACGAGAGCCGAGAGGACGCAGGCCGTGACGCCCCGCGACGGCGATCGACGTCTCGAGCGCGCGTCGCTGTTGGGCAACGTGCGCGCGGCGCTCGACTGGTCCTTCTCCGAAGCGGGCGATCGCGCGCTCGGCGTGGAGCTTGCCGCGGTGGCGGCGCCTCTCTTCATCGAGGTCTCGCTGCTCGACGAATGTCGGCGCTGGACCGAGCGGGCCCTCAAGGTGATCGAAGAGAGCGAACGCGGCACGCGTTTCGAGATGGAACTGCAGGCGGGGCTCGGCCACTCGCTGATGCTGACCAGTCGCAACAGCGAGGAAGCGGGAGCGGCGCTGGAGCGCGGCCTCGACATCGCTGCCGCATTGGACGATCGCTTCAACCAGGTGAGGCTGCTGAACCGGCTGCATCTCTATTATCGGCGCATCGGTGAGATCGGGCGCACCCTCGACGCGGCGCAGCGCATGGAAGAGGTCACGGGCGAGATCGGCGATCCGGTCGGTCGGGCCGCCGCACATATCCTGCTCGGTGTCTCGCATCATCTTGGTGGTGATCAAGCCAAAGCGCGCTTCCATCTCGACACTTGCCTCTCCGAGGCAGCCGGCGTGCGGCCGACGGACCCCGGCCATTTCGCCTTCTACAGGCCGCCTCGCATCCCCTTGTCCCGTATCCTGTGGCTGCTCGGCCATCCCGACCAGGCGCTCGAAATGGCCGGCCAGATCGCGCGGACGCCGCTGGCCGATGACGATCCCGTCACCTCCTGCATCGGGCTCATCTGGGGTGCCTCGGTCCATGGTTGGGCCGGCCACTGGACCGTGGTCGAGCAGCAGGCCGAGCGCCTGATCGCGCACGCCACGGCGCATTTCCTGGAACCCTATCGCGATGTCGGCCTGGGTATGCGGGCCGAAGCGTTGGTGCAGCGCGGCGGCGTCGAGGAAGGTTCCAACTTGTTGCGTCGCTCGATCGCCAGCCTCGAAGCGGACCGCTACTGGCTGTACACGCCGGGTTTCGGCGCTGCGCTGGCCATGGCGCTCGCCTCCACCGGTCGGGGCGAGCAGGCGACGCGGGTGATCGATGGGGCAATCGAGGCGACCGAGGCCCGGGGCGGGCTGCTGAACCTGCCCGAATTGCTGCGCGTCAAGGGTGAAGTCTGCGCAAGGATGGGCGATGAGCACGAGGCCTGGTCTTTGTTCTGCCGCGCGCTTGAGCTGGCCGAGAAGCAGTCGGCCCTGTCGTGGCAGTTGCGCGTCGCGATGAGCCTGGTGCGGCTCGCACGCCCCGGCAGCCGGCGGACGGCGGCACGACAGCAGCTGGCCGACATCTACGACCGCTTCACCGAGGGCTTTGCCACCGCCGACCTGAAGGCCGCGAGGGACCTGTTGGCCTGAGCCGGCAACTCTTAACGGCCTTTCACAAGCCTTAACGAGCGATCGCGGCGGCGCGGCGGTAGATCTCCGGCAGCACACCGGTGCGCCACAGGGAGGTCGTCATGACTCAATTGAATACCGCGATCGACATGAAGCTCGAGGTCGTCGTGATTCCCGTTTCCGACGTCGACCGCGCCAAGCAGTTCTACGGCAGCCTGGGTTGGCGGCTCGATGCCGACTTTGTGGTCGGCGCCGCTTTCCGCGCCGTGCAGTTCACGCCGCCGGGCTCGCCCTGCTCGGTCCACTTCGGCAAGGGACTGACGCCGGCCACGCCGGGCTCGGCGAGCGGGCTCTTTCTCGTGGTGTCCGATATCGTGGCGACGCATGCCGAGCTTGCGGCGCGCGGCCTCGCCGTGAGCGACGTGTTCCATCGCGGCGTCGGCGAGGCGCCCCAGCCCGGCATCGACCCGCAGCGGCGCAGCTATTGCTCCTACGCCACGTTCCGCGATCCCGACGGCAACGAATGGCTGCTGCAGGAGGTGACCGCCCGACTGCCTGGACGGGTCGACGGCAACGAAGTGACCTTCGCTTCAGCGGCCGAGTTGGCGCGCGCTCTGCGCCGTGCCGAGGCGGCACATGGCACGTACGAGAAGCAGCTGGGCCGGCGCGATGACGCCTGGGCCGACTGGTACGCCGACTACATCGTGCGAGAGCAGACCGGCCAAGCGTCGGCGGCCTGACGATTCGACGGGAGGATGCGATGGGCAACGGTCACGAGAACTACCTGGAGGATTACAAGGTCGGCCAGACCTTCGGCTCCGGCACGGTGCGGGTCGAGGCCGATCGTATGACCTCGTTCGCCGCCGAGTTCGATCCTCAGCCCTTTCACCTCAGCGACCAGGGCGCGAAGAACACGATCTTCCGCGCCCTGGCGGCCAGCGGCTGGCACACGGCGGCGATCACCATGCGGCTTCTGGTCGACAGCGACCTCAAGCCGGCCGGCGGTGTCGTGGGCATGGGCTTCGACGAGCTGCGCTGGCCTCGGCCGGTCCGGCCCGGCGACGAGCTGCACGTGCACAGCGAGATACTGGACGTAAAGCCATCGAAGTCGCATCCCGATCAGGGGATCATCAAGGTGCGAACGACGACCATGAACCAGGCCGGGGACGCCGTGCAGATCGCCGTCCCGAATCTGCTGGTGCGCCGTCGGGAAAAGCCCGCCTGACGGCGGGACCAGCCCTGCGTAAACCGGCTTCCTTCCGGCGATGGCGGATGCTGTTATCCGCCCCGGAGGAACGCCATGGCCAAGACCCTTTTCGACAAGATCTGGGACAGTCACGTCATCACGGATCTGGGCAACGGCTTCGTGCTGCTGCACATCGACCGCCTGCTGCTGCACGACCTGTCGGGTGCACGAGCGCTGCGTGATGTCACCGAGAAGGGCTACACGCCGGCCCAACCGCGGCTGATCTACGCCACGCCCGATCACGCGATCTCGACCCTGCCGGGGCGCACCGAGGAGACGTTTCCGCCCGGCGCGCCGCTGCTGAAGGGCCTGCGCGAGAATACCCGGAAGTTCGGCATCCACCTGTTCGACATCGGCAAGGACGGCAACGGCATCGTCCATATCGTCGGGCCCGAGCAGGGCCTGACCTTGCCCGGCACGACCCTGGTGTGCGGCGACAGCCATACCTGCACCCATGGCGGCATGGGCTCGCTCGCCTTCGGCATCGGCTCGTCGGAGCTGGAGCACGTGCTCGCGACCCAGACCATGGTGCAGCGCAAGCCCAAACGCTTGCGCGTCCAGTTCGAGGGCAAGGTGCCGGAAGGCGTGACCGCCAAGGACATGATCCTGCACCTCATCGGCGATCTCGGCACCGCGGCCGGCACGGGCTACGCGGTCGAGTATGCCGGCTCGGCGGTGCGCGGCCTCACCGTGGAAGGCCGGCTCACGCTCTGCAATCTCTCGATCGAGATGGGCGCGCGCACCGGCATGGTGGCGCCCGACGACACCACCTTCGAGTTCCTGAACGGGCGCGACTTCTCGCCCAAGGGCGCGATGTGGGAGCGCGCCGTGGCGCACTGGCGCACGCTGCCGTCCGATCCCGACGCCGACTTCGACCGCGAGCACACGATCGACATGGCCCGGGTGGCGCCGCAGATCACCTGGGGCACCAGCCCCGAGCACGTGATCGCCGTCGACCGGCCGATCCCCGATCCCGACAAGGGGCCGGAGGACAAGCGCGCGTCCTGGGCGGCGGCGCTGCAGTACCAGGGGCTGGAGCCCGGCCAGCCGATCGAGGGCACCAAGGTCGACTGGGTGTTCATCGGCTCGTGCACCAACAGCCGCATCTCCGACCTGCGCGCCGCCGCGGCCATTGCCAAGGGCCGGCAGAAGGCGGCGCACGTGAATGCGTGGATCGTGCCCGGCTCGGAGCGCGTGAAGCGCGAAGCCGAGGCCGAGGGGCTCGATCGCATCTTCAAGGACGCGGGCTTCGAATGGCGTGAGCCCGGCTGCTCGATGTGCATCGCCTCGAACGGCGAGCGCGTGCCGCCGGGCCAGCGGAGCGTGTCGACCTCCAACCGCAATTTCGTCGGCCGCCAAGGCCCCGGCGCCCGCACCCATCTCGCCAGTCCGGCGATGGCCGCGGCGGCGGCGATCAAGGGCGCGATCGCGGACGTGAGGAAGCTTTAGTGACCGTCGCCCCGACCGAAGCGAAGCGGAGTGGAGGGGCCTTGGTTCAACGACTTGCTGCTAATCGTTTCGAGAAGGTCTCTCCGCTACGCCTCGCTGCGCGAGGCTCCGGTCGAGACGACGGGAGATAAGGATGGAAAAATTCACCAAAGTCACCGGCGTCGCCGCGCCCCTGATGCGCCAGAACGTCGACACCGATCTCGTCATCCGCATCGAGCGGCTGGTCAACAACACCGGGCGCCAGGGGCTGGGCCCCTACTGCTTCGAGCAGATCCGCTTCAAGCCCGACGGCAGCGAAAACCCCGACTGCGTGTTCAACCAGGAGCCCTATCGCGGCGCGCCGATCATCCTGTCGAAGGAGAATTTCGGCTGCGGCTCGAGCCGCGAGGGCGCGGTGTGGGCGCTGGCCGGCATGGGCGTGAAGGCGGTGATCGCGCCGTCCTACGGCGACATCTTCTACAGCAACTGCTTCCAGAACGGCATCCTGCCGGTGGCTCTGCCGATCGAAGACGTCGAGCAGCTGGCCGACGAGATGCGCGCCTCACCAGGCAACGCCCGCGTCACGGTCGATCTCGAGAACTGCCAGGTCGTGTCGCCGACCGGCCGCGTCATCCCCTTCAAGGTCGATGCGCGCCGCCAGCATGCGCTGCTGAACGGGCTCGACGACATCGCCCAGACAATGACGCACAAGGACAAGGTCGAGGCCTGGCAAGCGGCCGACAAGAACGCCCGGCCGTGGGTCTGGCTGTGACCGCTTGAAGCCGGCGCACGCGCTGGGCGCGTTGCTGATCGTGGCGATGTGGGGCTTCAACTTCACCGCCATCCGCTTCGGCCTCGACGAATACACGCCGTTCACCTTCGCCGCCTGGCGGTTTGCCCTGGCGGCGCTGCCGGTGTTGTTCGTGCCGAAACCCGCCATCTCCTGGACGACGCTGGCGGGCATCGGCACCTTGATGTTCGGCGGCCAGTTCGTGTTCCTGTTCTTCGCCATGCAGGCCGGCCTGCCGCCGGGCCTGACCTCGGTGCTGGTCCAGCTGCAGGGACCGCTGACGGTCGTGCTGGCCGCGCTCTTCCTGCGCGAGCATGCAACGACGGGCCAATGGCTCGGCCTGGTCGTTGCCGGCATCGGCGTCGTGCTGATCGCGCAGTCGGTGACGGGCAACGCCAGCGTTTTCGCCGTCGTGCTGGCGCTGATGTCGGCGCTGAGCTGGGCAGCCGGCAACCTGGTGTTCCGCTCGGCGCGCGGCGTGTCGATGTTCGCGGTCACCGCCTGGGCGAGCCTGCTGCCGACCGTTCCGCTGGCGTTGGCCGGACTTTTAGTCGAAGGGCCTGAGCATCTCTTGGCGCCGATCCTGGCGCCGACCTGGAAGGGCTGGCTGGTGCTGCTCTACACGGTCGTGCCGGTGATGTGGCTGGGCTACCTGCTGTGGGGCACCTTGCTGCGCACCTACCCGGCGGCCAAGGTCGGGCCGATCTCGCTGCTGGTGCCCTGCGTGGCGCTGGTCTTCGCCGCCATCCTGGTCGACGAGCCGGTCGGCGGCTTGCGCCTCGTCGGCATCAGCGTCGTGCTGGGCGGTGTGGCGCTCGGCCTGTTCGCTTCGGTGCGGCGGCTGCGGTGAACGAAAAACGGGAGCCGACGGCTCCCGTTTCCCTGGTCCCCCCAATGCGGCGGCCGAGGCGTCGTTTCCGACAAAGCTCGAACTCGCGAGGGGAAGCTATGGCTGTGCGGTTACCGGGTCAATCCATTGGACACACATGAAACTCTTAATCTTCCGGACCGCGAGCTTCCAGCTCGCTCATGATTCATGAGCGAGCTGGAAGCTCGCGGTCCGGAAGACTTAAACCTCCTGCAACCCGCACCACTCGGCGACGAACAGCGCCGTCGCCTGGGTGATCTTGCGGATCGATTCCAGGTTCACGCGCTCGTCGAAGCCGTGGATGTCGTCGGATTGCGGCCCGTAGACCAGGGCCGGGATGCCGGCATAGAGGCCGAAGAAACGGTTGTCGGCCGTGCCGGTCGAGGTCTTGTCCAAAAGCTCCTGGCCCCACACCGTCCTGTGCGCCTCGGCCAGGACGTCGCGCACCTGCTCGTGGTTCTTGAGCACGAACGGCTCGGCCTGGAAGCCTTCCCAGGTCACGGTCGGCGGGTTGTTGCCCAGGAACGGATCGTTGGCCGCGGCGGTGCGGATGACGTGCTCGATCTCCTGGCGGCACTCCCTCAGGGTCTGCGACGGCAGCACGCCGACGCGCATGTCGAAGGTGCACCACGCCGGCACCGAGCTCGCCCAGTCGCCGCCGGCGATCTTGCCGACGTTGAAGTTCACCGGATGATGGTGATCGCAGAAATGCTTGTCGTGCGCCTTCTTCTCGTTCCACTTCTTCTCCAGCTCGCGCAGCTGCTGGATCAGGCGGAACGCCGATTCGATGGCGTTCGAGCCGGCATCGGCCTTGTAGACATGCACCGGATGGCCGGTGACCTTGACCTGGAACCACATGACGCCGACCTGGGCCACGGTGAGCACGCCCGATGACGGCTCGGGGATCAGCGCGGCATCGGCGCGATAGCCGCGCTGCAGGCAGGCTAGCGCGCCGTTGCCCGTGCATTCCTCCTCGACCACCGACTGCTGGTAGACGTCGGCGGCGGGCTGGTAGCCCAGAGCGCGAAGTGCCCTGAGGGCAAAGACGTTGAGGATGAGGCCGGCCTTCATGTCGCCGGCACCGCGGCCGTACATCCAGCCGTCCTTGACGGCGGGCTCGAAGGGCGGACGGCTCCACATGTCGTGCGGCCCCTCGGGCACCACGTCGATATGGCCGTTCAGGATCAGCGAGCGGCCCTTCGGGCTGTTGGGCCGCCAGGCGCCGACCACGTTCCAGGCATCGTCGTAGTCCTGGCTGTGCGGCGAGTAGCCCGGCAGATGCTTCAGGTCGTCGATCTTGATCTGCCAGCGATCGACCGAGAGCCCGTCTTCCTTGAACAGACGGGCCATCATGTCCTGCGCCGGCGCCTCGCGGAACCGGGTCGAGGGGATCTTCACCAGGTCGGCCAGGACCTTGGTCTGATCGTCGAACTGGCGATCGACCTCGTTCATGATCTTGGTTTTGAGCGATGTTTCGAGCATGCGCGGGACTTTGGCGCAGCGTCGGTGTCATGGTCAAATGTCTTCCGGACCGCGCGCGTCCCGCGCGCGCAGACGCGCATGTGAATGCGCTCCCATGAGCGCGCTGGAAGCGCGCGGTCCGGAAGAGGAGGAAATGAAGATGTACCCGGGCAAGTATGCGAAATCGCAGCCAGCACATCCGGCCGTCATCATGGCTGGCAGCGGCGAGACCATCACCTACGGCGAGCTCGAAGCGCGCAGCAACCGGTTGGCACACCTGTTGCGTGCCCGCGGCGTCGCGCTTCTCGACCACTACTCGATCTACATGGAGAACAACGCGCGCTACGTCGAGTGCTGCACGGCGGGCGAACGCGCCGGCCTCTACTATACCTGCGTGAACTCCTTCCTCACGGTCGAGGAGCTCGCCTACATCCTGAACAACAGCCAGTCGAAGGTGCTGATCACCTCAGAGGCCAAGCGCGAGGTGGCGTTGGGCGCGCTGCCGCTCTGCCCCGGCATCGAGCTTTGCCTGATCGTCGACGGAAAAGGCGACGGCAAGAAGGTCCTGAACCTCGACGAGGCGACGGCGGGCTTCCCGCCAACGCCGATCCCCGACGAATGGCTCGGCACCGCCATGCTCTATTCCTCAGGCACGACCGGCCGCCCCAAGGGCATCCTGCGACCCCTGCCCGAGCAGCCGCCGGCGCAGAAGCTGCCGATCTTCGATTTCCTCGTGAAGCTCTGGCAGTACCGCGAGGGCATGATCTATCTGTCGCCGGCGCCGCTCTATCACTCCGCGCCGCAGGCCGCCGTGAATCTCACCATCGCGATGGGCGGCACCGCCATCATCATGGAACGCTTCGACGCCGAGCATTACCTCCAGCTCATCGAAAAGCATCGCGTGACGCACAGCCAGCTCGTGCCGACCATGTTCTCGCGCCTGCTGAAGTTGCCCGAGGAGGTCCGCAAGCGCCACGACCTCCGCTCGCTCGAGATTGCCATCCATGCCGCGGCACCCTGCCCTGTCCAGGTCAAGGAGCAGATGATCGAATGGTGGGGCCCGATCATCCACGAGTACTACGGCGCCACCGAGGGATTGGGCTTCACGGCCTGCAATTCGCAGGAATGGCTGGCGCACAAGGGCACGGTGGGCCGCGTGCTTCTGGGAAAGCTGCACGTGCTGGACGACGACATGAACGAGCTGCCGGTCGGCACGCCCGGCACCTTGTGGTTCGAGACCGCGACGCCGTTCGAGTACTTCAACGATCCGCAGAAGACCAAGGAGGCGCGCTCCGCCGACGGCGCCATGAGCACGGTGGGCGATGTCGGTTACGTCGACGGCGACGGCTATCTCCACCTCACCGACCGCGCCACCTTCATGATCATCTCTGGCGGCGTGAACATCTATCCGCAGGAATGCGAGAACCTCCTGATCACCCATGCCAAGGTGGCCGACGCCGCCGTGTTCGGCGTGCCCAATCCCGATCTCGGCGAGGAAGTGAAGGCGGTGGTGCAGCTCATGCCGGGCGTGCCGCCGGGCCAGGCGATCACCGACGAGCTCCTGGCTTTCTGCAGTCAGCACCTCGCCCGCCAGAAGGTGCCACGTTCGATCGACTACGAGGCCGAGCTGCCGCGCCTGCCGACCGGCAAGCTTTACAAGCGCCTGCTGCGCGACCGCTACTGGGGCAACAAGGCCAGCCGCATCGTCTAGGGCTCCGGCGGCTTGTTACGGTTTTGTGAAGGTTAGCGCCCTTTCCGCCCTTTCCGGTAGTGCGCGCCTGGTACCGTTCGGCACGCCGAACCACAAGCCGTTGGATCAGGAGCATGGGGGACGAGCTTCCTTCCAGCCCGAGCGGCATCGCTCGCGCAGCATGGGATCAGATAAACGATGCAAAGAGCGAGCGCTCCGGATCAGCCGGAGCGTCAGAGACCATAACCATAGTACACAATCACGTCAAGCACTACAGTCACGTAAGCAATTTTGTTGCGACTTTTGGGGCTCCAGAAAGCACCACCCGTCGGCCGTCCGTCGACAAGCCATACCAGCCCTTGTCGGTGGCCAAAAGCGCGCCGGCACTGCTGTCAGTCAGACGCCGGCAAGCTCATGCGAACATTTTTCGCGCCAGGATCGGGCCTCAGCGAGGACATCGTCCACTGACCAGTGATCGTCGACATGCACGCCGTACTTGCAGGCTACCACCCGCCCACCCGGCGCGATCAGGAAGTCGGCTGGAAGGCCCAAGCGCCCGCCATGGGGCTTCGCGGCGGGCGGACGAACCGTGCCCGCAACGATCCCCGCCACGGCAAAGGCAATCGCGCGCAGGATCGCCAGCCAGGCGCGCGGGTCGAGCAGCGCGCGTGGCGACGACTCCACGCCGAACTCGGCATAGAGCCGCTTGTCGGGATCGGCGACGACCGCGAAGGGAAGGTCCGCCGTATGCGGCCGCAGCTCGCCGGCAGGCGAATGGAACAGGACGACCTCGCGGACGCCGGCACTCTCGAGCTCGCGGTGGCGGCGGGCGAAGGACCGCAGATGCAGATTGCACACCGGACATCCGGCAAAGCGCCGGAACTGCAGGTGCACCAGCGCCGGCTTTCCCGGTCCCGGTGCCTGCGGGATGGAGACGGAGCGGCCCGACACGTCTTGCAGCAAGCGCGGCCGAAGGATCGAGCCCGGGACGACGAGGCGGGCTTCAGGCATTCCAGCCCTCCGTGATTTAAGAGTACACTGTACTCTTATTTTTTAATTAAAGCGTGTGGTGTACGCTGTCAACCATGCCCAGGCCGCGCTCCCTCACCCCTGACCTTCTGGCCAAAGCGGCGCTCGCAGTGATCGAGCGCGAGGGCCCGGACGGCTTGTCGATGCGGGCGGTCGCCGACGAGCTCGGCATGGGCACCATGTCGCTCTACCGCTATGTGCAGAGCCGCGAGCAGCTCGAAGCGCTGGTGGTCGATCACGTGCTCGATCCGGCCCAGGGCGGCCCCGATCTCGACGTCGGCCGCGCCAGGAGCTGGGTCGACAAGGCGACCGTGCTCGCCGTGCGCGCCCATGCCGTCGCGACGGCGCATCCGGCCGTGGCGCCGCTGCTTCTCTCGCGCCGCCACGCCTCGATCCACTCGCTGCGCTGGGGCGAGGCGCTGCTCGGCGTGCTGGCCGAAGCGGGGTTCGCCGGCGAACGTCGGGCGGTCGCGTTCCGCGCGATCGTCGCCTACGTCTTCGGCGCCGTGCAGCTCCAGCAGCTCGGCCCCCTCGGCGGAAAGGGCACGGCGATGATCGCGGCGCTGCCGCGCGAGGACTTCCCGCTGCTCGCCGAGACCGCCAGAAGCGCGCGCAAGATCGCACCCGACGCCGAATTCCTGAGCGGGCTCAGGCTCGTGCTGCGCGGGATCGCGGCGAAGTAGACACGCTCGGCCTCAAGCGAGAGGGCTGCTAATGCCTGTGCAGCGGCCAACCGCAATGAAGATGCCGGTGGCTTCGCGTTTGATCGGTGCTCGGGAGTTGCGAGTTTGACGGAGACGACATGGCCGGTTGCGCGTCGAGGAGCGTGTGAGCACAATCTTTCAGCCTCTGTCTTTCCAGTGAGTAGGCGCGATGGCCCAGAACCTCTTTCCCGACCAAGCCGCACTCGGCGCGTTCTGCCGGCGTCATCATATCCGACGGCTCGCGCTGTTCGGATCTACACTCAAGGGCACTGCCCGCTCCGATAGCGACCTGGACCTGCTGGTCGAGTTCGAGCCGGGCAAGGAGCCTGGCCTCATCAAGCTGGCGGGAATGGAAGCAGCGCTATCCGCCATGCTCGACAACCGACGTGTGGACCTGCGGACCGCCGCGGATCTCAGCAGCCATTTCCGCGACGAGGTCGTGCGTACCGCAGAGATCCAATATGCAGCCTGAGGATGCGATACGCGTCCGGCACATGGTTGAGGCGGCGGAAGCCGTTCGGAGCTTCATCACCGCCGCCAACGCATCGATCTCGACAGCGACAGGATGCTGCTGTTCGCGTTGGCCCGAGCGATCGAGATCATCGGCGAGGCGGCCTCCAAGCTCGGGCCCGAGGCACGGACAGCAATGCCGTCGATACCGTGGGCGAGTGTCGTCGCCATGCGCCACCGTCTGGTACACGCCTATTTCGACATCGACCGCACGATCTTGTGGAAGACGGCGACCGAGGAGATTCCGCCGCTGCTCGCTGTTCTGCGAGCTGCCTTGGAGGACTAACCAAATGGCCCGTGTCCACTACGGCCACAGGTCCCGCAGCCACCCGTACAGATCCGAAAAGTAGCGTGTCGGTCCCATGCCTTCGCAATGCCCGCCGCTGCCGTCGGCGTCGCGGTAGGCGACCAGCCGCTTGTTGGGATTGGGCAGGCGCCCGAAGAAGGCTTCGGTCGAGACCTGCGTGGGATCGCCTTCGCCGTAGGAGATGAAGGCCGGGCAGCGGATCGCCTCGACGTCGACGGTCCAGCGCCGCATCTCCTGGCAGTATTCGAGCGGCGTGGCGAGGCCGTGGGCGCGCAGCCGCGCGAGCCAGAATTCCTGGCCGCGCATGCCAGGAAAGGCGGCCCAGATCTTCTCGTTCAGCGCGGGATCGCCGCGCTCCAGAAGTTCCAGCCACTCGGGCGGGAAGCGCTGGGCGAGGACGGCGCCCATGTCGGCCTGCGCCGGATCGGCCGCAAGGGCTGCGATGCGCGGCTCGCGCGAAGCGGCGCGCGGGGCGAGGTAACCGCCGAAGCTGCGGCCGACGATCGCGATGCGCGTGGCGTCGAGGCCGCCATCGCTCCCTGCCCCGCTCTCTGCCCTGCGCTCGACGAAGTCGATCACCGGTCCGACCACCGCCTCGAAGTCGGGCCGGAACGGGATGCCGCGTTCGTAGAGCATCTCGGCCTGGCCCGGCCCGGAGAAGGCGACGACGTTGAAGCCGCGCAGCGCGGCCTCGTAGCCGCCCAGCGAGTAGAACTCCTCGACCGGCGAATCGTAGCCGCAGGGCATCAGCACGGTCGGGGCCGCCGCGGCTCTCGTGGTGCGCAGCACGTAGCCTTCGAGGGGGATGTCGTGCCGCCAGGGGATCTGCACCCGCTCGATCGCGAACGGCAGAGCTGGAATTGCCGCGCAAAAGGCTTCTCGGCATCGGCGCCAGGCCGCCATCAGGGCGGCGCCCTGCGGATAGCGCCGCGAAAAAAAATAGGCGCAGCGGAAATACTCGCTGGCACGCAGCCACGCCTCGCCGGCGTTGTGATGGCGGCCGCGCGCGCTTTCGCTGCGGGCCAGCTCGGCCTCCTTGCGGCCCTCGGCGAACCATTGGGCGTACCAGCTGGCATAGTCGCCCGGGGTGATGCGGTGCGCCACGCTCAGGACCTGGCCGAGATCGGCGGCGCGGCAGGCGACCTTGGCGGCCGTGCGCTGCAGTTGCGCGTCGAATTCGGCGTCGTCGAAGAACAGTTTCATGGATGCTGCGCCGACCCTCCTTCCGCCTTCGCCAAAGGCTTCGGCGGACGGGGCGCCTCCGTGTCAGAAGATCGTCGTCAGACGATCGCCGCGCCGGCCAGAAGCCCGAGGAGGAGGAACACCAGCATGATGGCGAGCGCAATGAAGAAAAGGACGCGGGCGATGGTCGCCGCGCCGGCGGCAATGTTGGTGAAGCCGAAGATGCCGGCCACGATGGAGACCAGGAAGAAGATCAGCGCCCACTTCAGCATCGTGCGTCTCCCCTGGCAGCCGAACGGTCTGACGACTTAAAGCGATGTCTCGGTGATCCGTTCCCACGTGAGCTCGCGCGTCACCTTCACGCCTTCGATCTCCGACGTCGGCGGCGTCAGGACCATGCGCTCGCCCTCGAAGCGCACCTTGCGGACCTGGGGCGCGGTGAAGCGCGCGGGATCGCAGTTGGCGTCGACGACAGTGGTGAGAATGCCGCCGTCGAAGGTGTAGTTGCCGCAGTAGGACGAATATTGCCGCGGCGTGCCCTCGGGCAGGCTGGCGCGCCCGTCGACCAGGACGGACATCATTCGCCCGTCCGAGGTGAAGGTGACCAGTCCCATGCCGCGCGGGCCGAACGGCACGCCCACCGGCTTGCCGTCGGGATCGGTCGCCCGTGTCGATGCCAGACGCCACACGCCCACGATGTTCCGTTCCATGGCGACCTCAGCTGAAAGCAGGTGTCGGGAGAAGACCGAGCTGTTGCATGTCCCGGTCCCATCGCTCGGCGCCCGTCCGCGTGGCGTCGTAGACGGCGCCGCCGATCGCCTCGCCGACCGCGGTATGAAGGCCCGCGCAGTCGAGAGGAGCGTCGCGATGCGGCGCGGCCACCACGATGCAGTCCGTCCCGGTACCGGTGATGGCCGCCCCTCGCTCCCCGCGCCAAGAGTCGACGATGGCGGCCGTTCGTGCCTCGGTGACGATGGAGATCGCTTCGACCATGGCGCCGTCGGTCAACGGCACGGAGACATGCACCAGCGTGTTGATCGTGCCGGCGTGCGACCCGTGCATCCTGCGGGACCCGACTCGCTCGCCATTCGACAGCCCGACCGTGGTCAGGCAGGCCGCCTCGACGCCATCGGCGCGTCGCCGGCAGGAATGATGGCGGCGGACGTCACGCGACGTCATGAAACCAAGCGCCTCCGGCAATCCCGCCTGAGCCAACCGCGCCCTCAGAAAGGCTGCCGGATCGGTCGCGGGCCCGAGATCGCTGTTGCGAACCTCGACCCAGACGACATCGCTGACGACCGCAAATCCGGGATGAAGCAGCGACCAGCCCAGCGTGCGTTGCGGCTCGGCAAAGCGCACCTTCAGGAACGGAGGCGTGCAATCGATGGCGAAGGGCATTCTCAGCTGAAGGCGAGCCGCCGCGAGCGACGCTGCTGGCGCGACAGCATCACGGCCGGAATCACGGCGAGCAAGGCCACGACACCGACGACGATGAAGGTGTCGGAGAAGGCCATCATCTGGGCGTTGATGTTCAGGATCGTGCCGAGATATTCCAGCGCGCCCGCCTTCTGCTGCTGGAACGGCAGGCCGGAGCGCTGCATGAGCTGCTGGACCTGGTGCAGCAGGCGCTCGGTCGTGTGGTTGTCCCAGCCCTGGGTGGCGGTCAGCGCGTCGGCATGGAAGCGCGTGCGTATCTCGAAGAAAGCCACCATCAGGTTGATGCCGAAAGCGCCGCCGAGCTGGCGCATGAAGTTGGCGACGCCAGAGCCCTGGCGCACCTTGTCGGCCGGCAGGGCCTTCAGCGAGGAGGCGTTGAGGCTGGGGTTGATCAGGCCCAATCCCAATCGCGAGACCATGATCATGGCCACCAGGGTCCAGAAGGTCGTGTCGACGTCGGCCACGGTCATCCAGGCGAAGCCCGTCGCGAACAGCAGCAGGCCGATGATGATCATGACCGACGCCGGCATGGCGTCCGAAAGCCGTCCGGCGACCGGGAAGATGAAGGCGAGCATGATGCCGGCCGGCATCATCATCAGGCCGGCGAGCAGCGGCGTGAAACCGATGATGGTCTGCACGAACACCGGGATGACGTAGGTCGAGCCCATCATGCCGGCGCCGAAGATGAAGGCGATCATGGCGGCGGCGGAGAACTCGACGTTGGTGAAGATGCGCACGTCGAGCAGCGCGCGCGGCGTGTGCAGCTCCCACAGGATGAAGCCGATGCCGGCGAGCGCCCCGACCGCGAGGCGCAGCACGATGGTGTCGGAGCTCCAGCCCTCGCGCTGGCCGTCGGCGATGCCGGTCATCAGGCCGAACAGGCTGGTGCAGAGCAGGGCGAAGCCCAGCCAGTCGAACGGCGGGATCTCGCGCGGGATGCGCCGCGTCGGCATGAACAACAGGCCCATGCCGGCGGCGATGACGCAGAACGGCAGCGAGATGAAGAAGACGTAGCGCCACGAGAAGTATTCGATCATCAGCCCGCCCAGGGTCGGGCCGATGGCCGGCGCGAACACCACGCCGAGCCCGAACACGCCCATCGCCATGCCGCGGCGGTCGGGCGGGAAGACGGTGAAGATGGTGGCCATCACCAGGGGCTGGGAGACGCCGGCGCTGAAGCCCTGCAGGACGCGGGCGAAGATCAGCCAGTGCTCGGTCGGCGCCGTGCCGCCCAGCAGGGCGCCCAGGGAGAAGAAGAACAGCGCGCCGACGAAGATGCGCCGCTCGCCGAAGATGCCGACCAGCCAGGCGTTGATGAGCATGCCCGCGGTCATGGTCGCCATGTAGGCCGACGACATCCATTGCGCCTGGTCCTGGCCGATGCCGAAGGCGCCCATGACGTCGGGCACGGCCACGTTCACCGTGGTCATGGCCAGCACCATGGAGACCACGCCGACCATGCCGGCGATGGTGACCAGCCAGCGATAGGAGGGTCCGTAGCGCTCGCGCAGCACCTGCGCGGTCTGGATGGCGTCGTCGGTCATGGTTTCTTCGTCCCTCCCCCGTCAAACGGGGGAGGGTACGGGAGGGGGAAAGGCCCAAAGATGATTTCCGACACGGCGATCGTCGGGCTCTGATTCTGATCTGCAATCGGCGATAGCACGTTCGTTGCCTTCCCCCTCCCTACCCTCCCCCGCATGACGGGGGAGGAAAAGAGAGGCCTCTTAACGCACGTCAATTTCGACTTCGACCATCATGCCCGGCGTGAGCGGCTTGGGCATCTCGACCATGTCGATCTTCACCGGCACGCGCTGGGTGATCTTGGTGAAGTTGCCGGACGGGTTGGGGGTCGGCAGCAGGGCGAAGCGCGCCGTGGTGGCGCTGCCGATGCGCGTGACCTTGCCAACGAAGCGGTCGCTGGGATAGGCGTCGACCGAGACGACCACCAACTGGCCGAGCTTGAGGCGGCCGACCTGGGTCTCCTTGATGTTGGCCTCGACCCAGACCTCGTCGGGATTGTGCAGCAGCAGGATGCGCTGGCCCGACTGCACGTACTCGCCCTGCAGGGTGAAGGTACGATCGATCACGGCCGGGATCGGGCTCTTGATGGTGCGGTCCTCGACGTCGACGTTCTGCTGGTGCATCTGCGCCGCGAGATTGGCGACCTGGTGATCGAGCGCGGCGATCTGCGCGTCGATCACGCCGAGCTTCTCCTGCTCGACCTTGGCTTCCTCCAGGCTGTTCAGCGCCTGGTCGAGCTCGGCCTGCGCCTGCTGGAGCTGGCTGTCGAGCTTCTCGACGGCGGCCTGGGCGACCTGCAGCGCGCGCTCGTTGGAGACGCGGCGCTCGAACAGCGACCACTGGCGCTCGAGCTCGGTCTTGGCGAAGTCGAGGTCGGACTTCGTCGCCGCCACCGCCCTGTCGCGCGCCTGCACGATCGAGGCGCGCGTCCTGGCCAGCGCATCGGCCTGGTTCAGCGTCAGCCGCCGCTCGGCCCTGAGCCGCGTGCGCTCGGCTCGCACGCCGTCGATCTGGGCTTTCAGCGCATCGCTCTTCAGCTTGGCGGCGCGGTCGTCGATCCTGGCCACGACCTGGCCGGCCTCGACGCGCATGCCCTCGCGCACCGGCATGTCGACGACCCAGCCGTCGGCGCGGCTGGAGATGGTGACGATGTCGGCGGTGACGCGCGCATCGTACTCGTAGATGTGCGTGAACCGGAGATAGAGCTCGCGGCCGCCATAGGTGAGCGCCGCCAGCACCACGGCGACGATGGCGAGCGTCCGCGGCCGGATCGGCAGGCGGCCGCGGCCGGCCGTCCAGATCGATGGACGCGACGGCACGGCGATGCGCGGCGGGGAGGCGGCGGGGGCCGGAGATGCCGGTGTCGAGACCGTTCTTGCCACGGAGGGGGCAACAGGGGGAGAGACCGACTGATCCACGTGGAGGTTACCGGCCTTCCGACCGACGGCTTGTCATCCAAAAAGAATAAGCCTGAAACATTCGCCCGACCATCGGCCGGACCGGCTTGCTGCACCGCACTTGGCGCATGCCGGTCTGCGCAATGTGGCGGCCGGCGCCCCTTGCCAAGCCGTCCGATGCGGGAGACCGTTGGAACACGCCGATTTGACCGCTCGCACAGCAAAAACAATACGGGAACACCGAAAGATGCCTGACGCCTCGCATGGTCCCGCTCCTCATTCCTCCAATAGAGGCCAGCTCGATGTCGCCATCGTCGGCGGCGGCTTGGCCGGCCTCTACGCCATCCACCGCCTGCGCGGCATGGGCCTGAAGGTCCGGGCCTATGAAGCAGGTTCGGGCGTCGGCGGGACGTGGTTCTGGAACCGCTATCCCGGCGCGCGCTGCGACGTGGAGAGCCTGGAATACTCCTACAGCTTCTCCAACGAGCTGCAGCAGGACTGGAAGTGGCCGGAGCGCTACGGCACGCAGCCCGAGATCCTGAAATACATCAACCACGTCGCCGACCGTTTCGACCTGCGCCGCGACGTGCAGCTCAACACGCGGATCGTCTCGGCCCACTTCGACAACGAGGCGGGCGAGTGGACTCTGAAGACGGACGGCGGCGAGGAGATCCGCGCGCGCTACTGCGTCATGGCGGCAGGCAATCTCTCGACGCCGCGCGTGCCCGACTTCAACGGCCTGAAGAACTTCAAAGGCAAGTGGTACCACTCCGGCCTGTGGCCGCATGAAGGCGTCGACTTCAGCGGGCTGCGCGTCGGCGTGATCGGCACCGGCTCGTCGGGCGTACAGATGATCCCGATCATCGCCAGCCAGGCCGGGCACCTGACGGTGTTCCAGCGCACCGCCAACTTCAGCCTGCCGGCGCGCAATGCGCCGATGGAGCCGGAGCGCGAGCGCAAGCACAAGGCCGAGTATCCGGCGCGCCGCGCCGCGGCGGCAGACACGCCCTTCGCCATCGCGGGCCACGCCAAGCCGACCAGGTCGGCGCTCGACGTGCCGGAGGACGAGCGCAACAAGGCCTACGAAGCCAAGTGGCAGGAGGGCGGCAGCATCAGCTACCTCTATGCCTACACCGACCTGCTGGTGAACAAGCAGTCGAACGACACCGCCTCGGAGTTCGTGCGCAACAAGATCCGCGCCACGGTGAAGGACCAGCGCACCGCCGAACTTCTGGCCCCCAAGGACCATCCGATCGGCACCAAGCGGCTCTGCCTCGATACGAACTACTACGAAACCTACAATCGTCCCAACGTCAGCCTCGCCGACGTGCGCTCCGATCCGATCGCCGAGATCACCGAGCACGGCTTGCGCACCAAGGGCGGCCAGGCGTTCGAGCTCGACGCCATCGTGTTCGCCACGGGCTTCGACGCCATGACCGGCGCGCTACGCGAGATCGACGTGCGCACGACTGATGGCGCCATCCTGCGCGATCATTGGGAGGGCGGCCCCCTCACCTACCTCGGCCTGATGGTGTCGGGCTTCCCCAACATGTTCGTCGTCACCGGCCCCGGCAGCCCGGGCGTGAAGACCCAGATGATCGCCTCGATCGAGCAGCACGTCGACTGGATCGCCGACTGCATCGGCCACATGCGCGAGGAGGGCTTCGATCGCATCGAGCCGTCACCGCAAGCCGAGCGCGAGTGGGTGGAGCACGTCAACAAGGTGGCCGACAGCACGCTCTATCCGCTGGCCAACAGCTGGTACATGGGCGCCAACATCCCCGGCAAGCCGCGGGTGTTCATGCCCTATGTCGGCGGCTTCGACCGCTACAAGCGGCATTGCGACGCCGTCGCGGCCAAGGGCTATGAAGGTTTCGTGCTCGGTCGGCACGCATCGGCTCATGCTCCTCTCCCCCGCTAGAGGGAGAGGTTGGGTGAGGGCGAATCGACGAGGGCGTCGTTGGCCGGATTCTCTGTTTGGAGAAGCCGTTTGAGCCCTCGGAGCTTCTCGAGACGCTAGAGGAAGCACTGCGACGCGCCCGCCGGATGGCCGCCGAGGAAGCGACGTCGGCCACGATCTAAGGGATCGCAACTTGAATTGCGCGGCCGCGTCACCAGATCGACTGTATGAAGTTGCAACGTTTGCAATTGCGCGCAGGTCGCCTTCACACTGGCGGGTAGAGCCCGGACGGCTTCCACCGGCCGGGCATTCACTCACTCCACAAACACCGTTTTGCAATTGGGCTGGGCAGGGCCTGTCGCAGTCATGGGTCCATGGATGCGCTGCAAGGAGTCGTGCGATGACCGCAACGCTGATCATCTTGGCGATCTGGATAGCATTCGTGTGGTTTTTTGACCCTGATGGCTTCAGCCGTCGAGGCAGAAGCAAGCTTACGCGCAGGCCGGCGGGAGCGACCAAGCCCACTGAATACTGAGCCTCACCGCGCAGATGCCGACTTCGCCCCCGCAAGGAAACTGTACGCAGGTCAGGAAGAAATGTCGTCGATTCGGATAGTCGATCTGGTCACGCCAGATCGGGTAGTTCCGACGCTCTATGCGGGGAACAAGCGTCAGGTGATTGAGAAGCTTTCCTTCATTGCCGCGAGAAAGAGTGGACTGGACCATGAGCTCGTCCTGCGGAGCGTTCTGGAGCGGGAGGATCTGACGACCTTCGGAATCGGACGCGGGATTGCGCTTCCTCATGCCATCGTGCCGGGCCTTGTGAAACCGATCGGCGTGTTTGCGCGGCTAAAGCAGCCGGTCGACTTTGGGGCTGCCGACGGGCGGCTTGCGGATCTGGCGTTGCTCCTCCTCGCTCCAGACAAGGATCCGGACATTCTCTTGCGTGCGCTTTCCTGCGTAGCCCGGCGATTCCGCAACCGCGACGTCGTCGCTCTCCTGCGCGCCGAAAACACCTTGGAGGCAGCTCACGTGATCCTGACCACCGATTTTTGGCGCGGCAAGGATCCGCCACCAGACCGGAGTCACGCAGCCTGATTTGCGGCGCCTATGTCGCATTGGATTTCCCGCTGCGAGAGCTTAGGTCCTACGACATGATGTTGAGCTTTGCGACACTTCAAGGTCTGCGTCACGCAGGCAGTCTGATCGCGGGCGACTAGCCCCGAGCTCAGCGCGCGCCGTCGTATACCGAGCTCGGGGCCTTTCATACCACGTTGACGTTGGTCGTGATCCTGGTGGTCGGCGCCCAGCAGCTCTACGGCGCATTCTCCTGAAGTTTGTTCGACCTGCTCCAGGCCATGGCCCGGTGCTGGCGCCTATCGAGATCCACTATCCGCCGGACCAAGTCCGCTGCGGAAGAAAAGGTGCGCTATGAACGACAAGTCCGACACGACAATCGCTTCCAAAGGATCAAGCACAGCCAAAAACAACAGGCGACCCACTCTTCGATTAGTCGCTCGAGAGGAGCGACAGACGCCGACAATTCGGCCCGGGGAGACCACTCGACGACACCAGCAAGGCCGTCCCGACCATGACGATGACAACCCGGGTTCCCATGGCCCAGACGCTGCCTAAGCGCAACCGAGCGATAGGCTGGGCACGTTCGCCCTGAGCATTCCGCATGCGACGTAGAGGATCGAATGGAAAACAATCGCGTCAGCGTGGCCCCGCTCTGCGGCCCTCAGCACATTTCCCGCAAAAGCAGGCGTGCCGACCATGCTGAGCGGCTCAATCCGGAGGCAGCCTCGCACAGCGTGACGAACGGCGCGGGCGACGCGCCCGACCACTTCGTAGAGCGGGATGGCCTGCGCTTTGCCGGAACGCATCTTATCGTTGATCTCTGGCATGCATCCCATCTCGATAAGGTCGAAGTGGTCGAGGTAGCGCTACGCGAATCCGTGGCGGCAGCGGGCGCGACCCTTCTCAAGCTGGACCTTCATTGCTTCACACCGAGCGGAGGCATTACCGGCGTGGCTGCGCTCGCGGAGAGCCACATTTCGATCCACACCTGGCCGGAGCACGCCTACGCGGCGGTCGACGTATTCATGTGCGGCGACGCCGATCCGCACAAAGCGATCACGGTGCTCAAGCACGCCTTTGCCCCTCGCATGTGGACCGTCACCGAGCACAGGCGAGGAGTAATGCCATGAAGGTGTTTCAGGAAAAGCTTTGCGAGCACCACGCGCAGGTCTTCACGATTGACCGCCAGTTGTACAGCGGCAAAACCAAGTTTCAGAACGTTCTGATATTTGAAAACCGGTTGT
Source organism: Rhodospirillales bacterium (assembly GCA_016185145.1). Lineage (GTDB taxonomy): Bacteria > Pseudomonadota > Alphaproteobacteria > Reyranellales > Reyranellaceae > Reyranella. The sequence continues at coordinate 4,062 of JACPOB010000042.1, read as the reverse complement.
TTGGTCGAGTGCTGGTCCTGGATGGTATCGTTCAGCTGACCGACCGTGACAACCATGTATACCACGAGATGCTTGCACACGTGCCGCTGATGGCGCACGGCTCGGTCGGGCGTGTGCTGCTTATCGGTGGAGGGGACGGCGGCACGCTGAAGGAGGTACTCAAGCATCCCGTGGAACAAGTCGTGATGGTTGAGATCGACGATGACATCATCCAGCTGTCGAAACGCTTCTTCCCGCAGGTCTCGGGGGAAGCGTTCGAGGACCCTCGTGTCAGTCTCCTCATTGGAGATGGCGTTGAGTATGTGACGCAAGCGGATTCGATGTTCGACGTCGTTATCGTAGACTCCACAGACCCCATTGGGCCTGGCGAACAGCTGTTTACGAAAACATTCTATGAGTGCTGCCGGTCCTTGCTTCGACCGGGCGGCGTGATCGCGCTCCAAAGCGGCGCCTCCTCTTTCAATCCAGAGCAGTTGGGAGGCGTGTGCGGCCGACTTGCCTCGTCATTCGAGGCCGTCCGACCGTATCTCGCACCTGTCCCCACTTATGCGGGAGGAACACTGGCCCTGATCGCTGCGGGGGAGAGCGACAAAGCACTACTGCCGGCGATCAAGACTCTGCGGGAGCGTGATCGGCGACTGCGGCTGCGCACAAGCTACTATACGCCGGATATTCATGGAGCTGCGTTCATATTGGCAGCGGGCTACACCCCTCGTCAAAAGCCATAATCACTGCACAGAATCCCGTGCCGCGACGTACTCAAGTGCCAGCCGCGACAAAGGAGATGAAGGAGATCTGCGACTTCACCGGCGCATGATCGATTCCAACGTCACGTTGCAGACTGCGTTGTTCCCCGACCAGAAAGTTTTGGACTGCCCTTCGGAAAGGCCAAGAAGGCAGGCGCCCTCCGGCTCGAACAGGGAGATAGCCCCGGCAGTCCAGTGCTCATCCCCGGGAAAGGTGAGGATCCCGACCTTTCTCACATTCAGGACGGCTTCGCGATACAGGACAGTCCGGCCGATCGCGGCCACCCGCGGATCCAGTTCGTCGTCGCCTACCAAGTTGGCGCGCGCGAGTTCCTGCTCGAGGAACTCCAGTACTTCCTCGCTAGCCGATCCGCGGAGGATGCGTACGAGGATGGACAGTTGGGCATGCATGGAACAGGTCAACACTATCGGCGGCAACAACAGGCTTCCTCCTCGCTCTATGCTGCTTCTGGTCCGGGATCCTCGTCGGAAGGATCGCCGGTTGGCCTTGCCGGATTCACCGCTGCAGATGTGCGAAAGCGACCCAATTCGATAACCTGCGAACGTTCGGACTGCGCGTCTAGGCCGGGCAGTAATTGCTGTTTCGCCAGTTCTTTCCGACGTGCCGCTTCTGGCTGATAGGCCACCCGATGAAGCCGCATTTCTTCCGCCGGGCCGTGTGCTCGATCGACGACGATCACATCGTCGGCCTGAAGTCCCAACAACGCCAACCCGCGAAGTGTCGTGATCGGAAGGGTGAGGCCCTGGACTGCGCCATCGTCGCCATGGATGAGGATACGATTGTCTACCGGTCCATCATCGACTGAATATTCGACCCGGCTGTTTATGGTCGCAACCTGTGGATCGACGTCTTCGCGGAAGACGACTTTGGCCGTCGACAATTTCCCCTGCAAGAGACAGCGGAACGCGCGGTCCCCAACAGGAGTTCGCTCCAGGATCACCTCCAAAATCGTGAAATCTCTGGCTGTGAGCTGGCAATGTGGTTGCTTCGACGACATGCTCTCTCCACCGCGCCCTGTTCAGGGGCACTCCTTATCCAGTTGAAGGGCGGAACCTCGCGCCGAATCTTCCGGCACGACGGCAAGCTGGGCTAGTTGTTGGGCTGCTCGACCCTGATGACGGTGAGCTCCTGGCTACGGCCATCCCTCGCCGTCCAGCCAATCGACTGGCCAGCGGAAAGGCCAATCAGGGCCGCACCTATTGGCGTAAGAATGGAGACCTTGTTCTTGGCAATGTCGGCTTCGCCCGGAAAGACAAGCTCGACGCGCTTTTGGGGTCCCGCTCCCGAGCGGAACTCAACAACAGATCCCATCGTGACAACGTTGGTTGGCATCGCAGCAGCATCAGCGATAGACGCCCTCGCCATTTCCCCCTGAAGCGCCTCGGCGACCTCGGGAAACCGATCCCGCGCAGCGAGCGCCAGGTTACTCAGCCGCTTGTAGTCTGCGTCACTGACGACAATCGTTGGCTTTCTGCTGATTTCGACGGCTTCACTCATATCGGCAACCTTCTCGACGACAACAAGAGTCTCGGCGCGCTCGCGCTGCCGATTGAACAAATGGTTGGAAGTGGCGCCGAGAAAGTCTTTGCAGGAATGCAAGGAGTAGTGTGCCCCGAGGCTCGGGGGCGCACGCAGCCGAACCCAGGGGCTAGGATTCTCTGATCAGCTTGATCCGAAAGAGGGTGGGCTGCCTTTGCATAAAGAGCAATTTGGTGTTCTTGACTGGTTTGTCAAGCTCACGCGCTCCGATAACACATCGGCAACTGGCCGCGCCCGTTGGCTCATCAGGGCGATCACGGGCCATACGACCGCCAGCATCAACGAGGTGCTTGATCATGCATTAAGCTCACCGCCGACCAGGCCGCGGCCGCCCTGGCCAAGCGCCTCGCGTATGAGCGCGATCTGCCCAAAACTCCAACGTCTGCAGACGTTGGACCTGCGCGTTAGACTTTCGTGCCTGGATTGTCGGACTCGAACCAACACTTCCGTGAGGAAACCTGATTTTGAGTCAGGCGACGATCGCCGCCTCGGTCTCCGGATCGAAGAAGTGCAGTCGGCCGGGCTGCACCATGAGGCGCACCTGATCGCCGGCGACGACCTGCGTCTCGGGCGCGACGCGCGCCACGGTGACGCGCGCCTCGCCGACCCGCGTGTCCAGCAGGATCTCGGAGCCGAGCTGCTCGACCACCTCCACCTTGGCAGGAAAGCTGCGGCTCACGGGGCCGTCGCCGCCCAGCGTCAGATGCTCGGGCCTGAGACCCATGATCACCTGTCGGCCCTGCCACGCCTCGAGCACCGAAGCGCTCCGTTCGTTGATGGCGAGCTTCACCGCCGGCGACTGGGCCACCAGCGTCTCGCCCTCCTTGCGGATGGTGACGTCGAGGAAATTCATCGCCGGCGCGCCGATGAAGCCCGCCACGAACCTGTTGACCGGCTGGCCGTAGACGGAAAGCGGCGTGCCGGCCTGCTGGACGTGGCCATCGCGCATGATTACGACGCGATCGCCTAGAGTCATGGCCTCGACCTGGTCGTGGGTCACGAACACCGACGTCGTCGGCATCTGGCTGTGCAGGCGCTTGATCTCGATGCGCATCTGGGCGCGAAGCTTGGCGTCGAGGTTGGAGAGCGGCTCGTCGAACAGGAAGACCAGCGGGTTGCGCACGATGCAGCGGCCGAGCGCCACGCGCTGCTGCTGGCCGCCCGAGAGCTGGCGCGGCCGGCGCTTCAGGAGGTCATGCAGGCCCAGCATCTCGGCGGCGCGGTCGATCGCGGCCCTGATCTCGCTTTCCGGCACCTTCTTGTTGCGCAGCCCGAAGGCGAGATTGTCGTAGACGCTCATGTGCTGATAGAGCGCATAGTTCTGGAACACCATGGCGACGTCGCGGTCGCGCGGCGGCAGGTTGTTGACGACGCGATCGCCGATCCGGATCTCGCCGCTCGAGATGTCCTCCAGGCCCGCGATCATGCGCAAGGTCGTCGACTTGCCGCAGCCCGAAGGGCCAACCAGGGCCACGAACTCCTTGTCGGCGATCGTGAGGTCGACGTCCTTCACCGCGTGATGCAGCGAGCCGTAGTGCTTGTTGAGTTTGGTGAGGGTGATGGACGCCATGGACTCGTAAGACTCTTTCTTTCGCTTCCCCTCTCTTCTTGTCTCTGGGTCTTCAGGGAATCGAGTGGGTGATCTGGGGCGATCATAACGCGGGAAGCATGCAGGTGAGAACCTTGAGGCGAAGGTATTCCTCGTCGCGCAGGCCGTAGGCGCGTCGCTGGAGGACACGGATCTTGTTGTTGAGT
>JACPOB010000041.1 GCA_016185145.1 Rhodospirillales bacterium | reverse complement strand
GACGCTGTCGCTTCACTCTTCGACCCATTCCTCACTGTGCCAAAGTCCGGCCGAGCGCCAAGCGCATCGAACCCGCTATCCACAACTCTTTCCCGCGTTATGATCGCCCCAGATCATCCACTCGATTCCCTGAAGACCCTGGATAATTGCCCATCGAGTCCGTTGGCCGCACCAGCGCGACGCGGCAGCCCTGGGCGGCGACACGATATACCTCCTGCACCGCGAACTGCGCGTTCTGCATCGGCAACAGCGCGGCGAAGAACAACCGATCCGGATCGGCCTTCGTGTATTCGTACGCCCATTGATTGTACGCCTTGCAGAACGCCTTGGCCCCGACCGCGTCCAGCAGCCACGGATAGGTGTCGATGTCGGTCGGGATGATCATCACCTGATCGATCCCCTGCACGTCCATGTCGCGCAGCCGCGGCTCGGGTTCGTAGGACCCGCCGAAGTCGATATACCCGACCTGTTCCTGCGTCAGTGCCGTCGTCGCGTTCAGGTTACGCACGTTCAGCGCCCGCTGGATGTCGTGCTTGACGCCGGGACCTGCGTTGGAAATGACCCGCATGGTGCCCGGAATGCCGCCGCGCCTCGGTGAGCCGATGCCGACGCCCGCGCGGCCATTGACGATCAACTGGCGGCTCTCCTCGTCCCACCAGATCGTGGTCTTGAGCGCCGCGAGCTCGTCGCGCGTCAGATACTCGGCGGCGCGTTCCCAGATCAACGGCGGCTCAGTCACATGCGCATCGCAGTCGAAGGTGGCGAAGTCCTTCGTCATCGGAGCAAAACGTTGAACGGGCATGGTGCTTCCTCCGTGTTGGCCTCAGGCGGTCGGATCGTCCTCCAGCCAGCCGGGCGGTTCGGTGACGACGTCGTTGCGCGCGAAGATCGCATCGATCGCCACCATGTCTTTGTCCGCGATCGTGAAGTCGAGCGCGCCGAGATTCTCCGCGACTTCCTCGGGTCGGCGGAAACCAACGAGACCGGTGGCGATCGCGGGATGGCTCAGCGTCCAGCGCAGCGCAAACTGCGGCAGGGTCTTGCCGTACTTCGCCGCCAGCGGCTTCAATTCTTCGACTGCGCGCAGGTTGCGGGCGAAATGATCCGGTCCGAACATGGTGCGGAACAGGTTGAGCGAGCCCAGCGCGCCGCGCTTCGAGCGCCAGTCCGCTTCGTCGAATTGCATGTCGGCTTGGAATGTGCCGGTCAGCAGGCCATAGGCCAGGGAGCCATAGGCCATGACGCCGACGTCGTTGGCCATGCACCAGGGGAAGATTTCCCGCCGCATGCGGCGGTCGAACATGTTCCAACCGTACTGCACGACGTCGATGCGCCGGAGCTTCATGCACTCTTCCAGCTGGCCCAAGCGGAAATTCGACACGCCGACGTAGCGTGACTTGCCGGATCGAACGATGTCGTCGAGTGCGCGAAACGTTTCGTCGAACGGCGTGTTCGCGTCGGGCCAATGGATCAGGTAGACGTCGACATGGTCGGTGTCGAGATTGCGTAAGCTCTGCTCGAGCGAGGCCATGATGCGTGCCCGGCTGCTGTCTCGGCGGTTCGCCGCCTCTGGATAGCCGACACCCACTTTGGTGACGACGCACACGTCGTGCCGGCGTGAGCCAAGCGCATGGCCGAGCGCCCGCTCTGAAATGCCCATCCCGTAGGCTTCGGCCGTGTCGAAACAATTGATGCCGTCATCCAGGGCACGGTGTACGGCGCGATCGAACTGCGCCGCATCGATCGGGCCGTAAGTGCCGCTCACCTCCCAGCAACCGAAACCCACAGCTGAAACCGCGATGCCGGTTCGCCCGAACTGACGGTGTTCCATGGTCGCTCCCGGCTTCCGTGGACAGAATGCGGTGACGCTAGCCCGTGCCGACTCCTCTCGAACGATGCGCACGCGCAGCTGCGAGTCGGCCACTAATGATACCCGTAAGTCTCAATGCGAGCACTACCGCGACCTTCCTCTGGCGTCAACGTGGGCGCGCGGCATAGGTTGGGGCTATGGCAGGTGTCATCACGGCAGCGAAATCGACCGCCTCGCGAAAGCCAGGTCGGCCACCGCGCGCGGTAGGAGTGAGACTGGCCGATCAGATTCTCGATGCGGCGCAGGACCTTTTCCTGAAGCAGGGCTACGAGGCAACGACGGTGGAGGAGATTGCGGCGCGCATTGGCGCCACCAAACGGACAATCTACGTCCGTTTTGTCGACAAGGCTCAACTGTTCCGTGCCGTGGTGACGCGCGTTCTGCACGCGCGTCGCCCGCGACTGAACACGATCGGACTGGATCGCGCCGTCGAGGAGCGCCTGACGGACATGGGCGCGGCAGTGTTACGCTACGTTCTCGATCCGGATGTCGTCAGCGTGTCCCGTGTCGTCACCGCGGAGGCGTACCGTTTTCCGGAACTCAATCAGATGATCGAGGAGCAAGCTGCGCAAGGAGTGACTCCCGCCATCGAGCGCATCCTTCAGGAGGAAGTCGAATCGGGCCGTCTCGACCTTCGCGACATCCGATTGGCTTCCAGACTGCTGTTCAGTCTACTAACGGGCTTGCCGGCAAAGGACGCGGGCCGCGCGGCGCGGCCTCTCAGCCAGGCAGAGCGGCAGCGGTGGGTCCGGGGCGCGGTATCATTGTTCCTCGACGGCACGCGGCCGCGATCGAGCGGCCAACGTTGAAGATTCGCCTCCGACCGGCCAAGAACGTCGGCTAGGCGTACAGGTCATCGAGCGTTGTAGGCAGATGGCGGAGTGTTGCGATTTTGCGCTGGTCGAGAGTAGCCGACTGCATTGAATCCTTGAGGCGGCACGGCTCTGCATCACGTATGTGATTTGCCTGTCGATTCGATGACAGAGACCGAGTTTCTGTTACGAGTTCGCAACGCTCCCAATGGCGCGAATCGTCGGCTTGCGAGGAATCGAACAATGCATAGCGAAGGGCCGGGACCTTCCGGCGGAACCATTGCAGAGCTTCGCAACTCCCCGCCGGCGACGCATGACTTCTGGCCGCTGGATCTCGCTTGGCGCGGTCAGGTCCGTGAGTCCGCCGTCGAGGCCGACCTGCCGATCCTGGATGCCCAGCACCATCTTTCGAGCCCTGCCAATTTCCGTTACCCCGGTCGCGGCTACGGAGTCGACGACCTGATCCAGGATGTCAGGGCTAGTGGCCACAAGATCGTCGGTACTATCTATGTCGACAGCAACTACCACTACCGCACCGATGGCTCGGAGGCGATGCGATCGGTCGGCGAAGTCGAGCATGTCGTCGGAGAATTCGCGCGCGCGCGCCGCGTGGCACCGGAACTGGGCATTGGCCGCGGGATCGTTGGCCATGCCGAGCTGCTGCTTGGTGACGAAGTGGCACCGGTCCTGGAGGCGCTCGTCGCGGCAGGCCAGGGCAGGCTCAAGGGCATTCGCGACGTGGTTGCCTGGGACCCGGACTCGAACATCCGCTTTCCGGCTCCCTATGGGGCCGCGCGCGGGATGATGAGCGATCCTCGGTTCCAACACGGGTTCAGCCTGCTCGCGCGCCACAACCTAACCTTCAATGCGCTGGTGTTCCATCCGCAGCTGGCGGAGCTCGAGGCGCTGGCGCAGCAGCATGCGGCGGTCACCATCGTGATCGATCACATCGGCATGCCGATCTTCTATCGAAGGTTCGCTGATCGTCGCGACGAAGCGATGGCTGAGTGGCGCAACGCCATGGCCCGGTTGGCCAGGCTGCCGAACGTCTATGTGAAGATTGGCGCCATGATCAGCCCACGGCTTGCTTTGGTTCGCATGGCTCCGGACATCCCGCCGCCGACATCCGATCACCTCGCGACGCTGTGGAAGCCCTTGGTCGAGACGTGCATCGAGTTGTTCACGCCGCGGCGGTCGATCCTTGAGTCCGACTACACGGTTGCCCGCCCGATCTGCGATTACACCGTCTTGTGGAACACGATGAAAAAGCTGACCAGGGGATACTCGGCCGACGAACGTGCCTGGCTCTTCGCCGGAGCAGCCGAGGCGGCCTACCGCCTCGATCCGGTCTGAGGCCGCAGCAGTGACCGCGAGCGCGTCTGCCCGGGTACTGCCCTCGCACGGGGTCCATCGCAACTTCCTGCAGGAACGCGTCGTCCATGGCCGTCCAGCGCCAGACGTCGTTGCCGAGGAGGTCGAGGCGCTCGGCAAGAAGCGCGTCTTCCTGACGACGAGCCGCTCGCTCGCGAGTGACGATGCGATGCCGCGCCGGATCGCAGCAGCGCTTGGGCCACGCTTCGCCGGCTCGTTCGCCGCCATACCCGCGCATTCGCCGCGACAAAGCGTGATCGACGGGGCGGCCGCGGCACGCGCGGCCGGAGCGGATCTGCTGGTTGCGGTCGGTGGCGGGTCGGTCATCGATGCGACCAAGGTGATGCTGCTGTGTCTCTGGGAAGGGCTGGACACTGTCGCGGACCTCGATCGGTTTCGCCGCCAATCGCACGATCCCAGCCGGCCGCCGGCGGGAGCCGAGCAGCGGACGCGGATGTTCGCGGTTCCGACCATGTTTTCTGCGGCGGAGTTCACCTGGTTCGCCGGCATCACCGATCCGACGCGACAGGTAAAAGAGGGGTTTCGCAACCCGCTGTTCGTGCCCCAGGTGGTGGTGCTCGACCCGGCCGCGACCCTGGCGACGCCGCTTCCTTACCTGTTCTCGACCGGCATGAAAGCCTTGGACCACGCCGTCGAACGTGCCTGCGCGCTATCTGCACCTCCGCTTGCTGATGCGGCGTCAGCGACGGCCTTGCGCCTGCTCTACGATTCGCTGCCCAAGCTCGGCACTGACGGCGACTCCCTGGAGCTGCGGATGGACTGCCAATTCGGCATGTGGCTTTCGATCCATGGCGCCAGTAGTGGCGCTCCCGTCGGGGCCAGCCACGCCATAGGCCATGTCATTGGCGGCTATGGCGTGCCTCATGGCCACACGACCGGCGTGCTTCTCCCTTCCGTGCTGCGCTGGAACTACTGCGCCAACGCCGAGCGTCAGGCCAAGGCAGGCGCCGTGATCGGCGTCTCCGGAGCTCGTTTCGCAGATGCCGTCCTCGCATTCGCCGTCCGGCTCGGGGTTCCCACTCGCCTGCGCGATGTCGGGATCCGGCATGACCAACTCGAAGAGATAGCGGCGAAGGCGCTGACCGACCGGCCGATGCAGACCAATCCGCGGAGCGTCAGCAGCACCGCGCAGGTGCGCGAAATACTCGATCTGGCTTGGTGAGCATCGTGAGCGGCACACCGGCGATTTTCACAAGTGTAAAAATGCGATCCCATCGGGGATTGCACTACAACTCTCAAGGGGCCTGTCGGATGATCCGGCCGCCGTTGCCAAGCCCGTAGAGAAGCAAAAGAAGCTAGGGAGGCTCAGACGATGCCCACTCTCCGGGGAATGGAGCCGGGTCGCATCTATGCGGCCGAGCCTGAATTCCTCAAGCGGCAACTCAGCGAGGAAATCCTGGTGCCGGAGCTGCCGATCATCGATGCCCACATGCATCTTTGGCTTGTGCGCGGCGAGACCAATGAGGTGCTGAGCGGCACCAGCGAACGCTACATGTATGAGGATTACCTCGTCGACGCGGCCGCAGGGCACAACATCATCGCCACGGTCTACACCAATGGGCGCATCATGTGGCGTGCCAATGGCCCCGACGAAATGAAGCCGGTCGGCGAGGTCGAGTATGCCAATGGTGTTGCCGCCATGGCGGCAAGCGGCATCTTCGGTCCCTGCAAGGTCGCAGAAGCGATCATCGGCTCGGCGGATCTTGCCATCGGCGATGCCATCGCACCGATGCTCGAAGCCTCGATTGCTGCTGGGGGAGGTCGGTATCGCGGCGCGCGCACCGCGGCCGGCTGGGACGAAGATTCAACGATGCATTTCCGGGCGACGGCTCCGGGCCTCTATCGCAGCGACGGTTTCCGCGCTGGCTTGAAACGGCTGTTCGCGCTCGGTCTGTCGTTCGAGGCGCTCGTGTTCCACACGCAACTGGCCGACGTGCTGGCGATGGCCAGGGAAAATCCCGACGCGACCATCATCGTCGGCCATTGCGGCTCGCCGGTCGGCTATGGGCGCTACGCCACGCGCCACAGCGAGGTGTTCGCCCAGTGGCGCGCTTCGCTGGCGGAGATCGCGCAATGCCAGAACGTCAGCGTAAAGCTGGGTGGGCTGATGCTGCGATCAGCAACGCTGGACTATCCGAACATGACCCGGCCGGCCACCTCTCAGGAGCTGGCTGATGCCTGGCGGCCCTACATAGAGACCTGCATCGAGCTGTTCGGTCCCGATCGCTGCATGTTCGAAAGCAATTTTCCCGTGGAACGGATGGGCGTGGGATTCGTGGCACTCTGGAACGCCTACAAACGCCTCGCCATGGGCGCATCCGATGCAGAGAAGGCGGCATTGTTCGCCGGCACTGCGCGGCGCGTCTACCGGCTGAAGGTTTGATCGTGCTGGCGCGTAGCATGCCCGCGTGGATGAAGCCGGCCGCAGGGCGCTCCGGGGCAACCGGAGCCGATGCGTCGTTCATCACGGTCGAGGGCGTCTCCAAGACCTATGCGACATCCGATGATTCGGAAGTCACCGCCGTCGCCGAAGTCTCCTGCGTAATCGATGCAGGCGAGTTCGTATCCATCGTCGGGCCGTCCGGATGCGGCAAGACGACCTTGCTCAAGATGATCGGCGGCTTGCTGCCGCCGACGACGGGGTCGATACGCTACTCGGGCGCAGACGCCGCCCCCGACCTTGGCATGGTCTTCCAGGACGCGGTCTTGCTGCCCTGGCGAACCGTCCTGGAGAACATCCTCCTGCCGGCCGAGGTGGCCCGCCTGGACCGAGCCGAAAGTGAAGAGGCGGCGCGCCGGCTGGTCGAGCTGGTCGGATTGAAGGGCTTCGAGAGCAGATATCCGTCGGAACTTTCGGGCGGCATGCAGCAGCGCGTGTCGATCGCCAGGGCGCTGCTGAACAGGCCGAAGCTGCTGTTGATGGACGAGCCATTCGGCGCCCTCGACGCGATGACGCGAGAGCAGATGGGCCAGGAACTGGAAAGGATCTGGGCCGGCAGCAAGGCGACCGTGGTGTTCATCACCCATTCGATTCCCGAGGCGGTGCTTCTGTCGGATCGCGTGTTCGCCATGACCACCCGGCCGTCGCGCGTGGCCGAGATCGTCGACATCGATCTGCCGCGTCCGCGTTCCCTCAGGATGGCCGGGGATGACAAGTTTGTCCGCTACACGAATCAGATCCGCGCCCTGTTGCTTGCCTCGGGAGACTTGTGATGGTGAACCAGGCTTCGCGGCCGGTGGGTCGCCGGATGGTCCGGCACAAGGGCCTTGGTCGATTTGCCGGCAACCTGGCGGCAATCGGACTGCTCGTCCTCATCGTCCTGTCGTGGAGCCTGGCCACGGAGTTCGGTCTTGTCGCTCCGTTCCTGCTGCCGGCGCCGAGCGCCGTCCTGGAGCGTGTGGTCACGGACCTGACGACGCCAGACTACTATAGCCATGTCGGCTACACGCTGACCGAGATACTTGCGGGCTTTGTCATTGCCTTTGTCGCGGCAATTCCCATCGGTGCTCTCATCGCGCTCGTGCCCTTCGTCGAGAAGGCGATCTATCCGTACATCGTGGTGATCCAGACCATTCCCAAGATCGCCATAGCGCCGCTTTTCATCATCTGGATCGGCTTCGGCATCGCCTCGAAAGTAGTCATCGTCGCCCTCATCTGCTTCTTTCCACTGGTGATGAACACCATCGCAGGCTTCCGCAGCATCGATCCGCGGCAGATCCTGCTGATGGAAGCGCTCAAGGCGACGAAACTCCAGACCTTCCTGAAGGTCAGGATCTACAACGCGCTGCCTTACATCGTTGCGGGCATCTACATTTCCTCGATATTCGCGGTATTGGCCGCGATCTTCGGCGAGTATCTCGGCGGCGTGCAAGGGCTGGGCAGCCAGATCTCGATGCGTCAGGGGCAAATGGATGTCGCGGGCGTCTTCTCCGTGATCGTCACCCTGAGTGCCATCGGCGTCACCATCAATCAAACCGTCCGCTTCGTCTCGCGCCGCTATGTGTTTTGGGGTGCTCAACACGACAGAACGACCATCTGACCGCTCGTGCCCGAATGAACGGGAGGAAGCCAATGGACAATCGACAGGCGGCTGGGCGAACGGCTCGGCTATGTGCAGTCGTCAACCGTGCCGCGACGGCTTGCGCCTTGCTGGCCGGCTTGCTGATCGCCGGCGCCGGTGCTGCACAGGATCAGAAACTCATCGTCGTCGCCGGAGGCGCCACGCCTTTTCTCGATCAGCTCTTCATTGCGCGAACGGTTGGCTTCTTCAAGGATGAAGGCGTCGATGTGACGGTGCAGCATTCCACCGGCGCCCAGCAGGGCCTGCAGCTCGTGGCGAATGGCAATGGCGATCTGTTCATGGGGGTACTCGATCCCTATCTGATCGGCTGGGAGAAAGGGCTGCGGGGCAAGGTGATCTTCTTCACGCGCAAGAAGTTGATCTACACGGTCGCTGTTCCCGCGGATTCACCGATCAAGGAGATCAAGGACCTTGCCGGCAAGAAGATCGGCGTGCCCAATCTCGCCGGCGGGATGATCCCGATCGTCAAGTCCATGGTGAAGCTCGCAGGCGACAATCCGTCGAACCTCACGTTCGTACCGGTCGGGATCAACGATCAGGCGCTCGCGGCACTGACGTCGCGGCAGGTCGATGCGCTTGCGATCTGGGACACGATGTATTGGAACTACGAACGGCTTGGCTACAAGTTCCGCTATCTCGAGCATCAGACGCTGGCGGGCTTCGGCAACGGCATGGCGTTCGCCAACGACGCAGCAATTGCGCGCAAGGCGGACGCCCTGTGTCGCTTTGGCCGCGCTTACGCCGAGGCGGCGCTGTTCCTGAAGGTGAATCCGGAAGCGTCGCTGAAACTATGGTGGAAGGCCAACCCATCGGCGCGGCCGGCCAAGAGCGAGCGTGAGGCGCTCGATCTCGCGCTGCCGGCGCAGATCAAGACCGGCGATACCGTGGATGTCGGTTTTCCACCGGACAAGGTCTATGGCGAAGGAGACAGGCGCGCTCTGGCGCTGTTCACCGAGGCCTTGCAGCAGGACGGCCGCATGTCGAAAGCGCCGTCGGTGGACGACGTCTACACCGACCAGTTCATTTCCTGCATCAATCGGTTCGACGCCGCGTCCATCCGGCAGCGTGCCGCCAGCTACAAGGTCGAATGACGAATTTCGCGGGCAGGGTGTCCGTTACCATGTCTCGCGTGTCCGACATTGACACCAGCCCTGTCGGGGGAACTATGGGGCGATCCTTGTAGCGAGGGCGCACATGGCGGACGGTGTCATCAAGACGGCGCGTCGATTGTTCGAGGTTCTTGAATATTTCGACCGCGTCCAGCAGCCGATGAGCCTGAGGGACATTTCCCGGCATTTCGGCTATCCGATATCCAGCGCCGCGGCTTTGCTGAAAAGCATGGTGGCGATGGGATATCTCAACTACGACAAATGCACTCGGACATATGTCCCGACGATGCGCATCGCGATGCTCGGCAACTGGGTGCAGGATGCCTTGTTCGGGCAGAGCCGCATCCTGGCATTGATGACGCGTCTCAACGAAGTCTGCCGGGAGACCATCAATGTCGGGATACAGAGCGACCTGGTTGCCCAGTATCTGCACGTCATTCCCTCGTGTCGCGAAGGCGCCTCGCCGGGCACCGTGGGGCGACACGCTGTTGCGCCTGGTGTCGTCCGTCCTCTGGCAAAATCGGGGGTTGGCTGGCTGTTGCTGAGTGCGCATAGCGACGAGACGATCGAGCGTCTGGTTCGGCGGATGAACGTCCGGCTTCGCGACCGCGGCGAGCGGATCGTGTTGCCTGATCTCATGGATGAGATCAGGGCCATCCGCCAACAAGGCTATGTCTTTTCGCGCCACACCGTCACTCGCGGGGCGGGGATGATCGGCGCCGTGCTGCCTGTGCAACAGCACGGTCGCGTTCTGACGATTGGCATTGCAGGCCCGGTCGAACGTCTCGAAGGGAAGAAGAAACTCATACTCAGGGAGATGCGCCGCGGCTTTGAGGAGCTGACCAGCGCGGCTGCGTAAGCCTGCGCTCCGCGATCCGTTCACATACGTGATTTTGCGGCCGCGCCCGCGAGGCGCAGGCCGTGCCGTCCTACTATTCGCTCGCCTTGCCGCCACGAAAAGCGGCTCGGAGCCGAATCGTATCGAGGATGGATGGCGTGAATTTCGAACTCGCCGAAGAACACCAGATGCTCAAGGACCTCGTGGCAAAATTCGTCCGCGAGGAGTTGACGCCCCTGGAGGGCGGTGTGCTGGCGCGTGACGCGGCGGGACAAGGCTTCAGCGTGGAACCCGACCAGCATCGGCGACTGGGCGAGATATCCCGGAAGATCGGGCTGTGGGGATTGGATGCCCCGTCCGATATCGGCGGGGCCGATCTGCCGGCCGTCGCCCTCGTCGGCGTCCACGAGGAACTCGGAAGGACAATCACCCCGTTCACCCTGCCGCCGGACAGCCCGAACCTCAGGATGCTCCTGGCAACGGCGGACGAACGGCAGCGCAAGGCGTACCTCGAGCCATACGTGCGGGGCGAGACGGTGAGCGCCATCGGCATCTCCGAGCCGGGTGCGGGAGCAGACCCGGCTGGCATGTCGACCCGCGCAATCCGCGACGGGGACGACTGGGTGCTGAACGGCCGCAAGATCTGGATATCGCGTGCCGCGCAGGCTGATTTCACCATCGTGATGGCGGTGACCAGCAGGGAGAAGGGCTCGCGAGCCGGTATCTCGGCGTTCCTCGTGGACAAGGGGACTCCCGGCTTCAACGTGCTGCGCCGTATCCCGATGCTTGGCGGCATGACGACCTATGAGATCGCCTTGGAGGACTGCCGGGTCGAGGGATGGAAGCTGCTCGGCGCGGAAGGCGGCGGCTTTGCTCCAATGCAGTTGCGCCTCGGCGTGCGCCGCGTGCAGATGGCAGCCGGGGCTGTCGGCATGGCGCAGCGCGCCTTGGACATGATGGTCGAGTACGCGCCTCAGCGGAGGACGTTCGGCCTGCCCCTGTCGGAGCGACAGGCGATCCAGTTCTGGATCGCCGACGCGGCCACCCGAATCCATGCCACACGGCTCATGACCTATGACTGCGCCTGGAAGATCGACCAGGGCCGCGACGCGCGGGCTGAAATCTCGATGATCAAGGCCTTCGCCACCGAGATGGCCTGGGAGGTCGTCGATCGGGCGATGCAGACGTTCGGCGCCATGGGCGTGACCAAGGAGATGCCCCTGCAACAGATGGCGGCGCGACTGCGCACGATGCGCGTCTACGAGGGGCCTACCGAAGTTCACAAATGGGTGGTCGCCCGAAACCTCCTCGGTATCCGGCGATGATGAGGTTGAGGGTCCATGAGCGATGATTTCAAATCGCGGGCACAGCTGTGGCCCAAGGGGCGGCTGTTCGAGGATTTCGAAGTCGGTGTGGTGCGCGATCACCACTGGGGCCGCACCCTCTACGAGTCGGACACGATCCTGTTCACGACGCTGACCTTGAGCTTCAATCCTCTGTACTCGAACCGGACCTATGCCGAAGCGCTCGGCCATCCCGACATCGTCGTGAACCCTCTCCTGGTGTTCAACACGGTCCTCGGCCTCAGCGTCGAAGACAACAGCGAGATCGGTGGCCCATTCGTCGGCGTGGGCAAGCTCAAATATCTGAAACCGGTCTATCCGGGCGACACTCTGCGCGCCCGAAGCACCACGACGGCTGCCCGCTCCTCCCAGAGCAATCCGCGCAACGGCATCGTCACGTGGCGCACCGAGGGCTTCAATCAGCGTGACGAGTCGGTGATCGAGTTCGAGCGCTCGAACCTGGTCCGGTTGCGTCATCCACCGATCCAAGGGGCGCGAGCATGAAGATTTCGTCGCTTACGGGACGAGACAACTATTTCGAGGCATTCGAAGTGGGTCAGGTCTTCCGCCACGCCCGCGGCAAGACCATCGAGCCTCTCGAAAACGTCCTCATCACCAATCTGGTGATGAACACGGCGCAGTCTCACTTCAATGAGCACGCCGGCCGAAGCGGCCCGGCTGGCGGGCGAATCTCATACGGCGGCGTGAACTTCTCGCTCGCGATGGGACTTGCCATGCAGGATACCGGCGAGAACGCGCTGGCCGAGCTCGCGATGGACAATATCCGGCTGCTGAAGCCGGTGAAGCACGGCGACACGCTCTACGCCTACTCCGAGGTCCTGGAGACGCGGCCAGCCGACCGCGAGGATGCGGGGATCGTGACCTTCCGCCACTACGGTGTGAACCAGAACGACGAGACGGTCTTCCAGGGCGAACGCACCATGCTGGTGAAGCGGCGCAGCCACTGGGCGGAGCGCTGATGCCGACCGCGAATGGGCCTCTTTTCGGAGTGCGCGTGCTCGATTTCACGCAGGCGCTTGCCGGACCGTTTTGCACCCAGCAGCTCGCGGATCTCGGCGCCGATGTGGTCAAGATCGAATCACTCTCGGGCGGCGACTTGTCCCGCAAATCGGGCGCGTTCCATCCCGCCGACGCCGAGCGCAAGCAATCCGGCTACTTTCATTCCATCAATCGCAACAAGCGAAGCATCGCGGCGGACCTGAAGACGCCCGAGGGTGTCGAGATGGTGAAGCGCCTCGTGCCGCGCTTCGACGTCGTGGTGGAGAATTTCCGTGTGGGCGTGATGGATCGCCTGGGCCTGTCCTGCGAGACCTTGCGCGCGCTCAATCCGGCCTTGGTCTATGCGGCGCTGCGCGGCTTTGGCGATCCTCGCTCGGGAGCCACGCAGTATGCGGAGTGGCCCGCCTATGACGTCGTCGCCCAGGCGATGGGCGGCATGATGGCCATCACCGGCGTCGGGCCGGGCGAGCCCATGAAGGTCGGGCCGGGCGTGGGAGACACCGTTCCCGGCCTGTACCTGGCCCTTGGGATCGTGGGCGCGGTACTGCACGCGCGTACCACGGGACGGGGCCAGTTCGTCGATGTAGCGATGGTCGACTGCGTGCTGGGCGTCAGCGAGCGTATCGTCCACCAACACTTCTTCGGCGGTCTCGTTCCGGGGCCGGAAGGCAACCATCACCCGTTCTTCGTGCCCTTCGGCATATACCCTGCCGCCGATGGGCACGTGGCGCTCGCCTGCCCGGGGGACCGTTTCTTCGGCGCGTTGTCGAACGCGTTGGATGCCGCGCATCTGCCGTCGATACCAACGTTTGCCACCGCCACGGCCCGCACGGCCAACCGTCTCGCTGTCATTGCCGCCCTGAGCGAGATCACGGCCCGCTTCACCAAGGCGGAGCTGCAGAGCCGCCTGGGCGGATTGGTTCCGTTCGGGCCGGTGTTCGATATGGCCGAGATCGCCCGCGATCCGCATTTTGCCGTCCGCGAGATGCTTGCCACCATCGATGTTCCGGGCCTGCCGCCGACGAAGATTGCAGGCCAGCCCATCAAGTTCAGCGAGACGCCTGCCGGGGTTCGCCGGCGCGGCCCGAATCTCGGGGAAGATACCTCCGCTGTGCTCGAGGCCGCCGGCATTGCGCCGGCGGACATCGCCCGCTGGCGCGCCGCCGGCGCCATCAACTGAAACGGAACGAGCCCATGACCGTCCGCCCCCAAAGACTGCGCCGCTCCCAGCTGTCCGTGCCCGGCGTCAGCGAGAAGATGATTCTCAAGGCCTCTCAGTCCGCTGCCGATCACGTCTTCCTGGACCTGGAAGACGCGGTGGCGCCGTCGGCGAAAGCCGGAGCGCGCAAGACCATCGTCGGGGCCTTGAACGGCCTGGACTGGGGCCACAAGACGCGATGCGTGCGCATCAACGATGTGACCACGCCCTGGTGCTTCGAGGACATCATCGAGGTGGTCGAAGGCGCCGGTCGCAACCTCGACACCATCATGCTGACAAAAGCCACGCGCGCCGCGGATGTGCAGTTCGTGGACCTGCTGCTCGGCCAACTCGAGGCGAAACTCGGCCTCGAGCGGCCGATCGGCATCGAGGTGCTGATCGAGGAGACGAAGGGCCTGCAGAACGCCGAGGCGATCGCATCGTCATCGCCGCGGCTGGAAGCGCTGATCCTCGGCATGGGGGACTACTCTGCCTCGCAGCAGATGAATCTTCGTACGATCGGCGCGAACGGCGAGGGCTATCCGGGCGACGTTTTTCACTATCCTCGTTTCCGGGTCGCCATGGTTGCTCGTGCGGCCGGGCTCGATCCGGTTGACGGACCGTTTGCCAACTTCCGCAATGAAGAAGCCTACGAACGGGAATGCCGGCGGGCCTTGACGCTGGGGTTTGTCGGCAAGTGGGCCATCCATCCCGCGCAAATCGCTCCCGCCCTTGCCGTGTTTTCGCCGACTCGCGAAGATGTGGCGCGAGCCCGCAACCTCGCTGGCGCCTATGCGAAGGCGGTGGCCGAAGGCATCGGTTCCGTGAACGTCGACGGTGTGATGGTCGACGCAGCCTCCATTAGGATAATCTCCAACACCATCCGAAAAGCCGATCTGATCGGCATGTGAGGCGAGGCATGACGGCGGGCGTGATCAAATCCGCCGAACGCGTCCTGGCAGTGCTGGAATTCTTTCGCACCGCGCGGCGGCCTGCCGCCGCCATGGAAGTGGCGCGCACCCTCGGTTGGCCGCAATCGAGCACCTCGGTGCTGCTGCGCAGCATGGTCACGCTCGGCTATCTGGACTACGCGCTGCAGACTCGCATGTTCATGCCCACCCTGCGCGTGGCGCTCCTCGGCGACTGGCTGCAGGAGGCGGGCCCGGTCACGCCGCTGACCGATACCCTGGCGAAGCTCCACAAGGCCACCGGTGAGACGGTCATTCTGGGACGCCAGCATGGCGCGCACATCCAGTACCTCAGCGTGGTGCGTGAAGGCGAAGGGCTGCAGCTCGCACTCAAGGCGGGCCTGCTTCGCCCCATGACGCTGGCCGCACTTGGGCAGGCATTGTTGTCGGCCATGGTGCAGAAAGAGGTGCGCGGAATCATCCGGCGCAACAACGCGGAGGCGCCTTCGCCGGCATTCCGCGTCAGCGAGCGCGAGACATTGGCCAAGCTCGTCCGCATTCGACGCCAGGGATATGTCGTGAGCGAAGCCATCATCAATCCAGGGTCGCGCGTGATCGCCATGCTGCTGCCGCCGCAAACGGACTCGGTGCGGTTGGCGGTCGGTGTCGGTGGGCCGACGCACCGGCTCATGGAACGCTTCGAGGAGAACCTCGACGCGTTGAGGCTGTATGTCAGGGACTTCCGGCCCGCCGTTATGAGCAAGGCGGGAATCGCTTCGCGGTCTGCGCGGCGCGCTTCAGCCTGAGCCGCGAGCGACAGCGTTCGATATCGAATCGATGCCTGTCATGGACCGCGCGCTTGCCATCACGAGTGTGATTTCCTCGGCTCTCGATTGGGCGGACATCGCGTCGCCGCTAACGTGGCCCATCGCGAACGGACGAGCGAGGAAGAAAGCGAATGGGCGACGCCATGGATACGGGGCTGGCGACTAATCGATACCTGACGCCGGAACGCCTCATGATGCGCGACTTGGCGCGCAGCTTCGTTCAGGACGAGGTTCTTCCGGTCGCCAATCGGCTTGACCCGGAGAAGGGCGACATTCCCGTCGAGCTCATTGAGAAGATGGGGGACCTGGGGTTCTTCGGAATCCTCATCCCGCAGGAACTCGGGGGACTGGGCCTCGGATGCTTCGAGTACTGCCTCGTGGCCGAAGAGCTCGCTCGCGGCTGGATGAGCGTTGCCAGCATCATTGCGCGCGGCAATGGTTTCTACCGGTCCGTGCCGGGACGGGGCCAGGAGCGTCGCGACAAGATCGCCGCAATGGCGAAAGGGCGCTACCTGGGGGCGGCGGCGCTCTCGGAACCGGGCACGGGCTCCGATCTCTCCGGGGTGAGCTGTCGGGCCCGCCGCGAAGGTGACGAGTGGGTGATCAACGGCAACAAGTACTGGTGCACCTTTGCCGATGGCTCGGACTTCATCAACGTGCTTTGCGTGATCGAAGGCGCGCAGGGGACTGGCCGCAAGTCGCAGGTCAGGCTTCCGGTCGAGAAGCCGAGAGGACGGCTTCCCGAGGGATGCACCGGAAGCCCGATCCCCAAGATCGGCTACTTCGGCTGGCGCACGTGGGAGCTCCACTTCGAGAACACGCGCACGCCGGCCTACGAGACCGAGCCCTTGGAGGTGCGCGGCGGACCGCATGAAGCGGCGGTCGGGCTCGGCGTGGCACGGGTCCACACCGCTGCGCGGTCGATCGGCCTGGCGCGCGGTGCGCTCGAGGACGCCATGGCCTATGCCAAGTCGCGGATCCAGTTCGGCCAGCCGATCAGCGACTTCCAGGCCATCCGATTCAAGCTTGCGACCATGGCGACCAAGGTCGAGGCGGCCCGCCAGTTGATGTATCACGTCTGCACCGAGCTCGATTCCGGCAATCCGGCGAGAGCCGAGATCTCCATGGTGAAGTATTTCGCTGCCGAGATGGCCGAGCGCGTGACCAGTGACGCCCTGCAGGTCTTTGGCGGGGCCGGCTATACGACGCTCTTCCCGACCGAGCGCTATTGGCGTGATGCCAGGCTGACCAAGATTTTCGAGGGCACCTCGGAGATCCAGCAGCGCATCATCGCCGACGTCCTGCTCGGCAAGCCAACTCAGCGCGGCTCGAACTAGCGATCGCTCATGCTCGCGACCACAATCACCTGCGCGACACCTTCCGCCGTCACGGCCCGACTCGCCGAGCGGCTGCACGCCCTGCAGTGGGATGCGCTTTCTCCGCAGGCGACAACTGTCGCCAAGCAATGCCTGCTCGATTGGATCGGCGTCTCGTTGGCGGCGCGAAACGAGCCCTTGGTCCAGATTCTGGCGAGCGAGTTCGCGGAGGAAGGCGAGAGCCCAATCATCGGCTCGCCGCGGCGGGCGCGGCTGGCGGACGCGGTCCTGATCAACGGCGCCATGTCGCATGCGCTGGATTTCGACGATGTGATCCTGGGGATGGGCCATCCTACCGTGCCGGTGGCCCCGGTGACCCTCGGACTAGCGCAAGCGCTCGGCGCCGACGGCCGGGCGGCGTTGCTGGCGTTCATCTCGGGCGTGGACGTGGAATGCCGCGTCGGTCGGCTGATGGGCCCGTCGCACTATGGCAAGGGCTGGCACGGAACGGGCACGTTTGGGACGTTTGGCGCAATGGCCGCGGCGGCAAAGCTGTGGTCCCTCGACTCCGCGCAGCTGCTTCATGCCTTTGGTCTCGCCGGAACGCAGGCGGCCGGCCTCAAGAGCGTCTTCGGCACCATGTGCAAGCCGTTCCATGCTGGCAAGGCCGCCCAGAACGGACTGCTGGCCGCGCGTCTGGCCCGGCGCGGATACACCAGTGATCCTGGAGTCCTCGAGTCCGTCCAGGGATTCGCTGCTACTCAGTCCACGACTGTCGACCCGGCTGCGGCCTTGGCCGATCATCCTCTGGGCTTCTTCGTCGTCGACGCTCTCTTCAAGTACCACGCCGCTTGCTACCTCACTCATGAGACGATCGACGCCACCAACCAGCTCCGGGCCGATCACGCCGTCAGTCCGGACCAGGTGGAGGCCATTCACCTGCATGTGAGGCCCACTCATCTCGGCGTCTGCAATATCGAGGAGCCTCGCTCCGGCCTGGAGTGCAAGTTCTCCTTGCGGATGGCGGCCGCCCTTGCGGTGGCCGGCGAAGACACGTTCCAGGAGCGTCTCTTCAGCGATGCCACGGCGACGCGTGCCGATCTGGTAGCCCTGCGGAGACGCGTCACCGTGACGCCGGACGTGGTGGGCGCCGGGTCGACGGTTGAAATCCACCTTAAGGGCGGCGGTGTGTTGTCGGCCAGTGCCGACGTGAGCAAGCCGGTCCGCGATCTGGCTGCCCAGCAGGCACGGGTCGAGGCAAAGTTTCTACTTCTGGCCGAACCAGTCGTCGGTATTTCGCGAGCTGAGACGATCCTTAGCTTTTGTCGCGACCTGGAGTCGGCATCAAAGGTCGGCGAGCTTCTTGAACTGTCCATAGTCGCGTAGATGACATTGGCGCTCAAGCTGCTCGTAGGTTCAAATCACTTCACGACGGTGGCCAGCTCCCGCAGCTGGTCGATGACGTTGGCTTCATGGTCCAACGGGGCGCCTCCTGGCGTCGTGGCTCGGCCGAGCGCAAGACCAATCATCGTCTCCGCACATAGACGGTAGAACGCCCGGATCCGGGCGCTCTCTCCGAATTGACGCCGGAGGATCTCGTTCTCCTCGATCGAGAAGATCTTCTTGTACTTTCCGATCGCGGGCTGGAGGCCCGCAGCCAGTTCCGGCTCGTTTCGTGCCGCAAGCCAGATTTCGATAACCGCCTTGAACTGCGGACGCTGCAGGTGGGCCCAGGCCGCGTCGATCCAGTCGGCGATGGTCTTGGGCCTTTGCTCGCGACGCGGCACAAAATGCTCATCGTAAGTCTCACTCAGGGCAGCCGCGAGAAGCGAGGCCAGGCTATCGAAGTGATGATGGAAGGCGCCCCGTGTGACACCAGCGCGGCGGCAAACTTCGACCGCCGTCGTGCGCGCGTACCCGTGTTCCACCAAGGACTCAATCGTCGCGCCGATGAGACGTGCGCGCATTTCTCGCGATCGGTCAGCCTGGGTTCGACGTGACGCCATGTTGTGAAAGGGCTCCGGAGTGGTATTATTTTATATACATACATGAATGTATGTAATTGTAAACCCCGTAGTCCGACCATGGGAGCGACTGATGCCGAGCACCACGAAAGACGTGAATGTCGTCTGTTCGACCTGCGACAACTTCTGTCCTGTGAGCGCCAGGATCGAGGACGGCCGAGTCGTCAAGGTCTCTGCTCGCAAGGATCCTTTCCTCAAGGACGTGATCTGCATGAAAGGCGCCTATGCGCCGAAGTCCTTCGCGCACCCAGATCGGCTGATGCATCCCCTGCGGCGGACCGGTGGAAGGGGTTCGGGCCAGTTCGAACGTGTGAGTTGGGACGAGGCGCTCGACGATATCGCTGCACGGCTCCGGGAGGTGATCGATCAGTACGGTCCGGAGGCCTTCGCGGTGGCCACTAGTCACTGGAACACCACGACAGACTCCGGCCTCTGCCGCCGCTTCATGAACCTGCTGGGCTCACCCAACTACATCAGCGGCGTGGCCTATTGCATGGGCAACACCGCGGCCGTGAATCGCACGGTCTACGGGTGGTTCCCTGGCCCGTTCGGCGGGATCCTGAATTCCAAATGCATCGTGCTCTTCGGCCACAATCCGCGCCGCCATAGCTGGACCGCGGAATACAAGATGATCCGTGTGGCGCAGAGCAGGGGGGCGAAACTCATCATGCTCGACCCGCGCAAGAGCGAGAATGCGGAAATGGCCGATCTCTGGCTTCCTCTGCGGGCCGGCACGGACGCCGCCATGTGTCTCGGCTGGCTCAACGTGATCATCCGCGAGGAGCTCTACGATAAGGACATCGTGCGCGACTGGTCCAGCGGCTTCGACCAGCTCGCAGCGCGCGTAGCGGAGTACCCGCTCGAGCGCGTTGCACAGATCACCGGAGTTGATCCCGAGCTGATTGCCGCTGCAGCCCGGATGTACGCCAACACCAAACCCGCGATCATTCCGTGGTCGCCCATAACCGACCAGCAAGTGTCGAGCACATCCGCGATCCGGCTCCACGCGATGCTGCGCGCACTCACGGGCAATGTCGACGTCGTCGGCGGTGAGATGCTCAACGGCTTCAGTAACCGCGTCATCCCCGACACGGACATTGAAGACCACGACCGCTTGTCTCCGGATCAACGGGCCAAGCAGCTGGGCTCCGACGAGTACCCGATCTTCACTTATCGGGGCCTGGAGCCCTACCGAGAAGCGACCCGTCGCGTCTGGGGGCGAGACTGGGCGAATCTCATTGGCGGCCAGTACATGGCTAACCCGACCTCGACCTTTCGTGCCATGGCAACCGGCCGGCCCTATCCGGTGAAGGCGTTCTTCTCACTCGGCAACAACACCCTCATGGGCTTCGCGAACATGCAGCAAATCTACCGGGGCCTGATGAACCAGGATCTGGTGGTGGTGCACGAGCACATGATGACGCCCACTGCGCAGCTCGCGGATTATGTGTTGCCGGGCGACGCTTGGCTCGAGCGTCCGAGCATGATGGGTGGCGTCAGCCCAAAGGCCATGGAGCCGCCAGGTGAATGCCGAGGCGTCTTCAGCATCTGGACCGGCCTCGCCCATCGCATGGGCCTGGGAAACCACTTCCCCTGGGCAACCCTCGAGGAGCTCTTCGACTATCGCCTGCAGCCGGGCGGCCTGACCTGGAACGATGCTGTGCAAGCAGGCGCGATCCCCCGGGAGCAGCCGGAGGAGCGCAAATACCTCAAGACGGGTTTCGCCACGCCGTCTGGCAAGGTCGAGTTCTATTCCCAGGCTCTCGCGAATCTCGGTTTCGATCCTCTGCCCTACTACCGCGAGGCGGCGCCTCTTAGTGAAGAGTATCCGCTGAGCCTTTTCGTCGGCGTGCGTGACGACCAATACTTCCAGACCGGCCAGCGCCACGTGCCGGAACTTCGCAACCGGGTTCCGGACCCGACCGCCTTCATGAGCCCAAGGACCGCCGAGGCGCAGTGCTTGAAGGCCGGTGATTGGCTCAGGGTGGCCACCTCGCACGGTCGCATGTTCGCACGTCTGGAGATACGGCAGCAAATGCCGGATGGGCTCGTGCGCGTCCCGCACGGCTGGTGGAAGCCCGAATCGGCCAAGGGCGGAGCGAACCTGTCCGGCGCCTGGGCTTTTTCGGACGCTCAGCTGAGCGACGACAGCGATCCCAATCTCGTGGATACCGAGCAGGGCGTACCGCACCTGAAGGGAATCCCGAGCCGAGTCGATAAGCTCTCGGCGGAGGAACGCGCCGAACTGGAGGCGACGTTCGGCCCGACGCGAGACCTGCCGCTCGGCCCGCGACCGGAAATCCTCCAATCGGACCGCAAGGCGCCCGAGGACTTCATGTATGACCCGCAGATCGGTGATGGGGTGCAGTTCCGTGCCGTAGAGTTGTCACTCTACGGCAAGGGGACACTCAACTGATCTCCTAGCCACAAAGGCAACGAATCGCCCTCGGCGATGGCTTCAGGCGATAACATACTACCGAGTCAGTATTCGGACGATGAGAAGTCGAAAGCGGCAACGGTCGCTAGGCCCGAGGGTCGCCTTACGCCGTCTACCAAGGCATCCTGACGTTTGGCCACCATGGCTGGTCGATGGGCCTGCGCCGCGACAATCATGAAGCACGTCAGCGCGGGGAAGCAGCGATTCACTACGCCTAGGGATCGAGAAAGTAGCCGCTACGCCGCGGCTACCCGCCCTCTAGCGTCGCCTCGCGGGCGGCGTATCGACCTCCGCCCGAATCCCGTTCAGCAGGACTACTCGTGCAGCGCGCACGAATTCCTGACCGTCCAGCATGCTGGAGCGGCAATACCACTCCAGCAAACTGCCGTGCTCCAAGGCGATGATGACGGCCGCCAGCTCTCGCGTCCCGAGCTCTGGGCGGAACTCTCCGGCGCGTTGGCCGCGCTTCACGATGCCCTCGATCGTTTCGTGGAAACGCGTATAGATTTCGCGCACGCGCTTCTCGATTGGATCGCCGCTGCCTGAGAATTCGACCAGGATCAGCGTGAACAGGATCAGGTATTTCGCCTTGTTCGCCGCGAGAAGGCCCTGGCCGTGTATGGCGGCAACAACCTGGCTCTGCGCGGACTTCCCGGCCTTGGCGACGCGCAGCAACATCCCGCCGACCATGAGCTCCTCGACAGTGTCGAGGAGCGCCATCAAGATGGCCGCCTTCGTCTTGAAGTAGAAGTAGACCGCACCCTTGGTGAGAGCGGCATCCTGGGCGATCTCGTCCACGGTCGTTGCGCGATATCCGTTCGATACGATGCGGTTGAGTGCCGCCTCCAGGATGCGGTCGACGCTCACGCGGCGCTGTCCGCGCTTGGTCGATGGTCGCCCTTCCACT
>JACPOB010000040.1 GCA_016185145.1 Rhodospirillales bacterium | reverse complement strand
CCGCCGCTCCGCCCAGCGCCTGCCATTCGCCTGCAAGGTCGGGACGAAGAAACGGCTCCATGGTCGAACAAAGAAACTCTGCCCGGATACTATGATGCCCTTGACGAACAGTGACCCATATGAGGTTAGGTGAGGGGGTGAACCACGAAGGTTCTCTCCTGCATCACCCCCTCACCCGACCTCTCCCCCAAGGGGGAGAGGAGCATGAGGAAGAACATGAGCAGACCTCCAGGTCCGCGGTCCGGCAAAAACTAAGCCCCCTGTACGATCGGATTGCGCAGTACGCCGATCTTCTCGATCTCGACCTCGCAGACGTCGCCCGGCTTCAGCCAGTTCGGCGGCGTGCGCCCCGAAGCCACACCCGAGGGCGTGCCCGTGATGATGATGTCACCCGGGTCGAGCGTCATGACCTTGGAGATTTCGTGCACCAGGGTCGGCACGTCGAAGATCAGGTCGTCGGTATTGCTGTCCTGCATGACCTCGCCGTTGACGCGGGTCATGATGCGCAGTGGCGCCCCACCCGGCGGCAATTCGTCGGAGGTCACGATGTCGGGGCCGAAGCCGCCGGTGCCGTCGAAGTTCTTGCCCAGCGTCCATTGACTGCCCTTGAACTGCCAGTCGCGCACCGAGCCATCGTTGAAGCAGGCGTAGCCCGCGATCACGCCGAGCGCCTTCTCCTTCGGCACGTTGCGGCACTTCTTGCCGATCACGATGGTGAGCTCGGCCTCCCAGTCGAGCTGGGTGCTGTGGCTCGGCATCGGCATCTTGCCGTTGTGCGGCGCCAGCGTGTTGTTGAAGCGGCAGAACACGATGGGATAGGGCGGGATGGGGTTTCCGGTCTCCTCGGCGTGCTTGCGGTAGTTGAGCCCGATGCACAGGATCTTGCCCGGATTCGGGATCGGGCAAAGGTACTTGGCCGACTTCGCCGACACCGTGGCGCCGGCCTTGGGCTTGGCGCAGGCCTTGGCGACCTCGGCCTGGACCTTCTTGCCGCCGGCCAGGATCTCGACCACCGTCTTGGGCCCCCGCGGCATCTGCTTGCTGAGGTCGATGATCTTGCCGTCGTCGTTCTTGACCCCGACCACGGCCTTGCCGCCGTTCATGATGGTGCAAAGTCGCATTGATTCCCCCCTAAAAATTCCGCGTACTCGGTCGCGGCGTAAACTCCTCCGTCCCGCATCCACGGTCAAGCGCGACGCGTTTTCCCAGGTTCACATCATGCGATTTCTGCTCGCTCTGGCGGCGCTCTTCCTGTCCTTCCCCGCTTCGGCCCAGCTCGTCGTGCCGCTCACCACGCCCGATGGCAGGGTCGCCTGCACCCAAGGGATGACCGGCGTCGGCCGGCCGCCGGACTGGCAGCCGGTCCCCGATCCCGACGCGCCCGACGGCTGGGCGCTGTCCGAAACGGCAGCCGATCCCACCGACCTTCGCTTCCCGCTGTGCATTTCCCAGCAGGCGGTCACGCGCGACTTCGACGCCACCCTGCGTTTCAAGCCGATCAGCGGCACCCGCGCCCAGGTCGCCGGCCTGATGTTCCGTGCCCAGAGCGCCAGCGACTACTACATCGTGCGGGCCAACGCGTTGGACAATTCGGTGCGTCTCTACCGCATGGAGAAGGCCAAGCGCAGCCAGCTCGGAGCCAAGGAGGCACCGATCGAGGCCGGGAAATGGCATTCCCTGCGGGTGATCGCCGCCAACGAGCGCTTCGAGGTGGCGCTCGACGGCAAGCCGCTGTTCGACGTCACCGATCGCAGCCTGCCGCAGCCAGGGCCCTTGGGTGTGTGGAGCCAGGCCGACAGCGTCACCCGCTACGGCTCGCTGCTGGTCTCGCCGGTGCGCTGATGGTCCCGGCCTATCGGAGGCAAATCAAGGAGATAGCGCTGCGATCTCGAACAGGCGACGGACATCGTGCAGGTCGCCCACAATGTGCAGACAGAGCGCCCTCATCTCCTCCGTAGCCGGCAGGAGATCGGGAACCATCACCGTCATCATGCCCGCCGCCGATGCTGCGCGGATGCCGTTGTGCGAATCCTCCAGCGCCAGGCAATGCTCGGGCTGCACCCCCAACAGGCCCGCAGCCCTCAGGAAGGGATCGGGGTCAGGCTTGTGCCGCACGCAGTCGTCATGGGCGACAATGTGGTGAAACCGGCCAGCAAGGCCGTGCGCCGCAAGGTGATGCTCGACGGTTGCCCGTGCCGAGGTCGTGGCGATGGCCCTCGGCAAGTCGAGCTCGTCGAGCAGGCCGAGCAACTCCGCGACGCCAGGCTTGAGGGGCAGCTCCTTGTCAACCATGTCCTGGAAGATGCGTCGCGCGACGCTCCTCAACTCGTCCACGGCGAAGGTCGGGCCGTAGAGCTCGATCAACCGGGCGCGCGTCGCCAGCCAAGGGAAACCGACCGTGCTGCGAAAGAACGCGGCGTCCATCTCGTGGCCGAGCTCGGCCGCCGCTGCCCGCGCGGCTTCCTCGTAAAGCCGCTCGGTGTCGAACAACAGGCCGTCCATGTCGAACACGACGGCAGCCGGCGGCCGCGGAAGCCTCATCATCGCGACCTCACGAGACCGCAGACGACGTGCAGGTCGCTGACGATCAGCGTGCACAAGGCGCGGATTTCGTCGGTCGCTGGGATGAGGTCGGGAACCATGATCGTCATCATGCCCGCCGACGCGGCCGATCGCACGCCGTTGTGCGAATCCTCGAGCGCCAGACAGAGCGCCGGCGCGACACCCAGCCGGTCGGCCGCCTTGAGGAACGGGTCTGGTGACGGCTTGCCGCTGGCGTAGTCGCCGTGCGCGACCACGCCGTGAAAGCGGTCGACGAGGCCGAGCGAGGTGAGGTTGCGCCGGACGGTTGCATGCGTGGATGACGTCGCGATCGCCCGCGGCAGGCCAAGCTCATCCAGCAGATCGAGCAGTTCGGCCGCGCCGGGCTTCAGCGGCAGGCCGACTGCGGCCAGCGCCTGGAAATGCCGTCCCCAGGTCGCGATCAGGGCCTGGAGCGGATAATCGGCACCATAGTGGTCGAGCAGGAAGCGATGGTTCACCTCCCGCGATCTGCCGACCAGCTGGAGGAAGACGTCGTGGCTCATCGCGCATCCGACCTCGCGCGCGGCCGTCAGGATCGACTCGGCGTAGAGCCGTTCACTGTCGAACAGCAGGCCGTCCATGTCGAAGACGACGGCTGCAGGCTGTCTGGGAAGCGTCATCGGCGGGCCGCCAGCAGCGCCTCGGCCAGCTCGACGAATCCGGCGCCCGACCGGGCCGTGGTGATCCAGCGCGGCAGGTGCTCCATCTCGGCGGCGAAATCGTGCACGTTGGCCACGCCTACGGCGTTGGGGAAGAAGCCGAACATCGGCGCATCGTTTGGTGAATCGCCGGAGAAGACGTAGCGGTCGCGCGTGGCGTCGACGTCGACACCGAACAGCTCGCCCATCATCAGGCGGCTGGTCGTGAGCTTGTCGTAATCGCCGAACCAGCCGTTGACGTGGATCGAGCTCACCTTGGCATGCGCGCCGTGCTTCTCGAAGATCCGGACGATGCGCTGGATATCGTCATGCGGCAGCGGCGGCACGTCCTCGCGAAAGTCGATGGCGAGGTCGGCAGCGCGGTAGGGCTGGTCCGACGCGATGCCCGCCCCCGGCACCTCGCGCAGCACCTCGGTCCGCACCGTCTCCAACCGCCGGCGGCCCTCGATACGTTCGGCCTCGTCCTGCACGAAGCGTGTCCTGAGCTTGCGCGCCTTGTCGTCGTGCCACATCCAGAACGCGCCGTTCTCGCCCACCACGGCATCGACCGGCCAGAAGCGGGCGATGAGGTCGCACCAGCCGGCTGGCCGGCCGGTCACTGGAATCACGCGGAAGCCGGCCTTTTTCAGCGCCTCCATGGCGCCGTAGGCCTCGGCGGTGAGCTGGGAGTGGGTCGAGACGGTCTCGTCGATGTCGGTCAGCACACCCTCGACGGCGGCCAGGGTTTCGCGCGGACACTGGGCCAGCGGGGTCATTGTCTTACTCATGGCGACACTTCTTAACATGGCGCCGCCGGCCCTTCGGGGCTAAAAGCCGGCCATGCTTCCCCGCTACACCCGGCCGCAGATGGCCGCGATCTGGGCGCCCGAGAACCGTTTCCGCATCTGGTTCGAGATCGAGGCGCATGCCTGCGACGCCATGGCCGAGCTCGGGATCATCCCGAAAGACGCCGCCAAGGCGATCTGGGACGGCGGCAAGAAGGCGATGGCAGCCCTGCAGGCCGATCCCAAGGGCAACGTCGAGAAGATCGATGCCATCGAGCGGGTCACCAAGCACGACGTGATCGCCTTCCTGACCTGGCTGGGCGAGTTCATCGGCCCCTCCTCCCGGTTCATCCACCAGGGCATGACCTCCTCGGACATCCTGGACACCAGCTTCTCCGTCCAGCTCACCGAGGCCGCCGACATCCTGATCGGCGATGTCGACCGGCTGCTGGCCGCGCTGAAGAAGCGTGCGCTGGAGCACAGGAACACGCCGACCATCGGCCGCAGCCACGGCATCCATGCCGAGCCCACGACGTTCGGCGTGAAGCTCGCCGGCCACTACGCCGCCTTCGCCCGCAACCGCGCGCGCCTGGTTGCGGCGCGGGCCGAGATCGCGACCTGCGCCATCTCGGGCGCCGTCGGCACCTTCGCCAACGTCGATCCGCGGGTCGAAGAGCATGTGGCCAGGAAGCTCGGGCTCGCGGTCGAGCCGGTCTCCACTCAGGTGATCCCACGCGACCGGCACGCGGTGTTCTTCTCGGCGTTGGCGGTCACCGCTGCCTCGATCGAGAACCTGGCGACCGAGATCCGTCACCTTCAGCGCACCGAAGTGCGCGAAGCGGAAGAATTCTTCTCCGCCGGCCAGAAGGGGAGCTCGGCAATGCCGCACAAGCGCAACCCGGTGCTGACCGAGAACCTGACCGGCCTCGCTCGCGTGGTGCGCAGCGCCGTGATCCCCGCGCTGGAGAACGTGACGCTGTGGCATGAGCGCGACATCTCGCATTCGTCCGCCGAGCGCTACATCGCGCCCGATTCCACGGTGACTCTCGATTTCGCGCTCAACCGGCTGACGTCGGTGGTCGACCAGCTCGTGGTCTACGGCGACCGAATGAAGGGCAACCTCGATTCACTGGGCGGCCTGGTGTTCTCCCAGCGCGTCATGCTTGCACTGACCCAGAAGGGCATGAGCCGCGAGGAGTCCTATGCGGCCGTCCAGCGCAATGCCATGGAGGCGTGGCGCGGCAACGCTTCGTTCCTGCCGTTGTGCCGCGCCGACAAGGACATCCGGCAGTTCCTGTCGGACGACGAGCTGGTCGCGCTGTTCGACATGGGCTACCACACCAAGCACGTCGACACGATCTTCAAGCGCGTGTTCGGCTGATCGGAGCGCGGACCTGCAGGTCCGCTCATGGTTCATGCTCTTCCGGACCGCGAGCCTCCGGCTCGCTCATGATTCTTGAGCGCGCAAGGATGCGCGCGGTCCGGAAGAGCATGAATCATGAGCGGACCTGGAGGTCCGCGCTCCGCTTACACCCGCGCCTTTGCCTGGTTGTACTTGTCGATCTCGGTCATCACGGCCTGCGCGGACTCCGCCCCGGCCGTTTCATGCTTCGCCTTGGCGTCGTCGTAGCTCGCGACCCGCAGCGAATTCGACTGGCGCTGGAAATGCGGATGGACGTAACGCGCCATCAGCTCGTAGCTGCGCTTGCTCGCTTCCCAGTCCGCCCAGTTGTGGGCGAGCATCAGGACCGCGCCGAAGCCGCCGTTCGAGCCCTGCCACAGGCGTTCGAAATGCCGGATGCAGTCGTCCGGCGTGCCGATGCAGGCAAGCCCGCTGCTGGTCAGGAACTCGACCGGATCGCCGACGTCGGCTGGGATGATCGGGAAGGTCGCGACATCGGTGAAGTAGCGGGCGAAGTCCTTCAGGCCATAGGCCATGTCGGCCCGCGCCTTTTCGCGCGTCTCCGCGACATGCGCGAAGGTGACGATGCGCCACTTCGAGCGGTCGGACTTCTTGCCGGCCTTGGCCGCCGACTCCTCGTGGATCGCCCAGTTGTTGGCGTGCGCCTTCAGCGCATCGTCGGAAGTGCCGCCGATCGACAGCATGCCGATGCCGTGCTTGCCCGACGCCACGGCGCCGACCGGCGAGCGCGAGCAGGCGACCGCCATCTCCATGCCCGGCTGCGAGAAGGGCATCAACTGCAGGCGGGCATTGTTGAGGGTGAACCAGTCGGTCTGGCGGGTGATGGTTCCGCCCTGCATCAGCTCCATGATGCAATCGAGCGACTCGTTCATGCGCCGGCGCTGGTCCGCCGCCTTCAGGCCGATCTTGTCGGCATCGTAGATCAGCGCGCCCGGGCCGACGCCGAACATCGCCCGGCCACGCGCCATGTGATCGAGCTGCATCATGCGCGACGCCAGCGTGAACGGATGATGGTAAGGCAGCGATACCACGCCAGTGCCCAGCCGGATGTTGCGCGTGCGCTGGGCCGCGGCGGCTAAAAACATCTCCGGGCAGGCGATGATCTCGAAGCCGCCCGAATGATGCTCGCCGATCCAGGCCTCGTGGTAGTTGAGACGGTCGAGATGCTCGACCAGCTCCATGTCGCGTTCGATGGCGAGGGTCGGGTTCTCGCCCAGCGCATGGAAGGGCGCGAGGAAGATTCCGGTTCGGAGGTAACGGTCCTGCATGGCTGTGCCTCGGGTTCAGGTTGGGAGTTTAGACCGTCCGGAAGCCGCCGTCGGCCATGATGATGCTACCGGTCACGTAGGCCGACATGTCCGACGCGAGGAAGACCGCGGGCCCCGCGATGTCCTCGGGCTTGCCGGCCCGGTTCAGCGGCGTGTGTCGCATGACCATGGCAACCATGTCCGGGTTCTTGGCGCGCGCCTCGGCGTTGATCCTGGTCTCGATCAGGCCGGGCCCGATGGCGTTGACGCGCACGCCGTCCTTGCCGAGCTCGGCCGCCAGCGCCCGCGTGAAACCCAGCACGCCGTGCTTGGAGGTCGTATAGGCGGCCGAGTTCGGCCAGCTCACATGCACGAACGACTGGATCGAGCCGATATTGACGATCCGCCCCTTGGTCGCGCGCAACTGGTCGAGGAAGGCGTGCGTGACGTTGAACACGCCGTCGAGATTGATCGACAGGATGTCGTCCCAGTCCTTGGCCACCGCCGCGGCATCGCCGGTGATCGGATTGCGCCGGTTGATGCCGGCATTGTTGACCAGGATCGAGATGTTGCCGCTCTTGGCGATCTCCGCGGCGGCGGCCCTGCAGGCCTGCCGATCGGTGACGTCGAGCTTTACCGCCGACGCCTTTCCGCCCGAGGCAATGACGAGGCCGACGGTCTCGTTGGCGCCTTCGAGATTGGAGTCGAGCACGATGACGCGCGCGCCTTCCCGGGCGTAGGCTTGGCAGATGCCCTGCCCGATGCCGGATCCGCCGCCCGTGACGGCGGCGACGTGTCCCTGAAGAAGGCCGGCCATTCATTTCCTCCCGATCAATTCAGGGAGGAAGAATGGCCTTTCGGCGCCCGACTGTGAAAGCCCGTCCGCTCGCCAAGCGATCCTGCCGGGGCGCGGCCCTCATCATCTTCCGGACCGCGAGCTTCCAGCTCGCTCATGATCATGAGCGAGCTGGAAGCTCGCGGTCCGGAAGACGCCTAACGCGTCTCCTTCATGATCTGCGTCTTGGCCTCGATCATCAGGCGCTCGGCCTGGCGGCGAACAGTGTGGTCTTCCATCGGCTTGCCGGCGGCGGTGAGGTCTTTGACCAGCCTGGCGATGACGTCGTGGTCGCCCGGCACCTCGAGATCCACCATGACGATCTCCTTGGCATAAGCCTCGGCGTCGGCGGCGCTCTTGCCCATCAGGCCGGCGGCCCACAGGCCGAGCAGCTTGTTCTTGCGCGCAGTCGCCTTGAACTGCAGGTCCTGGTCGTGCTCGAACTTCTTCTCGAAGGCTTTTTCGCGCTCGTTGAACGTGGTCATGGCCGCTCCGGTTTGGCTCTTGCGCGGTATATAGCGACGCTGGCGGCGTCTTTCCACCTCCGGCTGGCGGTGGCAAAGTCGCAGGCCGCCTGGAGGAAAGCGCCCGATGTCATTGGAAAAGCTGCGCGAATGGGTCGGCCGCACCCACGCCGTCGAGGATTTTGCGGCGCCCTTTCCGGTCCGCGCACTGATCGCCACGTTCGACGAGAAGGACCCCGATCCTCGACCGGGGGACGCGCTGCCCCCGCTCTGGCACTGGCTCTATTTCCTCGAGGCCGCCCCCTTGTCCAAGGTCGGGCCGGACGGCCACGCCGAACGCGGCGATTTCCTGCCGCCCGTCCCGCTGCCGCGCCGCATGTGGGCGGGCAGCCGCTTCGCCTTCACCGGCCCGCCACTCAGGGTTGGCCAGACGATCCGCCGCTCCTCGCGCATCAAGTCGGTCGAGCCCAAGACCGGCACGACCGGCGACATGGTCTTTGTCACCGTCGAGCACACCGTGTCCGGACCCGACGGCGTCTCTTTCGTCGAGGACCACGACATCGTCTATCGCGAGTCAGCCAAGCCCGGCGAGAAGCAGCGCGACCCCAGGCCTGCGCCGAGCGACGCCGAGTGGTCGAAGAGGATCATGGCCGATCCCGTCCTGCTGTTCCGGTTTTCCGCACTCACCTTCAACGGACACCGCATCCATTACGACCAACCTTATGTCACAGGCACCGAAGGCTATCCTGGTTTGATCGTTCACGGCCCGCTGATGGGCATGGTGCAAATCGAGTTGGCGCGCCGCGCCAATCCCGATAGGATTCCGACTAGCTTCGAGTTCCGCGCGCTGGCGCCGGTCTATGCCGGAGCGGCTTTTTCGGTCCACGCGCGCCGCGAAGGCGATGGGGGCATCGCCACATGGATTGCCGATCGCAATGGCGGTCTGGCGCAACAGGGGAGAGTAACGTTCCAATGACCAAGCACATCCATCACGCTGGTTGCGGCTGCTTGGCCGCACTGTCCCGCCGCTCGCTGTTCGGCATGGGCGTCGCGGCAGGCGCCGTGGCGCTGGCCGCACCGCGTCTCGCCTTCGCGCAGAAGCCGACGCCCAGCCTGGAGTACGAGGCGATGCTGATGAATTGCATCGACCCACGCTTCTCCACCTGGACGTGGGCGTACATGGGCACACAGGGCTGGCAGAACCTCTACAGCCAGTTCACCATCGCGGGCGGTCCGGTCGCAGCCGTTGTCGACAGCGACCCCTTCAAAACGTGGCAGAAGGCCTGGTGGGACAATCTCGCGATCTCGATCCAGCTGCACCAGGTCAAGCGTGTCGTCGGCCTCTGCCATCGCGACTGCGGCGCCGCCGTCCTGGCCTATGGCGACAAGATCAAGACAGATCCGGCCTTCGAGACCGCCAAGCTCAGCGAGGCGCTGCGGGCCTTCCGTGCCGAGGTCAAGAAGCGCCACGGTCTCGACGCCGATCTCGGGATAATGGCCTTGAACGGTGCCGTCCAGACCGTGACCTGATAGACTGGGGGTCTGCCGATGACCCCTGTTCGTGCCTGAATCCATCATTCCGCACCCGCGACTGAGCGGCAGCGCCCTGGAACGCCAGCTGGCGAGCCAGCGCGCGCGCCGGCCGGCCGACCCGCTGCTGTCGCTGGTGGTCCCGGTGTTCAACGAGGAGGAGTCGATCGACCTCTTCCTGGACGCCGTGCTGCCGCTGATGGCGCGCGACGGCTTTCGCTTCGAGATCGTGTTCGTCAACGACGGCTCGCGCGACAACACGCTGGCGCGCCTGCTCGACCGCGGCGCGCTCGACCGGCGCCTCAGGATCGTCAACCTGTCGCGCAACTTCGGCAAGGAGGCGGCGCTGACCGCCGGCATCGACCATGCGCGCGGCGACGTCATCGTGCCCATGGACATCGACCTGCAGGACCCGCCGGAGCTGATCGAGCCCTTCATGACGCGCTGGCGCGAGGGCTACGACATCGTCTACGGCGTGCGCACGCAGCGCGCCTGGGATACCGCGGCCAAGCGGCTGTCGGCCAACTGGTTCTATCGCGTGTTCAATTCGATGTCGCCGGTGCGCATCCCCGAGAATGTCGGCGACTTCCGCCTGGTCGACCGCCGTGCCATCGAGGTGCTGCGCCAGCTGCCCGAGCGCAACCGCTTCATGAAGGGCCTGTTCGCCTGGGTCGGCTTCAACGCCGTCGGCGTGCCCTACGAGCGACCGCAGCGCGCCGCGGGCTCGAGCAAGTTCGACCTGTGGCGCCTGTGGAACTTCGCGCTGGACGGCGTGGTGAGCTTCTCGACGGCGCCGCTGCGCGCCTGGTTCTATGTCGGGGTCGTGATCGCCGCCGTCGCCGTGCTCTATGCGATCTTCATCATCACCCGCGTATTGCTGTTCGGCATCGACACGCCGGGCTACGCCTCGCTCCTGATCGCGGTGCTGCTGATGGGCGCCATCCAGCTGCTGTCGCTCGGCATCATCGGCGAATATCTAGGCCGCCTCTTCCTCGAGGTCAAAAGCCGGCCGATCTACGTGGTCGAAGGCGTCTACGAGAACGGAGACGTTCTGCCACCGCAGTCCTGACCGCATGGACCTCAAGGAAGAAGGCATTTTAGGCGCCGACATCGGTCGGCACTGGTACTACCGGTCGAAGGCGGCCGCGCTCAGGCGCATGGTCGGCGGCCTCAATGCCAAGCGCATTCTCGATATCGGCGCGGGATCGGGCTTCTTCTCCCGCCATCTGCTGGCCGAGGCCGCCGCGCAGTCGGCGCTTTGTGTCGACATCGGCTATCCCGGCGACCGCGACGACCGCGAAGGCGGCAAGCCGGTCCTCTACCGGCGCGACACCGGCCCGACCGACTGCGACCTGGTGCTGATGATGGACGTGCTGGAGCACGTCGACGACGATCGCGGCCTGGTCCGCCACTACGCCGCCAAGGTGCCGTCCGGCGCGCATTTCCTGGTGACCGTGCCCGCCTTCCGCTTCCTGTGGAGCGGGCACGACGTCTTCCTCGAGCACAAGCGGCGCTATCGCCTTGGCGAAATCGAGCGGGTGATGGGCGATGCCGGCCTGCAGGTCGTCCGCGGCGCCTACTATTTCGGCTTCGTCTTTCCCCTGGCGGCAGCGGTGCGCCTCGCCGAGCGCGGCGCGACCGAGCCCAGGAGCAGCCTGAAGAAGCACGGGCCCCTCACCAACGGCATCC
The DNA here is from genome assembly GCA_016185145.1 of Rhodospirillales bacterium. GTDB lineage: Bacteria > Pseudomonadota > Alphaproteobacteria > Reyranellales > Reyranellaceae > Reyranella. The sequence goes on along the minus strand of JACPOB010000040.1, from coordinate 51,200 downwards.
TGACCGCGGCATGCGCCGCCGAACTGCCGCTGTTTCCTGTCAACCGCCTGGCCGGATTGTCGGCCTTCGTGCTGGCGCGCAAGCCCTGAACGCCAAATCTGTCATCCCGAGCGGAGCCGCCTGGAAGGCGGCGTAGTCGAGGGACCTTGTCTTGTCGATGGAGCGCCAAAGAGGTCCCCTCCGCTCCGCGCTTCGGTCGGGATGACGGGTGCTTTTTAGCCAATACAATCGGCCTAAAGGAGGAACCCCATGCCCGTTCTCTACCGCAAGCAGGGTCACACCGGCATCCTGACGCTGAGCCGCCCCGACGCCCGCAACTGCTGGGGGCCGGACTACAATGACGGCCTGCTCCGTCACCTCGACGAGGCGACCGACGACGACGATGTCCGCTCCATCATCCTGACGGGCGACGAGGCGGGCGGCGCCTTCTCCGCCGGCGCCAACCTGCGCGATCCCAATACCCACAACACGCGTTCGGCGGCTGCCTTCGTCAAGCGCGTGGGCCGCGCGCGGAACTTTCCGTCCAACCTGCTGGCCGACTTCCCCAAGCCCGTGATCGCAGCGGTCAACGGCTATGCGATCGGCATCGGCTGCATCATCACCTTCTGCTGCGACCTGGTGGTGGCCTCCGACCGTGCGGAATGGCGCCTGCCGCAGGTCGCTCTCGGCATCCTGCCCAACTACGGCGGCGCGACGCGGCTGGCGCGCATCGTCGGCAAGGGATTGGCGATGCGGGTCGCGATGGGCTTCCCGCTCAAGGCGGACGAGGCCCATCGCATCGGGCTGGCGCAGTGGCTGGTGCCGCATGCCGAGCTGATGGCTCAGGCACTGGCCGTCGCCGATCATATCGCCGGCCTGCCGCCGCTTGCCGTGCGCATGGTCAAGGAATCGATGAACCGCGGCCAGGACATCCCCAGCATCGCCGACGCTTCGCTGGTCGACGCCTATCGCTTCATGGTGCTGGAGATGAGCGAGGACAAGGTCGAGGCCCACGAAGCCTGGCGCGAGCGCCGCAAGCCGCGGTTTCGAGGACAGTAGTCATGTTCTTCCGGACCACGCGCGTCCCCGCGCGCTCATGATCTTCCGGACCGCGAGCTTCCAGCTCGCTCATGATTCATGAGCGCGCAGGGAGGTCGCGTCTGACGCGACCCAGCGCGCGGTCCGCAAGACGAAGAGCATGAGCGGGCCTGGAGGCCCGCGGTCCCGGAAGACTTAAGCTACCGCCACGTCCTTGGACGAAATCCGCCGGCGCTTGGCGTTGATGTCGCGCAGCACGACCAGCATCTCTTCGGCCACGACGTCGCCCGGGATGCCGTCGCCCTCGGCCTCGAGCTCCTTCATGTCCACCCACACCGCATAGAGCGGCGCGGTGCGGCTGGTGATGATGCCGGCGTGCAGCAGCGTCTTGATCAGCACCCGGAACATGTTGGTGCTTTCCTTCAGCGAGTTCCGACGATCGTCGTCGCTGAAGCTCTCCTTCACCGCATCGCGCACCCACTGCCAGTCGAGCCCGTACTTGGCATAGATGACCTGCTTCTGCTCGGCATTGATCAGATTGAACAGCAGGGTCTGGAAGATCTGGGCCGCCCAGTCCTCGACCTTGCGATGCTCCTCCGCGCTGAGATGACGGATGGTCTTGGCCGCCCAGATACGACCGAAGCGGTGATGGAAGGCCTCGTCGCTCATCACGAGCTGGACCAGCCGGCGCAGCACGGGGTCGTTGGTGCGGGCGTTGAGGGTGGCGAACGAGCCCATGGCCAGGCCCTCGATCAGCATCTGCATGCCGACGATCTTCTTGTAGACCTCGGGCGTGCTCACGAGGTCGGCCAGCACCGTGGCGATGGTCTTGCCGACCGGCAGCGGCGCGCCCCAGCGCTTGGCGATGTATCGGGTGAAGCCCGCGACATGGCGCGCCTCCTCGCGCGCCTGGTTGGCGGCGTATTCCTGGGCGCCGGGATCGAGCAGGATGTGGCACAGGCTGGCAGACAGCGACAAAGCGCCCTGCTCGCCATGCAGCAGGTTGGAGACCGACCAGTGCATGACGTCGTTGGCGAGCCGGATCTTCTGGCCCTCGTCCAGCCGGTCGGCGACGGCGCTCCGGAGTTCCACGATCATGTCGAACGGCACCACCGACATGGCGGCCATGTCGAACGGCTGGTCGAAATCGATGTAGTTCTTGTCCAGCGGGTCCCAGAAATGGTCATGGGTGGCCGAAATGATGCCGTCGAAGGCATCGCTGCGCCGGCCGTAACGCGGTACCTCGAGCATCGCCGGGAAGTCTTCCGGCATTATGGTGTCGTAGGCCTTGTCGTAAGTGATTTGCTGGGCCATTTGGGGCCTCCGATATGAGGTGAATATGACGCTTGCGTCACCTTTTTCAATGGATTTTTCCCCAGTCCCGGCGCATGGGACTTCCGCCATATTCCGGCCGAATAGTGGGCGGTTGGCGCCGCCTGCCCAGGAGTAAGACATGTCCCGCCGCCGCCGCATCTACGAGGGCAAGGCCAAGACCTTGTTCGAGGGGCCCGAGCCCGGGACGATCGTCCAGTACTTCAAGGACGACGCTACCGCGTTCAACAACCAGAAGAAGGGCACGATCACGGGCAAAGGTGTGATCAATAACCGCATCTCCGAGTTCCTTATGACCAAGCTCGGCGAGATCGGCGTGCCCACCCATTTCATCCGCCGGCTGAACATGCGCGAGCAGCTCATCCGGCAGGTCGAGATGATCCCGCTCGAGATCGTGGTCCGCAATGTCGCAGCCGACTCCTTCGCCAAGCGCTTCGGCGTCGAGGAAGGCACGCAGCTGCCGCGCTCGATCATGGAGTTCTTCTACAAGAACGACACGCTCGGCGATCCGATGGTCACCGAGGAGCACATTACCGCCTTCGGCTGGGCGACCCCGCAGGATCTCGACGACATCGTGGCGCTGACGCTCCGCGTGAACGACTTCCTGTTCGGCCTATTCCTCGGCTGCGGCATCAAGCTGATCGACTTCAAAGTCGAGTTCGGCCGCCTATATGAGGACGACATGGTCCGCATCGTGCTCGCCGACGAGATCAGCCCGGATTCCTGCCGGCTGTGGGATCTCCGGACCAACGAGAAATTGGACAAGGACCGTTTCCGCCGCGACCTCGGCAAGGTCGAGGAAGCCTACCAGGAGGTGGCGCGGCGCTTGGGAATCCTGATCGACCAGGGGCCGGGCGACGTCCGCGGCCCCACCACGTTGCAATAAGAGGCGAAATGAAAGCCAGAGTTCACGTGACCCTCAAGAACGGCGTGCTCGACCCCCAGGGCAAGGCCATCGGACATTCCCTCAATCGGCTGGGCTTTCCCGAAGTGGGCGATGTCCGCCAGGGCAAGTTCATCGAGCTCGAGCTCGACGAGACCGACAAGACCAAGGCCAAGGCGCGCCTCGACGAGATGTGCCGCAAGCTTCTGGCCAACACCGTGATCGAGAACTACTCGATCGAGCTGGTCGGCTGATGTCACGCACAAGCCTCACCCTGAGGAGCGCTCCGAAGGAGCGCGTCTCGAAGGGTGGGAACGAGCACCTTGTCAGTTGCCCACCCTTCGAGACGCGCACTGCGTGCGCTCCTCAGGGTGAGGTGGTGTTTGAACGGAAGGGCGAAAGAGTATGAAAGCAGCCGTCCTCGTCTTCCCCGGCTCCAACCGCGAGGGCGACGTCGCCCAGGCGATCGAGCTCGTGACCGGCCGCAAGCCGCAGATGGTCTGGCACGGCGATGGCGACTTCGAGAAGACCGACCTGATCGTCGTCCCCGGCGGCTTCTCCTACGGCGACTACCTGCGTTGCGGCGCCATGGCCGCGCTGTCGCCGGTGATGGCCGAGGTCAAGAAGCGGGCGGCGCAAGGCGTGCCGGTGCTGGCGATCTGCAACGGCTTCCAGATCGTGACCGAGGCGGGCCTGCTGCCGGGGACCTTGATGCGCAACGCACACCTGAAGTTCGTCTGCTCCGACGTGCACCTGAAGGTCGAGACCAGCCAGAGCCTGTTCACCAACCGTTACCAGGCGGGCCAGGTGATCCGCGTGCCGGTCGCCCACGCCGAGGGCAACTACTTCGCCGACGAAGAGACGCTGAAGCGCCTGGAGGATCGGGGCCAGATCGCCTTCCGCTACTGCGCCCCCGACGGCACGGTCGACGGTACCGGCAATCCCAACGGCTCGATCCGCAACATCGCCGGGGTGTTCAATGAGACCAAGACGGTGATGGGCCTGATGCCCCATCCCGAGAACGCGGTCGAGCCGATGTTCGGCGGCTCGGACGGCAAGGCATTGTTCGAAGGCTTGGTCGAGGCCCTCACATGAGCGGGAAGGGCGTGAGCTTGGAGAAGAATCCCCCGGTAAAGCCTCCCAACGAGCCTGCGATCACGCCGCAAATCGTGGCAGAGCACGGTCTGTCGCCTGAAGAGTACGAGCGCGTGCTGGCGATCATGGGCCGCACGCCGACCATGGTCGAGCTCGGCATCTTCTCGGCGATGTGGAGCGAGCACTGCTCCTACAAATCCTCCAAGGTGTGGCTGAAGAAGCTGCCGACCAAGGCGCCGTGGGTGATCCAGGGCCCGGGCGAGAATGCCGGCGTCATCGACATCGGCGACGGCCAGGCCGCCATCTTCAAGATGGAGAGCCACAACCACCCCTCCTACATCGAGCCCTACCAGGGCGCGGCGACGGGCGTGGGCGGCATCCTGCGCGACGTCTTCACCATGGGCGCGCGACCGATCGCCAACCTGAACGCGCTGCGCTTCGGCGATCCCAGCCATCCCAAGACGCGACACCTGGTGTCGGGCGTCGTCGCCGGCATCGGCGGCTACGGCAACTGCATGGGCATTCCGACGGTCGGCGGCGAGACCAACTTCCACCCCTCCTACAACGGCAACATCCTGGTCAACGCCATGACCGTGGGCATCGCGCCCACCGACCGCATCTTCTATGCGGCGGCTGCCGGCGTCGGCAATCCGCTGGTCTATGTCGGCTCCAAGACCGGGCGCGACGGCATCCACGGCGCCACCATGGCCTCGACCGAGTTCAACGAGGACAGCGAGGAGAAACGGCCGACCGTGCAGGTCGGCGATCCGTTCGTCGAGAAGCTGCTGCTCGAAGCCTGCCTGGAGCTGATGGCCACCGACGCCATCGTCGCCATCCAGGACATGGGCGCAGCCGGCCTCACCTCCTCCTCGTTCGAGATGGCGGCCAAGGGCGGGCTGGGCGTGATCGTCGAGCTCGACAAGGTGCCGATGCGCGAGACCGGCATGAACCCCTACGAGCTCATGCTCTCCGAAAGCCAGGAGCGCATGCTGATCGTGCTCAAGCCCGGCCGCGAGGAACTGGCGCGCGGGATCTTCGAGAAATGGGAGCTCGACTTCGCCGTCATCGGCCATCTCACCGACACCGAGCGCATGGTGCTCTCCTGGCACGGCGACATCGTCGGCAACATCCCGATCCCGCCGCTGGTCACCGAGGCGCCGGTCTATGAGCGGCCGTGGACGCTGACGCCGCTGCCGGCGGCGCTCGACGCGGCCTCGGTGCCGGCCCCCAAGGACTGGCGCGTTTCGCTGCTGGCGCTGATGAGCTGCCCTGACCTGGCCAGCAAATCGTGGATCTGGCACCAGTACGATCATCTCATCATGGGCAACACGGCGATCCGTCCGCAGGACGGCGACGCCGCGCTGGTCCGCGTCAGCGGCGGCCACAAAGGCCTGGCCATGACGTCGGACTGCACGCCGCGCTACGTGCAGGCCCATCCCGAGACCGGCGGTCGCCAGGCCGTGGCCGAGGCGTGGCGCAACATCACCGCGGTCGGTGCGCGGCCGCTTGCCGTCACCGACAACATGAACTTCGGCAACCCGCAGAAGCCCGAGATCATGGGCCAGTTCGCCGGTGCCATCATGGGCATGGCCGAGGCCTGCAAGGCGCTCGACTTCCCCGTCGTGTCGGGCAACGTCTCGCTCTACAATGAGACCGAGGGCCGCCCCATCCTGCCGACGCCGACCATCGGCGCCGTCGGCGTGATCGAGGACATCGCCAAGGCGGTCGGCTCGCGGCTGACCCAGGCCGGTCTCGGCATCGTGCTGATCGGCGAGACCATGGGCTGGCTCGGCCAGTCGCTCTATCTGCGGGAAGCCTGCGGCCGCGAAGAAGGCGCCCCGCCGCCGGTCGACCTCGCCGTCGAGCGGCGCAACGGCGACTTCGTGCGCTCCCAGATCGCCATGGACCGCGTCGAAGCCTGCCACGACGTGTCGGACGGCGGCCTGATCGTTGCCCTGGCGGAGATGGCCATCGCCGGCGGCACGGGCATGGAAATCGCCCAGCCGGCCGGAAACGCCGCGCCGTCGCACGCGTTTTTCTATGGCGAGGATCAAGGCCGCTATGTCGTCGCCAGCGGCTCGGCCGGCGACGTCATCGAGGCGGCCCATGCGGCGGGCGTTCCGGCCGTGCTGCTGGGCTACTCGGGTGGCGCGTCGCTGGTGGTCAAGGGCTTGATGTCGCTGCCGCTCAGCGACATCAAGGCGGCCCACGAAGCCTGGCTGCCAGGCTATATGTCGGCCACGGAATAACGCAGGAAAATCAAGCCATGCCAATGGCAGCCGAAGACATTGTCCGCCTGATCAAGCAAGGCATCCCCGACGCCGAGGTCGAGATCCAGGACCTCGCGGGCGATGGTGACCACTATGCCGCCACGGTCATTTCCGCAGCCTTCGCCGGCAAGTCCAAGATCCAGCAGCACCAGATGGTCTATGGCGCGCTGGGTGGTCGCATGGGCGGGGTGCTGCATGCGCTGAAATTGACCACCATGGCGCAACGGCCCTAGGGGCCTTATATTCGAGGTCAGACCCGCGCCCGGCCCTCAAGGCCCTGAGTGGCGCTTCAGGAGATCGATATGAGCGAGCCTCAGGTTTTCGACCGTATCCGCGACGAGATCGCCAAGAACGACGTGCTGCTCTTCATGAAGGGCACGCCGGTGTTCCCGCAGTGCGGCTTCTCGGCCGCCGTCGTGGAAGTGCTGAGCGAGCTCGGCGTGAAGTTCCACGGCGTCAACATCCTGGTCGACCCGGAGCTGCGCCAGGGCATCAAGGAATTCAGCCAGTGGCCGACCATCCCGCAGCTCTACGTGAAGGGCGAGTTCGTGGGCGGCTGTGACATTGTGCGCGAGATGGCCGAGACCGGCGAGCTCGCGCAGTTCTTCAAGGAAAAGGGCGTGGCGCTCGCGAGCGCGGCCTAAAGCGATTTGCCTCATCCTGAGGAGCGGCCCGCAGGGCCGCATCTCGAAGGATGGGAGCCAGTCTTGCTGTCGCCACCCTTCGAGACGCGCCGCTGCGCGGCGCTCCTCAGGGTGAGGTGTTAATCGAAGGCGTAAGACGCCATCGACAGGTTCCCCAACGTAAACGACCGATGGAGTGCGCGTCCGTGCGCACCCTTGCCCGCCGCGCCGAAGGCGACGTGGATGGGCAGGAAATGCTCGTCCGTCGGATGGGCCTCCCGGGCATAGGGCGCCCTGGTGCGGTACTCGGCCAGCGCTGCCTCGTCGCCCTTTTCCAGCGTCTCCGCCAGCCAGTCGTCGAACGCCTTGGCCCATGGCTCCGGCTCAGCGTCGTTGCCCGCACCGCGCACCAGGGCCCGCAGATTGTGCGTGGCGCTGCCGGACCCCATCACCAGTACGCCCTCTTCGCGCAGCGGCTCGAGCTTGCGGCCAAGAGCGATGTGGTGCGCCGGGCTTTCGCCGGGCTGCACCGAAAGCTGGAAGATCGGGATGTCGGCCTCGGGCCAGGCGAGCTTGGCCGGCACCCAGGCGCCATGGTCGAGCCCGCGATGCGGGTCATGGGCGGCGCCGGTGAGCTTGGCGACGCGCTCCGCGAGTTTCGGCGCCCCCGGCGGATCGTACCGCAGTTGGTAAAGCGGCTCGGGGAAACCGTAGAAATCGTGGATGGTGGCGGGCTTGTGGGCCGTCGAGACCGCCGGGACGTCGGTGTCCCAGTGGGCCGAAACGGCGACGATGGCCGTGGGCCGCGGCAGGAACTGGCCGAGCGACGCCAGGAAGCTTCGCGCCGGCCGATCCTCCAGGATCAGCATGGGAGAGCCGTGCGAAAGAAAGACCGTTGGCATGGACATCGCTTTATTCCTCGGTCGCCCCGTGGCAGCCTGTGTGAATCGGGGTCTCGTATCAGGGAAGACGGATATAATGCACGTTTTACGGATTTTGACGCGCTTTGCAGCCTGCCTCGCCCTCCTGTGGACGGTTCCGGCGGGCGCCCAGACGCTGAAGATGGTCGCTCATTCCGACCTCAAGGTGCTCGATCCGATCTGGACGACGGCCTTCATCACCCGAAACCACGGCTACATGATCTATGACGTGCTGTTCGCGCGGGACGCGGACCTGCGCATCCGACCGCAGATGGTCGACAAGTACGAGGTATCGCCGGACAAGCTTTCCTGGAAGTTCACCCTGCGCGACGGCCTCGAATGGCACGACGGCCAGCCGGTGACGGCCGAAGACTGTGTCGCCTCGATCAAGCGCTGGGGCGCGCGCGATGCGCTCGGCCAGCAGCTGATGGCCTCGGTCGGCGAGTTGAAGGTGGTCGACGCCAAGACCTTCACGCTGACGCTTAAGCAGCCGTTCGGCCTGGTGCTGGAAGCGCTGGGCAAGCCCTCCTCCAACGTTCCCTTCATGATGCCCAAGCGGGTCGCCGAGACCGATCCGAACAAGCAAATCGACGACTACACGGGTTCCGGCCCGTTCATCTTCAAGAAGGATGAATGGAAGCCCGGCGAGAAGGTCGTTTACGTCAAGAACCCCAAGTACAAGCCGCGCGCCGAACCGCCCTCGATGCTGGCCGGCGGCAAGGTCGTGAAGATCGACCGCCTGGAATGGATCGCCATCAGCGATCCGCTGACGGCGGTCAACGCACTGACCCAGGGCGAGGTCGACCTGGTCGAGTTGCCGGTACCGGATCTCTTCCCGGTGCTGAAGGCCGATAAGAATATCGAGCTCTACGGCTGGAACGCCCAGGGCAGCCAGATCATCATGCGCTTCAACCACCTCCATCCGCCCTTCAACAATGTGAAGGCGCGGCAGGCGGCGATGTACGCCATTGCCCAGGAGGATTTCCTCAAGGCGCAGGTCGGCGATCCCGAGATCTATCGGGTGTGCAACTCGCCGCTGGTCTGCGGCTCGCCCTACGAGAAGAGCTACGGCAATCTCCTGATCAAGCCGGACTTCGAGAAAGGCAAGCAGCTCCTCAAGGAAAGCGGCTATGACGGCACGCCGATCGTGATGATGCAGGCGACCGACCTGCAGTCGTCCAACCAGCTGCCGCCGGTCGCCAAGCAGGCGCTCGAACGCGTCGGCTTCAAGGTCGACATGCAGGCAATGGACTGGCAGACCGTGGTGTCGCGCCGTGCCAAGAAGGACGCACCCGACAAGGGCGGCTGGAACGTCTTCTTCACCACGACAGTCACCGCCGACGCCGACAATCCGGCCAGCAATTCCTTCGTCAGTGGCGCCTGCGACAAGGCGTGGTTCGGCTGGCCATGCGATCCGGAGATGGAGAAGCTGCGCGCGTCCTACACGCGCGAGACCGATCCGGCCAAGCAGAAGGAAATCGCCATGGCCGTGCAGGACCGCGTCATGGACCAGGCGAGCTACATCGTGCTCGGCCAGTACAAGGCCTTCGGCGCCTATCGCAAGGACCGCGTCTCGGGCTGGCTCGCCGGCCCGGTGCCGGTGATGTGGAACATCAGCAAGAAGTAGGTCTGCCACCATCGAGAGGCCGGCGGCGTTGCCTCGCCGCCGGTCCGATGCCTTCGTCGTCAGGCGGCCTGCGCCAGCGGCGCCTCGTGCCAGCGGCGTGCCGACTCTGCGACGCGCCTGCCCAGCGCCTCCATGGTGCGGAAGTCGGAGCCTGCGATGCCTTCGACGCCCTGGTCGGCATTGGCCTGCGCCATGGCGCCGACCGACGCACCCAGCCGATTGAGATCCTCGGCGGAGCCCTTCGAGTGATTGAAGCCCGGCGGCAGGCCGAGGCCGACCCAGACCATGCCGTGCTGCAGGGCGAGCGTGAGCAGCTGGTAGAGCGTGTTGTGCTTGTCACCGTTCCACGACGCCGAAGCCGTGAAACCGGCGGCGAGCTTGTTGCGCCACGCCCCCTCCATCCAGCGCTTGGACGTCCAGTCCTTGAACCTGGCGAACTCGGCCGACACGCCGCCCATGTAGGTCGGACTGCCGAAGATGATGGCGTCGGCGCCATCCAGCTCGGCCTGGCGAGCTTCTGCGTCGGCGACCGGCACCAGAGACACCTTGGTGTTGGGAACGGACTCGGCGCCTTTGGCGACAGCCTCGGCCAAGGCCTGCGTATGACCAAATCCCGAGTGATAGACGATTGCGATAGTGCTCATGGTTCTTTCCAATACTTTGGTTTGATTGGAGAAAACGTCTGTTCGTCTCCCCAATTCAGTAAGTTACAGTTTGTGACTGGAAAGACTTAGGAAGCGCCCTATATATCCGCTAGTAGGTACCAATTCGTAACTTGCGGATCATCCCATGGACGCCAAACAGACCCACGGCAAGGAGAGCGCCTCCTGCCCCATGGACTTCATCCTGCGTATGCTGATGGGGCCGTGGACGACGTACATTCTCTATAACCTCAAGACACACGGCCCGCAGCGCTTCGGCGAGCTGAAGCGCCGGGTGGCCGGCATCTCGGCCAAGATGCTGACCGAGCGGCTGCGCACGCTCGAAGGCGCGTCGCTGGTGCGACGCGACTACGAGGCGACGATCCCGCCCAAGGTCACCTATTCGCTGACCCAGCGCGGCCATGAGCTCGACGACGTACTAGGCAAGCTCGCCGAGATCGGCATGCGCTGGGAAGCCGAGGACGCCGCCCTGCGTGCCGCGCGCGCGGCGGAGCTCAAGGCGGCTGAGTAGTTCATGCTCTTCCGGACCGCGCGCATCCTGCGCGCCTCATGATCAAGAGCGCGCCAGGATGCGCGCGGTCCGGAAGACGAAGCCGTCCACCTATTTCGGCACGTTCAGGTGCCCTTGCACGAAGCTGAGGTCGATGAACGATTTGGGATCGGCGTCGCGTGACACCTGTCCGGTCGATTGCCAGAAGGCGACCTGCTTGTAGATGTCGCCGACGTCGAGCCTGCCCTCGGGATCGATGAAGGGCAGGCCGGCCGCAACCAGCGCCGGCGGCTGCTTCAGCACGTTGGACAGGATGCCGATCATCTCGTCGTAGTTGGGACCGGGCACCAGCTTGCCGTTCTCGCGCTTGCCGAACGCCTCGTGATAGGCCGCGGCGCCGCGGCGATAGCCGACCAGGAACTTCTCGACCAATGGCCGACGCTCGGCGATGGTCTTGGGCGAGGTGAAGACCGCGCCGAGCTGCCACGGCACCTCGTCGCCGACATAGGCGATCGGCTTGCCGCTGCCCTCAGATTCGACCTGGCGGAAGGTCGTGATCGGGAACACCGCGGCGTCGACCTGGCCGCCCTTGAAGGCCGCCACCATGTTGGGAATGGTCTGCAGCGGCACAATGGTCACGGTCTTCATGTCGACGCCGTGCTTGCGCGCCACGATTTCCAGAGAATAGTGGACCGAGGAGCCGACTGTGGTCACGGCGACCCGCTTGCCCGCCAGGTCTTTCACGTCGCGCACACCGGCGTCCCACGCCGCGTTGGTGACGGCGATGACGTTGAGCTGGTAGCCCGGCCGCTCGGCGCTCTGCGCCGCCACGACCTTCAGTCCGCCCTTGGCGGCGAGATTGAAGAAGCCGGCGGTGAACGCGGTGACGCCGAGATCGGCGTCACCCGAGACCACGGTCAGGGGGACCTGGGCCGCCGCCTGGAAGTCCTTCATCGTGAGATCGAGGCCCGCTTCCTTGAACCAGCCCTTCTCCTGGGCGATGAAGATCGGCCCCGACGACGACAGTTTCAGCAGCGCGATCGACGCCTTTGTCAGGTCCTGGGCCTTTGCAGCCGGCGCCAACGACAATGCAGCCACGCCGGCGAGCGCCGTACGGCGCGTCATGCGATCGGAGAACACCCTGAAGCCTCCCGTTCTTCCTTGAGGCGGAGTATGGTCGGTTTCCAAAATGAATCCCATCGATTGCGACGTTCTGGCCAGCGGCGGCGGAATGGCAGGAACCGTGGCCGCCATCGCCGCCGCCCGGCAGGGCGCGCGCACCGTGCTGTTCGAACGCCACGGCTTCCTGGGCGGCGCCGCCACCGCCGGCGCCGTTGGCCAGTTCGTCGGCTGGGAGACGCGGGCTGGCCGGCGCGTGATCGCAGGGCTGGCCGAGGAGATCGTGCAGCGCCTGGAGGCGATGGACGGCAGCAGCGGCCACGGTCATTTCGTCATGTCGACCGGTCATCGCATGGATCGCGTCGAGTACGACACCGAGATCCTGAAGGTCGTGCTCGACGAGATGGTGCACGAGGCCGGCGTGCGGGTGCTGTTGCACAGTCAGCTCGCCCAGGTGAACCGCCGCGGCCGCACCATCGGCTCGGCGACGGTGCTGACCAAGGGCGGCCTGCTCGAGGTGCGGGCGCACTTCTTCATCGACAGCTCGGGCGACCTCGACCTGATGGCGCGTGCCGGCGCCCCGTTTCTCGGCCTCGACCAAGGCGAGAGCCTGCAGCCCGCGACCATGATGTTCCGCCTGGGGCCGATCGACTTCACGGCTTTCGACGGCATGAGTGCGGGAACCAAGGCAGCGCTCGCGGCCCGCGGCGTCGCCGAGGGCGCGTTGCCGCGGGCGGCGCTGCATTGCAGCCGCGTGCCGGGCTGCGACGACGGCTGGTTCAACGTCACCCGCCTCGCCATCGACGCCAGCGATCCCTTCGCCCTGTCGGACGGTGAGCGCGAAGGCCGCCGTCAGGCGCTGGCCGCGGCGCGCTTCATCGCCGCCAACGTGCCGGGCTGCGCCAAGGCCCGCCTGGTGTCGTTCGCCCCGCAGCTCGGCATCCGCGAGACGCGCCGCATCGCCGGCTTCGTCACGCTGACGGCCGACGACCTGCGCCGCGGCGCGGAGTTCACGGATACCATGGCGCTCGGCGCCTACCCGATCGACGTACACCACACCGGCGACGCCAACATCACCTTCGAGGAGTTGGGGCCGGACCACGTCTACGCCCTGCCCTACCGCATCGCCGTGCCGCAGGGTCTCGATAATGCGCTGGTCGCCGGCCGCGGCCTTTCGGCGACGCATGAGGCGCACGGCGCGATCCGTGTCATGCCGACGGCAATGGCGGTAGCTCAAGCCGTCGGCACCGCCGCCGCCCTGCTCGCTGCTTCCAACCAGCCCGCGGCGCAACTCGATCCTGCAACCCTGCGCGAGAAGCTCAGGGCCGCTGGCGCCATCCTTTAGCGGCCACTCCCGCCGTCAGCCCTCGAGCGTCAACCCATAGATCCGTGCTGCCGTGCCCGAAAACAGGGCAGTCTTCTCCGCGGACGACGCCGCCGCCGTCAGGCGCTTGAAGGCATTCCACAACACGCCGTAACCCGACGTGATCTTGTCGACCGGGAAGTTGCTTTCGAACATGCAACGCTCGGCGCCGAACAGCTCGACGCAGGTCTCGACCCAGGGCCGGAAGGCGGCGGCCATCTCCTGCGACGTGGGCGGCGTCGGCCGTTTATAGAAATCGAACCATCCCATGGGCATGCCCATCCCACCCACCTTCACGGTGACGTTGGGCCGCCGCGCCAGCTCCGCCATCGACGCCTTCCAGGCGGCGAAGACCTCGGCGTGCCGGCTGGTGTAGGAGGCGTAGCCCAGCGGTCCGCCGACATGGTCGAGTACGATGCGGGTATCGGGGAACGCCGAGGCGAGGTCGGCAACCTCGCGAATCTGCGGATGATAGACCCAGGCATCGAAGGTGAGGTCACGCCTGGCGAGCTCGGCGAATCCCTCGCGCCAGGTCGTGTCGGCCATCAGGCCGGGCATCGGCTTGGTGCGAGCCGCATGGATCTCGAGGTCGCTGTCGAGGGCGGTCTGGTAGCGGATGCCGGCGAAACGGCCGTTGCCGGCCGCGATCTGGGCGTCGAACACCGCGCCCGCGCCAGCGCCCAGCCTCAGGTCGACGTGGCTCACGATGGCCGCGCAGGCGCGCAGGTTTCCATAGAGGCCGCTGGCCGACATGGCGGCCACGCCGTTGGCGAACTCGGTCTCGCCGATGCAGCGCAGCTCCTTCGGAGCGTGCTTGCGGTACATCGACCGGCAATCGACGAACACCGTGGCGACGATGTTGTGGCCGCTTCGTGTATCGGCCAGCAGGTCCGCGAACATGTAGTCGTTGCCGGGCCACTGCCAGAGATGATGGTGCGGATCGACGATCGGCAGCGCCGGCTCCAGCGCCTCCTCCACCCGCCTGGCTACCCAGTCGTTGTCGACCGGGATGATGTCGACCTTCTTCCGGTCGGAGACGCTCATGGCTCCCTCACAAGGTCGGTTCCTTGTCGATCATGGAGACGTGGGCCATGACGACCTTCCAGCCGGCCTCGGGAAATCGCACCCAGGTCTGGCTCTGCCGGCCGACCATGTCGCGATCGCGCACCTTGTAGACCAGGGTCACCATGGCGACGTCGTGGCCCAGCGTCACGATGTCGAGCCGGTAGCGCTTCTCCTTGGTGCCTGGGCCGGGCGGCCGGGCGACGCGATGGGCATGGATCCGGTCGAAGCCGTAGCCGTGCTCGTAGTTGGCGAGCCGGATGGTGTGCGGACTGTTCCAGAAAGTCGTGTCGAGCACGTCGACATTCTTGTCGATCAGCGCCTGCTCGTAACGCTCGAACAATCCGCGGATTTCCTCGACGACTTCCGGGATATTGGGCGTCAGATCTCTCACGCTTTTCTCTCCTTGGCGGGATTGCCTACCACCGTGGCGCCCGCCCGTACATCGCGTGTCACCATGGCGCCCGCGCCGATGATGGCGTCGTCGCCCACGGTCACGCCGGGCAGGATGATCGCGGCGGCGCCGATCCAGACGTTTGCTCCGATGACGATCGGCCGTCCGAACTCCAGCCCGGCCCGACGCTGGACGGGATCGCGTGGGTGATCGGCCGTCAGGATCTGCACGCCTGGGCCGATCTGCGTGCCGTCGCCGATCGTCACCTTCACCACGTCGAGGACGACGCAGTTGAAGTTCAGGAAGACACCCTTGCCCAGGCTGATGTTGTAGCCGTAGTCGCAATGAAACGGCGGCCGGATGTACGTGCCCTCGCCCACCTCGGCCAGCATTTCGCGCAGGAGCGTGCGGTACTCCCGCTGCGTCCTGGCGATCGAGGCGTTATAGCGATCCATCCAGTCGGCGACGCGCCGCGAGTCTTCGGCCAGCTCCTCGCCGGTCGCGACATAGAGCTCGCCCGCCAGCATCTTCTGCTTTTCGGTCGCCACGATACCTCCTTCACGGCAAAGCGATCAGCCAGCCTGCGCATCAAGTGCCCTGGCCACCGCCACCAGCATCGCATCGCTGCCGCGCGGGCCGATGATCGACAGACCGACCGGCAGTCCGTCAACCATCGCACCCGGGAGGCTGACCTGCGGATGGCCGGCATGCCCGCCCTGGGCGCAGAGGCAGGTGATGCGATCACGCAGCGGATCGAGCACCGACAGCTTCTGGCCGACCAGCGGCGCGGGGAACGGCGTCGTCGGCAGGCAGAGGATCGTGCCGGCGGGCAGCAGGTAGGCCATGCGCGCCCGCACTTCCTGGCGCATCAGCTGCGCCCACGCCTGATCGGACGGCGATACCAGCGAGCCCATCACCAGCGCCCTGGCGACCGAGAAGGCGAAGCGCGGGTTGCGCTCGTCGAGCCAGGTCCTGAACGTGTTGTAGGCCTCGACCGGCTGCAGCATGCGCTGGGCGCGCGCCCACGTCGACAGGCCGGGTGGCGCCATCACCTCCTCGCGGCTCGATCCGATCAGCGCGGCCAGACGCCCGACCAGGGGCTGAAGCGCGGCGGCGACATCGGCGTCGGCGAAACCGAAGGCGTCGACCGCCACGACCAGCCGGGTCGGCAAGGCGGTCGGGATCGCCTCGCCCAGCATCACCGACGACACCCTGGCAAAGGTTTCGGCGTCGCGCGCGAACCAGCCGGTCGTGTCGGAGGTCGGCGCCTGTGGCAGCATGCCGGTGACGTCGATGCGACCATGCGTCGGGCGGATGCCGTAGAGGCCGCAGAAGCTTGCCGGCACGCGCACCGAGCCGCCGGTGTCGGTGCCGAGCGCGGTGTCGCACAGGCCCGCCGCGACCGCGGCGGCCGATCCCGACGACGAGCCGCCCGGGACACGGCCGGGCGCCCGCGTGTTGACGGGCGTGCCGTCGAAGGCGTTCTCGCCCAGGATGCCGAGCGAAACCTCGTCGGTGATGGTCTTGCCGATCAGGGCGGCGCCGGCATCGAGCAGGGTCTGCACCGCCCAGGCATGCCGGGTCGGCACTGGCCGGCCGGTCGGCCAGTCGTGATTGCCGCCGCCCGTCGGCACGCCGGCCACGTCGAACAGGTCCTTGGCGGCGAAGGTGAGGCCCGTGAGGGGGCCGCTGGCGCGGCCCTCGATGCGCACGCGAGGGCCGGGAACGAAGGCGCCGATGTCGTCGATCATGACGACGATCGTAAAGGCTTACTCGGCCGGTGTCGCCGGTGCGTCGCCGCCGCGGGTCCGCCAGCGCCAGCGCGGGCCGAACTTCATGCCGGCGAGCCTGTCGAACCACATGTAGACGACCGGCGTGATGAACAGCGTCAGGAGCTGAGAGACCATCAGGCCGCCCACCACCGTGATGCCGAGCGGCTGGCGCAACTCGGCGCCGGCGCCCGCACCGATCGCGATCGGCAGCGCCCCCAGGAGCGCGCAGGTCGTGGTCATCATGATCGGCCGGAAGCGCAGCTGGGCTGCCTCGACGATCGCCTGCTCCGCCGTGGCGCCCTGCGCCCGGCGCTCGATCGCGAAGTCGACCATCATGATGGCGTTCTTCTTGACGATGCCGATCAGCATGACGACGCCGATCATGGCGATGACGCTCAAGTCCATGTTGAACAGCATCAGGATGGCGAGCGCGCCGATGCCCGCCGACGGAAGGCCGGACAGGATGGTGAGCGGGTGGATGAAGCTTTCGTAGAGGATGCCGAGGATGATGTAGATCACCAGCACGGCGGCGAACAGCAGCATGCCCTGGTTGGCGACGGCCTGCTGGAATACCTGGGCGCTGCCCTCGAAACTGGTCGAGATCGACGGCGGCATGCCGATCTCCGCGGCCGCGGTCTGAATGTCGCGCACCGCCTCGCCCAGCGCGATGCCGGGCATCAGGTTGAACGAGATGATCACCGACGGAAGCTGCGCGATGTGGTTCACCGTCAGCGACGTCGGCTTGTCGCTGCGCTTGGCCACGGTGTCGAGCGGCACCAGCGCGCCGCTCGGCGTACGGATCTGCATGCGGCGCAGCACTTCGTTGGTGTCCGCATATTTCGGATCGGCCTCGAGGATGACCTGGTAGGTGTCGTCGGAGGCATAGATCGTCGATACCTGGCGGGTGCCGAAGGCCGAATAGAGCAGCAACCGGATCTGGTCGACCGACAGGCCGAGCCGGGACGCCGTGTCGCGATCGATGTCGATGACCGTCGAACGCGCCCGCACCTGCAGGTCGGAGTTCACGTCGGTGATGGTCGGAATGCGCTTCATGCGCTCTTCCATGCGGGGCGCCCATTCGCGCAGCTCGGCGAGACTGCTGGTGCGCATGCCGAACTGGTACTGCGCGCGCGACTGCGTGGTCGTGATGTTGATCGACTGGACCGGCTGGTAGAACACGTTGATGCCCGGGACCGTCGAGGTCGTGCGGCGCAGCCGGGCGATCACTTGCAGAACGGTGTCGGTCCGCTCGGGCTTTTCGCGCAGGGTGATGAATATGCGGCCCGAGTTGACAGTGTTGGCGGCATTGCCGCCGCCGACCGTCGAGATCACCTGCAGGACATCGGGATCGCGCTTGATGATCTCCGCGAGCGCGGCCTGTCGCGCCACCATGGCGTCGAACGAGGCATCGTCCGGACCGACCGTCGAAGCCGAGATCTGGCCGATGTCCTCGGTCGGGAAGAAGCCCTTGGGAATCGCCTGGAACATGATGCCGGTCAGCACGAAAGTGCCGAGCGTGATGGCGAGCACCAGGCGCGGCAGCTTCACCGTCCTGCGCAACGCCCAGGTATAGCCCTCCGTGATCTTGTTGAAGCTCCACTCGAAGGAGCGCAGCAGGAAGTTGTGCTTCGCGTGATGGTCGATCGGCTTCAAGAGCCGCGAGCACAGCATCGGCGTCAGCGTCAGCGACACGATGCCGGAGATCAGGATGGCGAAGCTGATGACCAGGCCGAACTCGTTGAACATGCGGCCGACCACGCCGCCCATGAACAGGACCGGGATGAACACCGCGACCAGCGACAGGGTCATGGAGATGATGGTGAAGCCGACTTCCTTGGAGCCCTTGAAGGCGGCCTCCATCGGCTTCTCGCCCGCCTCGATGTGGCGGACGATGTTCTCCAGCATGACGATGGCGTCGTCGACGACGAAGCCCACGGCGAGGGTCAGCGCCAGCAGCGAGATGTTGTCGAGCGAATGGCCGCACAGATACATGCCGGCGAAGGTGCCGACGACCGAGATCGGCAGGGCGATCGCCGGGATCAGCGTCGCCCGGAAGCTGCGCAGGAAGAAATAGATCGCGATGACGACCAGCAGGCCGGCCAGGCCGAGGGTGAACTCCACGTCCTCGATGGCGTGGCGGATCGGGATCGAGCGGTCGTTCAGGACGCTGATGTCGACGCCTGTCGGCAGCTCGGCCTGGATGGCCGGCAGCATCGCCTTCACGCGGTCGACCACCTCGACGGTGTTGGCGTCGGGCTGGCGATAGACCGCGAGCACGATGGCGCGCGTGCCGTCGAGCCAGCTCGCGACCTTGTCGTTCTCGACGCTGTCGATCGCGGTCGCGACGTCGGAGATGCGGACCGGCGCACCGTTCTGCCAGGTCACGATCACCGGCATGTAGTCGGCGGCCTTGTTGATCGGCCCGGTGGCGTCGAGGATCGAGCTTTGCCGCGAATCGGCGATGGCGCCGACTGGCTTGCTCGAGTTGGCGTTGACGATGGCGTTCTGCAGCTCCTGCAGCGTGAGGCCGCGCACGGCGAGCTGGTCGAGGTTGGCGCGCACGCGTACGGCGTATTTCTGCGTGCCGAAGATCAGCACCTGGGCGACGCCGGGCAGCGTCGAGATGCGCGGCAGGATCGAACGATTGGAGAAGGCGTCGACGTCGGACAGGCGGACCTGGCTGGAGCGCAGCGCCAGGAACATGACCGGGAAGTCGGCGGGATTGACCTTGCGGAAGGACGGCGGTGTCGGAAGCTCGGCCGGCAGGCGGCGCATCGCCGAGGAGATCGCCGACTGCACGTCGAGGGCGGCGCCGTCGATCGAGCGGTTGAGGTCGAACTGCAGGACGATAGAGGTATTGCCGAGCGACGATGTCGAGGTCATCGTCGTCACGCCGGCAATGGTGGAGAACTGGCGCTCGAGGATGGTGGCGACCGATGCCGCCATCGTCTCGGGGCTGGCGCCCGGGAGCTGCGCCGACACCTGGATGGTCGGGAAGTCGACGCGCGGCACGGCCGCGACGGGCAGCTGCTTGTAGCCGAAGATGCCGGCGATGACGAAGCTCGCCATCACCAGAATGGTCATGACCGGGCGGCGGATGCAGAGGGCTGAAAGCATGTCCGGTCTCCGCCTTCTCTAGCCGCGGGGCGGCGCCGCCGCAGTCGAGGACGGATCGGGAGCAGCCGGCTTTATCCCGACATTCGCTCCGTTGACGAGGCGAAGCTGGCCGTCGACCACGACCTGTTCACCGGCTTCGAGCCCCTTGCCGATCACCGATTCGCCGTTCTGCGTGCGCTTGATCACGACGTTGCGCAGTTCAGCGGTACCGTCCTTGACGACGAAGAGATACGGCCCCTGCGGTCCGAGCTGGATTGCCGGCGCGGGAACGGCGATCGCTTCGGGTTCGATGCCGAGGATGACCTCGACCTTCACGAACTGGCCGGGCCACAGGCCCTCGTTGGCATTGCCGATACGGGCCTTGGCCGTCACCGTGCCGGTCAGCGGATCGACGGTGTTCTCGATGAACGCGATGGCGCCCGACTGCTTGCGGTTGTCGTCGATCAGGGCCACGACCTTGACTTCGCCCTTGGCCATGGCGGCGCGGATATCCGGCAGGAAGACCTGCGGAACGGCGAAGGCCACATAGATCGGATCGACCTGGTTGATGGTGGCGAGCGCGCTGGTCGCGGTGTTGTCGCCGACGCGGACCACGGTGCCGGCCTTGCTCGAAATCGAGCCGATGCGGCCCGACACCGGTGCGCGGATCTCGGTGTAGCTGATCTGCGTCAGGATGCTCGCCTTGCTGGCTTCGTCGGCATCGAGCTGGGCTTCGGCGGCCTTGAGCGCGGTCTGGGCGGTGTCGCGATTGACCACGGTGCCGGCGTTCTTGGACAGCAGCTCCTCGTAGCGCGATACGTCGCGCTTGGCCTGGGCGACCTGCGCCTGATCCTTGCGGATCTGCGCCTCGATCTGGCCGAGCTGCGCACGAAGCGTGCGCGAATCGAGCTCGAACAGAAGATCGCCCTCCTTGACCAGGGCGCCTTCCTCGACGCCGACCTTCATGATCTGGCTGTCGATGCGCGCCTTGATCTGGATCGAGGCGATCGCCTGCACGGTGCCGACCGCTTCGATCACGATCGGCAGCGGCTTCTTGGCGACCTTGGTGACGACGACCGGCACCGGCCCGCCCGGGTTCAGCCGGCCGCGCCTGCCCTGCGGCTGCGCCGAGGCTGCAGGACTGGCCGCATTTCCCTTTTCGGCCGCACTTGCAAACGCCCCAAGACCCAGCTTTTGAGCGACGTCATCGCGATATACGTAAGCGGCCCCGCCGACCGCGACCGCGATCAAAGCGAGAACCGCCACCCGGACCATCCGCATCCCAGACTCTCCAGATCCCCAGCCCCTTGGAGGGATTATAAGGGGTGCCTTTGCCGCCGGACAGCCAGAACCGGCGGTTACCCCCGAATTCTAAAAGCAAAAAACCCGCCACAATAGGGCGGGTTTTCGTCTTTTCTGCCGGTCACAGCCTTTACTTAACGGCTGTAGTACTCGACCACCAGCGAGGGCTCCATCTGGACCGGATAGGGCACGTCGGAGAGCTTGGGCCCGCGCACGTAGGTGCCCTTCATGTCCTTATGGTCGACGGTGACGTATTCCGGCACGTCGCGCTCGGCGGTCTGGGTGGCTTCCAGCACCCGGGCCATGTCCTTGGCCTTGGCCGTGAGCTCGATCACATCGTTGTCCTTCACGAGGTAGGACGCGATGTTGACCCGGCGGCCGTTCACTTTGACGTGACCGTGGCTGACCAGCTGGCGGCTGGCGAACACGGTGATGGCGAACTTCATGCGGTAGACGACCGCGTCCAGCCGGCGCTCCAGGATCTCCACCAGGTTCTCGCCGGTATCGCCCTTGCGGCGCACCGCCTCGAGATAATAGCGGCGGAGCTGCCGCTCCGAGACCGAGCCGTAGTAGCCCTTGAGCCGCTGCTTGGCCATGAGCTGCAGGCGGTAGTCGGTCGGCTTCTGGCGACCCTGGCCGTGCTGGCCGGGGCCGTATTCGCGCTTGTTGATCGGGCTCTTGGGACGGCCCCACAGGTTGACCCTGAGGCGGCGGTCGATCTTGTACTTCGAATTCTCGCGCTTGCTCACGCGATCGCTCCATCGTTGTGCGCCCAAGCTCCAAGACCTGGCGACGCTGTTGTCCGGATAGGCCTTGGTCCAGCCACCGCGCCGTCTGCGGCGGGCATTTGCTGGGGCGGGATGAAGGCCCGAAGGGGCCGGCAACCACGTTCTCCGGAGAAGGCCGGGAAGATACTGTCGGCCGCGCCTTAGTCAAGCAGCCGTTATGGCCACGAAATCAAGGACTTAGACCTCGACCAGCACGATTTCATGGGTCACTTGGGCGGTTTTCTTGAACATCGCCGTGGCCGAGCAGTACTTCTCGTCCGACAAGCTGACCGCCCGTTCGATCAGCGCGCGGTTCAGCTTGCGGCCGCGCACCGTGTAGACCAGCCTCACCGAGGTGTAGACCTTGGGGAAGTCGTCGGCCCGCTCGCCGACCAGCGACACCTCCACCCCTACGATGTCCTGGCGCTGTTTCTTCAGCATGGAGACGACGTCGATTGCGGTGCAGCCGCCCATGCCCATCAGCATCACCTCCATCGGCCGCGAGGCGAGGTTGCGGCCGCCGTCGGCAGGCGCGCCGTCCATGGTGATGGTGTGGCCGCTGCCGCCTTCGGCGACGAACAGGGCACCATCGACCCAGGAGATCTTGGCGGTGGTAGACATTTCGGCTCCGTGAAGAATGCGTATCGGTTCGACCCTACATCCTTCACGGAGCGCAGAGCATCAAGGCCCTTGGCGGCCTCCGGCGAAGACCACGAGGCTCCGCTATCCCTCCTCGTGCTTGTGCTTGGCGAGGAACTTGATGACGCCGTGGAACGTACGAACCTCCTGCTCGGTCATCGCCGTGCGCTGCAGCAGCGCGCGCAGGTTGTTCACCATCGTCGGCCGCATCGCCTTGTGCCGCAGGAAGCCCGACTGGTCGAGGGCGCGCTCGAGATGGGCGAACAGGTTGTGCAATTCGTCCTTGGTGGCGGGTCGCGTCGAATGGTCGGACATGCGTTCGGCCGGCGCGTCCTCTTCCGCCATCGCCCACTCATAGGCCACCAGCAGGACGGCCTGAGCGATGTTGAGGGAGGAGAATTGCGGATTGAGCGGGATCGAGAGCGCGGTGTCGGCCTGCACCATGTCGTCGTTGGTGAGACCGGTGCGCTCCGGCCCGAACAGGATGCCGACCTTGTCGCCCCCGGCCGTCCAGGCGCGCATCTCGACGGCGGCGCGGCGCGGCGTGACGATGCGCTGGCTGAGCTCGCGGTTGCGCGCCGTGGTCGCGACCACGCGGCCGAGATCGGCCACCGCCACCTCGACCGAGTCGAACACCTTGGCCTTGTCGAGCACCACGTCTGCGCCGGACGCCGCGCGCTGGGCCTTGGCGTTCGGCCAACCGTCGCGCGGCGCGACCAGGCGCAGGCTCGACAGGCCGCAATTCAGCATGGCGCGCGCCGCCATGCCGATATTCTCGCCGAGCTGCGGGCGCACCAGGATGATCGTCGGCGCGACGCTGGTGGTGGCGCGGCCTTTGGAGGGACGTCCCATTCAATCTCTCATATTCCTCCCCCGTCATACGGGGGAGGGTTGGGAGGGGGAAGGCCACAGTGGAAATACCGGCCCATTGAAGATCTGAAAATTTCAGAAACCACCTGCGAGGGCTCTCCCCCTCCCTACCCTCCCCCGCATGGCGGGGAGGAGGAACATGAGCGCTAAGGCAGGTTGTCCTTCACGAAGACGTCGATGCGGATGCGTTCCTGGGCGGCGTTGATCGCGCGGTCCTCGCAGTAGGCGAGCAGGACGCGCGCCGCCGAGCGCGCTTCGTGGCCGGCATCCTGGTTGACGACGGCAGCCATCGTGCCCGAGAGCAGGAAGCGGCGCGTGTCGGGCGTGAGCTCGTGGCCGACGAAGACGATATCGCCGGCACGCCGCGCCTTTTCGAGGGCCGCCGCCGCGCCACGCTTGCCGGCCCCGATCACATAGAGTCCGACCAGCCCGGGGTGCGCGCCCAAAAGATCCTCCGTCGCCTCCCGCGTGCGTTCGCTGTCGTCGCGGCCCTCGCGCGTGGCGGCGACGTCGAGATGGGGCGCCACTTCGCTCAGCGCCTGGACGAAGCCCGCGAGGCGCTCGGCATGGTCGCGCAGCGCGAGCGATCCCGCGATCACGCCGACCGCGCCGAGGCGGGCGCCGACGAAGCGGCCGAGCAGCGTGCCGGCGGTGCGGCCGGCGGCGAAATTGGCCAGACCGACATAGTGGTGGCGCCGCGATGTCGGCACGTCGGACACCAGGGTGACGACGTAACGCCCGTCCGCGACCAGCGCATCGATGGCCTCGCGCACCGCGGGATGGTCGAGCGCCACGACCGCGAAGCCGTCGTAGCGCGGACCGAGCTCCGCCAGCGCGCGGGCCAATACCGGGCCGTCGAACACGTCGACATTGACCAGCTCGATGTCGACGCGGTCCTCGGCCATCCACGGCGCCGTCTCGCGCACCGCCTCGGCGAGCTGGTTCATGAACACGTTGTCGCCCAGCGGCAGGACGAAGCAGAAGCGCCAGCGCTGGCCGCGCGCCAATGCCGCCGCCGCCCGGTCCGGCCGATAGCTGAGGCGGTTCGCGGCATCCTTGATCCTGCGCCGCGTCTGCTCGCGCACCCCTGCCCGGCCGTTGAGCGCACGATCGGCCGTGGCGAGGCTGACCCCGGCGGCGCGGGCGACATCTTCGAGGGTACGTCGCGCCATGGCCGATCAGGCGTTGCCGGCCGCGAGCGCCCCCGGGCCGGGATTGGCGGCGGGCGGACACGTACCGAGGATGATCATGCCCAGCACCTCGTCCTTGGTCACCGCGCGCGTGGGCGCCGTGCCGACGAGCCTGCCGTTCTTCATGACGGCCACGCGGTCCGAGAGGTCGAACACGTCGTGGATGTCATGGCTTATGAGGAAGATGCCGATCCCCTCCTTCTTGAGCTGGACGATGAGATCGGCGACCTGCCGGGTTTCCTGCGGACCCAGCGCCGCCGTCGGCTCGTCCATGATCAGCACGCGGGCGTTGAAGTGGATCGCCCGCGCGATGGCGACCGCCTGGCGCTGCCCGCCCGACAGCGCGCGCACCGGCTCCTTGAACTTGGCGAAGTGCGGATTGAGGCGCGCCATCACCTTGCGCGTCTCGACCTCCATGGCGACGTCGTCGAGCGTGCCCCAGCCGCTCCTGAGCTCGCGCCCCAGGAACAGGTTGGCCGCCGCGTCGAGATTCTCGGCCAGCGCCAGGGTCTGGTAGATCGTTTCGATGCCGTAGCGCCGGGCGTCGCGCGGGCTGTAGATGGCGGACGGCCGGCCGTCGATCCGGATCTCGCCGGCATCGGGCCGGTAGGCGCCCGACAGCATCTTGATCAGCGTCGACTTGCCCGCGCCGTTGTGGCCAAGCAGGCCCACGACCTCGCCGCCCTGCAGATCGAGCGAGACGTCGTCGACCGCCCGCACGCCGCCGAAGCTGATGCTCATGCCGTGCATCTCGACCAAGGGAGGCCGGGCGTCGCTCATCCCGCGCTCCCCTTCAAGGTGCGCGAACGGTAGAGCCGGTCGAGCCAGACGGCCACGACCAGCACGACTCCGACGACGATGTTCTGCAACGGCGTGTCGAGGCCCATCAGCACCATGCCCGACTGCAGGCTCTGCATGACCAGCGCGCCCAGCATGGCGCCGGCGACGGTGCCCAGCCCGCCGCCCAGCGAGGTGCCGCCGATCACGGCCGCGGCGATGACGTAGAGCTCGTCGAGCATGCCCTGCGCGTTGGTCGCCGCGTTGAGCCGAGCTGTCGATATGGCGGCCGCGACGGCGCACAACATGCCCATCAGCACGAACACCAGCACGGTGACGCGGCGGGTATCGACGCCCGAGAGCTCGGTCGCTTCCGGATTGCCGCCGAGCGCGAAGACGTAGCGGCCGAAGCGCGTGCGCTGGGCCAGGAAAGTGACGACAATGCCGACGCCGACCGCGATCAGCACCGGCAGCGCCAGCCCGTGCGCGATCGAGAGGCCCTCCGGCGGCACGGCAAGGCCGCGCTCGGCGGCGATCCGCTCGGCCACGCGCGGCGGCAGATCGTAGCTGTTGACCACCAGCACGACCGCCAGCACCGCGAGGCAGGCAAGGCCGGCAACCGTCACCTCCGCCCAGACCGGCCGCAGCGCGAAGCCGACCTGTCGGCGACGCCGGCGGGCATGCCACGTGCGCCCAATGATGGCGGCGAAGGCCAGCAGGGCCACGACCCAGGTCCAGCTTGCGCCAATCGCGCCTTCGATGCCGCCGCCCATGCGCCGGAACGCATCGTCCATGGGCGCCACGGTACGGCCCGACGTCACCCACCAAGCGCAGCCACGCCACACCAGCAGGCCGCCCAGGGTCACGATGAAGGCCGGCACGCCGAGATAGGCGACGATGGCGCCGTGCAGCAACCCGATGGCGGCGCCGACGGCGAGGCCGACGGCAAGCGCGATGAGCCAGATGAGCGGATGATCGAAGCCCAGGTACTTCGGCAGGAACTCGGACTGCGTCACGCCCATGATCATGCCGACGAAGCCCAGGATGGAGCCGACCGACAGGTCGATGTGGCGCGCCACGATCACCAGCACCATGCCGGACGCCATGACGGCGACCGACGCGGTCTGCACGGAGAGGTTCCAGAGATTGCGCGGCGTCAGGAAGGCGCCGCCCGACAGCATGTCGACGCCGATCCAGATCAGCGCAAGCGCGCCCAGCATGCCGACCAGCCGCGCATCGATCTCGGTCGCGCGGAACAGGTCGGCGAAGGCGCGGCGCCGAGGCGCGCTCATACGTTGCGATGCTCCGGAGAGCGATGAGTCCACGTCAGTCCCCACACCTCGATTTCTCACCCCTCACTCGCCACCACTCATGACTCACCACACTCATGCTCCTCTCCCCGCTAGGGGGAGAGGAGCATGAAGGGAAGACAAGCCCTCAATTGCAGGCCTTGGCCGTCCCCGCCTTCACGCCGCGGCAGACCACGTCCTTCGGCACCCAGCCGGCCTGGATGACGACGTCGAGGTTGTCCTTGGTGATCGGCACCGGCGTCAGCAGGATCGAGGTCATCGGGACCTTGCGCGGGCCGTCGCCCCACGTCTTGGTGCCCTGCAGCGCGCCGAGCTTGGTGCCCTTGGCGAGCGTCATCGCCTGTTCACCCGCGGTGCGACCGAGCAGACGCGCGTCCTTCCACACGCTCACGGTCTGCGTGCCGAGCGCGACGCGGTTCAGCGCCGCATGGTCGCCATCCTGGCCCGAGACCGGCACCGACCCAGCCATGCCCTGCGCCGCCAGCGCGGCGACGGCGCCGCCCGCCGTGCCGTCGTTCGAGGCCACGACCGCGTCGACCTTGTTGCGGTTGGCGGTCAGGAACTGCTCCATGTTGCGCTGCGCGTTGGCCGGCAGCCAGCCGTCGGTGTAGGCCTCGCCGACCTTCTTGACCTTGCCGGACTTGATCGCGTCGCCCAGCACTTCCATCTGGCCGGAGAACAGGAAGTCGGCGTTGGGATCGGCCGACGAGCCCTTGATGAAGACGTAGTTGCCGTCCGGCTTCACCTTGAACACCTCGCGGGCCTGGATGCGGCCGACCTCCTTGTTGTCGAAGGTGATGTAGAGCACGTCCTTCATCTCGATCAGGCGGTCGTAGCCGATCACCGGGATGCCTTCGTTCAGGGCCTTCTCGATCGCCGGCCGGATGGCGTTGGCGTCCTGCGCCAGCACGATCAACGCCTTGGCGCCGCGCGCGATCAGCGCCTCGATGTCGGTGATCTGCTTGGCGGCGTTGCTCTGCGCGTCGGCCGATACGTAGGTGCCGCCACCGGCCGCGATCGCCGCCTTGATCGCCGCCTCGTCGGTTTTCCACCGTTCTTCCTGGAAGTTCGACCAACTCACGCCGATCACCTGCGCCCGAACCGGACTGCTCACTGCAAGGCCGGCCAGGACGGCGGCGCCAATCAGCGCCGCGAAGGACGTGCGTGCCATGTTTCCTCCTATTGATACTTGGCCGCGCGATTTCTTGGTGCGGCTACATCAAATTATGATGTGCGTACCTCAAATCGGTCAAGTTAGCGGAAAGTCTAACGCGCCAGCATCTGCTTACGCATGAGCAGCAGCAGTGGGATCACCAGCAGGCTGCAGATAGTCATGGCGCGGAAGTCGTTGAGGTAGCCGATCATCGCCGCCTGCCGGTTGATCTCGGCGTCCCATACCGCGAGCATCTGCGAATCCGGTCCCGGCATGACGCGACCGAACGGCCAGCCGGCGCTGTAGGGCGTGAGCTGGCCGACCAGCTCGGCGCGATTCTCCTGGGTATTGCGCGCCAGCAGCGACACCAGCAGGGCGATACCGACCGAGGCGCCGAGGTTGCGCATCAGCGCGTTGATCGCCGCTCCCTCGGTGCGCAGCCGGGGCGGCAGGGTGGCGAAGGTGAGCGTGGTGAGCGGCGGGAAGACGAGGCCGAGCGCAAAGCCCAGCAACACGCCGTTCCAGATGATCTGGCTCTCGCTGACCTCGAGCGTGAAGGTCGTCATCTCCCACAGCGAGAGCGCGCACAGGCCGAAGCCCAGGGCGATCATGATGCGGGCGTCGAAGCGGCCGATCAGGCGCGCCACCAGCATCATCGAGATCATCATGCCGGCGCCGCGCGGCGCCAGCACGATGCCGGTGGTGAACACCGGATAGCCATTTAGCTGCTGCAGGAAGGGCGGCAGCAGCGTCGCCGTCACGATCAGCACCAGGCCGGTGCTGGCCGTCAGGATCAGTCCGACACAGAGGTTGCGGTCACGGAACAGGTCGCGCGACAGGAACGGATGATGATCGGTCATCATGTGGATCAGGAACATCGCGAAGGCGACGCCCGCCACCAGGGTCTCGACGATGATCTCGATCGAATCGAACCAGTCGAGCTGCTGGCCGCGATCGAGCATGAGCTGGAAGCTGCCGATGGCGATGGCCAGGAACACGAATCCCAGCATGTCGAAGGGCCGCTTGCGATCCGTCAGGCTGTCACGCACCAGCACCAGGATGCCGAAGGTGCACAGAAGGCCGACCGGCAGATTGACGTAGAACACCCAGCGCCAGGTGAACTCGTCGGTCAGCCAGCCGCCCAGCGACGGACCGACGATCGGGCCGATCATGGTGCCGACGCCCCACAGCGCCATCGCCTTGCCCTGCTCCTCGCGCGGGTAGGTGTCCATCATGATGGCCTGCGAGACCGGGACCAGCGCCGCGCCGAACCCGCCCTGCAGGGCGCGGAACAGCACCAGCTGGTCGAGCGTCTGGGCGGCGCCGCACAGCATGGACACGATGGTGAAGCCGACGACGCAGGTCGACAGCGTGCGCCTGAGGCCAAAGCGCGTCGCGCAGAAGCCGGCGAACGGCGTCATGATGGCCGAGGCCACGATGTAGGACGTCACCACCCAGGATACCTGCTCCTGGGTCGCCGACAGCGAGCCCTGGATCGAGGGCAGCGCCACGTTGGCGATGGTGCCGTCGAGCGCATGCATGATGGTGGCCATCATCACCGTGACGGTGATCAGGCCGCGCCGGCGCCTCACCGCCGGATCGACCGGCGTCATGGCTTGGCCGAAGCCGACGCGCTCGACAGCCCGACGCTCTTGGCCAGCGCGCTGAGCAGGCTGCCGATCGAGCGGCTGTGGCCGGTATCGATCTCGACCGTCGTGCTCATGCCGACTCGCAGGGGCGGATCGCCCTCGCGGCAGGCGACGGCGATGCGGACGGGGATGCGCTGCACCACCTTCACCCAGTTGCCCGAGGCATTCTGCGGCGGCAGCACGGCGAACTCCGCGCCCGTCGGTCTGGCCCGGCCGCACCAGGGTGAGCTCGGTCTCCTTGAAGTTGGCCTCGATCCAGAGATCGGTGTCGGCCACCACCACCATCACCGGCACGCCGGCGGTGGCGTAGCTGCCGGGCACCGGCCGCTTGGAGACGATGCCGTCGAGCGGCGCTTCGATCATGGTGCGGCGAAGCTGCAGCAGCGCCTCGTCGCGCGCCGCCACCATCTGCTTGACGCGCGGATGGTCGTCGGCGCGGATCTTGGGATCGCCCGCGAGCTGCGCCTCGATGCGCTGCAGGTCCTCCTGGGCCGCCGAGATGCGCTGGCGGGCGACGTCGAGCCCCATCCGCGTCTCCTGCAGCTTCTGCTGCGAGGCGATCTTCTTGTCGGCGAGGTCGGACTGGCGATCGAATTCCTGCTGGGCGTAGTTGAGCTGGCTCTGCGCCGCCTTGATCTCCTCGCGCTTGGTGCGCCATTGCGCGCGCAGGCCCCTGATGTCGGCGCGCGTCGTCTCGATCTCGGCGTCGATCTTGGCGAGCGCCAGGCGATAGGCCTGATCGTCGAGCTTGAACAGGAGCTGGCCGCGCGACACGCGCTGGTTCTCCTGCACCGGCACCTCGACGATGAGGCCGCTGAGCTCGGGCGCGATCTGGGCGCGATCGCCCTTCACGTAGGCATTGTCGGTCGAGACCCAGCGACCGGACGACAGCCAGACAAACAGGCTGACGGCGAGCACGATCGCCGGCAGCGACCACATGACGGCCCGAGCAACGATACGCCGTTCCATCCGCGGCCGTCCCTGAACAGCCGCGACGGGGGGCGTTACCGTCCCCACCGGGGAACGGCCGTCCAGATGCTCTCCGTCTCGCACCTACATATGGTCTGCCGCGCCCTCACTCCGGTCAACTGGCTGCGGTGACATGGCTGGTAGGCAACACCACCACCTCACCCTGAGGAGCGCCCGCAGGGCGCGTCTCGAAGGGTGGGCAACCGAACGTGCTGCGGCCCACCCTTCGAGACGGCGCTACGCGCCTCCTCAGGGTGAGGCTTTTGGTTGAGCCGGCTTCGCCCCGTCGCGGAACAGCTTGTAGGTGATGGCGTCGTAGAGGGCATTGTAGGAGGCGTCGACGATGTTGGGCGACACGCCGATGGTCGACCAGCGCCGCCTGGCGTCGGCGCTTTCGATCATCACGCGCGTCGTCGCCGCCGTTCCGCCGGACGCATCGAGGATGCGGACCTTGAAGTCGACCAGGCGCATGTCCTGCAATTCCGGGTAGACGGGCAGCAGGGCCTTCCGCAGGGCAGCATCGAGCGCGTTCACGGGGCCGTTGCCCTCGCCCACTTCCATGGCGCGACGGCCGCCGACGTCGAGCTTCACCGTCGCCTCGGACAGCGCGATGAGCTGGCCGCGCGCATTGACCCGCCGCTCGGCCAGTACGCGGAAACTGTGCAGGGCGAAGTAGTCGGGCACTGTATGCAGCTCATGGCGCGCCAGAAGCTCGAACGAGGCATCGGCGCCGTCGTAGGCATAGCCTTCGGCCTCGCGCTCCTTGACGATCTCCAGCAACCGCGCGACGCCGGGATCCTTGGGATCGACCTCCAGCCCGATCTGGCGGAAGCGCGCCATGATGTTGGAGCGGCCGGCCTGGTCGCTGACCACGATGATGCGCTGGTTGCCGACGGTCTCGGGATCGACGTGCTCGTAGGTCTTGGGATCCTTCTCGACTGCCGAGACGTGCAGGCCGCCTTTGTGCGCGAAGGCGCGCGTGCCGACATAGGCGGCACTGCGATTGGGCACGACGTTCAATCGATCGTCGAGCAAGCGCGAGAGATGCGTCAGCCGCTGCATCGCGCCCTCCTTCAGCCCGGTCTCGAAGCCCATCTTGAGCACGAGGTTGGGAATGAGGGCGATCATGTTGGCGTTGCCGCAACGCTCGCCCAGGCCGTTGATGGTGCCCTGCACCTGGCGCACGCCGGCGCGCACTGCCGCCAGCGTGTTGGCGACGGCATTCTCCGTGTCGTTGTGGGTGTGGATGCCGAGCCGCTCGCCCGGAATCTTCTTCACCACTTCGCCGACGATGCGCTCGACCTCGTGCGGCAGGGTGCCGCCGTTGGTGTCGCACAGCACCAGCCAGCGCGCCCCCGCCTTCTCGGCCGCGGCGAGGCAGGCCATCGCGTAGTCGGGATTGGCCTTGTAGCCGTCGAAGAAATGCTCGGCGTCGAACATCACCTCGTCCATGCGTCCCTTCGCATAGCTGAGCGAGTCCGAGATCATCTCGAGGTATTCCTTGCGGTCGACCTCGAGCGCCACGTCGACATGGAAGTCCCAGGTCTTGCCGACCATGCACACGTTGCGCGCCTTGGTCTGCAGGATGGCGGCCAGGCCCGGATCGTTGGCGGCACTTCGGCCGGCGCGGCGCGTCATGCCGAAAGCCACGAACTTGGCGCTCTGGAAGTCCGGCGGGTCGGCGAAGAAGCGATCGTCGGTCGGATTGGCCCCAGGCCATCCGCCTTCGATGTAATCGATGCCCAGGAGGTCGAGCTCGCGCGCAATGGCGGCCTTGTCGGCAACGGTGAAATCGACGCCCTGGGTCTGGGCGCCATCTCGCAGGGTGGTGTCGAAGAGATAGAGGCGGTTGGACGAGGTCATGAGGTCGGCATCATAGTGTCGCCCCTTCAATGCCCGATACGGGTCACGGTGTCATCCCGAGCGCAGCGAGGGACCTTTCCTGGGGCCTCAAAGGCCCCTTGCTTTGCTCGGGGTGACAATCGCGACCGGGAGATCGCCACATGACAAGCGCCACCACCATCACCGAGTTGCGTTCAACCCTCCTGCAGGTACCGTGGCGCGGGCCGCCCCCGGCCGCCGGCATCCTCTCCGCGCCCAAGCGCGACATCTACGTGCTGGAGATCGAGACCCAGGGCGGACTCATCGGCATGAGCTACGTCATGCCGCTGCGCGGCGGACTGCACACGATAGACGCCTGCATGAAGGAGCTGATCGCCCCGCACGTCATCGGCCGCGACGCCACCGAGATCGAGGCGATCTGGCAGGTGCTCTACAAGAGCAACTTCTGGCTGGGCCGCATGGGCGTCACGGTGTTCGCGCAGAGCGCCGTCGACATGGCGTTGTGGGACGTCCTGGGCAAGAGGGCCGGCCTGCCGCTGTTCCGCCTGTGGGGCGCGGCGCGCACCGAGGTCCCGGCCTACGGCTCGGGCTGCTTCCGCGGCCTCGGCCGCGACGGCATGATCGCGCGCGCCAAGGAGTTCACCGCACAGGGGCTGAAGGCCATCAAGATGCAGGTGGCGCACATCCGGCCGTGGCGCGAGGACGTCCTGAACGTCAAGGCCATGCGCGAGGCGATGGGCGGCGGCGTCGAGATCATGATCGACGTCAACATGGGTTGGGATGCCGACACCGCCATCCAGGCCGGCCATCGCATCGACGAGTTCGATCCCTACTGGCTCGAGGAGCCGGTGGTGGCCGAAGATTTCGCCGGCTACCGGCGCATCGCCGCGGCGCTCAAGACCAGGATCGTGGGCGGCGAGAGCCATTTCACGCGCAACGACCTGCGCCCCTTCTTCGAGACGCCGTGCGTGCCGATCCTGCAGCCCGATCCGATGCGCGGCGGCTACACCGAGCTGCGCAAGATCGCCGCCGCCGCCGAGCCGTGGGGCATCAGGATCGCGCCGCATCTCTTCCACGAGACCATGGTCCATCTGCTGGCTTCGATCCCCAACGCCAACTACCTCGAATACATGGACTGGAACGACGATCTCTGGGTCGAGCCGGTGCTGCCGTCGAAGACCGGCACCATGGCGCCGCCGGAACGGCCGGGCCACGGCCTCGCCTTCCGGCCCGAGATCCTGAAGGACTGCCGGATCGGCGGTCAGAGGATGGCGTGATGGCCGCAGCGCGGCTTCTCACGGCCGCGCTGCTGGGCGTCGTGGCGTGCTTTCTGTCGCTGCCCGCCGTCGCCCAATCGCCGACGCTCACGGTCATCGGCAGGGACTCGATCAGGACTTTCACGCAGAAGGCATTGCTCGCCCACCCCGAGCTGCGCAGCGTCACCGTGGCCGATCCCGTCTATCGCCGCACGATGACCTACCGCGCCGTCCCGCTGGCCGCACTGCTGAAGGGAACCGGCGTCGGCGCGAACGACGATGTGCAGGCGCGCGCCATGGACGATTTCTCGGTCGGCATTCCGGGCCGCCTGGCCGCCGCCACCGACACCGCACAGGTCGAAGCCCTTCTTGCCGTCGAGGATCCGGCGTCGCCCTGGCCACCGATACCGGGCAAGCCGGACAAGGCGAGCGCCGGGCCGTTCTACATCGTCTGGCGGCGCGCTCCGTCGGTGAATGTCAGCTCCGAATACTGGGCCTATCGCCTCGCCGCGCTCGCGGTCACGGACAGCCCGTTGAAGCGTTGGCCTGGTCTGGCGGTCGGCGCCGATGTCCCGCCGGGCGATCGCATTCGCACCGGCCTCGACCGCTTCATCTCGATGTGCATGGCCTGCCATCGCTTCAACGGCAACGGCGAAGGTGGACAGGGCCCCGATCTCGGCCGGCCGATGAATGTCACCGAGTATTTCCAGATCGCGGCGCTGAAAAAGCTGATCCGCGATCCAGCGTCGGTGCGCCAGTGGCCCGACCAGAAGATGCCCGGCTTCGATCAGTCGGCGTTGAGCGACAGCGACCTCGACGCCATCGTCGACTGGCTGGCCTACAAGGCGAAGCAGCGGCGCTAGCCTAATATTCGCCTTCACTGACTGGCGGTACAGCCCAACCTCACCCTGAGGAGGCCCGCTTACGCGCATTCACATGCGCGCTTGCCGTCTCGAAGGGTGGGACACACAGCCTCTGTTGCCATCCTTCGAGACGCCGCGCTTCGCACGGCTCCTCAGGATGAGGTCTTCTGTGATCAGCGTTCAATGAAAGCGGGTACTAGCGCAGGCGTTTGATCGTCGCCTCGGCGAAACGCTCGGCCGCCGGCGGGTCGAACTCCATGAACAGCGACGGCTCCAGCACCTCGACCTCGAGCACGATCAGTGCGCCCTCGCGCACGACACCATCGACGCGGGCATAGAGCGGCATTTCGGGCAACACGCGCAACGCAGCCGCGCCCTGCTCCGCCACCCCGTCCGCCGGAATCTCGGCGGCGCGCGTCGGACCGTAACGCGAGTTGCTGCGAAACTCGCCCCTGGGCGGGCGCTTGCGGATGGCGTGGCTGAAGACACCGTCGAAATAGACCATCGACAGCTCGCCGCCGGCGATCTCGGGCAGGAATTCCTGCACCAGCACGTCGCCGGCAGCGAGCCTGGGCACGGCATCGGCCACTGTGTCCCGGCTGAGCAGCTCGACGGAATAGCCACCGCCGCCGGAAGCCGGCTTCACGACGGCGCGCTGCCACGCCGTTTCGTCAAAGACCCGCTCGATCGCAGCCGCTTCACGCGCGACGATGCGCGTCCCGGGCGTGCGTATGCCGGCTGTCGCGAGCGTGCCGACATAGTCCTTGCGCAGGTTCCAGCGCACCAGGCCGATCGGATTGAACAGCCGCGTCGATACGGCCATCGCTTCCGTCCAGGCCCTGAACTCGGGCAGCGCGCGGTAGTAGCCCCAGGTCGAGCGCAACACGACGGCCGCCGCCCCGTCGAACGCCGCACGCGGCCCGTTCCACGCCGCGCCGACGACTTTCAGGCCGCGCCGACGCAGCGCCTCGGCGTAGAGCCGAGCGGAGACGGTGATGTCGGGCTGGTCGGCCGAGGTCGCGAGGACGATCGTTTCGACCACTGGCTAGCGGACCTGCCCGTCGAGCCAGCGGCGTGCTTCGTCGACGGTCTGAAAGATCTTCGCCTGTCGCGGCGAGGCGGCAAGATTGATGAACCGCCTGACGAACTCGCGATTGGCGCGGGTCGTCACCACGAACGCCGCCGGCCCGCCGGGCCATTTCTGGTCCTTGACATACGCGCTCATGCGCGCGCCGATCGCCATCACGTCGTCGTCGGTGAGGCGCGCCTCCATCGTGGTCGCATCGAGCAACTTGGCGTAAGGCTGGGCGCCGGCCACGATCACGGCATCGAAATAGTCCTCGATCTCGGGCAACGTCACCGGCCCCTCGGCGGTCACCAGCACCAGCCGCTCGTCGTGCGAGATCGTCCAGCGCATCGGCATCGTCTAGCTTTCATTCATTTGCAGACATTGCGCACGGCCCTCCACTCGGCGTCAGTAAAGGGCGGCTTGCCGGACGACGGCCGTCGCGTCGCTTCGATGCGCTCGGCGGTCGGGGGATGGCTCGACCAGATGCCGGCGATGGCAGCCGCGTCCTTGGGTTCCTTGGCCAGCATCTGCTCGAAGAAGCTCGCGACGCCGTCGGCGCGGATCTCCAGCTTCTCCAGGAGCGCGACGCCGGTGGCGTCGGCATCACGCTCGAAGGCGCGGCCATTGCGCAGGGCCAGCAGGACATTGCCGCCCGAGGCGAGCGTGCTCAGCAGGTCCGAGTAGCCGCCGCTCACCAGCTTGACCAGAAGCTCGATGCCGTACTGGCGCGCCAGTCCCTTGACCGGATGATAGTGCACGACGTGGCCGATCTCGTGCGCCATCACGCCCGCGACCTGCGAGCCGTCCTTGGCCTGCTCGATGAGGTCGGAATAGAAGACCAGAATGCCGCCCGGCAGGGTGAAGGCGTTGACGGGGCCGCCCTCCATCACGTGCACGGCGATCTCGTGCGGATAGTCGGCCGCCTTGGCCAGTCGATTGGCGAGGTCGTTCAACGCCCTGAGGCCGGCCTTGCCGTGGCACTCGTCCTTGTCGGTCGTCAGCTCATCGAACACGCTCTCGCCCAGCTTGACTTGCAGGCTGTAGGGCAGGAGCGGCGCGGCATACTCGGTGCCGTAGTCGATGGCGACCCAGAACAGCCCGACCAGTGCGACAAAGGTGGCGCTAAAGGCGGCAATGCGGGTGACCGGCGCCGGCCGTGCGCCGGCCAGCGGCGCGAGTTGCGGGACCAGCGAGGCGAGTTGCCGACGCAGTTCGGGATCCTCGACCACCAGGCGCGCCTCGGAACCCTTGCGCACGATCGGCGGCGTCACCTCGTGCTGGATGTCGCCCAGCACGGCGAGCTCGCCGATCGGCCAGCGCGTCAGGATGGAGGCGTCGGCGAGGCGGAAGATCACCAGTTCGTTGGCGGTGGTGCGCACGCTGACATCGTGCACCTGGGCGGTTTCACCATCATAAAAGCGCGCCGTGGTCGCCATGTCAGACGCCGCTCACGTCGAACATGTCCAGAAGGCCCTCGCCGTAGCGCGGCCCGAGATCGGTCGGCTGGCTGATCGATGCGCCGTCGGGTGCGCCGTAGAGCCACAGCTCGGCCGCGATCAGCCGCAGCGTGCGATGCATCACCCAGGGCCAGCCGAGGCCCAGGGTCAGCATGACGATCAGGTAGTTCAGCACCAGGAAGCCCCACATCTGGCGCGTCGAGATCGCCGTGGCGAACAGCACGTTGCCGGCGCGGCTGCGCGAGACCAGGTAGCGGAAGAGATAAGCCTGCCACCAGCAGCGCAGCGGCAGGATCAGCAGGCTGAAGACGATGTAGACGCCGATCACGAGTGCTGCGATCAGCAGGATGGTGCGCAGGCTGGGCCGCGTGAAAAGCTGCCGCAGCTCTTCCTCGGTGAATGTGAGGCCGAGGCCTCCGACGGCGCCGCCGATGGCGGCGAAGAAGACGCCGGCCGCCACCAGCCAGGCGATGATGTTGAGGAAGTAATAGCCGATATAGCGGCCATAGATGTCGCCGGCGCCGCCGGCAAAGACGAACGGCAGGCTGCCGAAGCGCGTGTTGGCGATGCGCGGCCGCGCCAGGTTCACCGACATGAGCGGGGTCAGGAGCTGGAAGGTCATGGCGTTGGCGAAGGTGAGGAAGGTGGCCAACGCGCCGTAGCGCCAGGCCGAGCCCGCCAGCCCGCAGCGTATACCCCGCCAGCGCGTACGCGACAGCCGATAGCGCAGCCCGGCATAGTGGCCGACGTAGGCGAGCGGAAAGCCGATCAACGCGACCGACAGCGAGAAGATGTCGAACAGGCCGAAATTCGCGAACGGCCGTTCGTGGAACACGTAGATCCACACCACGTACATCAGGCCGCCCCAGCCGGCGAGCATCAGCAGCGCCAGCATGAAGCCCACCATCAGCTCGATGCCGCGGCCGCGATACTCGAAGCGGTCGCCCAGGATGGCGAAGTGGTTCCACAGATAACGCCGGATGCGCGTGCGCCCCCAGAAGCGCGACCAGCCCAAGGTCAGCAGCATCAGCACGAGGTGGCGCAGATAGATGACGTAGAGCTCGCCCAGCCTGCCGTCATAGACCGGCCGGCTGGGCGTCAGGTCCGGCTCGGTCGTGGCAGCAGCCATGGCCGCCGCCGGCGTGCTGGGCACCTGCCCCCAAGGAGAGGTCGCGCTGGTCACAAAGCGGTCCTCGACCTCGGTTGCGCTGCGAAATCTTTCATGCTGCAATGCAACATCGCTTGAGGCACCCAGTCTACCGGAAACATTTCAGCAGCCGCTACCATGACCAACCGCGACCGTCCCTGGTTGATCCGGACCTATGCCGGCCATTCGACCGCGGCCAAATCGAACGAGCTTTACCGCACCAACCTGGCGCGCGGTCAGACCGGCCTGTCGGTCGCCTTCGACCTGCCGACCCAGACCGGCTACGACTCCGACCATCCGCTGGCCAAGGGCGAAGTCGGCAAGGTCGGCGTGCCTATAAGCCATCTCGGCGACATGCGGACCCTGTTCGACGGCATCCCGCTCGACCGCATGAACACCTCGATGACCATCAACGCGCCGGCGGTGTGGCTCTTGTCTCTTTATATCGCCACCGCCGAGGCGCAGGGCGTCGAGCGCGCCAAGCTGCAGGGCACGACCCAGAACGACATCATCAAGGAGTACCTCTCGCGCGGGACCTACATCTTCCCGCCCGAGCCGTCGCTGCGGCTGACCGCCGACACGATCGGCTTCACCTATCGCGAGGTTCCCAAGTGGAACCCGATGAACGTCTGCAGCTATCACCTTCAGGAAGCCGGCGCCACGCCCGTGCAGGAGCTCGCCTTCTCGCTCGCCAACGCCATCGCCGTGCTCGACGCGGTGCGCAACCGCGGCCAGGTGCCCGAGGCCGACTTCCCGCAGGTCGTCGGCCGCATCTCCTTCTTCGTCAATGCCGGCATCCGCTTCGTCACCGAGATGTGCAAGATGCGGGCGTTCGCCGAATTGTGGGACGAGCTCACGCGCACCCGCTACGGAGTTGCCGACGCCAAGCAACGGCTGTTCCGCTACGGCGTGCAGGTGAACTCGCTGGGGCTCACCGAGCAGCAGCCCGAGAACAACGTCTATCGCATCCTGCTCGAAATGCTGGCCGTGGTGATGAGCAAGAACGCCCGCGCCCGCTCGGTGCAATTGCCGGCGTGGAACGAGGCGCTCGGCCTGCCGCGGCCGTGGGACCAGCAGTGGTCGCTCCGGCTGCAGCAGATCGTCGCCTTCGAGACCGACCTTCTGGAGTATGGCGACATCTTCGACGGCAGCGCCGAGATCGCGCGCAAGGTCGAAGCCTTGAAGCAGGAGGCCACGGCCGAGGTGGCGCGCATCGCCGACATGGGCGGCGCGGTGGCCGCGATCGAGGCGGCCTACATGAAACAGCGCCTCGTCGAATCGAATCTCAAGCGACTGGCCGCCATCGAAGCGGGCGAGCAGACCGTGGTCGGCGTCAATGCCTATACCGATGCCGAGCCCTCGCCGCTCTCGACCGGTGAAGGGGCCATCCTGACGGTAGATGCCTCGGTCGAGCGCGAGCAGGTCGAGCGCCTGCGGGCATGGCGGACCTCGCGCGACAACGCCGCCGTGAAGAAGGCGTTGGACGAGCTCGCCGCCGCCGCCAAGGAAGACCGCAACGTCATGCCGGCCTCGATCGCCTGCGCACAGGCGGGCGTCACCACCGGCGAATGGACCGAGACGCTGCGCTCGGTGTTCGGCGAGTATCGCGCGCCCACCGGCGTCGCCCGCGCCGTCGGCGTCAGCGACGGCCGCCTGGAAGCGGCGCGCCGCGAGGTCGACACGGTGTCGCGGCGGCTCGGGCGGCGGATAAAGATCCTGGTCGGCAAGCCCGGGCTCGACGGCCATTCCAACGGCGCCGAGCAGATCGCCGTACGCGCCCGCGACTGCGGCATGGAAGTTGTCTACGAGGGCATCCGGCTGACGCCCGAGCGCATCGTCAATGCCGCCCTCGAGGAGAGCGTGCACGTGGTCGGACTCTCGATCCTGTCGGGCGGCCACGTCTCCCTGGTCGGCGAGGTTCTGGCCGGGCTGCGCGGCGCCGGCATCGGCGACGTGCCGGTGGTGGTGGGCGGCATCATCCCGCCGGCCGACGCCGAGGCGCTGCTCGGCGCGGGCGTAGCGCGCGTCTACACGCCGAAGGACTTCGACCTCACCCAGATCATGCGCGACATCGTCGCCGTCGTCGACGGCGCCTGGAAGGAAGCGGCCTGACGGAGCGCGGACCTCCAGGTCCGCTCAGAGTCTTCTGGACCGAGCGCTTCCAGCGCGCTCATGAGCGAGCCGGAGGCTCGCGGTCCGGAAGAGCACGAGCGGACCCGGAGGTCCGCGCTCCGACGAAGCTAACGCCTCAACGTCGCCGTCGCGTGCAGCATCGGTTCTACGACGGCGTGGCTGAACAGCCAGGCCTCGGCGTGGACTGCCCCGCCGTCGCGGCGGATGACACGAGACAAGGCGAGCACGTCGGCCTCGTGAGCTGACCTCAGTACCGTGACATTGAGATGAGTAATGGTCGCTTCGAGCCCAGCTGCCGCTCGCAGCGACGTGTCGGTCAGAGACAGCAACGCGGCGCTCGACCAGGTCTCGCCGGGCTTGAGCGAGAAGCGCAGTCGCACGTCCTGGTCCTGGCACTCCTCGACGAACACATCGTGCCGGTCGGCCGATGGCAGGGTCTTGTCGAGAAGGTCTTGCAACTCGTCTTCGGTCATCCGATTTAATGTCGCAGACACCACACCCAGTGTCATCCCGAGCGCAGCGAGGGACTTTTGAGGCTGCAGGAAAGGTCCCTCGCTGCGCTCGGGATGACAGAGTGCTACGCTCGGGATGACAGGCGTGCTCCGGCCGGCTATGTGCGAGGCCGATGTCCTTCCTCGACCACATCAAGCGCTGCAACAACGGCGATCTCCGCCAGTTCGAGCCGTGGTTCATCGGCCATCGGCGCGCCGGCTTCATCCATCGCGACTTCGCGCCCATCGTGGCGACGCGGCCCGATCTCTTCGTGCGTCGCGACGGCGCCTGGCACCTCGATCCCGCGCTCGACACGCCGGACAAGCGCACCGCTGCGGTGCGCGCCTTCCTGCTCGAGCTGCGCGAGCGCGGCCAGTTCGGCAAGCTGTGGCGCGAGGAGGCCTATCCCGTCACCTGGACGTTCACCGACGCCGCCCTGATGGCGATGGAGCGGGCGGCCGTGCCGTGGTTCGGCGTGCGCGCCTTCGGGCCGCACATGACGGGCTACGTGCGACGCAAGGACGGCCTGCATATCTGGGTGCCGCGCCGCTCCTATACCAAGCCGACCTTCCCCGGCCAGCTCGACAACACCGTCGCCGGCGGCCAGCCGATCGGCATCGGCCTGCATGACAATCTGATCAAGGAATGTGCAGAGGAAGCCTCGATTCCGCGCAAGCTCGCCGAGCAGGCCAAGGCTGTGAGCTACATCAGCTACCTCAATCAGTCCGGTCCGCAGCTCAAGCCCGATCTCATGATCTGCTTCGACCTCGAGCTGCCCGAGGATTTCACACCGCGCGCAAACGACGGCGAGGTGCATTCCTTCGAACTGTGGCCGCTGCAGCGCGTGTTCGAGACCGTACGCGATACCACCGAGTTCAAATACAACTGCAATCTGGTGTTGATCGACTTCTTCGTCCGTCACGGGCTTCTGTCGGCCGACGATCCACAATTCATGACCGTCGTCTCCGGGCTCAAGAAGGAGTACACTCTGCCCAACGGAATCGGTTGAGCGACGGCGCGTCGCTACGAATACGTGGCCGGCTCGACAGAGCTTGCGAAAGGTGGCAGCCCTCATGCCACGATACGCGTTTGTTGGTGTCGTTGCGGCGTGCGTCCTGTTCGGCGCAAGCACTTTTCGTCCTGCCTTGGCACAGGATGGTCACCATGGCCAGGGCCACGCCGAGAACCACGACTGGTATCAGGAACTGAAACAGCCGGGCACGGGCCTTTCGTGTTGCAATGGCACGACCAATGACGTCGAAGGCGATTGCCGGCCGACCCGGGCCTATGTCAACGACGATGGCCAGTGGTACGCTCTGCTCAACGGCCGCTGGGTGCCGGTGCCGCCGCGCGTCGTCCTGAAGCAACTCGCACCCGACGGCAGCTCGCATATCTGCGCCAGCAAAAATGGCATGATCTATTGCTTTTTGGGCGGATCGCCCAAGATCTAACGGGAACCAGGAGGTTCCCGGCCTCGTTGCGACAGCCGATGCCGGTGTCGTCCTTGCGGCAGACGGAGGCGGTGCGATGCGCCTATCCGCGATTGGTTTCATCTTGCTATCGACCCTCTGCATCGCGGGCGTCGCCGCCCGTGCGCAGGACGCGCACGACCACGTCCAGGGCGAGTACGGCCAGGGCCATTCCGAGAATCACGACTGGTACAAGGAGCTGAAGCAGCCCGACACCGGCTATTCGTGCTGCAACGGCCGCAGCAATACGGCGGACGGCGATTGCCGGCCGACCCGTGCCTATCTCAACGACGACGGCATGTGGTACGCCCTGCTCGACGGCCGCTGGGTGCCGGTGCCGCCGCGCGTCGTGCTGAAGCAGCTCGCGCCCGACGGCCGCAGTCACATCTGCGCCAGCAAGAGCGGCATGATCTACTGCTTCCTGGGCGGGTCTCCGAAGAGCTGAACGGGAGCCTCATGCTCTTCCGGACCGCGAGCCTCCGGCTCGCTCTTGATCATGAGCGAGCCGGAGGCTCGCGGTCCGGAAGAGCATGATGCCAATCACGTCGGCGCCGGGATCTTCGAATCCTTGATCACCTTGCGCCACTTGGCGATCTCGGTGGTGACCACCGCGAGGTAGGCCTGCGGTGCGCCGCCGACGGGAATGAAGCCGAGCTCCAGGAGCTTGCGCCGTATCGGCGCATCGTCGAGCGCTTCGTTGAACGCGGTGTTGAGCTTCATCACCACGGCGGCCGGCGTGCCACCTGGTACCGAGATGCCGAACGGGATGGTGCCTTCGGTCCCCGGTAGTCCCGCCTCGGCAACCGTCGGCACGTCGGGCAGCAGTTCGGAGCGTTGTGTCGTCGCCACGGCAAGGCCGCGCAACTGGCCAGCCCTGATGGCCGTCGCCGTCGGCACCAGCACGTCGAAGAACAGCGGCACGTGGCCGGCGATGACGTCGCGCAGCGCCTCGGCACTGCCCTTGTAGCCGACATGCTCCAGCGGCAGTCCGGTCTTGGCCTTCACATACTCACCCCACAGATGGGTCAGCGCACCGATGCCGGCCGAGGC
The DNA here is from genome assembly GCA_016185145.1 of Rhodospirillales bacterium. Lineage (GTDB taxonomy): Bacteria > Pseudomonadota > Alphaproteobacteria > Reyranellales > Reyranellaceae > Reyranella. The sequence goes on along the minus strand of JACPOB010000040.1, from coordinate 8,071 downwards.
ATAGGAGATCGTCTTGCCCGGGTTCTCCTTCGGCCAGGCCAGAAGCTCGGCGACCGTCTTGAAGGGCGCGCCGTTGCTGGCGGCCAGCAGGATCGGCAGGTCGACGAAGCCCACGACCGGCACGAGGTCCTTCTCGACGTCGTAAGGTACCGCGACGCCGAAAGCGGCATTGGCGATCAGCGCCGCCGGCGTCAGCAGGATCGTATGCCCGTCGGGCTTGGCCTTGGCGACGATCTCCGTGCCGATGATGGTGCCGCCGCCCGGCTTGTTCTCGACGATCACGGGCTGGCCCAGCACGGCCGCCAACTTTTCCGAGACGATGCGGGCCGACGTGTCGGTCGATCCGCCCGGCGCATAGGGCACGATGAAACGGATGGGGCGCTCGGGAAACGCCTGCGCGCCACCGGATTGCGGAATGGCGGCCACTACCGCCGCGGCCAGGAGATGCCGGCGCTTCATGCTTCCTCCCGTTTTGCCCAACCTGCCACGGCATGCGAAGGTTGGACAAGACAACCGGAGACGAAAGTAGTGGCGCGGGACGGTCAAGGGCTGGAGGTGAGCAACGCCGGTGCGGAGGCGATCGCTTCCCTGGATTTCCTGCGCGACGAGTGGCTCTCCTTCGGCAACAGGCTCGCCGAGTTCGTCGCCGCCGCCGACAAGGAAGCAAGCTGCGTGCTCCTGCCGGTAATGGCGGCCAACCTCATGCTGTCGATGAACTCCGACGACGGCCGCGAGATGGCCTACAAATATCTCGCGCACGCCAAGGCGCTCGCCAAGGGCGCCAACGCCCGCGAGCAGGCCTGGCTCGCTACGACCGAGGCCTGGATCGAGGGCAATACCGATCGCTGTCTGAAGATCCACGAGGACATGGCCAACGAATGGCCGCGCGACCTTTTAGGCGGCAAGCTCGGCCAGCTGCATGCCTTCAACTGCGGCGATGCCGAAGCCCTGCTACGCATCGGCGAGCGCCTGTTCGCCGCCAACCAGGACAACCGCTACGTCAATGCGATGTATGCCTTCGGCCTCGAGGAATGCAATCGCATCGACGAGGCCGAGGAGATCGCGCGCGCGGCGCTCGAGGTCGACCGCCGCGACCCCTGGGCCCATCACGCCGTCGCCCATTGCCTGGAGGCGCGCGGCAGGATGGTGGAGGGCGTGGCCTTCCTGGAGGCGATGTCGGATACCTGGGAAGGCTGCAACTCCTTCATGTACACCCACAACTGGTGGCATCTGGCGCTGTTCCTGATCGACCTCGACCGCACCGACGAGGCGCTGGCGCTGTTCGACGAGCGCGTGTGGGGCGTGTGGAAGGAGTTCTGCGAGGACCAGATCAACGCCGTCTCGCTGCTGGCGCGTCTCGAACTGCGCGGCGTCGATGTCGGCGGCCGCTGGGCCGACGTTTCGCACTACCTGAAGCCTCGCCTGCACGAGCACTTCGTGCCCTTCCTCGACCTGCAGTATCTCCATGGCCTGGCCCGCGCCGGCGAGCACAGCGCCGTCACCGAGATGCTGGCGAGCCTGGAGGACAAGGCCGAGAACGCCAAACCGTTCGACCGCGAGGCCTGGGCCGACTGCGCCGTGCCGGCCGCGCACGGCCTCGCCGCCTATGCCAAGGGCGACCATGCCGAAGCCGCGCGCCTGCTCGGCCAGGCGATGCCGCATCTGTCGAAGATCGGCGGCAGCATCGCGCAGCGCTCGCTGTTCGGCGCCATCCATCTCGACGCGCTGATGAAGTCCGGCTGGAACGACGCGGCGCTCAAGATCCTGCAGGCCGACGATCGCGAGCGGCCGACCGTACCGTGGACCAAGCGCTCGCTGGGCGACCTCTATCGCCGCGTCGGCCGCATGGAGCAGGCGCTGGCGGCCGAATACCAGGCCGAGCGGTTGTCACGACAATATGCGAGGGGAAGAACGACATGAGCGACCTCACCCAGCTGACGGCGGCGGAGCTTTCCAGGCTCTACCGCAAGGGCAAGGCCTCGCCGGTCGAGACCATGAAGGCCGTGCTGGCGCGCACCGACCGGGTCAATCCCGTAATCAACGCCCTCTGCCGTGTCGACGCGGAGCCGGCGCTGAAAGCGGCGCGCGAATCCGAACGGCGCTGGAAGAAGGACAAGCCGTTGTCGCCGATCGACGGCGTGCCGGTGTCGATCAAGGAGCTGGTGCGGGTGAAGGGCTGGCCGGCCTCGATGGGAAGCAAGCTCACCGACAAGGCGCCGGCCGATGCCGACGCGCCGGCGGTGGCGCGGCTGCGCGAAGCGGGCGCCATCGTGTTCGCCCAGAGCACCAGCTCGGAATACGGCCACAAGGGCGTGACCGATTCGCCCCTGCACGGCGTCACGCGCAATCCCTGGAACACCGAGCGCACGCCGGGCGGCTCCTCGGGCGGCGCCGGCGCGGCGGTGGCCGCGGGGCTGGGGCCGATCGCCGTCGGCACCGACGGCGGCGGCTCGGTGCGCATCCCGTCGAGCTTCACCGGGCTGGTCGGCATCAAGGCCACGTTCGGCCGCGTACCCGCCTGGCCACCGTCGATGACCGGCGATCTGTCGAACACCGGCCCGATGTGCCGCACTGCGCTGGACTGCGCGCTGATGATGGACGCCATCAGCCAGCCCGATGCGCGCGATGCCTACGCTCTGCCTGAAGGCGATGAAGACTACGCCGAAAAGATCGACGGCAAGCTCAAGAAGCTGAAAGTCGGCTTCGTGCTGCGCTTCGGCGATCATCCGCTCGACATCGAGGTCGCCGCCCTGGTCACCAAGGCAGCCAAGCAGTTCGAGAAGCTCGGCTGCAAGGTCGAGGAGGTCGAGGCGCCCTTCGCCTATGCCGAAGCCGGCCGCGCCTTCGTCATCCATTGGCTGGCGGCCCTGCAGCGGCTGCTTCAGCTGTTCCCCGAGAGCCGCCACAGCGAGTTCGACCCGAACCTGCTGGCTTCGGCCAAGGCCGGCCTGCGCTATTCGCTGCAGGACGTGGTCAACGCCCAGGTGACGCGCCGCGAGCTCGCGATCGCCTGGAACCTGTTCTTCGACAAGTACGACCTGCTGCTGTCGCCCACTGTCGCCGTCCAGCCCTTCGAGGCCGGCAAGAACCTGCCGGAGGGACCCGAGGGCAAGGCCAATGTCCTGTGGTCGCCCTACACCTCGCAGTTCAACCTGAGCCGCCATCCCGCCGCCTCGGTGCCGTGTGGGCTGAGCCGCCAGGGCCTGCCGATCGGCCTGCAGATCGCTGCCGGGCACTACAAGGACGCGCTCGTGCTGCGCGCCGCTTCCCGCTATGCCGAGACCAACCCGATCAAGTTCCCTGTCCTGCCGGAGACCAAGTAAATGACTGCCGATCTTGCGATGATGCCCGCCTGGCAGCTGGCGAAGCTCTACAAGGCGCGCAAGGCCTCGCCGGTCGAAGCGACCAAGGCCGCCATCGCCCGCATAGAGGCGTTCAATCCGCAGCTCAACGCCTTCCAGCATCTCGATCCCGACGGTGCGCTGCGCGCCGCGCGCGCTTCGGAGAAGCGCTGGAAGAAGGGCGGCAAGCGACTGAGCGATATCGACGGCGTGCCCATCACCATCAAGGACATGGTGCTGACCAAGGGCCTGCCGACGCGCATGGGCAGCATGGCGACCGACGCCGACGGGCCGTGGACCGTCGATTCGCCGGTCGGCCAACACCTGCGCCAGGCCGGCACCGTGCTCCTGGGCAAGACGACCTCGCCGGAATATGGCTGGAAAGGCGTGACCGATTCGGCACTGTTCGGCGCCACCCACAATCCCTGGAAGATCGGCCGCACGCCGGGCGGCTCGTCGGGCGGCGGCGTGGCCGCCGAGGCGGTCGGCATGGGCAACCTCGCCGTCGGCACCGACGGCGCGGGCTCGGTGCGCATCCCCTGCTCCTTCACCGGCCTGTTCGGCTTGAAGCCGACCCAGGCGCGCGTGCCGCTCTATCCGCCGTCGGCGCAGGGCACCCTCTCGCACGTCGGCCCGATGACGCGCACCGTGCGCGACGCGGCGATGATGATGAACGTGATGGCGCGGCCCGACTCGCGCGATCCCTACGGGCGGCCGGACGACGAGGAGGATTACCTCAAGGGCTTCGACAAGGGCGTGAAGGGCCTGCGCATCGCCTACTCGCCCAACCTGGGCTTCGTCGAGAAGGAGAAGATCGACCGCGACGTCGCGCAGGCGGTCGAGAACGCCGTGAAGGTGTTCCGCACTCTGGGCGCCAAGGTGATCGAGGATTCGCCCGACCTGATGGGGCTCGACCCGCGACGCATCCTGAATGCGCACTGGCAGTCCAACGTCGCCGTCCTGGTCAAGGCGTTCAGCCCCGAAAAGCGGGCGCTGATGGATCCGGGCCTGCTGAAGGCCGCCGAGCATGGCGCCAATCTCGGCCAGGAAGCCGTCGTCACGGCGATCCACCAGCGCCAGCAGGTGGCCGCGATCATGAATGCGTTCGTGGCCAAGTACGATCTGCTGCTGACGCCCACCATGCCGATGACGGCCTTCGCGGTGAACGAGAACGCCGCCTGGGGCGGCGACGGCGTCGACATCGGCTGGACGCCGTTCACCCTCACCTTCAACCTGACGCGCCAGCCGGCGGCCACGATCCCCTGCGGTCTCGACCGCGAGGGCCTGCCGATCGGCCTGCAGATCGTGTCGAGCCACGCCCGCGACGCGCTGGTGCTGCGCGCCGCCGCCGCCTACGAGCGCGTCCGACCGATCCCGGCCCCGCCGATGGCGCATCAGATTTAGGGACGAACGAACAACACGACCTCACCCTGAGGAGCGCGCGCTTACGCGCATTCGCATGCGCGCTTGGCGCGTCTCGAAGGGTGGGCAACACCAAGACTGTGGCCCATCCTTCGAGACGCGGTCCTGGCGGACCGCTCCTCAGGGTGAGGCTGTCTGTTCGGCTCAGCTACAGGTCCCGGCCGCCGTAGAGCTTGCGGCACTCGTAGGTGAGCTGCGTCGTGCGCTGCTCGGCGCAGTCGTTCTGGCGCTCGAAGTAGAGCGCGACGCCGTAGAAGACGAAGGCGCCGAGCAGCCAGACGATGAGCGAGACGGTGAGCGCCGTTTCGAACGTGTCGTCGAGCTTGCGGGCGATGCGGCCGCCGGGCGACAGGGAGGCGACGACGCGCATGGCGATCAGCGTCAGCGGGAAGGTCGCCACGCCACAGGCCAGGAAGTAGAGCAGGAGATGCCCGATCGTCATCGCGGCGGCAAAATGCTGTCGGCTGACCGGATGGTCAAGAACCTGCGATGGCCCGGCGGGTGGGCAAATCAGTCGCGCCAAACACTTAGCATCGAGCGCGCGCGTCTAACTTCCTGCGGATAACTCGCCAGATGTCTAACCGCTCAGCGTCGTCGCTAGGGCCGAAAGTTTGACCACTGAGAGGGCGTCCGGAAAGATGGCCCTTCGTCGGTCCACACCGTCTTCTTCCCTACGTCCCGCCACGCTGGCTGGCGGGACACCCCGTTCTCGACCCCGACCGTCCTGGCGACCGCGACGCACGGCGCGCAGGCAGGTCGACCATGTCGACCTCCAGCGTGGACGAGAAAATCAACACGGTGCACGCGCAGAGCTTGCAATCCCCCGTTGCCTCCCCTACTCTTTCCTCACGCGACGGCCATAGGGCCGCTCAGCAAGGCCGATGGAGGGCCGAGACAGATGACCATCACCACCACTCCGCTCAACGACCTCAATCGCGAGGTCTATGTCGACGGCCAACACGTCGGCTGGGTGACCTGCCTGACCGTCGGCCCGGCGCCGGGCTGGACCTTCACCGCCAGGGACAATCGGCTGACGAACCGTTTCCCCGATGGTGTCGTGCCGATGCCGACTTGGCAGGCGGCCCTGCCGGTGGAGGACTGATCGATGCCGATGACCTTCGAACAGTGGCAGGCCACGCGGCGCCGCGTCGAGGATATGCGCAACGACGAAGTCTATGCCTATGACTTCGACGGTCCCGCCTACATCTATGCCGAGGGCCAGATCCTGATCAACGAAGATGGGACCTTGCTAGTCATCGTCGCGAACGACGATTGGCACGGCGCCGCCCTCGACGTGGCCGAGCGGTACCTGTGGGAGAATTGGGCGAAGTACGAAGTCGGAGGGGTAACATGAACGACGCCCAACTCTTTACCCGCTGCGGCCATGCACTCTGCGGCGATGGCCCGCGATGGAAGGAGCAGTTCGCCGACCTGCTCGGCATGAAGACCAACAGCGTCGACAACATGTCGAAGGGATCGTCGCGCATCCCGCCGGGGGTCTGGAAAGACATCGCGAGCAAGCTTCACGAGCGCGAAGCTGCGTTGCCCTCGCTCAAGGCCGCAGCGGTAAAGCTTTCGCGGGAGCCACTGTCACGGGTCTACAAGGTGCGCAATCTGGAGTTCCGGGTCCGACCGGCCGCCGGAGGAAAATTCCCCGTGGTCGAATACTCCCGAGAATGGCCGATGGGCTGGTGGTCAGCGCTACCTGATGACGCGAGGACGCTTCCACCCGACACGGCGGCTTTCCGGGTGACCTTCGACAAGGTTGCGGGCAATCCGACAGTCGTCGGCGTAGATCCGATGGTCCACTACCCTCCGAACATGGCGCTTGCGCCGTGAGTGCCGACTGGCCGACTACCGGCGCCATCCCGGTATTCCACGGCAACAGCCAGAAGCCCGAGCTCGCCGGCTACACGACACTGATCCTTGAGCACTACCCGAAGGTCACGCGGTTCATGATGTCGCGTCAGAACAAGACCACCGAGATCGGAGCCGTCAAGCTGGTCGGCGAAGCTGTCGTCATCGAACGGCAGACGCCGACCGGAGCATACCTGGCCTGGCTGGTGGTCAAGGGCGACCCGCGCGACATGCCGGAGTTCTGGCCGGTATGAAGAATGCCCGTTCGCCCCTTGGACGCGGCCCTCTCAGAGACAGCGGAAACTGCGATTTTCAGGCACGGTTTTATGCGGCCATATCAATCACCTAACATATCAGTCAGGGGAAACTTCCACCAAACGGTAGCCGCTTGGAAAACCGCCACCGGATGGCGATGAACAACGGTTCAGCGTCCGTCGCACCGCATACTAAGCAGCCGAGGATGCAACCATAAGGTTGCCGCCCTATCGACTTTCACAAGGAATTATGCCACAGGACTGCAAAGTTCGGGGCCGGGCGCGGAGAACAGTCTCTCAACGGCCCAGCCCCTTTCTTTGCGGGCTCTATTGCACCGCTATTGCCGTGCAACCGATTAGGTTGCTGCAGCGAGGGTCGTAGAGAACGGGGCCGGGGGTGTCAAGGTTCCAAAGGTATAGACTTGATGGGGCAATGCCTTGGGGTTCCCGCGCCTAGCAGGCAGCAATAGATGGGGGAGGTATGTCAAATCCTGTCGTCCTGAGACGGACGGACTCGATCGGCGCGGCCGATGCCGAGAATGATCATCAGTTTCTAGCTCAGTGCTTCGTCGACAGCGGTCAGATCGATTTATTACTGAATCTAGACGAGCCTCAATGCATCATTCTTGGCCGCACCGGTTCTGGCAAGACTGCGCTACTTCTCGAGATAAAGAGGCGAGCGCCCAACTGCATCCAGCTGGCACCTGAGACGCTGTCTCTCGACTTCCTAATTAATTCAAACGTCCTGAACTTCTTCGAGGAAGCGGGTGTCCATCTCGATGCCTTCTACAAACTGCTGTGGCAACACGTGTTCTGCGTCGAGCTAATTAAGGAAAAGTACCACATCAACAGCCCGCAAAAGCAAGAGGACTTCTGGACTCGGTGCCGAGCATATTTTGAGCGAGACCGGAATAAGGCGAAAGCCAAGGAGGACGCGCTCCGGTACCTAGAACAGTGGGGACCCAATTTTTGGGAAGAGACCACTACGCGCGTGCAAGAATTTACCAACAAACTGGAATCGGAGCTGAGCGCCGACGCGAACGTGGACCTAAATATGATGGGTCTTCAGGGAATCGAGTGGGTGATCTGGGGCGATCATAACGCGGGAAGCATGCAGGTGAGAACCTTGAGGCGAAGGTATTCCTCGTCGCGCAGGCCGTAGGCGCGTCGCTGGAGGACACGGATCTTGTTGTTGAG
>JACPOB010000039.1 GCA_016185145.1 Rhodospirillales bacterium | reverse complement strand
TGATGGAGAAGGGCTACGGCGCCATGTACAGCCGCGAGCGCTTCGGCCATGGCCTGACGCCCGACCATTTCGCCGGCTACAAGAAGCAGCGCTTCCGCTGGGCCTACGGCGCCATGCAGATCATGAAGGCGCATGCCGGCAAGATGCTCGGCAACTCGACCAAGCTCACCTTCTGGCAGAAGTACCACTTCGTCGCCGGCTGGATGCCGTGGTTCGCCGATGCGCTGAACCTGATCTTCACCTGGGCCGGACTGGCCTGGCTGCTCGCCGTCGTCCTGCCGCCGCTGTTCGGCATCAAGCCGGTCGGCCTGCCGCCGGCCGAGTTCATCCTGCCGACCATCGGCATCTTCGTCTTCAAGCTGCTCTATTCGTTCGGCCTCTACTTCGACCGCGTGCGCTGCACCTTCCGCCAGAGCATCGGCGCGTCGCTGGCGGGGCTGGCGCTCACCTACACGGTGGGCCGCGCGGTGATCTACGGCCTGATGACCAGCCGGCTGCCCTTCATGCGCACGCCCAAGATGGACGAGCGCGCGACCCTCGGCATGGCGCTCGGCATGGCGCGCGGCGAGGCCGTGCTGACCATCCTGCTGTGGCTGGGCGCCATCGTGCTGTGGGTGGGCGCGGGCGCCGTCAATCTCGAGGCGCGGCTGTGGGCGGTCTTCATGATCGTGCAATCGCTGCCCTATGCCGCCGCCGTCTATATTTCGGTGGTCAACGCGCTGGAGCAGATGCGCCATGCCCGGGCGGTGTTCGAGGCGACGCCGGCGACGACCCATGTCGCCGGGCCAGCCATGCAGCCCGCACAGTAGAAGCGGGCTGGTTTTCCCTGTCGACACGCAACGCGCGTCTGTTAGCGTTCACGTATGCCCTCGGTTGAACCCGCCGGCACGGCACTCTTTTTAAAGCGCTGGCTGCGTCGGCCCTTCTCCACTGGAGCGGTGGTGCCGAGCGGGCGGCTGCTGGCTGAGGCGATGGCCACGACCGCGCGAACTGTCATCGCCGGCCGGCCGGGCCACGTCGTCGAGCTGGGCGCCGGCACCGGCGGGGTCACCAAGGCGCTGCTGGCTGCGGGCATCGCCTCCGAGCGGCTGGTCCTGGTCGAGCGCGATCCCGAGTTCGCCACCTTCCTGCGCCGCCACTTCGATGGCCCGCGCATCGTCGAGGGCGACGCCGCGCGCCTGCCACGCCTGCTCGCCGAGCACGGCATCGCGCCAATCGCCGCCGTCGTGTCGAGCCTGCCCTTGCTGTCGCTGCCGGCCGAGGTGGTGAGCGGCATCGTCGCGGGGGCGTTCGAGGCGCTGCCGCGTGGCGCCGCGTTTGTGCAGTTCACCTACGGACCCAAGCCGCCGATCCCGCGCGCGTTGCGCGAGCGCCTGCATCTCGCCGGCGCGCACGGCAAGCGCATCTGGCGCAACGTGCCGCCGGCCGTGGTCTGGACTTTCACGAGGCCCGCGGCGTGACATCTTTCGCCTTCGACAATGCGCTGCGTCGCACGATCACCGATCACCTGGGCCGCTTCGACTTGCGGCGGCGCGTCGATGCCGGCGGGCTGAAGCGCGCCGCCGTCGCCGTCGTCGTGGTCGAAGGCGATGCGCCGGGTGAGGCGGCGTTCCTGCTCACCAAGCGCACGCCGCGCCTGCGGGCGCACGGCGGGCAATGGGCATTGCCCGGCGGCCGCGTCGATGCCGGCGAGACGATCGAGCAGACGGCGCTGCGCGAGCTGCACGAGGAACTGGGCGTGCTCGCCTCGACCGACGATATCCTGGGCACGCTCGACGACTATCCGACCCGTTCCGGCTATCTCATCGCGCCGGTGGTCGTGTGGTCGCCCGGCATCACGGTGACGCCCAATCCGTCCGAGGTCGCGGCGGCCTATCGCATCGCCTGCCGCGAGCTGTTCCGCGACGGCTCGCCCGAGATCGTGGCGATCGAGGAATCGGACCGGCCGATCATCCGCTTGCCGCTGCCGGTCGCCAACGTCAACGCGCCGACGGCCGCCGTGCTCTATCAGTTCCGTGAAGTCGCGCTCGCCGGCCGTGACACCCGCGTCGACCATTTCGAGCAACCGGTATTCGCCTGGCGTTAGGCGCGTCGTCTCATGGTCTTCCGGACCGCGAGCTTCCAGCTCGCTCACGATCATGAGCGAGCTGGAAGCTCGCGGTCCGGAAGACCATGACGCCCCAACTAGGACCGCGCCCCGACCGTTGCGACCACCACCGGCCGGCGCTTCAGGAACACCGTCGTCTCCTGCTCCATCACCTGCTCGCCATGCTGATTGATGGTGACCTGGCGGATGCGGGCGATGCCGCGGTCGGTCTTGGAAGCCGACAGGCGCAACTCGGTGATGTCGGTTACCACGCGCAGCGTGTCGCCCGGCCGCACCGGCCGGGGGAACTGCACCTCGCCGATGCCGGGCGAGCCCAGGCTGCAGGAGCGGAACACGCCCTGGTCGAGCCACAGCCGCAAGGTCACCGCCATGGTGTGCAGACCCGACGCGATCAGCCCGCCGAAGGTCCACTTCTTGGCGAACTCGGCATCGGTGTGAAAAGGCTGCGGATCCCACTGCCGGGCGAAATCGATGATCGCCGTTTCGGTCATGGTCAGGCCGGCGCTGGTGAACCGGTCGCCGACCTTGAAGTCCTCGAAATAACGAATGGTCACGGGACCAGCTCCATGCGGGCAGCGTCGACAGGGACGTGAGTAACGGGGCGCGACGTCCACGAAGCCCAGCGACCTCTGGAGACCTGCCGCGTCGTCTATTTTTGACGGTGATTGTGTCGAGCGTGAGACGCCGTCATTGTCCGGCGCCTGTGTTAATTTGGGCCCGAAAGCAGTGAGGAGTTTGTTCATGCGGAGTAATCCCACGCGCCGCCAGGCGATGCGCCTGGCGGGCGTTGCCGGCGTGGCCGCTACCGGTGCGGCGTTGGCGGCGCCGGCCCTGGCGCAGGCGCCGTGGCCCACCAAGCCGGTGCGCTTCGTCGTGCCGTTCCCGCCCGGCCAGGCCGCCGACATCTTCGCCCGCCTGATCGCCGAGAAGCTGACCGACATGTGGAAGCAGCAGGTGGTGGTCGAGAACAAGGGAGGCGGGAGCGGCATCCCGGCCACCGAGTACGGCAAGAACGCGGCACCCGACGGCTACACGCTGATGGTCGTCTCGAGCGGCACCTTCGGCGTCAACCCGAGCCTCTATCCTGACCTGCCGTATCGGCCGCTGGTCGACTTCCTGCCGATCACCAACATCTTCCTGGTGCCGCTGGTGATCGTGGCGCACCCGAGCTTCCAGGCCAACACGCTCGACGAGCTGATCGAGCTCGCCCGCAAGGAGCCGGGCCAGCTCTCCTACGCCTCGGCCGGGCCGGGCACGTCGCAGCATCTGTCGATGGAGCTCTTCAAGATGCGCGCCAAGCTCGACATCGTGCACATCCCCTACAAGGGCAGCGGGCCCGCCATGGCCGACCTGCTGGGCGGCCACGTCAAGCTGATGATGGACAGCACAGCGGCGGCCCTCGGCCCGATCACCGACAAGCGCATCAAGCCGCTCGCCGTCACCACGGCCCGCCGCGCCGCGCCGCCGCTCGACTTCATCCCGCCGATCGCCGACACCCTGCCGGGCTTCGACGCGGCCGGCTGGTCGGGCCTCGCCGCACCCGCGCGCACGCCGCTCGAGATCGTCGCCAAGGTGAACCGCGACGTGAACACGCTCCTGCAGGATCCTGCGGTGGCCCGCGAGATCGAACGTCGCGCCGGCTTGCCCGCACCCGGCTCGCCCATCCAGTTCGCCGAGTTCATCAAGAAGGAAATCGACACCTGGGGCGAGGTGGTGCGCGCGACGGGCACGAAGCCGGGGACGTGATCGCTGGGGGCGCGCCACTCCAGTGGCGCGTCATGGTCTGCCGGACCGCGAGCGTCCTCGCTCGCTCATCCTCATGAGCGCGCGGGACGCGGGCGGTCCAAAAGAGCATGAGAAGACGCGCCACTGGAGTGGCGCGCCCCCAGCCTACATCCCGAACGTGCGCAATCCGTAGATCAGGCCGACCACCAGCGCGCCGATGAACGCGGTCTGGGTGATCAGCAGCATCACCGGCGCGACGCCGATGCGCGCCAGGGCCAGCAGCGAGGTCTTGATGCCGAGTGCGGCGATGGCGGTGATGATCAGGAACGAGGAGATCTCGGCGACCGCGGCCTTCACGCCGGGCGGCACCACGCCCACCGAGTTGAGCGCGGCGAGCATGAGGAAGCCGAACAGGAACACCGGCGGCGACGGCCGCGCGTCACCCGCCGTCTCGCCGCCGCGCGCCACCCACCAGGCGATGCCGGCGATCGCGGGCAGCAGGAACGCCACGCGCAGGAGCTTGGTGATGATCGCCTCGGTCAGGACCTGCGGCCCCATGGTCTGGCCCGCGCCCGCGACCTGCGCCACGTCATGGATGGCGCCGCCCAGGAACACGCCCATCTCGTGCAGCGAGTAGCCCAGCACGGGCTGCAGGGTGGGGTAGATCACCATCACCACGGTCGAGAGGAAGTTCACGCCCATCACCGTGAAGGCGAGGTCGCGATCGGAGTTGGCGTGCTTGGGCAGCACCGCCGAGGCCGCCATCGCCGCCGCAGCGCCACATACGCCGGTCGCGCAGCCGGTCAGCAGGCCGAAATCCCGCGACAGGCCGAACAGGCGCGCCGCCCAGGCGCCGAACACGATTGTGCAGGAGACGGCGGCGAGCGCGATCAGAACCGGCAGCGCGCCGCCGTCGACGAGCTGGCCGAAGGTGAGCCGCGCGCCGTAGAGCGCCACGCCGACGCGCAGCAGCGTGCGGCCGGCGAACTCGATGCCGGGCTTCAGCACCGCCCGGTCCGACAGCGGCTGCAGCGCCATGCCGATCACCAGGGTGAGGATGAGCGGCGGGATCCACACCGCGCCGAAGCGCAGGAAATCCTGCTTGTCGGCCACGAAGGCAATGGCCGCGATGATGGCGCACAGCGCCACGCCGGGCGCCACCCGACGCAGGTTGTCGGGCGCCCACAGACGGACGATCTCGACGGCGACGGCGCTGCTACGCATCAAGGATGGCGACGAGCTGGCCTTCGTCGATCGCCTCGCCTTCGCTGACCCGGATCTCCTTGATGGTGCCGGCGCGCGGCGAGAGCACGGGAATCTCCATCTTCATCGATTCCAGGATCATGATCTCGCCGTCGGCCTCGACCCGGTCGCCGGGCCTGGTCTGGATCTTCCACACATTGCCTGCGATTTCCGACTTCACGTTGACGACGGCCATACCCGGCTGCTCTCCGCTCCTGTGCTCAGGGGTTCTTTTCGGCCACGGCAAGGGCGAAGGCAAGCGCCGACCGGCCCTGCCGGGCGCCGAGCCGATATGCAGCCTCGTTCATTTCCGAGATAAAGCCGTCGAGCAGAGTCGAGCGACCGTCGCCGATGCGCGCCGACATGGTCGACACGGCGGCGGCGGGAATGCCGGCCCGGTCGAGGATGGGCAGGCCCGCAACGCCGGCCTGCTCCCTGCCGAAGCCGGCGTCGTTGAACAGCACCAACCGCGGCCTGACCGCCAGAGCCGTTTCGCCCGCCGGCACGCCGCCATGGCTGCCGCTCGATACGACCTTGCCGCGGTCGCGCATGGTCGCGAGCGAGATCGAATCCACACACAGGATGCGTCCGGCCATGGCGCGCGCTTCGGTCAGCGGTGCCGGCTTGGGATGGGGCCAAGGGGCCGCCTTCAGGAGCTCGGCGGCCTCGGCCACCCTCTGGCCGACCCTGACGCCGCATTCCGTGGCCAGCGGATTGGCCCGGCCGACGACGCCGTGCTTCAGCATGTCTGCGCCGTCGCCGATGCGCGCGCTGTCGCTCAGCGCCACCGCCATCGCCATGCCCAGGCTTTGCGCCCATGCCAGCCCGCTGACGCCGGCTTCGTCGCGGCCGACGCCGGCGTCGTTGTGGATGGCCGCCCGGGCGCCTGCCTTGGCCGATAGATAGGCGGCATAGACCGCACCGTGCGAACCACCCACCACCACCGCGCCGTCCGCGGCGGGCGGCGGCTTGGTGACGCTGGGGACGGCGAGGATGGAAACGGTCATGGCGACAGCCTTCCGACGAACGGTCTATATCTTCGCGCATGATCGAAGGCGCCCCGAAGGGACCTTGCCCATGCGGACGACCGCCCGCGCTCTGCGTTTGTCCGCCGGCCCCTGTCGTCGACAACAGGGTGGCGGTACTTATCCTGCAACACCCACAGGAGCAGGACCGCATGCTGGGCACGGCTCGATTGCTGACGCGCTCACTAGCTGACGCTCGCGTCTCAGTGGGGCTGTCATGGCGCAACCTCGGCCATGCATTCGCGAGTCGGAATGAACAACGGCCGGTCGAGCCGCGTCAATGGGGGGTGCTCTATCTGGGCGCCGACAAGCTTGGGGACAAAACGCGGCGGACGAACAAGGACCCACTGATTGCCGTTGATCGCAACGGCGAACCGCTGGCCGACCAGGCCACGGCGCTGGCTGGGCTGCAGGGGCTGGTGGCGCTCGACGGAAATTGGGCGCAAGCCAAGGCGCTGTGGTGGCGCAATGCATGGCTCACGCGCCTGCGGCGCCTGGTCGTGGTGCCGGACGGGCCGTCGCTCTACGGCAATCTTCGCCGCGAGGCGCGGCCCGACGCCGTGTCGACGCTGGAGGCGGTGGCGCTGGCGCTCTCCGTCCTGGAACGCGACGCGACGGTGCGCGAGCGCCTGCTGCTGCCGTTCCGTGAGCTGATCAAGCGGGCAAAGGCCGCGGGAATCCGCGATTCCAAGCGGGATCGTCGATCGCGGCGTTAGCCCTTATAGTCGCTCCATGCTCGACCAGCCGGCAGCCCAGATTCCCGTCGCCCAGCGGACCAATCCGGAACGATCCTTCGCCGAGGAAGTGCGGGCGCTGCGCCTGGGCGAGGGCGAGGTTTTCCGCGGCGAGGGCATCCTCGCGGTCACCAAGGCGATCCTGCAATCGGGTGTGGCCTATGTCGGCGGCTACCAGGGCGCGCCGGTCTCGCATCTGGTCGACGTGCTGGTCGAATCGCAGGACCTGCTCGACGAGCTCGGCGTGCATCTGGAGACCTGCACCAACGAAGCCTCGGCAGCGGCCCTGCTGGGCGCCTCGATCAACTATCCGTTGCGTGGCTGCGTCACCTGGAAGTCGATCGTCGGCACCAACGTGGCGGCCGATGCGCTCAGCAACCTCGCATCGCCGGGCGTCATCGGCGGCGCACTGATCGTGGTCGGCGAGGATTACGGCGAGGGCGCCTCGATCATCCAGGAACGGGCGCACGCCTATGCGCTGAAATCGTCGGTGTGGCTGATGGATCCCAGGCCCAACCTGCCGTCGATCGTGCGCTGCACCGAGAAGGCCTTCGAGCTCTCGGAGGCGACCAGCACGCCGGTGATGATGGAGCTGCGCATCCGTGCCTGCCACGTCACCGGAGAGTTCGTCGCAAAGGACAACAGGCCGCCGCCGGTGTCGCGCAACCGGCGGCTCGCCGAGCCGGCGCCGCACGACTACGCGCGCATCTCCCATCCGCCGTCGACCTACGTGCAGGAGAAGATCAAGGTCGAGGTTCGTCAGCCCGCCGCAGAGCGCTTCATCGTCGAGCACGGCCTGAATGAATGCCTGGCCGGCGAACGCTCCGACCTCGGCATCATCGTGCAGGGCGGCATCACCAACGTGCTGCTGCGCGGCCTCGACCGGCTCGAGGTCGATGGCAAGGTCCCGACCCTGGTGCTGAACGTCACGCATCCGCTGGTGCCCGATCAGATCGTGGATTTCTGCAAGGGCAAGCGCGCCGTCCTGATCGTCGAGGAGGGCGGACCCGACTACATCGAGCAGGCGGTCCACGCGATCCTGCGCAAGCGCGACATCGACACCAGGATCTACGGCAAGGACGTCCTGCCGATGGCGGGCGAATACACCGCCGAAGTGGTGACCGACGGCTTGCTGAAGTTCTTCGCCCAGTCGGCCAACGACATCGACCTTTCCAGGCCGCGCGAGCGCTTCGAGGCGGCGCGTGCCGGCCGCGCCGAGGCCCAGCGCCTGCTGGGCGGACCGTTGCCGCTCAGGCCGCCCGGCTTCTGCGTCGGCTGTCCCGAACGTCCGGTATTCTCGGCGATAAAACTGCTCGAGCGCGAGGTCGGCAAGGTTCACATCTCGAGCGACATTGGTTGCCACTCCTTCGCGACCCTGGCGCCGTTCAATCTCGGCAACTCGATCCTGGGATTCGGCATGTCGCTTGCCGCCGCTGGCGCCGTGGCGCCGGTGATGCAGAAGCGCACCATCTCGGTGATGGGCGACGGCGGCTTCTGGCACAACGGGCTGCTGAGCGGCGTGGCCTCGGCGATGTTCAACCGCGGTGACCGCGTGCTGGTGATCATGCAGAACGGCTATACCTCGGCCACCGGCGCGCAGTTCATCCCCAACACGTCGGGCAACCGCCGCGACGGCGAGACGACCTCCGATATCGCCGCGACCTTGAAGGCGATGGGCGTGAAATGGCTGCGCACCATCCGCACCTACAATGTCGGCACCATGCTTGCGACCCTGCGCGAGGCCATGAGCAGCGACGACAAGGGGCTGAAGGTGATCGTGGCCGACGGCGAGTGCCAGCTCGCCCGCCAGCGTCGCATCCGCCCGCAGATCGCCGCGCAACTGAAGCGAGGAGAGCGCGTCGTGCGCACCCGCTTCGGCATCGACGACGAGATCTGCACCGGCGATCACTCCTGTATCCGCCTGTCGGGCTGTCCCTCGCTGGTGGTCAAGCCAAGTCCGGATCCGCTGCGCTCGGATCCGGTCGCCCACGTCAACAACGGCTGCGTCGGCTGCGGCCTGTGCGGCGAGGTCGCCGACGCCGCCGTGCTCTGCCCGTCCTTCTACAAGGCCGACATCGTCCAGAACGCAACCTGGTGGGACCGCCTGAAGTGGCGCTTCCGAACGGCGGTGATCGGAGCGATGGCGTGAGCTTCATGTTCGGACCGCGGGCGTCCCGCCCGCTCATCTCTTCGTCTTGCGGACCGCGCGCATCCTGCGCGCTCATGAATCTGAGCGCGCAGGATGCGCGCGGTCCGGAAGAGCTTGAGTCCGCACTCCCATGAAGCCCATCACCATCCTGGTCGGTGCCCTGGGTGGCGATGGCGGCGGCGTGCTGTGCGACTGGATCGTCACGGCGGCGCAGGGCCAGGGGCTCGCGGTGCAGGCCACGCAGATCCCGGGCGTGGCCCAGCGCACCGGCGCCACGACTTATTATCTCGAAGTCATGCCGACACGGGCCGGCGAGCCTTCGGTGCTGGCGCTCAATCCGGCGATCGGCGAGGTCGACGTGGCGCTGGCGACCGAGCTCCTCGAAGCCGGCCGCATGATCTTCAACGGCTTCGTCACGCCCGACCGCACCACCCTGATCGCCTCGACGCATCGTGTGCTGGCGATCGGCGAGCGCATGGCGATGGGCGACGGCAGTTTCGATGTCGGCCGCCTGCTGCGCGCGGTGAAGGAACGCAGCAAGGAGCAGATCCTGTTCGATATGGACCAGGCGGCCGAGGAGTCGGGCGGCGTCATCAACGCAGTGCTGCTGGGCGCGCTGGCGGGTTCGGGCCGGCTGCCGATTCCCGATGCCGCCTTCGAGGCCGCGATCCGCCACGGCGGCAAGGCCGTCGACACCAACCTCGCGGCCTTCGCCTTCGGCCGTGGCCATGCCCGCGGCGAGCTTGCCCAGGTCGTGCGCGAGCATCGCAAGCGGCAGGCCGCGGCGCAGGGCATGGAGGATCTGCTGGCGCGCGCCCGGCGTGCGTATCCTGCGCCGTCTCTGGACGTGATCGAGGAGGGCATGCGCCGTCTCACGGCCTATCAGGATCGCCGGTACGCCGAGTGGTACCTGAACCGGCTGGACACGGTGCACGCGCTGGGCTCGACCGAGCTTTTGCGCGAGACGGCGCGGCATCTGGCGGTGCGCATGTCGTTCGAGGACGTGATCCGCGTCGCCCAGGCGAAGACCTCACCCGAGCGATTGGCGCGCGTGCGTGCCGAGCTGCGCGCCGGGGATGGCGAGCCGGTGGAGATCACCGAGCATTTCAAGCCCGGCATCGAGGAGATCGCCGCCATCCTCCCTCCGACCTGGGCCAGGCGTTTGCTGGCGTGGGGCGAGCGCACCGGACGGCTGGGCAAAACCTACTTTTCAATGCATCTACGCTCGACCACCGTGCTCGGCTTCCTGCGCCTGCGGCTGGTGGCCGGCCTGCAGTCATGGCGGCCCAAGACCTATCGCTTCGCCGAGGAGCAGGCGGAGATCGACCGCTGGCTCGAGCAGATCCGCGCGGCGGGGCGCACCAATGTCGACCTGGCGCGCGAGATCGCGGAGTGCGCGCGTCTGATCAAGGGCTACGGCGACACGTATAAGCGCGGACTGGCCAACTACCGGCGCATCACGGCCGAGGTGATCGAGCCTGCCCTGGCGAACCGCATGGCCCCGCGCGCGGCGGCCGATGCCGTCGCCAGCGCCCGCGTGGCGGCCCTGGCGGATCCGGACGGCGACGCCCTGTCCAGGACCCTGACGTCAATCGCCGCTGCGATGCCATCGCTGCGGCATGCTGCGGAGTAGAGCGAACGTGATGAAGAATGGAGAGCAGCAGCCGGCCGCGATCGACGTCTTCGCGTTGGCCGCGCGCGACAGTTTTGCGCGATCGCTGGGTATCGAGATCGTCGAGGCGTCGCTCGGCCGCGCGGTCAGCCGTGTTAGGCTCGAGGAGCGCCACATCAACTTCATCGGTGTCGCTCATGGCGGCCTGACCTTCACCCTGGCGGACGCCGCCATGGGGTATGCCAGCAACTCGCAGGGCATCATGTCGGCCAGCATCGATTCGCACATCCTTTACAGCCTGCCGGCTCACGCGGGCGACGTCCTGACGGCGACGGCGGTGGAGATCGCGCGCACCAGCAGGCTGTCGAACTACCGGATCGACATCGTCCGCGGCGACGGCAGGCTGGTCGCTGCGATGACCGGCACGACCTACATCACCGGCAAGCCGGTCGAGGCCTAGGTCATGACCCTGGTCTCCCGCCACGAGGTAACCGTCGAATGGGGCGACTGCGACCCCGCCGGCATCGTCTACTACCCGTCCTACTTCCGCTGGTGTGACCAGGCGAGCCACCGGCTGCTGGCGGCCGCCGGCGTCGGACACAACGATACGCGCGACGGATGGAAGGAGGGCACGCCGCTGGTCGCCGCCGAGTGCTCGTTCAAGCGCGCCTCGCAGCCCGGTGAGAAGCTTTTGGTCGAAAGTCGCGTCTCGCGCTTCGGCCGCAGCTCCTTCACCATCAGCCACGTCTTCCGCGACGCCTCCGGCCAGATCGCCGCCGAGGGCACCGAAACGCGCATCTGGGCGGAGAAGGAAGGCGATGCGCGCTCGTTGAAAGCGGTGCCGATTCCTGTCGAAGTGAGGAAGCGGCTCGTCGGCTGAGGGGACGACATGGCTGTCGTCCCGAGCGCGGCGAGGGACCTTTAGGCCGCGATCGCCGGTGGCTGTCTACGACTCAACGCCGTCCGCAGCCATCGTCCGCCGGGCAGCTCGATGCAGTAATGCATCAGGGTCGCCGCGATCAGGGAGACAACGCCGGCGGCGACGACGCCCTCGAGTGTGCCCCAGCCCCGCGCCGCGGCCCAACGGATGATCAGGAAGCCCAGCGCGACATGAACGAGGTAGAGCGGATAGGAGATCTGTCCCAGGAATACGAGGGGCCGCCAGACGAGCCATCTGCCGTGGCGGCTGATGGCGAACCAGACCAACGCCGTGAAGGCGATCGCAAGCGGCAGGTAGACGCGTCCCGGCGTGTCGAACGACTTCTCGCCGCCGCCAAGCGCCGTCACCGCGACGGCCACGACCAGTGCCAACCATGTGATCGGCCGCGCCGTTTGGGCATGGATGCGATAGAGGCAGATGCCGATCAGGAAGAAGTTGCTGTAGTAGACCAGCAGCAGGATCGAGCTGCGATGGTGCAGCCGCACGTCGAGCGTGGCGATGAAAAGACAGCTCACGGCGACGGCCAGCAGGCCGAACCATTCGGTCCAGCGCAGCATGCCGATCGCCAGGAGCAGTCCCATGCCGACGTAGAACACCAGCTCGTAGGTCAGCGTCCAATAGGGCATGTCCATGCCGGTCTGGCCGAGCAGGTTCGGTGCCATGGTGAGGTTGGCGAGGAACTGCGGCACGGTCGGCGTGTCGAGCAACGGCACCGGCGACAGGGAGCGAATCACGGTGGCCAGGATCAGCGCGGCCAGGAAGGCCGGCATCAGGCGCGCCACGCGCGAGATCGCGAACTCGCGCACCGTCTTCTTGCGTTCGATCGTCATCAGGATCACGAAACCGCTGATGATGAAGAACAGCTCGACGCCGAAGTGGCCGGGCCCGAGATCGACGGACAGCGGGATGCGGCCCGGATACAGGACGTCGTAGTACTGGCCGTGGTGATGGAGCATCACCGCACCGGCTGCAAAACCGCGCAGAACGTCAAGGCTGGCGATGCGTTCCGTTCCTGCTCGCACGTAGGCGCCCCGCTTGGTTGTCCCGAGCATCGCAACAGCCATACCGTGGTTGCGTCTCAGCCGCGGTGACTAGGCCGTGACAAGCTCACGACTCCGTGAGGTTCGTCCGTGCGCTCTACGCAGCGACGGCCGCTGCGCCGGCAGGGTGACGCTCCAGCTCATGGATCGCGCGATAGATGATCGCGCCGATGTCGTTGTGATACAGCCAAAGGCTGTTGGCCTGACCGTCGAAGTTGGGCTCGCCGCCCATGCTGGTCGGCAGCTTGTAGCCGGTGCCCAATCCGATGCCGAACAGATTGGGCAGGCTTCCCCCTTCGCTCAGCAGCAGGCGACTCTGCTCGCCGACAGCGACGCCGCCGAGCTCGGCGTTGAGCGTGAGCCGCTCGCCGCCGGCGTCGAACACCGGCAGCGTCTCCGAGCGATAGCCGAAGCTCGGCACGACCAGCGCCGCTTCGGCGATCATTGCGCCGAGCTCGTCGGCACCAAGGCGCTGCATGTCCATGGTGACGACCCGCGGCTCGGGCTTGGCGCGCGGACGTAGCGCAATCTGACGCCACATCTCGCGGCCGAAGCCGCGCAGCCCGCCCATGCGGTTGACCCTCTGGGTGCGTGGGCAGATGTCCCCGGGCGCGACGTCGTAGCGGTCCTCCTGCGCGGCCTCGCGATCGGGATAGAAGATGCGCGGCTCGCGCCGCTGCAGGATGACGATCTGCCCTTCGGCCAGGCGCTCGGCGCCGGCCAGTCCAAGGAAGGCGCCGGCCACCGAATAAGCGCTGTGCGAGCCGCCGAGGATCAGGATCCGCCGCCGGCCGACATCGGCGAGTATCCGATCAGCCTCCTGGAGGCCGGCGGTCGAGAGCGCGCGATCCGACGGCATGACTTCGCGCATCCGACAGTTCGCCAACGTCAGGCCGGGCTTCAGTTCGCCGTGCATCCAGCGCTGGCGCCCGCCCAGGGCCACGACGGCGGAGCGGGCGGCCAGCACGTTCGCTCCGCCATCGGGTCCGGTGATCTCGACCTCGACGGAACCGTCGGGCCGCAGATGGATCGCCTGGGCCTCGGTGCAGAGATGCAGGGCCGAGCGCTCGGCGAGCATGCCGGCAAGCGCAACGCCGATGTGCCGCATGTAGCGGTCGACCAGCACGAGCGGCGGGAAGCTGTCGCGATACCGCGCCATCTCATGCGCCACCGGTTCGTCTCGCAACGGTCTCAGCTCGGCGGGCAGGCCCGCCGCTTCCAGGCATTCGAGATAGGAGCCGCCGAGCGAATCCGAATGAATGCCGAACCGCCCCAGCGTGCCGCCGAGATGACCCTGGCGATCGACCACGGCAACGCCGCGGTCGAGCCAGTCGGGCAGCAATCCATGCTGCGCCGCCCAGATGATCGGCCCGAGGCCGCCCGGGCCGCCGCCGATGATGACCGATGACAACATGCGACGTCGCCTCCGCTACGCGAACACGTCGTAAAACACCCGGGCGACGCGCTCGACCACCTGTTCGTCGACCGAGTGCGAGGTCGGCAAATTCACGCCGGTGGCGGAAAGCTCGATGCTGTTGGGGCAGGCTCGGGCGTACTTGCCGTAGGGCGGCAGGGCCGAGAGCGGATGGAAGAAGGGGCGCGTCTCGATCTTGGCCTCGTGCGCCGCGCGGATCAGCGGCAGGCGCTTCTCCGCCGGAACCTGAACGCAGGTCATCCACACGACGGGCCGGTATTCGTCGGGAAGAGGGGGCGGAAACCGCACGCCGGGAATGTCCTTCAGCGCCTCCCGGTAGAGCGCGGCGATACGGGCGTTGCGCTGCAGCACTTCGTTGACGCGCCAGATCTGCGATTGGCCGATCGCCGCCTGCAGGTTGGTGATGCGGTAGTTGAAGCCCACCCGCTCATGCCAGTAGGAGCGGTCCGGCGACATGCCGTGGTCGCGCAGCACGCGTAGCGAGGTCGCGAGCTCGGCCGAGTTGGTCAGGCACATGCCGCCTTCGCCCGTGGTCACGATCTTGTTGGCGTAGAAGGAGAAGCAGGACACGTCGCCGAACTGCCCGACCGCCTTGCCGCGATAGCGCGCACCGTGCGCTTCCGCGCAGTCCTCGACCACGGCAATACCGCGGCTCCTGGCGAACTCGGTGATCGGTCCGATCTCCGCCGGCCGGCCGTAGAGATGGACCGGAATGATCGCCTTGGTCGCAGCCGTGCAGGCACGCTTGACGGTCTCGCGGCTCATGCACCAGGTCTGGCGGTCGACGTCGACGATCACCGGGGTGGCGCCGCAGTAGAGCACCGCGTTGATGGTCGCGGCGAAGGTGAGGTCGGGGACGATCACCTCGTCGCCGGGGCCGATGCCGAGCGCGACCAGCGCGAGATGCAGCGCCACGGTGCCGTTCGAGACCGCCACGCCGTGCCGGACGCCGACGAAGCGGCTGAAGTCCTCTTCGAACTTGTTGACGTAGGGCCCCTTGCTCGAAATCCATCCGGAGATGAATGCATCGAGCACCGATCGGAAGTCCTCGCTGGTCATATGGGGCATTGCGACCTGGACGGGCCGCGTCGAGCGATCGATCAGGACCCCTGTCAGGTGGCCGCTCGAATCGACCACCGGTCGCAGGATTTCCTGCTGATCAACGTCGTTGCGCAGAGAATTGGCGCTGATCATGTTGCCCGCCGGATGCCAGCCCAGCGTGGGGTCGACGATCGCGGTGCCGTCGGCCAGCGCCCGCCGTATGTCGTCGAGCGAGATACGGCCGATGAGGCGATGGTCGTCACCGACGACCAGGCAGGAGCCCAATCCGTTATCGAGACACTTCTCGATGACCGACAGGACGCTTTCCGACTTGTTGCACACGAACGCAGATTCAAGTGACGACTCCTCCGGCGCTGCCAGAGACATTTAGCCTCCCTTCGCGAGACACCCCTCTCGCGGGCCCGGCTGACGGGCAGTTCTTGCTTCTCATATTCTTGGGATACGACCTGTGGGCTTGCCAGTGTCCAGATTGTGGCTGCAGGCCAGTGTGTTGTGGCGGCAACAGTCCGAAATCGAGGGTCGAAAGATCGCCACGGATGCGAACGACGGTTGCGCCGACACAGCTTGATCACTGGCGTCGCGGAAGATCGCCGCACATCGTTTGGGCGAGGAGACGCCATGCAATGCCTGTGGCTCACGCTTGCCGATCCGGACCCCGCCACCAACGGCCAGCTCATCTATTCCAAGGGATTGATCGAGGCGGCACGCGATGCCGGCGCGACGCTGCGGGTGATCGGACTGGCGCGGCGCGAGAACCCGCGGTCGGTCTCCAGGCTGCTCAGTATCGATTGGCGGTTGGCCGAGGAGCAGGTCCAGTCATCGTGGCGGCGGCTGCTGTCGCCCATGCCGATCGTTGCCCATCGCGGCAATGTCCCGAACATGAGGCGGCTGCTCGACGAGGCGCTGGCGGAGCGGCCGTGGGACACGATCGTCTTCGACAGCATCTGCAGTGGTTGGGCGTTCCGCGCCGTGGCTCGTTATCGTCGGCAGAGCCTGCGGCCGCCGAGCCTCGTCTACATCGCGCACAATCACGAGATCACCGTCGCGCGCCGCATCGCGAAGACGTCCCGCGGGCTGCGCCGCGCCGTGAAAGCGATCGATTGCCTCAAGGTGAAACGCCTGGAGCGCCGGCTGGTCGCTACGGCCGACCTGGTGACCTCGAACACGCCGGACGATTGCCGTCGGTTCGCCGCTGACGCCAAGGGACGGCCCATCGTCTTCCTGCCGCCCGGATATGGCGGACCACGGTGCGAGACCCGCACGATCGATGACGACGTGCCGCGGCGGGGCCATCCTGGTCAGCAGCCTCGACTGGCCGCCCAAGCGTGCCGCGGTGGAAGCGTTTCTCGCCACCGCCACGGCGATGCTGGCACGGGAGGGCATCGGCCTGCAGGTCGTGGGTGAGGCGGAGCCCGCCTATCTCGAGGGCCTGCGGCGGCGCTTTCCAACAGTCGACTTCGTCGGCCGGGTCGACGATGTCCGGCCCTACATGCGCCAGGCGCGGCTCGCGCTGGTGCCGGACCTTTTGGGCGGTTTCAAGCTCAAGGGGCTGGACTATGTGTTCAACCGCCTGCCGATCCTTTCCATGCGCATCGCGCTGCCGGGCATGCCGCTGACGGAAGGGGCGAGCATCGGCCTGTTCGACAGCCACGCCGCCCTGGCCGAGGGCGTGGTCGAGCTCATCGACGACTTCCCGCGGCTGAATGCCTGGCAGGCGGCCGCCTACGACGCCTGCGCCGATCGCTTCGACTGGCGGCGCATCGGCCAACATCTCGTGCAGCACATCCGCAAGGCCGATCGGCAGTCTCCTACAGCTCGGAGAGACGCTTCGACATTTGCCGCAGCGTCTCGATCGGCTCATCTCGCGGCAGGAAGATGAAATTGTAGATATAGCGGCCGAAGCGTTGCCGCTGCTGCAAGGGCGCCGTGAGGTCGGGCAGGTTCGCCGGGTCTTGCAGGACACGGGCCGAGAACAGGTTCATCGGCTCGATGTGGCCGGCCTGGACGAAATAGCCGCGATAGTCGAGGTCCCTGAAATAGGCCTTGGCGCGCTGCAGGCCGCCCGGCGAGAGGCGCTCGTCGATCTCGACCAGGAGGCGCGGCCGGCATCGCCGGATCGTCTGCAAGGCGCCGTCGAGCACGGCCTGCTCGTGGCCCTCGACGTCGATCTTGATGAAGCCTGCGTCGCCCTTGTAGACGCTGTCGAGCGTCGCCATCGGCACTTCGATGGCGCGATGGTCGGGATAGGTGGCGGACGCGGTCGGTGATACCGTCGAGCAACCCGTCACCGTCACGCCGTCGACCACCGGCATGTGCAGTTCGACGGCGCCGGCGCGGTCGGACAGGGCGATGGATCGGACCTCCACGCCATGCCGGAATTTGGCGCGGAGCGCATCGGCCAGGCTCGGCATCGGCTCGAAGGCGATCACGCGGCGGGCGTGGCGGCGCAGGTAGTGGACGTAGCTGCCGTCGTTGGCGCCGACATCGATGGCGTCCTTGTCGGGCGAGCACAAGAATTCCAGCAGGTGCAGCTCGACTTCGCCGTAGCGGCCGTAAAAGCGCGCCTCGCGCCAGTTGAGCAGCGCCTGCGGGCAGAGCGACCGCAACGCCTGCCGTGCCTCCCTGTAGACTCCACCGCCGGTGCGCACACCCCTTGTCGCCCCTTCAGCCCTGGCGGTCACGCTCATGATGCTTCCTCACGTCGCGGTCGGGACCAGAACGTAGGAAGGCGATGCGGCGTGTGGCGTGATCAGACGGTGACTTTCTGGCCAGACCGTAGGCCTTCAAGCCCGCTCATGATCATGTCTTCCGGACCGCGCGCATCCTGCGCGCTCAAGATTTATGAGCGAGCCGGAGGCTCGCGGTCCGGAAGACCATGAGCGGGTCTGGAGGCGCACGGTCCGGCGAGAGGAGCTAAGCCGCCTTCAAAATATCCGCCATCTTCTCGCCGACCATGATCGACGGCGCGTTGGTGTTGCCCGAGGGCATGGTCGGGAAGATCGAGGCGTCGGCCACGCGGAGCCCCTCGAGTCCATGCACCTTGAGCTTGTCGTCGACCACGGTGGCCGGACCGGCCGGCCCCATGCGGCAGGTGCCGATCGGGTGATAGGCGGTCTGCGAGTTGTTCCGGATCCAGGTCAGGATCTGCTCGTCCGTCTGCACCGAGGACCCGGGCGAGAACTCCTCGCCGCGATAAGCGTCCATCGGGGCCGCATCGACGATCTTCCGCATCATGCGGAAACCGCCGACCATCGCCGCCTGGTCGATCGGATCGGCCAGGAAGTTGAAGCGGATCGCCGGCTGTGCCTTGGGATCGGGCGAGCGGATGTGGATCGAGCCGAGGCTCTCGGGGCGCAGCTGGTAGCAGGCGATCGTCATCGACGGAAAGTCCTGCAGCTTGCGCGTCTTGGGGTCCTTGATGGCGTAGGGTACCAGATGCATCTGCACGTCGGGCGTGGCGAGCTCGGGCCGCGTCTTGAGGAAAGCGAGCAGGGGCGCCGACGGCAGGCTCATGAAGCCACCGCCGGTCGCGAGATACTTCATCATCTGCGTCATGGCGCCGACGCCGCGCGCCATGTGGTTGTAGGAGACGCGCGGGTCCTTCACCCTCCAGATGATGCGGGCGTTGATGTGGTCGCGGAAATTCTCGCCCACCGCCCTCAGTTCGTGCTTCACCTCGACGCCGTGCTTCTTCAGCAGCTCGGGCTGGCCGATGCCCGACAGCTCGAGGATCTGCGGGCTGGCGACGCCGCCCGCCGACAGGATGGTCTCGCGCGCCTTCGCCTGCACCACTTTGCCGTCCTTCTCGTACTCCACGCCGACGCAGCGCTTGCCCTCGAGCAGCAGGCGAAGCGTGAAGGCATCGGTGACGACATGGAGGTTGGCGGAGCGCTTCATCGCCGGCTCGATGTAGCAATGGGCGACGCTCATGCGCCGGCCCTTGTAGATCGAGGTCTGGGTCTTGACGACGCCTTCCTGGTCCTCGCTGTTGTAGTCGGGATTGAGCTTGAAACCTGCGGCCTTGGAGGCGGCGAACAGCGCGTCGTAGAGCGGGTTCTGGTCGGGCACGGTCGAGACTTTCAGCGGGCCCGACGTGCCGCGGCCGTTGCTGCCGTCGCCGTCGACGAAGTTCTCGATGCGGGTGAAGAGCGGCGCGACGTCGTGCCAGCTCCAGCCGCGGCAGCCCATCTGCGCCCAGGTGTCGAAGTCGAGCGGTTGGCCGCGCACCCAGACCAGGCCGTTGATCGAGCTCGAGCCGCCCAGAAGCTTGCCCCGCGGCACCGGGATCTTGCGGTTGGCGGTGCCGGGCTCGGGTTCGGATTGGTAGCACCAGTTGGCGGTCGGATGCTCGATCAGGAGACCGAACGAGAGGGGCATGCGGGAGTAGGGATGGCTGCGCGCCCCCGCCTCCAGCAGCAGGACCTTGCTTGCCGGGTTTTCGCTCAGACGTGCCGCCAGTGCGCCGCCCGCCGAGCCGGCGCCCACGATGATGTAGTCATAGTCGGCCATGGCCCGAATTCCCCCTCACGCGGCAGTGATTGCCTATGCAAGCTTAACCCTGAGCCATGCACGAAGCTGGGGCAATATCGGCTCGACAGGCGATATCCCACATGGTCCGATGACCGTGCCGCCGGGTGCTGGGGAGTCGGGCGGCACCTGTGGAGTGGGGAAGTAAAGCCACATGCTGGCCCTGGTTCGTGTCGCCCTGAAGCGGCCTTACACGTTCGTTGTCCTTGCGCTTCTGATTCTCATCGTCGGCCCGCTTTCCGCGATGCGGACGCCGACCGACATCTTCCCTGAAATCCGCATCCCGGTGATCGCCGTCGTCTGGCAGTACACCGGCCTGCCGCCCGACCAGATGTCGGGGCGCGTCATGCTGCAGTTCCAGCGCGCGCTGACCACCACGGTCAACGACATCGAGCATATCGAGGGCACGTCCTACACCGGCGTCGGCATCGTGAAGGTCTTCTTCCAGCCGGGGACCGACATCCGCACGGCCAACGCACAGGTCACCGCGATCGCGCAGACCGTGTTGAAGCAGATGCCGCCCAACATCACGCCGCCGCTGATCCTGAACTACAACGCCTCCACAGTGCCGATCATCCAGCTGGCGCTCGCCGGCAAGGGCATGTCGGAGCAGGCGGTGTTCGACATCGCCATCAATACGGTGCGCACGCCGCTGGTCACCGTAGCGGGGGCGGCGATCCCGTACCCGTTCGGCGGCAAGTCCCGCCAGATCCAGATCGATCTCGATCCCGCGGCCATGCAGGCGCGCGGCCTGTCGGCCAACGACGTCGCCAATGCGCTCGCCGCCCAGAACCTGCTGACGCCCGTCGGGACGCAGAAGATCGGCGGCTATGAATACGCCATCCAGCTCAACAACGCGCCGACCGACTTCCAGGCGCTGGCCGACCTGCCGGTCTTCACCGCCAACGGCGCCATGGTCTATCTGCGCGACGTGGCCCAGGTGCGCGACGGCAATCCGCCGCAGACCAACATCGTGCATGTCGACGGCGGCCGTTCGGTGCTGCTGCAGGTGCTGAAGAACGGCTCGGTGTCGACGCTTTCCATCATCGACGGCATCAAGCAGCGGGTCGCGGAGCTGAAGAAGTCGCTGCCCGACAACGTGTCGATCCAGATCCTGGGCGATCAATCGCTGTTCGTGCAGGGTGCGATCAGCGGCGTGGCGCTGGAGGCCGCGATCGCCGCCGTGCTGACCAGCCTGATGATCCTGCTGTTCCTGGGCAGCTGGCGTTCGACCGTGATCATCGCCACGTCGATCCCGCTCGCCATCCTGGGCTCGATCGCGCTCTTGTCGCTGTTCGGCGAGACGCTGAACATCATGACCCTGGGCGGCCTGGCGCTGGCCGTCGGCATCCTGGTCGACGACGCCACCGTCACCATCGAGAACATCAACTGGCATCTCGAGCAGGGCAAGGATGTCGAGACGGCGATCATGGACGGCGCGCGCCAGATCGTGACGCCGGCCTTCGTCTCGCTGCTCTGCATCTGCATCGTCTTCGTGCCGATGTTCTTCCTCGAAGGCGTCGCCCGCTTCCTGTTCGTGCCGATGGCGCTGGCGGTGATGTTCGCGATGATCTGTTCGTTCGTCCTGTCGCGCACCCTGGTGCCGACCATGGCGAACTACCTCCTGAAGCCGCATGCCGGGCACGGCCATGACAAGCCGCCGTCGGGCAATCCGCTGGTCCTCTTCCAGCGCGGCTTCTTCATCACCGGCTTCATGGCCTTCGTGCTGGCCTCGTTCCTGCTGGTGCCCTTCCTCGGCCAGAACTTCTTCCCCACGGTCGATTCCGGCCAGATCCTGATGCATGCCCGGGCACCGGTCGGCACGCGCGTCGAGGAGAGCGCCAGCCAGTTCGCCCAGATACAGAAGGCGATCCGCCAGATCATCCCGCCGCAGGAGATCGCCGCGATGGTCGACAATGTCGGCATGCCGGTGAGCGGCATCAACATGACCTACAACAACACCGGCACGATCGGACCGCAGGACGGCGACATCCAGATCAAGCTCGCCGAGCATCACGGGCCGACCGCCGATTACGTGCGCGAGCTGCGCCGCCAGCTTCCCGAGCGCTTTCCCGGCTTCACCTTCTCCTTCCTGCCGGCCGACATCATCAGCCAGATCCTGAACTTCGGCGCGCCCTCGCCGATCGACGTGCAGGTGAGAGGCTCCGACCTCACGGTCAACTTCGAGCACGCCAACAAGCTCCTGGCCCGCATCCGCCAGGTGCCGGGCATCGTCGATGCCCGCATCCAGCAGTCGCGCAGCGCGCCGGTATTCGCCGTCGATATCGACCGCACGCGGGCGCAGTACGTCGGGCTGACCACGCGCGACGTCACCAATTCGCTCGTCGTCAATCTCGCCGGCTCCAGCCAGGTCGCGCCGACCTACTGGCTGAACCCGGCCAACGGCGTGTCCTACTCGATCGTCATGCAGACGCCGCAGTACCGGCTCGATTCGCTGGCGGCGCTTTCCAACCTGCCGATCGCCGCCCCGGCGGCGAGCCAGCTCCAGGTGCTGGGCGGCATCGCCGACGTGCGCCGCGACGCCGCCAACGCCGTGGTCTCACAGTACGACCTGCAGGGCATGGTGCAGATCTATGCCGGCGTGCAGGGCCGCGATCTCGGCGCGGTTGCCGCCGACGTGCGCCGGATCATCGCCGAGCTCAGCAGCCAACAGTCGCCGCGCATCCGCGCGGTCAAGATCCAGGGCCAGGTCAGGACCATGGAGAGCGCCTTCTCCGGCCTGCTGTTCGGCCTGCTCGGCGCCATCGTCCTGATCTACCTGCTCATCGTCGTGAACTTCCAGTCGTGGAGCGATCCGTTCGTCATCATCACCGCCTTGCCCGCGGCACTTGCCGGCATCGTCTGGATGCTGTTCGCCACCTACACGACGCTGTCCGTGCCGGCGCTGACCGGCGCGATCATGTGCATGGGCGTGGCGACGGCCAATTCGGTGCTGGTGGTGAGCTTCGCGCGCGAGCGCCTGGCCGAGCTGGGGGACGCGACCCAGGCAGCTCTGGAGGCGGGCTATGTGCGCTTCCGCCCGGTGCTGATGACGGCACTCGCCATGATCATTGGCATGGCGCCCATGGCGCTCGGCCTCGGCGAAGGCGGCGAGCAGAATGCGCCGCTCGGCCGCGCCGTGATCGGTGGCCTGATCTTTGCGACGGTCGCTACGCTCATCTTCGTTCCCGTCGTCTTCAGCGTGATCCATAGGCACCACGGCAAGACCGCGCCGGCTGCCCCCGGAGTCCCCCATGCCGCCTGATTCTTCTCCCGATGCTTCTCCCAAGCCGCGTCGCGGCGGCCTCGCCGTCGCCGGTCTCATTGCACTGGCGGCCGGTGGCTTCGTCGTGGCGAGCGGCCTGTGGAACCGCAACGCCAGCGAAGCCAAGCTGAAGGAATGGACCGATGCCCAGGCCGTCCCGACGGTCAGCGTCGTGGGGCCGGAGAAAAGCGCCAACCAGACCACGCTCGACCTGCCGGGGCGGCTCGAGGCCTACACCCGGGCACCGATCTATGCCCGCGTCGGCGGCTTCCTGAAGGCCTGGTACGTCGATATCGGCGCCTCGGTGAAGGCAGGACAGCTCCTGGCCGAGATCGAGGCGCCGGATCTCGACCAGCAGCTGCTGCAGGCCAAGGCCGCGCTTGCCAGCGCCCAGGCGGCCGAAGCGCTCGCGACGGTGACGGCGCAGCGCTGGCAGCAGCTGGGCGGCGCCAACACCGTCTCCCGCCAGACGGTCGACGAGAAGACCGCCGACCTCACCGTGAAGCAGGCCTTGACCAAGGCTGCCCAGGCCGCCGTCGACCGGCTCGAGGTGCTGTATTCCTTCAAGAGCCTGACGGCGCCGTTCGACGGCATCGTCACGGCGCGCAACACCGATATCGGCGCGCTAATCAACGCCGATTCCAGCGCCGGCTTGGCGCTGTTCGTGATCTCCGATATCGCGAGACTGCGCGTCACGGTCAGCGTCCCGCAGAACTACGTGCCGGCGGTCCGGATCAACACCAAGGTGCAGATCACCGTCCCGGAGTATCCCGGCAAGGTCTACAGCGGCGTGGTCGATGCGTCCTCGCGCGCAGTCGATGCGCAGAGCGGGACCACGCGCATGCAGATCGTGGTCGACAACAGCTCGGGCGAACTAATGCCGGGTGCGTTTGCAAACACCCGCATCGAATTGCCGGCCAACCTGCAGGCGCTCAGCATTCCGGCCGGCGCGCTGATCTTCGACCAGAAGGGGCTGCGCGTCGCCACGGTTGATGCCAACAACAAGATCCTCTTGAAGCGGATCACCATCGCCCGTGACCTCGGCCAGGTCGTCGAGATCGCCGGTGGCCTCGTGGCAGACGATCGTGTCATCGAGAGCCCGCCCGACGGCCTCGCTGACGGCGACCCGGTGCGCGTGGTCACGCCGGCCAAACCGGCAGCGGCTTCCCGCTAGATTTTCAGGAATGTTCCACAAGGAACCCCGCCTACGGGCAGTAGGCGGGGTTCGTTAAGGGCATCGTCCCCTCCGTACGATCGGGAGGTCGGCTCTCGGCCGCGGACGATCCGGTCGCGGAATTCCGGTGCCGCGTCACCGATCTCTGTCGGGTGGAGTCATGTGCCCCTCGCTTCCCCCGCTGCGGTATCACTGGAGCGTAAGGCCCAGTTCGGTGGACAATCAAGACAGGGAGCCTGACCTAGCTCCCGAACGGCGGGGAGGCGACGATGATCGACACGGAAAAAGGCAGGCTCGAGCTGTCGCGGTTCACCATCGACATGGCGGTGCGCCTCGCGCTGATCGCGGGCGTCGTCTATGTCAGCCTGCTGCTGCTGCGGCCGGTGGCGCCATTGCTGCTGTGGTCGGTGATCCTCGCGGTTGCCGTCTTCCCGCTCTACGCCCTGCTGCGCCGGCGCGTCAGCATGCGGCCATGGCTCGCCGCGACCCTGCTGTCGATCCTGCTGCTCGTGCTGCTGGTGACGCCTGTCATCCTGCTGTCGACATCGGCGATCGAGACGCTCGATGCCTATGGACACATGGTGCTGGAAGGCAACCGCGTCCTGCCGCCGCCGCCGACCTCGGTCCGCAGCTGGCCGCTGGTCGGTGAACGGCTGCACGACTTCTGGCTGGCGGCTGCCAACGATTCGCGCTCTTTCCTCACCAGCCATGTCACCCAGATCGCTTCGTTCGGCCGCTTCGTCGGCAGCATTGCCGCCGGTGTCGCCTTCGAGGTGCTGCAGTTCGCGGCAGCGATCGTCATCGCCGGCGTCCTGCTTGCCTATTCGGACCGGCTGAGCGTTACCGTGACGGGCCTTGCCGGGCGCATTGCCGATGCTCGCGGCCGCCACTTCGTCGAGATCGCCGGCTCCACCATTCGCAACGTCTCGCAGGGCGTGATCGGCGTGGCGCTGCTGCAGGCGGCCCTGCTGGGGCTCGGCATGCTGGTTGCGGAGGTGCCGTTTGCCGGTGCGCTCACCTTCGTCTGCCTGGTGCTGGCGATTGTCCAGGTCGGGCCCAACATCGTCATGATCCCGGTCATCATCTGGGCGTGGTTCACCATGCCGGTCATGACGGCGGCCATCTTCACCGTCTACACCGCGCCGCTGCTGCTGCTCGACAACGTGCTGCGGCCGATCCTGATGGCGCGCGGCCTGCAGACGCCGATGCCGGTCATCCTCGCCGGCGTGATCTGCGGCACCCTGGCGGGCGGCCTGATCGGGCTGTTCGTCGGCCCGGTCGTGCTGGCCGTGTTCTACGATCTGATGAAGACCTGGATGGCCGCCGGGCCGATGGAGGACAAGCGATAAGTCTTTGCCGGGCGTCTTCTCATGCTCTTCCGGACCGCGCGCATCCTGCGCGCTCATGAATCATGAGCGAGCTGGAAGCTCGCGGTCCGGAAGGCCATGACACCCCCAGCGTTACTTGCGCTTCGGCCGGATCGCTTCCCACTGCTCGTCGGTCCAGTCGATCATCGCCTGCGTGTTGGCGCCGCCGCCGCCCGATTGCAGCATCTTGCCGCCGTCGATCACGACGGCGTCGCCGTTGATGAAGGCGGCGCCGTCGCTCACCAGGAAGGCGGCGAGGTTGGCGAGTTCCTCGTGCTCGCCGACGCGGCGCAACGGGATGGTCTTGACCAGCGCCTCGTTGCCGCCGCGCTCCTTGGGCATCAGCCGGCTCCACGCACCTTCGGTCGGGAAGGGGCCGGGCACGATCGCGCAGGTGCGGATGCCCTTGGGGCCCCATTCGACGGCGAGGCTCTTGGTCATGGCCAAAACGCCCGCCTTGGCCATGGCCGACGGCACGGTGAAGGGCGCCCCGGTCAGCGACGACACCGTGAGGATCGACATCACCACGCGATCGCGCAGCCCCTGGTCGATCCAGCGCCGCCCGGCCGCGACGGTGCAGTAGGCCGAGCCGTGCAGCACGATGCCCAGCACCGCATCGATGGCGCGCGTCGACATCTTGTGGGTCTGCGCCAGGATCTGGCCGGCGGCGTTGTTGACCAGGATGTCGAGCGGCCGCTTGGTCCAGATCGTGTCCATCATCGCCTCGACGGCGTCGGGCACGCGGACGTCGCAGCCCACGGTCTCGATCTCGCCGCCGGTGTCCTTGGCAAGCTCCTCCGCCGTCTGCTTCAGCACATCCTCGCGCCGGCCGCAGATCACGACGTTGGCGCCGAGCTCGAGATAGCGATGCGCCATCGAGCGGCCGAGACCGGTGCCGCCGCCGGTCACCAGGATGCGCTTGCCCTTGAGCAGGTCGGGTTGGAACATCTTGCCTCCCAAAATTGCCTCACCCTGAGGAGCGGCCCGTAGGGCCGCGTCCCGAAGGGTGGGCCACACCATGACCGTTGCCCATCCTTCGAGACGCCGCGCTTCGCGCGGCTCCTCAGGGTGAGGTGGTGCGTGAACTACTTCCGGATCTCGGTGAAGGCCACGCCCGTGGCCAGCAGCTTGTCGATCTCGGCCGACGAGTAGCCCACCTCGCCCAGCACCTTGCGCGTGTCGGCGCCGAACGTCCTGGGCTTGCTGCGCGCGGCCGCCGGCGTGCGCGAGAGCTTCACCGGGTTGCCGACATTGCGCCAGCCGTCCTTCTCCCAAACCATGCCGCGGTGCTTGGTGTGCGGATGCTCCATAACGTCGGGCACTTCCATCACCGCGCCCGACGGGACGCCGCTCTTCATGAGTTCGTTGGCGAATTCCTCGCCGTTGCGGTCCTTGGTCAGCGCTCGCAGCTCGGCCTCGAGTTCCTCGCGATGGCCGACGCGGTCCTTGTTGGTCTTGAAGCGCGGGTCGTCGGCCAGCTCCGGCTTGCCAAGCATCTGCGTCAGCTTGCGGAACTGCCCGTCGTTGCCGGCGCCGATCACGATGTTGCGGCCCTTGGTCGGGAAGTTGGCGTAGGGCGCCAGATTGCCGTGGCTGTTGCCGTAGAGCTTGGGCTTCAGCCCGGCCATGAAATAGTTCGGCGCGTGCGGCTGGTGCAGCGCCACCGCACTGTCGTAGAGCGTGGCGTCGACGAACTGGCCCTTGCGCGAGCGGTTGCGCTCGTACAAGGCCATCAGGATGCCCATGCAGGCATTCATGCCGGTCGAGAGATCGACGACCGGCACGCCGATGCGCACCGGTCCCGCCTCGGGCGCGCCGTTGACCGAGACCAGGCCCGCCGAGGCCTGCACCATGGCGTCGTAGCCCGGGAAGCCGCCCAGCGGGCCGTCGGCGCCGAAGCCGGAGACGCGGGCATGGATCAGGCGCGGGAATTTCTGCGACAGCGTCTCGTAGCCGATGCCCCATTTCTCCATGGTGCCGGTCTTGAAGTTCTCGATCAGCACGTCGGCCGTCTCGAGCAGTTTCAGCAGGACCTCGCGACCTTCGGGCTTGGAGAGGTCGAGCGCCACCGTGCGCTTGTTGCGATTGATCCCGGCGAAATAGGCGGAGATGCCTTCCTGGTCGAACGGCGGACCCCACAGCCGGGTCTCGTCGCCCTGCGGCGGCTCGATCTTGATCACCTCGGCGCCGTGATCGGCCAGCATCTGGGCACAGTACGGCCCGCCCAGCACACGCGACAGATCGACGACTTTCAGGCCTTCCAACGCCCCCGGCATCTCGTTCCACTCCTCGGATTCGCTTGCAAGTCGTGGTTATAGACCATGGTTGGAAGGGTCGATACGCTCATTGGAGCGCGGACCTCCAGGTCCGCTCATGTTCTTCCGGACCGCGAGCCTCCCGGCTCGCTCATGATATGAGCGCGCCAGAGGCGCGCGGTCCGGAAGAGAAGAGCATGAGCGGACCTGGAGGTCCGCGCTCCGAAAGGAGAAGCCCATGCTCAGCGGAATTCACGGCCATCAGGACATCGAGCGCGTCGTCTACGGCAAGCCGGCGGGTCCCGCTCTGCGTGCCGAGGCCGAACGCCTTGGCGCCAGGCGCGTCTTCGTCACGACCTCCAAGTCGGTGGCGCAGAGCGCGTTGCTGGCCGACGTCATCCGCGACCTCGGCGACCGTTATGCCGGCGTCTATTCCGGTATCACCGCCCATTCGCCGCGACCCTGCGTCATCGAGGGGGCGAAGCTCGCCCGCGAGGCGGACGCGGACCTCGTCGTCGCCGTAGGCGGCGGCTCGGTGATCGACGCTACCAAGGTGATGCTGATCGCGTTGTGGCAGAACGCGACCACGATCGACGATCTCGACCGCTATCGCGCCGGCCGGCCGAAGGAGGGACACGCGCCGCCCTCAGAGGCGATCAAGCCGCCGGCCGATGCCGTCCGAATGATCGCGGTGCCGACGACATTATCGGCGGCCGAGTTCAATCCCTTCGCCGGCATCAGCGATCCACGGCACGGCATCAAGGAGAGCTTCGGTCATCGCCTGGTCGTGCCGCGCGTCATCGTGCTCGATCCGGCGGCGACGCTCGCCACGCCGATGGACCTGATGCTGTCGACCGGGATCAAGGCCGTCGACCATGCGGTCGAGCGGCTGTGCTCGCAGCAGGCTCATCCCTTCGTGTTGGGGACCGCGACCGAAGCGCTGAGGCTCCTGACGAAGGCATTGCCCGGCCATGCGGCGAGGCCCGACGACATGTCGACGCGGCTCGATCTGCAGTTCGGCATGTGGCTGTCGATCGGAGCAGGCACGTCGGGCGTCGGCACCGGCGCCAGCCACGGCATCGGTCATGTGCTGGGGGCCGCCTGCCACGTGCCGCACGGCCATACCTCGTGCGTGATGCTGCCCTCGGTGCTGCGCTGGAACCTGCCGGCCAACGCCGAACGGCAGAGCCGGGTGAGCGATGCCTTCGGCAAGCCCGACGTGCCGGCGGCAGATCTTGTCGCCGGTCTGGTGAAGTCGCTCGGGCTCCCGGGACGGCTGGCCGACGTTGGCGTCGGCAAGGATCGCTTCCGCGAGATCGCCGAGAAGTCGATGCACGACCGCGCCGTGCTCAACAACCCTCGGCCGATCACGGGACCGGCCGAGGTGATGGAGATCCTCGAGCTCGCGGCTTAGACCCACCTCACCCTGAGGAGCGCACGAAGTGCGCGTCTCGAAGGGTGGGCAACAGTGACGTCGGTTGCCACCCTTCGAGACGCATCGCTTAGCGATGCTCCTCAGGGTGAGGCATGTTCTGCTTTGTCTGCCTACTTCGGCAGCAGCTTCTGGACGTCCGCGGCCATCGCCGACAGCGCCGCATCCGGCGCCGCCGACTTGTCGACGACCGTCTGCAGGCGGTCCTTGATCGCCTGGATGATCTTGAGGTTGTTGTCGCCCGGGAAGGCGTACCACGCCGTCATCAGCGGCTGCTGGCTGAGCGATGTCAGGTGGTTGGGCTTCTCGGCATAGAAGTCCTTCAGCATCGCGGGATTGGTGGCTGGCAGCGAGTTGGGCGGCATGTAGCCGGTGCCCTTCACCATGATGGTGGCGCCTTCGGCTCCCGTGATGAACTTCATGAACTTCCACGCCGCCGCCTGCTTGGCGGGCTCGGTGGCGAACATCAGCGCCGAGGCGCCGCCGGTCGGCAGCTTGGCGTCGGGGCCGGGGACCGGGAAGCGCGCGGTACGCCACTTGAACTTGCCGGCCACGCCGTCGTCGGCGACGCGCAGCAGCGAGGTCGATTCGGTCCAGATGGCGAGCTTGCCGGCGAAGAAGGCCGCGCGGCTCGCTTCCGGCGTCAGGTTCGGCATGCCGACGTCCTTGACCATGCGGCCGAGCAAGTCGATCGACTTCTTGCCGGGCTCCTTGTCGAAGGCGATGGCCTTCTCGTCGGCGCTCATCATGGTGCCGCCATGGGAGAAGACGAGGGCCTGCCACATCCAGTTGCCGGTGATGGCCCAGGAGTAGAACAGCCCGACATTGTCGTCGCCCAGCGCATTGACCTTCTTGGCGAGGTCGAAGATGCCGTCCCAGGTGGTCGGGAAGCTGGCGGGATCGCCGCCCGCCTTGCGCACCAGATCGTCGTTCACATAGACGATCGGCGTCGAGACGGCGAAGGCGAGGCCGTAGGGCTTGCCGCCATAGGTGCCGAGCGCCATCATCGCCGGCGAGAAGCCCTGGCCCTTCCAGTCCTTTTCCTTGGCGATGAAGGGCGTGAGGTCTACGGCGATCTTGCGGTCGACGAACAGGCGCTGGAGGTTGATCGCCTGCAGAGCCACGTCGGGAAGCTGCTTGGTGATCGCCTGCCTGAGCGCCGTCTGAGCCGCGTCCTCGTACTCCTTGTAGGCGGGCAGGTAGTTGACGGCGATGTCCGGGTTCTGCTTCTCGAATTCGGTCTTCAGCGTGACGAAGACCTTGTCGAAGATGAAGCCCAGCGGGTACTGCACGTTGATCGTGGTCTTGGCCTGCGCCAACGCCTGGCCTGCCGTGAGCATGACCAGCGCTGCGGCCCCGGCGGCCCATGCCTTGATATGATGTCTCATAGTCTTCCTCCCTCTGTTCCTCACCCCTTGAGTCCGGTGAATGTGATGCCCTCGACGAAACGGCGCTGGGCCAGCAGGAAGGCCAGCACCAGGGGCGCGATGACGATGGTGGCCGCCGCCATCAACGGCCCGTACGCCGTGCCTTCGCCGTTCAATTTCAGGAAGGCGATGCCGAGCGGCGGCGTGTAGAGGCTGTGGTCGCCGACCGCGATCAGTGGCCAGAAGTAGTCGTTCCAGTGCGCCACGACGGAGAAGATGCCGAACGCCACCAGGGCGGGGATGGCGGCCGGCGCCATCACCGACCAGACGATGCCATATTCGCTCATGCCGTCGATGCGGGCGGCGTCTATCAGGTCGTCGGGCACGCCGAGGAAGAACTGGCGCATCAGGAAGATGCCGAACACCGAGATGGTGAAGGGCAGCACCAGCGCGGCGTAGGTGTTCAGGAGCCCGAACCAGTAGAACAGGATGTAGATCGGCAGCGCCGTCGCCTGGTAGGGGATCAGGAGACATACCAGCACGGCGCCGAACAGCGTCGTGCGGCCGCGGAAGCGCAGCTTGGCCAGCGCATAGGCCGCCGGCACGTTGACGATGACCTGCAGGGCGAAGATCGCGGCCGTGACGATCACGCCGTTCAGCAGGAAGTGCAGGAGCGGCACCTGGGTCAGCGCCTCGTGATAGTTCTCCGCCGCGCCCAGCCGCTGCGGCAGGAGATGGAAGCGGGCGGCGAAGATCTCGTCCTTGGGCTTGAATGAGGTCGCCACCATCAGGACGAAGGGCGCCAGCATCACCGTCGTGCCGAGCAGCAGCACGAGATGGCGCACCAGGCGCAGCGGGCCGGGCAGCCGATGACCGGTCATTGCGCGGCCCTCCGCCGGTCGAGCACGAAGACACGGATCGCTGACAGGACCAGGATGAAGCCCAGGAACACGATGACCAGGGCGGCCGCGTAG
Organism: Rhodospirillales bacterium; assembly: GCA_016185145.1. Taxonomy (GTDB): domain Bacteria; phylum Pseudomonadota; class Alphaproteobacteria; order Reyranellales; family Reyranellaceae; genus Reyranella. The sequence continues at coordinate 29,506 of JACPOB010000039.1, read as the reverse complement.
CCGACGCGGAAGTAGCCGAAGGCCTCGGAGTAGATCGTGTGCAGCAGGACCTCGGAGGCCTTGTTGGGCCCGCCGCCGGTCAGCACTGCCACCGTGTCGAACACCTGGAAGGCGCGGATCGCGGTGATGACGACCGTGAACAGGGTGACGGGCGCCAGCATCGGCCAGGTCACCAGCCGGAAGCGCGCCCCACCGCGGCGCGCGCCGTCGACCGCCGCCGCCTCGTAGAGCTCGGACGGGATGGCGGTGAGGCCCGCCATGAACAGCACCATGTTGAAGCCGACGCTTTGCCAGATGCCGATGCCGCACAGCGTGAACAGCACGATCTTGCGGTCGTTCAGGAAATCCAGCGGCTGCAGGCCGAGTGCCTTCAGCCCGAAATTGATCGCGCCGATGCGCGGATCGAGCATGAAGCCCCAGACGATGGCCATGGCGATCAGGGTCGCCATGACCGGCAGGAAGTAGGCGGCGCGGTAGAAGCCGCGCAGCGAGCCGTCGGCGTCGATCAGCAGCGCGGCGCCCAGGCCCAGCGCGACCGACGCCGGCACCACGATGGCGACGTAGATCAAGGTGTTGACGATGGAGATCGTCACCGTCTCATCGCCGGTCATCTCCTGGTAGTTCGCGAGCCCCACCAGCGAAATCGATGGGGCGCCGAGCTGGTAGTCGGTGAAGGACAGCACGAACAGGCAGACCAGCGGCCCGACCAGGAAGACCAGCATCAGCAGCACGGCCGGCGCGGTCAGCAGCAGCACGGTCGGCAGGCCGGCGCTGCGGGAGCTTGCGTCAGCCATCGCGCGCGATCCTCCGGCCTTCCATATCGAACAGGAGGAGGTGCTCGGCGGGCACGGCGACGCGAACCGCTGTGCCGATTTCCGTCGAGTCGAGGGCCGAGGAATCGCAGCGCACGATTACCGGCGTCGACGCACCATCGAGTGCGACATGCAGGAAGAGATCGGAGCCCAGGTTCTCGCGATAGACGACCTGTCCGGACAGGCTCGAGTTTTCGCCGGTGACGGCCAGCCGTTCAGGCCGTATCGCGGCCTGCAGCTTGCTGCCGACCGGCAATCCGCTTCGCCGGCCGACGGGTATCCCCAGCACGTCGATGCCGGCCGCCATCTCGACAGCCGCCAGCACGTTGATGCGCGGCGTGCCGACGAACTGGGCGACGCGCAGGTGGTCGGGATCGCGGTAGAGCTCGCCGGGAGAGGCGATCTGGCGCAACTCGCCCTCGAGGATGACGGCGACGCGATCGGACATGGTCATCGCCTCGGCCTGGTCGTGTGTCACGTAGATGAAGGTGGCGCCGAGCTGGCGATGGAGCTGGGCGATCTCGGCCCGCATGTGCACGCGCAATTCTGCGTCGAGGTTGCTGAGCGGCTCGTCCATGAGGAAGGCCTTCGGCTGCCGCACCATGGCGCGAGCCAGGGCGACGCGCTGCTTCTGGCCGCCCGAGAGCTGCGCCGGCTTGCGGTCCAAGAGACTTTCCAGCCGCAGGGTGGCGGCGACGGCATGCACGGCGTCGCCGATCGAGCCGGTGATGCGGCGCACACCCGGCATCACGCCGGCGCCGGGCAGCCGCTGCAGGCGCGTCATCCGCCGCATGCGTAGCGGCACGGCGATATTCTCGGCGACCGTCAGGTGCGGATAGAGCGCGTAGGACTGGAACACCATGGCGATGTCGCGCCGGTCGGGCGGCAGTCCGTCCATCGACGCGCCGTCGATGGAGACCGTGCCGGCGCTCTGCGGCTCCAGCCCGGCAATGATGCGCAGCAAGGTCGACTTCCCGCAGCCCGACGGGCCCAGGATGGTGATGAACTCGCCGGCCCGGATGTCGAGACCGATGCCGCGCAGCACCGACGTCGTGCCGAACTGCTTGGCGATGCCCGCCAGGCTGACGGCCCCGCGTCGAGCGGGTCGCTCGATGCCCACGGCCCTGGGATTCACGGCCTGCATCGGAAAGGCAGCTTGCGCGAGTCGCCGCGAAGTTCCAATTGCGAGTCCTCCCCTCTGCTCACGATCGGACGGCGGCGACGATAGCTCGCGTCCTGTGGGTTGAAAAGAGTTCATTCTTGGGTCATCAATAGATTGAGTTAATTTCAATAAGGTTACGGAGCGGGGATGTCGGGCAGGCAGCGCAGGACGGTCGAGGCGTCCGAGGACAAGGCCTCGATCCTGATGCTGATCCGCCAGTCATTGCGCACACTGCCGCCGACCGCTCGGCGAATCGCGACCTACATCGACAAGCACGCCAACGACGTGATCCGCATGTCGATCACCGAGCTTGCCGAGCAGGCGGAGGCGAGCGAGGGCAGCATCGTCGGCTTGTGCCGGCGGCTCGGCATCGACGGCTTCCAGGAGCTGAAGATCCTGCTGTCGCGCGACCTGGTCGAGCCGGTGCGCCTGATCCAGGAGGACCTGCACGAAGGAGACTCGGTGTCCGACGTCGCCGAGCACGTCTTCGCGGCGCACATCGCCTCGCTTCAGCAGACGCGCCAGCTCCTGGCCTCGCCGGCGCTGACCAAGGCCGTCGACATCATCCGCAATGCCCGGCGCATCGAGGTCTACGGCATCGGCAGCTCCGGCCCGATCGCCCAGGACCTCGCCTATCGCCTGCTGCAGCTCGGCCGCGACGTGAAGGTGGTGAGCGATTCCCACATCCAGGCGGTCAGCGCCGCCATGACCGATTCGAGCACGGCGGTGATCACCATCTCGCATTCGGGCAGCACGACGGAGACAGTTCTGGCGACGCGGCTGGCCCGCGATGCCGGTGCGCGGACCATCGGCATCACGCGGCTCGGCAAGTCGCCGCTGGCACGCTACTGCGACATCGTCCTGCACACCATCGCCAACGAGACGCGCTATAGGCCCGAGGCCATGAGCAGCCGCGTGGCGCAGCTCGCGCTGATCGACACGCTGGTCTCCTGTTGCGCACTGGCCGACGCCCGACGCTCGGTCGCCAAGCTCGAGCTCAGTGCGCGCATCATCGCCGGAAAGCGCTTCTGATGCGGGCCATCATCATCGGCGCCGGCCGAGGTAGCCGGCTGATGCCGACGACCGAGAACGCGCCCAAGTGCTTTGCCGAGATCCGGGGCAAGCGCATCCTCGACTGGACGGTCGAGGCGCTGAAGGGCGGCGGCTGCACGGAGATCTGCTTCATCGGCGGCTACAGGATCGAGGCCGTGCGGCGCGAATACCGAGACTTCGTCTTCCGAGAGAACGCCGACTGGCAGGACAACAACATCCTGGTTTCGCTGATGTGCGCGGAAGACCTGATGGACCGGCCGTTCGTCACGGCTTATTCCGACATCCTGTTCACCGATCGCGTGGTCGCCGATCTCGTGCGTTCGCCGGACGAGATCGTGCTCGGCGTCGATACCGACTGGCGCGAGCACTACCGGCCGCGCACCCAGCATCCGCCGCACGATGCGGAAAAGGTGATCACGCGCAACGGCCGGGTCGAGTGCGTCCATCGCGGCATCTCCTACGAGGCGGCGACCGGCGAATTCATCGGCGTCGCGAAGTTCGGGGCAGAGGGCGCGCAGCGCTTCCGAGATTTCTACCGACGCCGCAAGGCGCAGTTCTGGGGCCAGCCCTACCGCGAGGCCGCGCTGTTCCAGAAGGCCTACCTGATCCACATGTTCCAGGACATGATCGAGCACGGCATGGAGTTCGGCCACGCCGACACGCCGGGCCACTACCGCGAGATCGATACCCAACAGGACATGGATCTCGCCCAGATACTGTGGAAGCCCCCGACGTGACCGACGCCCTGCCGCTGTTTCCCGCCTCCATCGTGGGCTCCATTCCGCGTCCGCTGGCGGTGCGCGAGCTGATCGAGAAGCCGCAATGGGACGCCGCCGACACGGCGACCATGGACGCCGCCATCCGCTTCGTGGTCGCCATGCAGGAACAGGCCGGCCTCGACGTGGTCAATGATGGCGAGTGGCGCCGGCGGTCCTATATCGGCGTCATCGCCGAGCTGGCGCACGGCTTCACGCTGGAGACCAATCCGGCCGATGGGCGGCCGTGGACGGTCGTGACCGAGAAGCTTGCACCCAAGCCCGCGGGCTTCATCGCGGGCGAGGCGGCCTTCGTGAAGAAGGTCGCGACCGTAGCCACCAAGATCACGCTGCCGGCGCCGGCGCTGCTCGGTGAACGCCTGTGGGACGCCGAGCGGTCAAAGAAGGCCTACCTCCGGCGCGAGGACTTCGTGCGAGCCTGCGTGGCGCCGTTGCGCGCCGAAATCGCCCTGTTGCAGGGACTTGGTGTCGACATCGTGCAGATCGACGATCCGCATCTCTGCCTGTTCGTCGATCCCGACGTGCGCCGCCGCTACGACGATCCCGACAGCGCCGCCGACTTCGCCGTGGACATGATCAACGAGACGGTGGCGGGGTTCTCCGGCATCAAGTTCGCGGTGCATCTCTGCCGCCGGGCGGGGGCCAGGGTACGTGGCGAGAAGCATCATGCCGGCACCTACGGGCCGATCCTGGCCCAGCTCAACCGGCTGAAAGTGCAGCACCTCACGATGGAGTTCACCGCCGCCGGCGCGGACGATCTGGAGAGCCTCGGCCGGCTGCGCGAGGATTTCGAGATCGGGCTGGGCGTCGTCGACGTCACGCCGGGCGCGCCCGAGGCCGCGCCGATCATCGCCAGCAGGGTCGAGCGCGCCCTGTCGCGCCTCGACAAGAGCCGCATTACCCTCAATCCCGACTGCGGCTTCGCTCCGGGGTCGGCCGCCAAGGTCGACACCGACGAGGTCTATCTCAAGCTCAAGGCCGAGGCCGACGCTGCCCGCCTGCTGCGAGCGAAGTACGCATAGGAACAACTGCCACGGCGGGGCCGACCAACGATGCAGAAATTCATCCACATCACCGACACTCACTTCGTGCCGCCCGGCAACCTCCTGTATGGGCTGAACCCGATCGACCGGCTGGCCATGTGCGTCGCCGACGTGAACAAGCACCATCCGGACGCCGCCTTCGCCATCCTCACCGGCGACCTCGCGCACAAGGGCCAGCCCGAGGCCTATGACGCTTTGAAGCGCGAACTCGACAAGCTGGTCATTCCCTATCACCTGCTGGTCGGCAACCACGACGACCGCGCCAACTTCCGCGCCGCCTTCCCGCAGGCCAGGTTCGACGCCAATGGCTTCGTGCAGTTCACTTTCGACATGGGCGAAGGCGTCCTGGGCGTCTGCCTCGACACCAACGAGCCCGGCAAGCCCTGGGGCACGTTCTGCGAGACGCGCGCGGCCTGGCTGAAGGAGACGCTCGGCCGGACCGGCGAGCAGCCGGTGATCCTCTTCATCCACCACCCGCCGTTCAAGGTGCGGCTGAGGCGCATGGACGACATCTCGCTGCTGGAGCCGCGCTTCTTCATCGATGCGATCGCCGATCGCAAGAACATCCGTCACATGTTCTTCGGCCATCTGCATCGGCCGCTGGCAGGAAGCTGGCGCGGCATTCCGGTGTCTACGCTGCGTGCCACCAGCCACCAGGTGGCGCTGGATTTCGTGATCGAGGGCCGCATCCCGGGCAGCCACGAGCCGCCGGCCTACGGCGTGGTGCTGCTCGAGGAAGACCAGATGATCGTGCACATGCACGACTTCCTCGACCGGACGAATACGTTCCTGCTGTAGATCCCTGTCATCCCGAGCGCAGCGAGGGACCTTTCCTGCTGCCTGAAGGTCCCTCGCTGCGCTCGGGATGACAGGGGCGGTCGCCACGCGATTGGATTTGATTTGGGTCCCAAACAATATAATCTAGAAGCGTTCTAGAACGAGGGCGGGCGTGACCCGGCCCCGAAAAACAAAGACGTACCGGGAAGAAACGCTTCAAAGAGGGGATGTCCATGATCGGACTCGGATTGCGCCTGCTCACGGCCGCGGCCGTCGCAGCATTTGCCTTCGCCCTGCCGGCGTCGGCGCAGGACAAGGTCAAGATCGGCTACGCCATCTCCAAGACCGGCCCCAATGCCGGCGGCGCCAGCATCACCCAGCTCCCCAACTATGAGATGTGGGTCAAGGACGTGATGGCCAAAGGCGGGCTGAAGGTCGGCGACAAGCGCCTGCCGATCGAGGTCATCGAGTACGACGACCGCTCCAACTCCGAGGAGGCGGTGCGTGCCGTCGAGCGCCTCATCACCCAGGACAAGGTCGATCTCCTGTTCCCGCCCTGGGGCACCGGCCTCAACCTCGCGGTCGGGCCGGTGTTCAACAAATACGGCTATCCGCAGCTCGCCTTCAGCGCCGTCACCGACCGCGCGCCCGATCTCGCCAAGCGCTGGCCCAACAGCTTCTGGTTGCTCGGGACATCCAAGCAGTATGTCGATGCGCTCGGCGGGCTCCTGAAGAAGATGCGGGACGAGGGCAAGATCGGCGCCAACATCGCCATGATCTCGATCGCCGACGGCTTCGGCATCGATCTCTCCCAGGCCGCCCGCAAGGGCTTCACCGATGCGGGCTTCAAGCTCGTCTACGACAAGAGCTATCCCATCGGTACCCAGGACCTCTCGCCGCTGATCGGCGAGGCGCAGCGCTCGGGCGCCGACACCTTCGTGGCCTTCTCCTATCCGCCCGACACCATGGCGCTCACCGAGCAGGCCAAGGTCGCATCCTACGCGCCCAAGGTGCTGTTCCTGGGCGTCGGCGTCGGCTTCCCGATGTATCCACAGCGCTTCGGCGCCAATGTCGAGGGCATCATGTCGTTGGGAGGCTGGTCGAAGGACAACGCCGCCACCCAGGCCTACGCCAAGAAGCACGAGGAGATGTTCAAGCGCGGTCCCGACCGCTGGGGCAGCCAGGTCGGCTACTCCTCGCTGCAGATGCTGGAACAGGCGATCGAGCGTGTCGGCAAGCTCGACCGCGCCGCCATCGTCAAGGAGCTGCAGACCGGCACTTTCGATACCGTGCTGGGCAAGGTGAAGCTCGTCGACAACATGATGCAGGACAATTTCTGGCTGATCGGCCAGTGGCAGGACGGCTTCTTCGTCGGCGTGGCGCCGCAGCGCGCCGGTGTCGGCGCGCCCGTCGTGCCCAAGCCCGCCTGGAAGAACTAGTCTTTGTCTTCCGGACCGCGCGCGTCCCGCGCGCTCATGATCATGAGCGCGCGAGGACGCGCGCGGTCCGGAAGAGCATGAGGGAACCATGCTGTTCGAAGTGACGCTGTCGGGCGTGACCTTGGGTGGCATGTACGCGCTGGTCGCCATGGGGCTGACGCTGCAGTACGGCGTCGCCCGCATCATGAACCTCAGCTACGGCGAACTGCTGATCGCCGCCGCCTTCGCGGCCTTCTGGTTCTATTCCGGTCTGGCGATAAGCCCCGTGATCGGCCTGATCGTGGTGCCGCCGCTTGCCTTTGCCCTGAGCTACGCGATCCATCGCATCCTGCTGCAGCCGCTGGTGCGGCGGGCGAAGATCCGTGATGCCCTGGAGGTCGACAGCATCCTCGCCACCTTCGGCCTGCTGTTCGTCATCCAGGGCGTGATGCTGGCGCTCTTCGGCGGCGCCTACTTCAGCTATTCCTTCCTCTCCGTGCCGCTGCAGATCATGGGCGCGACGGTGGCGGCCAACCGCCTGCTGGCGCTGCTGCTGGCCGTCGCCATCGGGCTCGGCCTCTATCTTGCCCTGACGCGCACCCGCATCGGCACTGCGGTGCGCGCCGTCGCCGTCGATCCGGTGGCGGCCCAGCTCGTGGCCATCGATGTGCGCACGGCATCGGCGCTCGCTTTTGCCTTGGGGGGTGCGCTGGTGGCCGCGGCCGGCGTGCTGGTGTCGATGTTCCTCACCTTCAACGCAAACCTTGGCGTTGTCTTCACCCTGAAGGCCCTGGTCGTCGTCATCATGGGCGGCGTGGGCAACCTTTTGGGCGCGCTCATCGCCGGTCTGATCCTGGGCCTGGTCGAAAACTACGTCGCCGTGTTCGTCGATCCCGGCCTGACGCTCGCCGCAACCTACGCCATCTTCCTGAGCGTCCTGCTGATCCGCCCGCAGGGCATTTTGGGCCGGACCAGCCGATGAGCGGCCGCGACATCCTGCTGGCCGCAGCCGCCGTCGCGGCCATCGCCGCCTTGTCCTGCGTGCCCATGCTGGTGAGCGACTACGGGCTGTCGCTCGCCATCAACATCGCGAGCTACACGGTGCTGGCGACCGCCTGGAGCCTGTTCTCGGGGCCGACGCGCTACATCTCGCTGGCCACCGTGGCCTTCTTCGGCATCGGCGCCTACACCACGGCCGTCTTCGTCGAGAGCCTGGCCTGGCCCTTGGTGCTGCTGATCGCCACCGGCGTCGGCATCGTCGTCGCGGCCATCGTCGGCCTGTCGACCTTGCGGTTGAGCGGCGTCTACTTCGTGATCTTCAGCTTCGGCCTCGCCGAGCTGGTCCGCCAGCTCGTCACCTGGTTCGAGGTCAACAAGACGCGCACGCTCGGCCGCTACGTCTTCTCCGACATCACGGCCGCCCAGATCTACTGGCAGCTCCTGGCGCTCGCCGTCCTGGTGTTCGCCATCGGCTTCTGGATCGGTCGCTCGCGGCTCGGCCTGGCGCTGCGCGCCATCGGCGACGACGAGACCGTGGCGCGCCATGCCGGCATCGATGCCACGCGCGCGAAGGTCGCGCTGTTCGTGCTCAGCACCGTGTTCATGACCCTGACCGGCGCCATCATGGCGCCGCGCTGGACCTACATCGATCCCGCCATCGCCTTCAATCCAGTGATCTCCTTCACCGTGCTGATCATGGCCCTGCTGGGCGGCGTGCATCGGCTCTACGGGCCGGTGCTGGGCGTGGTGCCGCTCGCCCTGCTGTTCGAATTCCTGCTGGCGCGCTTCCCCAACCATTTCAGCATCATGGTGGGCCTGGTCTTCATCGTGATCGTCTATCTCATCCCGCGCGGCATCGCCGGCCTGGTCGAGGGCGCGGTGAGGAAGCCGGCATGAGCGCGCTGCTCGAGGTCGCGGGCCTCAGCCGCCGCTTCGGCGGCCTTCTGGCCGTCGATGCGCTCGGCTTCTCCGTGGCGCCCGGCGAGATCGTCGGCCTGCTGGGCCCCAACGGCTCGGGCAAGACGACCGTGCTCAACCTGCTGTCGGGCGTGCTGCGCCCCGATTCCGGCACCGTCGCCTTCCGCGGCCACGCCATCGCCGGCGGGCCGGCCCATCGCATCGCGCGGCTCGGCATGGCGCGCACCTTCCAGCTCGTGCGCCCGCTCGCCTCGCTCACCTGCCGAGACAACGTCCTGACCGGTCTCGCTTTCGGCCGCCGCAACGCCTGGGGAGCAGCTGCCCGCGCCGAGGCCGACACGCTGCTCGAGCGGGTCGGCCTCGGCCGGGCGTGCGACACGCTGCCGGGGGAGCTCACCTACGTCGACCAGAAGCGCCTCGAGCTTGCCCGCGCACTGGCCCTCGATCCGGAATTGCTGCTGCTCGACGAATGGCTGGCCGGCCTCAATCCGACCGAGCTGGACGAGGGCATCGACCTGATCCGCGGCTTGAGCGGGCAGGGCATCACCATCCTGCTGGTCGAGCATGTGATGGACGCCATCCGCTCGCTTTGTCATCGCTGCCTGGTGATGAACACCGGCCGGCTGATCGCCTCGGGCCTGCCGGCCGAGGTCTTGGCCGATCCGGAGGTGATCCGCGCCTATCTCGGGGACGAGGGCGATGCTTAAGGTCAAAGGCCTCTCCGTCCAGTACGGCAAGCATCACGCCCTCGCCGATGCCGCGTTGAGCGTGGACGCCGGCGAGATCGTCGTCATCCTGGGCGCCAACGGCGCGGGCAAGTCGACGCTGCTGAAAGCCGTTGCCGGCCTGCAGCCGCCCCGCGCCGGAGCGCGCGTGGCGCTGGACGATCGCGAGCTGGTCGGACTGCCGCCGCACCAGATCGTCGAGGCCGGGTTGGCGCTGGTGCCGGAGGGCCGGGGCATTTTCGGCGACCTGACGGTGCGCGAGAACCTGTTGCTGGGCGCCTTCGCCCGCCGCGCCCGCGCCGAGGAGGCGCGCAATCGCGAGCGCGTGCTGGCGCTGTTCCCGCGACTCGCCGAGCGTCTCGACCAGACGGTGCGCACCATGAGCGGCGGCGAGCAGCAGATGGTAGCGATCGGCCGGGCTCTGATGTCGGCGCCAAAATTGCTGCTGCTCGACGAGCCCTCGCTCGGCCTGTCGCCGTTACTGGGCGGCGAGTTGTTCCGCGCGCTCAGCCGCATCCGTCACGACGGTATCGGCGTGCTGCTGGTCGAGCAGAATGCGCGCAAGAGTCTGGCCATCGCCGACCGCGGCTATCTGATCGAGAATGGCCGTATCGTCGGCGCCGGCCGGGCGGCCGCGCTCGCCTCCGATCCGGCGGTGCAACGCGCCTATCTCGGCGGCGCAAGGTAGGACGACCATGGGCATGCTCGATGGCAGGATCTGTATCGTGACCGGCGGCGCCGGCAGCCTCGGCCGAGCCAGCGCCGCGCGCTTCGCGGCCGAGGGCGCCAAGGTGATGCTGGTCGACCGCGAACGCGCCGGTCTCGACACCGCGTTGAAGTCGCTCCCCGAGGGGCAGGCGACAGCGATGCTGGCCGACGTCACCAGCGCCAAGGACACTCAGGCTTACGTCGATGCCACGGTGGCGCGCTGGGGGCCGATCGACGTGCTGTTCAGCAACGCCGGCATCAGCGGCGTCATCCGGCCGGTGACCGACTATCCCGAGGATGTGTTCGATGCGGTGGTGGCGGTGAACCTCAAGGGCTCGTTCCTCGCCTGCAAACATGCCCTGCCAAGAATGCGCGACGGCGGCAGCATCATCATGACGTCGAGCGTGGTCGGCGTGACCAGCGATCCCGGCATCGCCGCTTATGCCGCCTCCAAGCATGGCCTGATCGGCCTGATGCGCACTGTCGCCAAGGAAGCGGCTTCGCGGCGCATCCGCGTGAACGTCGTGGCGCCGGGACCGATCGACAACGACTTCCAGCGCAATGTCGAGAGCGGGCTCAGCCAGGCGCTGGGCACCGACGCCGGCACGTTCCTCGATTCGGTGATCCCGCTCGGCCGACATGCGAGGGCGGAGGAGGTGGCCGAGACGGTGTTGTTCCTCGCCTCGGACAGGAGCGCGTTCACCACCGGCAGCATTCTGATGGCCGACGGCGGCATGCACGTCTGAACGGCAAGACGAAGGAGGATAGGATGGAATTCTGGCGCAACCTGAAGCCCGTCGAGAAGGTCTTCCAGCCCGATGCATTGCCCGAGATCTACATGGCCAACGCCGCGACCGACGACGAGCGCTACTACGTGCCCTTCACCGAGACCGTGTCGTCGCGACCGCTCTGGATCTCGCCAAGTCAGAACAAGTGGTGCGACATCCTGATGGCCAAGGCGGCCGGGCTGGTGAACCGGCACTACCATCCGCACGAGGTCTTCGCCTACACGATCTCGGGCAAGTGGGGCTATCTCGAGCATGACTGGGTCGCCACGGCGGGCGACTTCGTCTACGAGACGCCGGGCGAGGCCCATACGCTGGTCGCCCACGACCATCCCGATCCGATGAAGGTCTTCTTCATCGTCAAAGGTCCGCTGGTCTGGCTGAACGACAAGGGGGAGCCTGACGGCTACTTCGACGTTCACCAGTACATCGCGCTGTGCAAGGCCCACTACGACAAGGTCGGTCTGGGCGCGGCGCTGATCGACAAGCTTTACCGTTGAGGCCATGAGGTCTTTTCATGGGGCCCCAGGCTCGAAATGCGTAATCTAAGCCCGATCTTCCTGGGAAGAGGACCTTGTCATGCCGTCTGTCCAGACTGCCCAGTCGACCGCTGCCGCTCCGCCCGTCGCCGATTGGGTGGAGGCCGGCGTTCCTTATCTCGCCGATTTGAGCATCAAGCCGGTGACCTACAATCCGCCGATCGGCACCGGCGTGGCGCGGCGTGAAGGCAACTACCGCGATTTCAAGGTGCGCATCCACAATGCGCGGCCGCTGTTGAAGGATCTGTCGCTCGACCGCCAGGCCTTCGTCCTGGCGCCGCACGAGACGGCGGTGCGCGATTTCTACGACAAGGACGAGATCAAGCGCGTCTATGAACCCGAGGTCGAGGCGCTGATCAAGCGCCGGACCGGGGCGTCGAAGGTCGTGGTGTTCGACTACACCATCCGTGCCGCCGATCACGGCGTCGAGCGCGGCCATCGTGCGCCCGTCCGAAGCGTGCACAACGACTACACCGAAAAGTCGGGTCCGCAGCGCGTGCGCGACCTGTTGCCGCCCGACGAGGCAGAGGCGCGGCTGAAGAAGCGCTTCGTCGAGATCAACGTGTGGCGCAACGTCGCCCACGATCCGGTCGAGATGTCGCCCTTGGGCTTCGTCGATTCCGAGAGCATCGCGCCGCGCGATCTCGCGGTCTGCGACCTGGTCTATGCCGATCGCACCGGCGAGATCTATGTCGGCGTCTACAACGCCGACCATCGCTGGTACTACTTCCCGCGCATGACGCGCGACGAAGCTGTCCTCATCAAGTGCTACGACTCAATGAAGGACGGCCGCGCCCGGTTCTCCCTGCACTCGGCGTTCGACGATCCGACCTCGCCCAGGAACCCGAAGCCGCGCGAAAGCATCGAGACCAGGACCTTCGCCTTCTTCGATTAGCTTGGGGGGCGCGCCACTCGCGTCATGGTCTTCCGGACCGCGCGCATCCAGCTCGCTCATGAGTCATGAGCGAGCTGGAAGCTCGCGGTCCGGAAGATTCTGATCGCGCCACTGGAGTGGCGCGCCCCCAGCTAAGACCGCGCGATCGCCTCCAGGTGCTCGACCAGCTCCTCGGGGTTGCTGAAGAAGGGCGAGTGGCCGCATTCCATGGTGACGACCTTGCACGGGGTCATCTTGACCATCAGGCGCTGCAGCTTGACGCGCACGGCAAGGTCGTGCGTGCACTCGATGTACCAGCGCGGCACCGATCCGAAGCGGTCCTCGGTCAGCGTCACCGGCGTGGTCGAGATCGAGATCGGCTGCGGTCGCAGGCGCTCCATGGCCTTGTAGCGGTCCTCGGGCGAGACGTCGGCGTAGAACAGCGCCGGCAGCTTGTCGCGCGCGAAGGTGTAGGTGAGGCCGTCAGGGCTCACCTGACGCGACAGCCGGAACATCGTATCGGGTTCGAGCGACGTCATGTCCCTGCCGCACTTGCCCGAGGTCGGCAGCAGCGCGCAGAGATAGACCAGCGCCTTGAGCTTGCGACGCCGCGCCTCGGCGACAGCGCTGATGGTGACGCCGCCCAGCGAGTGGCCGACCAGCACGACCTGCTCCTCCATCTTGTCGAGCAGCCGCGAGACCTTCTCGACATTGTCCGCCAGGGTGACGTTGGCCGGCGGCGTGTGGTCCTTGCCCAGGCCCGGCATGTCGGGAGCACAGACCTTGTGGCCGTTGGCTTCGAGCAGCGGCGCGACCTTTTCCCAGCACCAGCCGCCGGTGCAGGCGCCGTGGACGAGCAGGAAAGTTGCCACGATCCTACGCCCGTCCGACGACCGTGCGCGCGCCTTCGGCGGGCACGAAGAAGTCGGGCATCAGCGGCGTGCCGGGAGACACGGCGTACTTGTCGAAATTGGTGACGCCCTCGGCAGCCAAGACCTCGTCATCGATGAAGAAGTTGCCGGTGCATGTCTTAGCCGGCTTGTTGAGGATGGCATGGGCCGCATCGGCCATGATCTCGGGCTTGCGGCAGCGCTTCATGCCGTCCTCGCCGCCTAGAATGTTCTGGATCGCCGCCGTCGCGATGCCGGTGCGCGGCCACAGGCAGTTGAAGGCGATCCTGCCTTTGAACTCCTCGGCCATCGCCCAGGCGTAGACCGACATGCCGAACTTGGCGAGGGTGTAGGCCGCGTGGTTGGAAAACCACTTCACGTCGAAGTCGAGCGGCGGCGACAGGTTCAGCACGTGCGGGTTCTCTGCCTTCAACAGATGCGGGATGCACTTCTGCGAGACCATGTAGGTGCCGCGCGCGTTGATCTGGTGCATCAGGTCGTAGCGCTTCATCTGAGTGGCGAGCGTGCCGGTGAGGCTGATCGCGCTGGCATTGTTGACCAGGATGTCGATGCCGCCGAACCTGGCTACGGTCTCGGCCACCGACTTCTCCACGCTCTGCTCGTCACGGATGTCGCAGGGCAGCGGCAGCGCCTTGCCGCCCGCCTTCTCGACCTCCTCGGCGGCGGTGAAGATGGTGCCGGGCAATCTGGGATCGGGTTTCACCGTCTTGGCGGCGATGGCGACGTTGGCGCCGTCGCGTGCAGCGGCGAGCGCGATGGCGAGTCCGATGCCCCGGCTGGCACCGGTCACGAACAGTGTTTTGCGAGCCAAACTCATGGCGCCCCCAAGATTACCTTGGGCTCTATAGCCGGGCGCGGGTGAGGCGGCTAGTGTCCGAGCCGTGCAAGGGGGACATGCATGAATCCGTGCTTTGAGACGGCGACGCGGCTTGCCCGCGCCATACGAAACGGTCGCCTGAGCTCGGTCGAGGCGACCGAGGCGCATTTGCAGCGCATCGCCCGACTGAACGGACCGCTCAATGCACTGGTCGTGGTCGATCGCGACGGCGCGCTCAAGGCAGCGCGCGCGGCGGATCGTGCACGGGCAAGGAAGAAGCAGCTCGGCCCGCTGCACGGCGTGCCCATCACGATCAAGGAAGCGTTCGACGTCACGGGGCTGCACACCACGTCCAGCCATCCGCCGCTCAAGGACAATGTCGCCGCCGAGGATGCGAGCCTGGTCGGCCGCCTGCGCGCGGCGGGTGCGGTGATCCTGGGCAAGACCAATGTGCCCGAGCTGTGCGCCGACTTTCAGACAGACAGCCCGCTGTTCGGCACGACCAAGAACGCCTGGGACGACCGGCGTGCGGCCGGCGGCTCGACCGGGGGCGGAGCAGTCGCCATCGCCGCGCGCCTGTCGCCGCTCGAGCTCGGCAGCGACATCGGCGGCTCGGTCAGGAACCCCGCGCATTACAACGGCATCTTTGCGCTCAAGCCCAGCGAGTGGCGGGTGCCGGGCCGCGGCCACGTGCCATGCCTGCCCGGCCAGACGCGCACCGTTCGCTGGATGGGCGTGTTCGGCCCGCTGGCACGATCGGTCGACGATCTCGAGACGGCGCTGCGCATCATCGCCGGCCCCGACGGCAACGAGGCCGAGGCGCCGCCCGTGGCGCTCGGTGCCGCGCCGGCCGCCAGGCCCGAGGACCTTCGCATCGCGTTCATCGACAGCAATCCCCTGGTGAAGGTCTCGGCTGACACCTCGTCTGTCGTACAGCAGACGGTTCGCCTGCTGAGCAAAGCCGGTGCCAAGGTGAAGCGCGCCGAGCCCAAGGGCCTCGACTGGCAGCAGGGTTGGGACGACTGGGCCGACCTTTTTCACTACCAGGTGCGCGCCCTGCAGCCGCTCGCCGAGCGCGAACCCACGTTCGGGATGATCAGCTCACCCGATCCGACGGAGCGCTCGGCCGGCCGCACGGCGCGGCTCGATCTCGCCGAGCTGTTCGCCGTGCTCGACCGGCGCGACCAGGTCATGCGGCAATGCGAGTCCTTCCTCGACGACTACGATGCCTGGTTGATGCCGGTGATGCCGGATGCCGCCTTCATCCGACAAAAGCAGACCGAGCCCTTGGTGATCGACGGCACGCCGCATTTCTATTTCTTTGCCGGCACGGCCTACAATTTTCTCGCCAACCTCACGGGGCAGCCGTCGATCGTATTGCCCTGCGGCTTCTCGAAAGAGGGGCTGCCGATCGGCCTGCAGCTCACCGGAAAGCGCTGGAACGACGCCAGACTGCTCGGCGTCGCCAAGACGCTGGAGAAGCTCCTGCCGGCTTGCCCTGTGCCGCAGAGCTACAGGGACTGAGGTGCCTCGATTTTGCAAGGCCCGATGCCGGAAATGACTGGTGGTTCATAGTTCATATTGTTGTGACTCTGGTGGGCCCTGCCTAGACTGCCGATCGCACCGCCCGAAGGAAAGACGACCTTGCCGCCAAAGCTTCCGTCACCTCGTCCGCGCGACAGCGGAAAACCGACGCCGCTTGCCGATGTGCGGGTGGTCGACTTTTCGCATTTCATCGCGGGCCCCTACGCAACGATGATCCTGGCCGACTTCGGCGCCGAAGTGATCAAGATCGAAAGCGCAGGTGAGGGCGACGCCTTCCGCAACTATCCGCCGACGCTAGGCGGCGAAGGCGTTCCCTATCTCTGGGTCAACCGCAACAAGCGGAGCGTGGCGCTCGATCTCAAGGCCGCTGAAGGCCTTGCCATCGCCAAGCGCCTGATCGAGGAGGCCGACATCGTCGTCGAGAACTTCTCGACCGGAGTGATGGCCCGGCTCGGGCTCGACTATGAGACCGTGTCGAAGGGCAATCCCGGGCTGATCTATTGCTCGATCTCGGCCTATGGCCGCAGCGGGCCCTACGCCCGGCGCAGCGGCTTCGATCCGATCGTGCAGGCGGAAAGCGGCTTCATCTCGATGAACGGCGATCCGGCCGAGCAGCCGGGCTATCGCGCCGGGCCGTCGATCATGGACATCTCAACCGCGATGATGTCGGCCAATGCCATTCAGGCCGCGCTGCTGGCGCGCGGGCGTACGGGCAGGGGGCAGTACATCGAGACGACGATGATCGAGACCGCGGTCAACATGCTGGGCAACTTTTCGCTGGCCTATCTGGCGACCGGCGTGTCGCCCACCCGCTTCGGCAATATCCAGGCGACGGCCAGCCCGGTTGGCGCCTTCGAGACAGCCGACGGGCCGATCTATCTGGCCTGCGCCAACGACCGCACCTTCCAGCGCTTTGCGCGCGAGGTCCTGCAGGATCCGCAACTGGCCGACGATCCGGACTATGCCGACAGCCGCAGACGCCGGGACAACACGAGGAAGCTGATCGGGCTGATCTCCGGACGGCTGAAGCAGGGCGCGCGGGCGATGTGGCTCAGCCGCATGCACGAGGCCGGCGTCCCAGGCGGCGCCATCCGCACGGTGGGCGAGGCGATGGACGCGCCCGAGATCGCCGAACTGGGGCTGCTGAGCGAAATTCCCCATCCGACGCTGGGCACGATCCCAAATGTCGGCCTGCCCGTGCATTTCTCCGAGACGCCTGTTGCGAGCCCCGTCGCCGCGCCGTTGCTGGGCGCCGATACCGCAGAAGTGTTGTCGCGGGTGCTGAACTACACGCCCGAGCAGGTTCGCGCCGCCGCCGCCGCCGGAGCCTTCGGCCGGTCCGCCGCATGACGGAGCGCCCGGAGGGGACGCCCATGCGCGAGCTGCTGGCGGGAATCGATGCGGCGCGCCTCGAGGTGCTGGATGCGGGGCGGCCGGCGGCCGTCGAGCGCCAACGCAAGCGCGGCAAGCTCACGGCGCGGGAGCGCGTCGCGCTGCTGTGCGATGCCGGCAGCTTCCGCGAAGTCGGCAGCCTAGTCCAGCCGGTGCAGGCCGGGGACAGCGCGGCGCGCCTGGTCGCACCGGCCGACGGGCTGGTGACCGGCAGCGGCCGCATCGACGGCCGGCCGGTCATGATCTGCTCGTCCGACTACACGACGCTCGGCGGCAGCATCGGCCATGTCGGGCGCCAGAAGATGCTGCGCGCCATGCGCCGCGCCGGCGACGGCGGTATGCCTTTCATCATGCTGCACGACGGTGGCGGGCATCGCATCCAGGACGGCCAGGATGCCCGCTCTTTCGCCCAGGGCACGCCGGTGTTCGAGCTGTTCGCCCGCCTCTCAGGCTGGGTGCCGGTCGTCTCGGCCGTCATGGGTCCGGCCTTTGCCGGGCCGACCAACTATTCGGCGATGGCCGACTTCGTGGTCATGGTGCGCGAGCAGTCGGCCATGGGCATGGCCGGGCCGTCGCTGGTCAAGGCGGCGATCGGCGAGGACATCGAGACCGAGGCGTTGGGCGGCGCCACCATGCACGTCGACACCACCGGGATCGCCCATTTCGGCGCCGACGACGAGGCGCACTGCCTGCAGGCGATCCGCCGCTACCTGTCCTTTCTGCCCTCCAATGCCGGGCAGAGTCCGCCCGTCGTTGCCACCGACGAGCCGGCGGACCGGCGCGATGAGGCGCTGCTCGATGCCGTGCCGACCAACCTGCGCAAGGGCTACGACGTGCGCCGGGTCCTGGCGCTGGTCGCCGACAGCGATTCGCTGTTCGAGATCCGGCCGACCTTCGCGCGCAACATCGTCGTCTGCTTCGCCCGCCTGGCGGGCCGGCCGGTCGGCTTCATCGCCAACCAGCCGCGCATCAATGCCGGCGTGATCGACGTCGCGGCGAGCGAGAAGGCGGCGCACTTCATCGCGGTGTGCGACGCCTTCGGCCTGCCGCTCGTCTACTTCATCGACGTGCCGGGCAACGTCGTCGGCTCGGCCGCGGAAAGAACCGGCCTCGGCCGCCGATCGGGGCGCATGCTCTATGAGCTGGGCTGCGCCACCGTACCACGGCTCAGCGTCGTGCTGCGCCGCGGCTACGGCGGCGCCTTCATCATGATGAACGGCGGCCAGGGCAGCTTCGAGGCGGAAGCGACGTTCGTCTGGCCGAGCGCCGAGATCTGCGCCATGTCGGTGGAAGGCTCGATCGACATCATCCATCGCCAGGAAATCGACGCCGCGCCCGATCCCCAGGCACGGCGTCGCGAGCTGATCGCCGACATCCGCCGCAAGCTCGGCCCGCTCCGGGCGGCGGAGCACTTCCACCTCGACGAGGTGATCGATCCGCGCGACACGCGCGCGCTCCTGGTGCGGGCGCTCGAGGATGCGCCCGCCCGCCGGCGCAGCAACGGCTGGGCGCGCGTGCGGTCGATCTCGCCGATCTGAGGCTCAGTCGCCGCCGGCGAGGCCTTTTGCCAGGAACTTCATGTAGGCGTCGATCACCCACTTGGGCGGCATCCGCAGGCCCTGGCCTGTCTTGGCGTATTCCTGGAAGAGATAGGCGCGCGCGGCCAGCATCATTTGGGTCAGCGCACCGAGTTCCTGCCGGGTGTAACCCTTGATCTCGCCGCGCTTCCATGCCGCCGTCACGACGTTGAGGAAACTGCCGGTACGTTTGCGGGTGTATTTGAGATAGGCGGCGGGGGCGGCGATCTCGGCTTCGGTGAAGACCCGGAAGTAGGCCGGGTTGCGGACGACGTACTCGAAGAAGGCCTTCATCGCCTTCTCCTCCTGCGCCATGAAGCCCTTGGTCCCCTTCACCGCGTCGCGGATGTAGGCCAGCGCCTCGCCGCCGATCTCCGGCAGCAGCTGGTCGAAGAGGTCCTGGCGCGAGTCGAAGTAGAGATAGAACGTCCCCTGGGCGAGGCCGGCGCGGTCGACGATGCGCGCGACCGACGCCTCGGCATAGCCGTGCTGGCCCACCACCTCCTGGGCGGCGTGGATCAGGCGGGACCGGTTCTCGCGTGCCCGCTCGGCGCGCGTGAGCTTGGGCTTCTTCCTGGCGGTCATTTCATCGTTCCGGGCAGCCATAGCACCAGCGCCGGCCAGATGGTGAGGATGGCGACAGCGAAGAGATGGGCCACCACGTGGGGCAGCACGCCGCGGAAGACTTCCGCCACGGGCTGTCCGGTGACGCGCGCCACCACGAAGACGTTGAGGCCGACCGGCGGCGTCACCATTCCTACCTCGCCCAGCACGATGACCAGGATGCCGAACCACACCGGATCGTAACCCAGCGACTTGATGAGCGGCAGCACCACCGGAATGGTCAGCACCAGCATGGCGGCGAGGTCGAGGAAGCATCCTAGCACCAGGTAGATCACGTAGATCACGATCAGGATGCCCCACGGCGGCATGCCGAGCGTACCGACCCAGGCCAGCAGGTTCTCGGTGACGTGGGTCATGACCAGGAAGTAGGCGAGGACGTGGGCGCACATCACGACCAGCAGCACCATGCAGGTCGTCTTGCCCGCCCGGTAGGCGGCATGGACCGTCCCCTTGAAGTCGAGCCGCTTCATGGCAAGCGCGATCAGGAAGGCGCCGAACGCGCCCATGGCGGAGGCCTCGGTGGGCGTCGCCACGCCGGAATAGATGACGCCGACCACGCCCAGGAACAGCGCCATCATGGGCAGCGCGACCTTGAGGGCGCGCCACTTCTCGGCCCAGCTGTGCTTGCGGGCCGGCGGGGCGCTCGCCGGGTTGAGCCACACCAGGAAGACCACGGTGAGGATGATGGTGGCGGCCACCACCACGCTCGGGATCACGCCGGCGATGAACAGGCGCCCGAGATTGACGTCGGCGATCAGCCCGTAGAGGACCATGGCGACGCTGGGCGGGATCAGCATGCCGAGCGTGCCCGAGATCGCCACGACGCCGTAGGCAAGCCGCGGCTCGTAGTTGGCGCGCATCATCGCCGGCACCGACGTCGCCGACAATGTCGCCGCGGCCGCGGTGCTCGAATGGCAGATCGAGGCGAAGCCCGCACCGGCCAGCGCCGTGGCGATGGCGAGGCCGCCGCGCACCCGTCCGACCCAGGCCGCCGCGGCGGTGAAGATGCCGTCGGCCACGCCGCTGATGATGACGAACTCCGCCATCAGCAGGAACATCGGCACGGTGATGAATTCGTAGTTCGAGACCGACGACAGCGGCACGGTCTCGAGCACGCCCTGCAGGACCTCCCAGCCCGCCACCATCCACAGGCCGACACAGGCGGCCACGAGGATGCCGAAGGCGACGGGGACGCGCAGCAGCAGCAGCAGGATCAGCAGGCCGAGGACGATGGTGACGGCGTAGCTGTCGGTCATTCGACGACTCCCGGCTTGGCCGATTCGTCGGCGTTGAAGACGCCGGCGTTCAGCCCGCCCTGGAGGAAGCGGCAGAGTCGGACCACTATGCGACAGGCGAGAAGCGCCAGGCCCAGCGCCACGACGGCCTTCTCGATCCACACCGGCCATTCGTACAGGCCGGGATGGACCTCGGCGGCGGCCAGGCTGTCGGCCATCGACATCCACACCCGCCACGACGCGAGCGCAAGCACCGCGGCCGTGCACAGCCAGGCGAGGCCCTGCAGGAAGCTCCACGCCCGTTCCGGCAGGAAGCGGACATGCAGGTCGAGCTCGATGTTGGCGCGGGTGCGCAGCACTTCGCTCGCCAGCAGATACAGGATGAGATTCACGACATAGATCGAGACGATGTCGTAGACCCAGGGCAGGGGCCGGCTGAACAGGTAGCGGCCGAAGACGTCGCAGACGATCAGCACCATCACCGCCAGGATGACCGACGCCACGATGCGCGACAGCAGCCAGTCCACGGCGGACAGGATCCGTTCGAAGAACCCCAGCATGTCGCTGCCGCGATCAGCGCGGCAGCTTGGACAGGGCCTCGCGGAACGCGGCGAGGGCCTCGCTGCCCTTGCGGCCGCGCTTGTCGGCGGCCTCGGCCCATTCCTGGCCGACCGTCGAGAGTTCCTGGGCGAACTTGGCGCGGTCCTCCGCCGACAATTTGACCTCCGTCATGCCGCCGGCCTCGAGCTTCTTGAGCGCCGCCTGCTCCTCCTGGTCGACCAGACCGCAGCTGTGCCGCGTCGTGCGATCACCGGCCTCGGTCATGATCTTCTGCATGTCGGGCGGCAGCTTGTTCCAGACGCGGGTCGAGATCGCGTAGAAGGTGATGCTGCTGCCGAAGCTCAGCTTGTCGGTGCCGTACTTGGTCTTGCCCTGCAGGTCGTAGGTGAAGATGCTGGCGGCGGGAAAGGCCATGCCGTCGACGGTGCCGCGCGAAAAGGATTCGCTGAGCTCGGCGGCGCTCATGCGGATCGGCACCATGCCGAGCTGGCGCAGGCCGGCATCCATGGCGGGGCCGGAGGAGCGGATCTTGAGACCGCGCATGGTCGCCAGGCTGTCGAACTTGCGCGAGGTGAAGAGTTGGTAGGCCGGCAGTCCCACGACGTAGAGCAGCCGCAGGCCTTGCGGCGCGAGCTCGGTCTTGTCGATGAAGCCGCCGGGCTTCGCCAGCTGTTCATAGGCGAGCGAGGCGGCGCAGGCATCGGGCACCAGCCCAGGCAGCTCCGCCACCGTCGACAGCAGCAGCGGGTCGCCGAGATAGCCTGGCACGAATTCGCCGATGTCGGTGATGCCGGTCTTGGCGAGCGCCATCATGTCCTTCGACTTGCCCAGACGCTCGCTGGGATAGCGCGTGATCTTGAGCTTGCCGCCGGTCGCCTTCTGCACCTCCTCGATCCAGTAGTTGGTCGAGTAGCGGGCGACGTAATGATCCTGGGGCAGCCGGTCGGCCAGCTTCAGGTCGATGGTCTGGGCGAGAACACCGCCGGCCAGGCCGCAATAGAGGGCGGCGCCGACGATGGCCGTCCGCAGAACGCTCGCGTGCTTCATGAGTGCGCATCTCCTACCCAATGTCGCCCGCCGTTCGCCGGTCGGGCTGCTTTGCCGTTGGGCCCATCTTGGGCGCAATCGTCGGGATGGCAAGAAATATGATCGATGAACCAGTAGTCATATTTCGCAAGACCACCATTCAGTTGGCGCGCGGGAGCGGATTTACTCGGCCTTGACGCCGGCGGCTTCGAGGATCGGCTTCCAGCGCGCCAGCTCGGCCTTCTGGAAGGCGGCGAAGGCCGAGGGCTTCATCTCCTCGGCCGTCGGTGTATCGAGGCCGAGCTCGTCCATGCGCTTGCGCACGGCCGGATCGGCGAGCGCGGCGATGGCCGCGGCGTTCAGCTTGTCGACGATGTCCTTGGGCGTGCCCTTGGGCGCCCACAGGCCGTTCCAGATCGAGACCTCCATCGGATAGCCCGCTTCGGCCGCGGTCGGGATGTCGGGCATGGCGGGTGAACGCTTGGCCGACGTGACGGCATAGGCGCGGATCTTGCCGCCCTGGACCTGCGGCAGGGAATTCGCCGACTGGTCGACCATCACCTGGATCTGGTTGGCGATCAGGTCCTGCATGGCCGGACCGGTGCCGCGATACGGCACGAGCTGGTAGCTGATGCCGGTCGCCTTGTTGAAGGCGAGCGCGCCAAGATGGGCGCCCGAGCCGATGCCTGCCGTGCCGCCCGACGCCTTGTCGGGATTGGCCTTCAGGTAGTCGACCAGCTCCTTCAGGGTCTTGGCCGGCACGTTGTTGGACGAGACGACGAGCATGGCGTTGGCCGGCAGGCGCGCGATGGGCTCGAGATCGTTCACCAGGTCGAAGCCGAGCTTGGTGTAGATCACGGCGTTGGCGACGTTGGTGCCGACATGGCCGATGCCGATCGTGTAGCCGTCGGGCGCGGCGCGCGCGAGCTTGGCCATGGCGATGGTGCCGGCGGCCCCGGTGACGTTCTCGATGATGAACTGCTGGCCGAGCTCCTTGCCCATGCGCTCGCCGATGATGCGGGCGATGAGATCGGTCGGCCCGCCGGCGGCGAAGGGCACGATCATGGTGATCGGCTTGTTGGGCCAAGCCTGGCCGAAAGCCGGCGCCGCCGCCATCACAAGAGCGGCCGCGAGCATATGTCTGCGCAGCATTGTCGTTCCCTCCCTGTCAGCGCCAGCGGAGCACGGAACGCTCGACCATGCCAAGCCCCCAGGCGATCAACAGGCCCAGCACCGACAGCAGGACCACGCCGGCCATCAGCTGGTCGGTCTGCATCAGGTTGCCGGCCTGCAGCACGAAGGCGCCGATGCCGTACTGCGCGCCGATCATCTCGGCCGCGACCACCAGGAGCAGCGCCACCGAAGCCGAGATGCGGAACCCCGCCAGGATGCCGGGCATGGCGCCGGGCAGGATGATCTTGCGGACGATGTCGGTTGCGGGCAGGCCGAAGCTCTGGCCCATGCGGATGAGGTTGCGTGGGACCGAATCGCAGGCGCTGTAGGCCGAGATGACCGTCGGGAAGAAGACGCCCAGCGCAATCGTCACGACCTTGGATGGCTCGCCGATGCCGAACCACAGGATCAGCAGGGGCAGCAGCGCGATCTTGGGGATCGGGAACAACGCCGACACGATCGGCAGGCCGGCGGCACGCGCGGCAGAGAAGATGCCCATCGCCAGGCCGACGGCGAGGCCTGCGCCTGTGCCGATGATCCAGCCTGGGATGATGCGCTTCAGCGACGCCGAGACGTGCTCGACCAGGGTGCCGTTCAGCCACAGCTCGATCAGCGCATTCACGATGGCGGCGGGGCTGGGCATGAACAACGCCGGCAGCAGGCTCGCGCTCGACGCCGCCTGCCAGGCCGCGATCAGCAGGACGAACACCAGCCAGGGCAACAGGCGACGCGGCACCGGATTGAACCCGCCGCCGCGGAAGGGAACGGGTCGGCGGCCAGATCGCTGGTCAGACCGCTGCTCAGACCGCTGGTCAGACATGCTGCATCTCGCGGTCGGCGGTGACGACCTCGTCGCGGATCAGCGACCAGAGTTTCTTGTGCACCTCGACAAGGAGCGTCGCGTGCCTGGCCTGGCCGCGTTCCGACACCGGCACGTCGATCGCGATCACCTCGCGGATGCGGCCGGGCCGACGCGACAGCA
Source organism: Rhodospirillales bacterium (assembly GCA_016185145.1). Classification (GTDB taxonomy): domain Bacteria; phylum Pseudomonadota; class Alphaproteobacteria; order Reyranellales; family Reyranellaceae; genus Reyranella. The sequence continues at coordinate 5,074 of JACPOB010000039.1, read as the reverse complement.
CGACGACGCGGTCGGCGAGCCGCGCCGCCTCCTCGAGATTGTGGGTGACGTAGACGCGCGTGCTCTTCTCGCGCGCCCAGATGGCCAGAAGATCCTCCATCAGGAGCTCGCGCGTCTGGGCATCGAGCGCGGACAGCGGCTCGTCGAGCAGCAGCACGGCCGGCCGCACGACCAGGGCGCGGGCGATGCCGACGCGCTGGCGCATGCCGCCCGAGAGCTGCTTGGGATAGGCCGAGGCGAATTCGGAGAGGCCGGTGAGGGCGAGCGCTGCCGCGATGCGCTCGCGCCGCTCGACGGCGTTGGGCGCGCGATGCTCCAAGACGAGGCCGACATTGTCGGCGACGCTGCGCCAGGGCAGCAGCGCGAAATCCTGGAAGATGTAGGTGAAGGGGTTGAGCGAATCGCTGGGCATCGAGCCCGAGAAGGTGACGCGGCCGGCCGTGGGCTCGAGCAGGCCGCCGACGATGCCGAGCAAGGTCGACTTGCCGCAGCCGGACGGGCCGATCAGCGCGACGGTCTCGCCGTCGGCGATGTCGAGGTCTATGCCCGACAGGGCTTCGACGGTGCCGTAGCTGTGGCTGACCTTCTCAAGGTGCAGGGGCATCGCCGGCCATGGTCACGAGGATCGTCCGGTTGGACACCTGCTGGCCTTCCTTGACTGCCACCGATTCGACCTTGGCGTCGAGCGCCGCCTTGAGCTGGTGCTGGATCTTCATGGCTTCCAGCACGATCAGCGTCTGCCCCCTGGTGACGCTGTCGCCCGCTGCAATGTTGATGGCGACGATCTTGCCGTCCATCGGCGCGCGCAGCTTGCCGTCGCTGCCGGCTGCGGCAGCCGCGGGTGGCGCATAGGTCTTGTCGGTGAAACGCACGGTCAGTGCGTCGAGGTCGACGACGATGTCGTCGCCGTCGATGTGGAACGGTACGGCGTCGATCGCTTCGCTGCCCATCACGTGCAGCAGGCGCTCGCTGTTGCCCACGGCGAGCCGGATCGGTGTCGGCTCGGGGTTGGAGTTGCGCCAGCCGCGCAGTGTCTCGGGGTAGCGCGCCGCGGACTGCCGCCACAGCAGGTTTGCCGCGAGCTGCCAGTGCGCGTCGTCGATGACGGGAGCGGGGAACTCATGCCTGCCGAGAAACGCCGTCGTGGCCTTGCCGGCAGCGAATTCGGGATGCTCCAGCAGGCGGATCAGGAAATGCCGATTGGTCGTCGGGCCCAGCACGACGGTCTCGCGCAGCGCCCGCACCAGCCGCGAGCGTGCCTCCTCGCGCGTGGCGCCGTGGGCGATCACCTTGGCGATCATCGGATCGTAGAACGGCGAGATCGCCAGCCCGTCCTTCATGCCGTGATCGATGCGCACGCCGGTGCCGCCCGCCGGCCGCCACACATCGATGCGGCCGGTCTGCGGCAGGAAGCCGGCATAGGCGTCCTCGGCGTAGAGGCGCACTTCGATGGCATGGCCGGAGAAAGCCACCTGTTCCTGCGTGAGGGGCAGCTTCTCGCCGGCCGCGACTTTCAGCTGCCAGGCCACGAGATCCTGGCCGGTGATCGCCTCGGTCACCGGATGCTCGACCTGCAGGCGGGTGTTCATTTCCAGGAAATAGAAGGCGCCGTCGGCGCCCAACAGGAACTCGACGGTGCCGGCGCCGCGATAGCCGATGGCGCGCGCGGCGGCGACGGCGGCGGCCCCCATGCGATGGCGCAGATCGGCATCGACGGCGGGCGAGGGCGCTTCCTCGATCACCTTCTGGTGCCGGCGCTGCACCGAGCAGTCGCGTTCGCCGAGATGGATGACGTTGCCGTGGGCGTCGGCGAAGACCTGGATCTCGACGTGGCGCGCGTCGACCACCGCCTTCTCGAGTATGAGTTCGCCCGAGCCGAAGACGCTTTCGGCCTCGGTGCGCGCCGTGCGGATCGCCTCCGACAAGTCGGCGTCGCGCTCGACCAGGCGCATGCCGCGGCCGCCGCCGCCGGCTGCCGCCTTCACCATCACCGGCAGGCCGATCTTGCGCGCCTCCTTCTCGAGGTTGGCGTCGCTCTGGTCCGCGCCTTGATAGCCGGGCACGCAGGGCACCCCGGCATCGATCATGCGCCGCTTGGCGGCGGCCTTGTTGCCCATGGCGGCGATGGCGGCGGGCGGCGGGCCGATGAAGACCAGGCCCGCCTTCTCGCAGGCTGCGGCGAACGTCTCGTTCTCCGACAGGAAGCCATAGCCCGGGTGGATCGCGTCAGCGCCGGACTTGTGTGCAGCCTCCAGGATGCGGTCGATGCTGAGATAGCTCTCGCCGACCGGCGAGGGGCCGATGCGCACCGCCTCGTCGGCGAACGAAACGTGCGGCGCCTCCCTGTCGGCGTCGGAATAGACCGCGACGGTGCGGTAGCCCATCGCCTTGGCCGTGCGCATGACGCGCCAGGCGATCTCGCCGCGATTGGCGACCAGGACCTTGGCGAAGTTCATTTCAGCGGCCGTCCGTCCTTGGTGAAGTAGCCCCAGCCGCTGGCATCCTCGCGCACCATCATGTCGATGTCGGAGTAATGCGCGACCTCCTCGACGGTGCGCGTGCCGACTTCCAGCACGCGCGCGATCCGGTTCGAGCGATTGACGAGGTGATGGCCGTTGCCCGAGCCGGCGCGGAAGCCCGCCGTCATGCCCGGCGTAAGGACGCTCTCGCCCTCGTCGGTCACCAGCACGACCTCGCCCTCGAGCACATAGACGAACTCGTCCTGCTGTTCGTGCCAGTGGCGCTGCGACGACCAGGTGCCCGGCGGCAGGTCGAGCAGGTTGACGCCGAACTGCGACAGGCCGAAGGCGTCGCCGAGCGCCCGGCGGATGCGCGCGAGGCAGGGCGCGCTGTGCGGCGCCGGATAGTCCGAACCGGTGCGGGCGGGGAGGTCGAGCGCGCGGGCAGCGATCATTCGGTCACCCATTTCGGTTGCCTCTTCTCCGCGAAGGCGCGCAGGCCTTCGGCGGCCTCGGGACTGCGGCGGGCCTCGGCGAAGCGGTCGGCGGCGAAGTCGAGCACCGAGGAAAGCGGCTCGCTGCCCACCTTCATCACCACGGCCTTGGTCAATGCATTGGCCAGTGGAGCGCAGCGGTCGACCTGCTTCAGCACCTCTTCCAGCTTGGCGTCGAGCCCCGCCGAATCCTTCACCAGGTGATGCGCGATGCCGAGCCGCAAGGCCTCCGGCCCCTTGAAGCGCGCGGCCGTCAGCGCGAGATGACGCGTCTGCGGCACGCCGATGCGGGCGGCGACAAAGGGCGCGATCTGGGCCGGCACGATGCCGATCGCCGTCTCGCTCATGGCGAAACCCGCGTCCTCGGTGCAGATCGCCACGTCGGAGACGCAGAGCAGGCCGAACCCGCCGGCGATGGCGTAGCCCTCGACGGCCGCGACGACGACCTGCGACGTGGTGTTCACCATCTCGAGGAACGTACCGTATTCGCGGTTGTTGAGCGCGATCGGATCGCGTTTGCCCGGCCGCTTCTCCGTGATGCTCTGTTCCATGTTCTTGAGGTCGGCGCCGGCGCAGAAAGTGCCGCCGGCACCGCGCAGGATCACGACCTTGATGTCGCGCCGGTCGCGCAGGATGCCGAACACGGTGCGCAGCTCGCCGATCAGGGTCGGGTTGAGCGCGTTCTTGACTTCGGGCCGGTTCAGCGTGACGTGTAGGCGCGAGCGCTCGCGACGCAGCAGCAGGGTCTCGTACTTTGCAGCGAACTCAGACATTGCCATCCTCCCCTCCGTCACCCCGAGCGAAGCCGAGGGGCCTGTTCATGTGTGTCGAAGAAAGAAAAGGTCCCTCCACTCCGCTTCGCTCCGGTCGGGATGACGGGGATATCACCGATTCTCCAGACGCGGCAGCGTACCCATCAGCTTCGAGATGATCTGCAGCATGACCTCGTCGGCGCCGCCGCCGATCGAGGCCAGGCGCGAATCGCGAAACGAGCGCGCGGTGGGCGATTCCCAGAGATAGCCCGCGCCGCCCCAGTATTGCAGGCAACCGTCGGTCACCTGGCGCAGCATCCGGCCCGCTTTCAGCTTGGCCATCGATGCCAGCATGGTGACGTCCTGGCCGTCGAGATACTCCTCGCAGGCGCGATAGCAGAGCGAGCGCACCAGCTCGACCTCGGTGCGGAACTCGGCGAGCTTGAAATGGATCACCTGGTTGTCGAGCAGCGGACGGCCGAACACCTTGCGCTCGCGGGTGTATTCGACCGTCTGGTCGATCAGCCGCTCCATACCGACCACCGCGGAGATGGCGCCCCACAACCGCTCCTCCTGGAACTGCTGCATCTGGTAGATGAAGCCCATGCCTTCCTGGCCGATCGTGTGGCGCACCGGGACCTTCACCTCGTCGAAGAAGATCTGCGCGGTATCGGAGGAACGCATGCCGAGCTTGTCGAGCTTTTTGACCACCTGGACGCCCTTGGTCTTCATGGGCACGCAGATCAGCGACTTGTTCTTGTGGACCGGGCCCTCGCCAGTATTGGCCAGCAGGCACATCCAGTCGGCCTGGGTGCCGTTGGTGGTCCACATCTTGCCGCCGTTGATGACCCAGTCGCCGCCGACCCGCTTGGCGGTGGTCTTGAGCGAGGCGACGTCGGAGCCGGCGCCGACTTCGGAGACGCCGAGGCAGGCGACGTAGTCGCCGGCGATCGACGGCGCCAGAAATTCCTTGCGCAGCTCGTCGCTGCCGTAGCGGGCGAGGGCGGGGGTGGCCATGTCGGTCTGCACGCCGATCGCCATGGGCACCGAGCCGCAATTGATGTGGCCCAGCTCCTCGGCCATCACCATGGCGTAGGAATAGTCGAGCCCTATGCCGCCGTATTCGACGGGCTTGTTGATGCCCAGCAGGCCGGCGTTGCCGAGCTTCTTGAAGACTTGGTGGGCGGGGAAGATGCCTTCTTCCTCCCACTTGTCGACATGCGGATTGATGTCCTTGTCGATGATGGCGCGCAGCGTGCGGCGGATCTCGGCGTGTTCAGGGGTGAATTGCACGACTTGTCTCCTCTTCGGAGCGCGGACCTCCAGGTCCGCTCATGATCATGATGCGGACCTGGAGGTCCGCGCTCCG
>JACPOB010000038.1 GCA_016185145.1 Rhodospirillales bacterium | reverse complement strand
CTCGATCTTCGCCCGTCTCGGCGGCGGCATCTTCACCAAGGGTGCGGACGTCGGCGGCGACATGGTCGGCAAGGTCGAAGCCGGCATCCCGGAAGATGACCCCCGCAACCCGGCCACCATCGCCGACAACGTCGGCGACAACGTCGGCGACTGCGCCGGCATGGCCGCCGACCTGTTCGAGACCTACGCGGTGACCACGGTCGCCACCATGGTGCTGGCCTCGATCTTCTTCGCGGCCGATCCGGCGCTGGTCTACAAGCTGATGGTCTATCCGCTGGCCATCGGCGGCGCCTGCATCATCACCTCGATCATCGGCACCTACTTCGTCCGCCTCGGCTCCGATGGCGGCATCATGTGGGCGATGTACAAGGGCGTGATCGCGGCCGCCGTGCTGTCGATCCCGGCGATCTGGTTCGTCACCGACTGGGTGATCGGCAACGCCACCGTGCTCACGGTCGGCGACCGCCAGTTCACCGGCATGACGCTGTTCTGGTGCTCGCTGGTCGGCCTCGCGATCACCGGCCTGATCGTGTGGATCACCGAGTACTACACCGGCACCGACTATCGTCCGGTCAAGGCGGTGGCCCAGGCCTCGGTCACCGGCCACGGCACCAACGTCATCGCCGGCCTCGCGATGTCGATGGAGGCGACGGCCCTGCCGGCGCTGCTGATCTGCGCCGGCATCGTGATCTGCTACGTGCTGGCCGGCCTGTTCGGCATCGCCATCGCCACGACCGCCATGCTGGCGCTCGCGGGCATGGTGGTGGCGCTCGACGCCTACGGCCCGGTCACCGACAACGCCGGCGGCATCGCCGAGATGGCCGGCCTGCCGAAGGAAGTGCGCAAGAACACCGACGCGCTCGACGCGGTCGGCAACACCACCAAGGCCGTCACCAAGGGCTATGCCATCGCTTCGGCCGGCTTGGGTGCGCTGGTGCTGTTCGCGGCCTACACCTCGGACCTCGACTACTTCATCGCCCAGGGCAAGCTTGGCGTGAAGGCGGTCAGCTTCTCGCTGCAGAACCCCTACGTCGTCGTCGGCCTGCTGATCGGCGGCGGCCTGCCGTACCTGTTCGGCGGCATGTCGATGCTGGCTGTCGGCCGTGCCGCACAGTCGGTGGTCGAGGAGGTTCGCCGCCAGTTCAAGGAGAAGCCCGGCATCATGGCGGGCACGGATCGTCCGGATTACGGCCGCGCCGTCGACATGCTCACCAAGGCCGCGATCAAGGAGATGATGATCCCGTCGCTGCTGCCGGTGCTGTCGCCGATCGTGCTGTACTTCGTGATCTCGGCGATCGCCGGCAAGGCCGATGCCTTCGCCGCGGTCGGCGCCATGCTGCTCGGCGTGATCGTCACCGGCATCTTCGTCGCCATCTCGATGACGGCGGGCGGCGGTGCCTGGGACAACGCCAAGAAGTACATCGAAGAGGGTCACTTCGGCGGCAAGGGTTCCGAAGCCCACAAGGCCGCCGTCACCGGCGACACCGTCGGCGACCCGTACAAGGACACGGCGGGCCCCGCCGTGAACCCGATGATCAAGATCACCAACATCGTGGCCCTGCTGCTGCTCGCCGTGCTCGCGCACTGAGCGGATGACAGGTTCCAAAGAGAAAGCCCCGGTCGCAGGACCGGGGCTTTTTTATTCGACGCGTCGATCGGATCAGGGACCGCCGCCGGTCGGTGCACCCGGATTGCCGCTCTGCCTCGGTCCGCTGAACTTGCCGACGTTGCCCAGGATCTGCTCCAGCACCGTCAGCTCCTTGCCCGAGGTCGGCGTGATGCGCGAGACCATGGTGATGTTCTGCGCGTCCTTGAGGTCGTAGTACTTGATGTTGGCGACGCGGCCCTGCTCGTTGAAGCTGATCTGGATCACGTTCTGCTCGGCGATCCACGGTCGTGATGGGCCCCAGTTCTCCTGCTTCTCGGTGATGTAGTACCAGACGTTGGGATTGAAGGTCGCCACGGCCGACGGCGAGCCGACCAGGCGCACGACGTCCTCGCGGCTCTGGGTGCCGACCTCGAGCTTGTCGACGGTGCCCGGCGCCGGCGCGAAGCCCCTGATGTCACCGTACGGATCACAGGCGGTCGATAACAGGGCAGCGGCTAGGATGAGCGGGACGGTGCGACGCATGGACGGCTTCTGGGGTTCGTCGGAAAGAGGGGCCTCAAAATGTCGTGACGGCCGCGTCGGGTCAACCGACGGTACGGGAGCAACTTGGTGTTCAAGCGAAAGAATCCCCATGAGGCGTTTGCCGCCGCCCTTTATGCACGCACGGCCGAGCAGGCGCGCGCACCTGTGCTGTTCGAGGGCTGCGGCATTCCCGACACGCTCGACGGCCGCTTCGATGCGCTGGCCCTCCACGCAGCCCTGATGATCGATCGCCTGAGGCGCGAGCCGGACGGAGAGGCGCTCGCGCAGTCCTTCTTCGACGCGATGTTCCGCCATCTCGACCTCACGCTGCGCGAGATCGGCGTGCAGGACCTGGGGGTGGGCCGGCGCATCAAGATCATGGCCGAGGGACTGCACGGCCGGGCGCTGGCCTATCGGGAGGCCATGGCAGGCGGTCCAACGCCCCTCAGTGACGTCTTGCGCCGCAATGCCTATGGCGGTAGGTCGCCCGACGATGCCGAAGTCGAGCGTCTGGAGGTCCATATTCGCGACTATGCGGCGCGGTTGGCACGGACGGCGCGGCTAGAGTTAACAAAGTAGATAAATAAAATGACGCAAAATATTGAAAACAAGAAGAAATCTGAAATAGAACGCCTCGTCGATCTCGAGCGAATGGGGCCGTCCGGTGCGGCGCTCGAGATCGCCCCCAGCGACAGCGAGCGCGCCGCCCTGGCCAAGCGTTTCGGCTTCCTCGCCCTGCCGGCCTTTTCCGCCCGGGTAACGGTCGATCGCCGGGTAGGCGGCCAGATCGTGGTCGAAGGCCGGCTGCGCGGCCGCATCGTGCAGGCCTGCGTGCTCACTCTCGACCCGGTGACGCAGGATCTCGACGACACTTTCCGCATCGTCTTCAAGCCGGACATGGCCGACGACCGCGACCCGGAAAGCGGCGAGGCGGTGCTGAATTCACAGGCCGACGCCCCCGAGCCGCTCACGGGAAATATGCTCGATATCGGCGAAATCGTCGCCGAGCAGCTGTCTTTGGCGGCCGATCCTTACCCGCGGCGGCCCGGTGCCAAGCTGGAAGACGTGCTGCCAAAGCCCCGTCACGGCGGGAGAAAAGGGCAGCCGGAGCAGCGCCGGCATCCGTTCGCCGGCCTGGCCGCCCTCAGAGACAAACCGCGCCGCGGCCGCTAATTTGTTGCGGTGGCGAGACGTTTTGGCTAGAGAGTGCCGCCTGCCGCGCCTATAGAGCGCGGCCGCAGCTTTTTTGGGGCCTGGCCAGTGGGCTGCCCCGTCGTGGAGATCGTCATGGCCGTTCCCAAGAAGAAGGTTTCCAAGTCCCGCCGCAACATGCGTCGGGCCCATCACGCCCTGCCGTCGATGGCTTATATCGAGTGCAAGAACTGTGGCGAGCTGAAGCGCCCGCACACGGTCTGCTCGCACTGCGGCTACTATCGCGAGGACATGCCGGTCCTGGCGGACAGCGCGTCGGCCGAGAAGTAGGCTGCTGCACGCTGCCGGCGATGGGCTGGCACCCGACTAGCGGAGCATTGCGGTGAGCGCGGACAAGATCGTTCTGGCGCTCGACGGCATGGGCGGCGATCACGCCCCCGGGATCGTCGTGAACGGTGCTGACATCGCGCGCGAGCGCTATCCCGGCACGTCGTACCTGCTGTTCGGCGATCCGGCCCGCCTGAAGCCGCTGGTCGACAAGCGCAAGGGCTTGGCCAAGGCGCTCGAAATCGTGCCCGCCGAGGATGCCGTGCTGGCCGAGGACAAGCCGTCCTTCGCACTGCGCCGTCGCCGCAAATCGAGTATGTGGCTGGCCGTCGATGCGGCTGCACAGGGGCGCGCCGACACCGTCGTGTCGGCCGGCAATACCGGTGCGCTGCTGGCGATCTCGATGTTTGCCATGCGCATGGTCGAGGGCGCCCACAGGCCCGCGCTGGCCTCGTTCCTGCCGACGGCGCGCGGCGAGACGGTGATGCTCGATCTCGGCGCCAACCTCGAATGCGACGCCGAGAACCTCGCCGAGTTCGCCTTCATGGGCAGCGTCTTCGCCCAGGTGCTGCTCGGGCTCGACAAGCCCAGGGTCGGCCTGCTGAATGTCGGGTCCGAGGAGCTCAAGGGCCACGAGGAACTGCGCCAGGCCGCCGGCTGGCTGCGTCGCGATGGCGCGCCGGTCGACTTCCATGGCTTTGTCGAAGGCAACGACATCGGCACCGGCAATGTCGACGTGGTCGTGACCGACGGTTTCACGGGAAATGTCGCCCTGAAGGCGATCGAAGGCACGGCCAAGCTCTACACGCAGTTCGTGCGCGACGCTTTCCGGACCTCGAGCTTCGCCAAGATCGGCTATCTGTTCGCCTCGGGCGCCTTGATCAAGATGCGCAAGCGCGTCGATCCGCGGCGCTACAATGGCGGCGTGTTCCTGGGCCTGGACGGTGTATGCGTGAAGAGCCACGGCGGCACCGACGCGCTGGGCTTCGCCTACGCCATCGGCATGGCGGTCGATCTGGTTCGCTATGAGTACAAGAACAAGCTTGTCGAGGGCCTGGGCAAGTTGCACCAGGTGATCTCGACCGCCGAGGCGCCGACAACGCCGGCGCTGCAGGCAAGCGGAGGGAGCGAGTGATACGGTCCGTCGTCCAGGGTTGCGGCGCCTACCTGCCGGAAAGGGTCGTCACCAACGACGAGCTGGCCAAGAAAGTCGATACCTCCGACGCGTGGATTCAGCAGCGTACCGGCATCAAGCAGCGCCATATCGCGGCCGACGGCGAGTTCACCTCGCATCTTGCCATCGAGGCCTCCCAGCGCGCGCTCGATCATGCCGGTGTCAAGGCGTCGGACCTCGACCTGATCGTGCTGGCGACGGCAACGCCCGACGAGACCTTTCCCGCCACGGCCACCCGCGTGCAGGCGGCGCTCGGCATGACCAAGGGCGCGGCCTTCGACGTGCAGGCTGTGTGCGCCGGCTTCGTCTACGGCGTGTCAGTGGCCGACAGCTTGATCAAAGGCGGCATGGCTTCGACGGCGCTGGTGATCGGCGCCGAGACCTTCTCGCGTATCCTCGACTGGAACGACCGCGGCACTTGCGTGCTGTTCGGTGACGGCGCCGGCGCCATCGTTCTGAAGGCGGAGCAGGGCAAGGGCAGCTCGGCCGACCGCGGGATCCTGGCGAATGCGCTGCATTCCGACGGTCGCCAGCACGACATTCTCTATGTCGATGGCGGGCCGTCATCGACCAAGACGACCGGCTTCCTGCGCATGGAGGGCAAGGAGGTCTTCAAGCACGCCGTGATCAACATGGCGGCGGTGGTGGGCGAGGTCCTGGAGAAGGCGGGCCTGGAGCCCAAGGACATCGACTGGCTGGTGCCGCATCAAGCCAACAAGCGCATCATCGACGGTACCGGCCGCAAGCTCGGCCTGCCGCCCGAGAGGGTCGTGGTGACTGTGGATAAGCACGCCAACACCTCTGCGGCCTCCATTCCGCTGGCGCTCGATACGGCCGTGAAGGACGGTCGTATCAAGAAAGGCGATTTACTGCTGCTGGAGGGCATTGGCGGCGGCTTGGCCTGGGGCGCATCGCTGGTGCGCTGGTAGTAACACGCATCGATTGAAACAATTTCATCGACTACCCGTCCGCAACGGAACGGGAACAGACGCCGATTCAAGGCCACCCTCTATCCTACTGATATTGACCGCTTTCCGTCCTTAGAGTATGGATTAAGTGGGGGAAGGAAGGGTACCGGATGGAAGGCCGGACTATCACGCGTGCCGATCTGAGCGAGTCGGTGTTCCAGGAAGTGGGACTGTCTCGCAACGAGTCGAGCGACCTTGTCGAAACCATACTCGCCGAGGTCGTCGAGGCATTGGCGCGTGGCGAATCGGTGAAGATCTCGTCGTTCGGGAGCTTCACGGTCCGCGACAAGGGCCAGCGCGTGGGCCGCAATCCGAAGACGGGGCAGGAGGTTCCGATCCTGCCGCGTCGCGTACTCGTCTTTCGAGCGTCGAACGTCCTGAAATCTCTGATTAATGGGGCGCCCGACGAGATCAAGGGGTAGTTGGGGCAATGTGGGGGTCTAGACATGGCCGTATCGCTACAGAGCGCAGACAGAAGGGTTGAAAAGTCTGCACAGGCGTTTCGCACCATCAGCGAAGTCGCTACCGAACTCGATGTCCCGCAGCATGTGCTGCGGTTCTGGGAAAGCAAGTTCAGCCAGGTCCGGCCGCTCAAGCGTGGCGGCGGGCGGCGGTATTACCGGCCGGAGGACGTCGATCTCCTGCGCCGCATCCGCACGCTCCTCTATGAGGACGGCTACACCATCAAGGGCGTGCAGCGGCTTCTGAAGGAAGGCCGCGGGCGCCTGCCGGCGCAGCGTCTCGACATTGCCGCCGAGAGCGCCCTCGAGAGCCTGCGCATCGTGTCGGCCCGCGCCGAGGCGATGGCGGCCGGTTCGACCCGGCAGCCGTTGCCCAGGACCGGGCCGCAGCCGTCGACTACGACGCCGCGCGCGGCCGTGCTCGACCTGCACAAGCGTCGGGAGATCGAATCGGTGCTCGAGGACCTAGAACAGGCCCTCACGCAGCTTCGCACCACCTTGAAGGCCAGCAACTAGTCGCCGTCAAGATCGTCGCCGGGGGGCGACGATCCAAGACTTTGGCGATCGGCCTTCGAGTAACCACCAGATCGGGTGGTCGCGCCAAGAAACGGCGACAACCACCTGATTCAGCTTTGTTTTTCACCGAACACGCGTATCTTGTTCGGCGAGGGGCCTATCAACCGGCATCGTCAAAGGGGGACGCCGCCGTGTTTGCTGATCGCATCATCGCGCGTAGCGACGCGCAGTCGTTTGACGTCTTTGCGTTGAATGACAATCAGTTGGAAGCCAATCTTCCGACACTTCCGGAATTGCTTTATCTGCGCCGCGGCGTCACCCAGCCGGGTGGCAAGCTGCCGCTGTTCGACCTCGACGGTCAGGCCGTCGCGGCCGCCATCGTGCGGCGGTGTCTCGCCCGCGGCTGGGCCGAGCCCTGGTTCAGCAATCCGCTGAAGCCGGACTGGCTGGTCTGCAAGCTGACGGAAACCGGTCGCCGGGTCGCGACGGCGTCCTGATCTACCTCGTCCGTCATGGCGAGACGGTCTGGAACCAGGCCGGTCGCCAGCAGGGGCGTCTCGATTCGCCGCTGACGCCCAAAGGGGTTGAGCAAGCGCGCGCAACCGGCCGCTTCCTGCGGACGATCCTGCCCGAGCGGCTCGACGTCGTCCTGGAGACCAGCCCACTCGGCCGGGCACGGGCCACGGCCGAGCTCATTGCCGCCGAGCTCGGCTTTCCGGTCGCCGCCATCCGTTCGTCGCCGTTGTTGATGGAGCACGCGCTGGGTGCCTGGGAGGGGCTGACCTACGCCGCGATCGACGAGCGCTTTCCAGGCGCGCGGCAGGCTCGCGAAGCCGACAAGTGGTGCCATGTGATCGATGGCGGCGAGAGCTATATGCGGGCCAGCGAGCGCGCGGCGCTGGTTGGCAGGCTGCACGGCGGCGCTGACCGTCGCGGTCACACACGAAATGATGAGTCGCGTCGTCCAGGGCGCCTATGCGTCGCTGTCCCCGCCGGAGACCCTGGCCCGCTCGCACCCGCACGATCGGCTGTATCGGCTCGATGGCGGCGAGATCACCGAGATGGCCGTCAACCAACGATGATCACGCCACGCGGCGCCAGCGTGACGGCGACTGGCGTTCCCGCCGCCAGCGGGCGCTCGACCCTGGGGCAGGTGGCGAACAGCGTCCCGGCGGCCGTGTCGATCGAATACTCCATGTGCGTGCCGAGATAGCTCGCCTTGGCGATCCTGCCTGACAGCGCGCCGGCCGGACCGGGCGCCGGCTCGACGGTGATCGCCTCTGGTCGAACCGCGACTGTGGCCTCACCGTCGGCGGTATCGGCGTCGGCGATCTCGATCGTTGCCTCGCCCAGCCGCACGCTGACCTTGCCGGGACCCAGCCGGCGGACACTGCCGCGCGCCGGGTTCGATTCACCCATGAAGCGGGCCAGGAACGGCGTGGCCGGCCGTTCGTAGAGGTCGCGTGGGCCGCCCTGCTGCTCGATGCGGCCGGCATTCATGACGATGATGCGGTCCGATACCGCCATCGCCTCCTGCTGGTCGTGCGTGACGTAGACCACGGTGAGGCCGAGCCTCTGCTGCAGCTCGCGGATCTCCTCGCGCATCTGGCGGCGCAGGCGGGCGTCGAGGTTGCTGAGCGGTTCGTCGAACAGCAGCACCGAGGGTTTGAGCACCAGGGCGCGCGCTACGGCGACGCGCTGCTGCTGGCCGCCGGAGAGCTCGGACGGCTGCCGCGTCTCGAAGCCTCCAAGTCCGACCTGCTTCAGGCCGTCGCGGGCGCGGGCGTCCGCCTCGGCCTTGGCGAGGCCCGAGCGGCGCAGCCCGTAGCACACGTTCTCCAGCACGCTCATGTGCGGGAACAGGGCATAGGACTGGAACACCATGCTGACGTCGCGCGGCGTGGCGCTGAGATTGGTGACGTCGCGGCCGGCGATCAGGATGCGGCCTTCGCTCGGTAGTTCCAGGCCCGCGATCATGCGCAATGTCGTGGTCTTGCCGCAGCCCGAGGGCCCGAGCAGGGTGACCAGCGTGCCGGCCTCGACCGTGAAGCTCACGCCGGCGACGGCCGTGGCCGTGCCGTAGCGTTTCACGACGTCGCGGAACTCGACGCTCATGCGCGGCCCCCCTGGAGCTGAGGCGCACGCCGGCCCAGGCGCCGCTCGCCGACCAGCAGCTGGATCAGCAGGATGGCCGCCAGCATCAACACGATCAGGGCGCAGCTATAGGCGATGGCCAGCCCGTAGTCGCCGTTGATGACGCGCAGGATGATGTACGTCGTGGCGAGCTCGTACTCGGCGGTGACCAGGAAGACGACCGCGCTCACCGTCGTGACCGCGCGCACGAAACCGTAGACCAGGGCGCCGACGATGGCGGGCCGAAGCAGCGGCAGCACGACGTAGGCCAGCGTCTGCGGGGCGCGGCCGCGCAGGGTGAGCGAGGCCTCGTCGAGGCTGCGGTCGATCTGGCTCATCGCCGCCATGCCGGCGCGCACGCCGACCGGCATGTTCCGGAAGATGAAGCAGAGCACGATGATCATTGCGGTGCCGGTGATCTCGATCGGCGGCACGTTGAAGGCGAAGACATAGGCCACGCCGATCACCGTGCCCGGTACGGCGAAGGACAGCATGGTAGCGAATTCCAGCGCGGCGCGGCCGGCGAAGCGCTGGCGCACCAGCAGCCAGGCTGCCAGCAGGCCGAGCGCGGCCGTGAGGGGGGCGGCGATGGCGGCGAGCTTCACCGTCGTCCAGAACGAGTTCCAGGCGGCGCCTGACCAGATCAGGCCGTCGGACGTGTGCTCGATGGCGAAGGCCTTGGCGTAGTGGTCGAGGGTCGGCGTGTAGTCGCGGCCCCATACCTTCACCAGGCCGCCGACGAAGGCGAAGCCGTAGAGCAGCAGCGTGAAGCCGGCCCACGGCAGCGCGATCCATTGTGCCGCGCGGCGTGCGCGATCGGGCAGCGGCGTCGGCAGGCCGGAATCGCCCTTGCCCGAGATGGTGGCGTAGGAGCGGGTGCCGACGACGTGGCGCTGCAGGAAGAAGGCGCCCAGCGCAAAGGCCAGCAGCAGCAGCGCCAGCGCCGCGGCGCGGCCGTAGTCGAGTTGCGCGCCGACCACGGCGAAGTAGATTTCGGTCGACAGCACGCCGTAGTCGCCGCCCAGCACGATGGGATTGCCGAAGTCGGCGATGCTTTCGATGAAGCCCACCAGGAAGGCGTTGGCGAGGCCCGGCCGCATCAGCGGCAGCGACACGGTCGCGAAGGTGGCCCAGCGGTCGGCGCGCAGGGTCTGCGAGGCTTCCTCGAGGGTCGGGCTCACGCCCTCGACGACGCCGATCAGCACCAGGAAGGCCACCGGCGTGAAGGCGAAGAGCTGCGCCATGAGCACGCCCTGGAAGCCGTAGATCCAGCGCGTCGGCGGCACGCCCATCGACCATTCGAGGAACTGGTTGACCAGGCCGGACCGGCCGAAGACGAGGATGAGCGCCAGGCCGATCACGAAGGGCGGCGTGATGATCGGCAGCACCGTGAGCACGCGCAGCGTCTTCTTGTAGGCGAAGGAGGTGCGCGTGACGATCAGTGCGAAGGCGAGCCCCAGCGCCGTCGTGCCCGCGCCGCAGGCCAGCGCCAGGAACAGCGTGTTCCAGGCGACGCCGCAGCGGCCACCGCCGGTGAGGCAGCGCAGGCTCCAGATCTTCTCGGCCGCCAGCCGGTCGATCACCAGCGCCGGCATGAAGACGCCATCGCCGTCCTGGAAGGCTTGCAGGAGGATGCGCAGGATCGGCCAGGCGGTGAACAGCACGATCGAAGCGGCGACGGTCGTGACAGCGCCGGCGACAAAGGCGTCACCGCCGAAGCCACCGCGCAGCGCCAGCGCGATCGACACCAGCGACAGCAGCGCGATCAGCACCAGGGTCCCGCCGGCGCCGATGCCGACCTGTCGCGTGTCCAGTTCGCCGAACAAGGCGTTGAGCCAGTCGGCCGTCCAGCCGCGTAGGCCGATGCCGACCGCCTGGGCGACGAACAGGACAAGGCCGAGGCCGCTCGCCAGCAGGAGGAGGGAGCCTTGCCGCTCGCGCTCGAGCGGCAGCAGCGAGATTGCAAGGCAGGCGACGAGTGCTGCCAGCACAGGCGCCAACCACCACTTGCCGTGTGCGATGAGCTGACCGAGGCCCGAAGCGTAGTCTTCCGACGACCAAAGACCGGTCAGCCAGACGCCTGAATCCAGGCCTTCCTGCAACGCGTACCAAGGCAACACCACGGCCGCGAGCAACCCCGCGACCGACCATGCAAGAGGCGCGCGCGTCATGCTCATCGGAGCGCGGACCTCCAGGTCCGCATCATGCTCATGAGCGGACCTGGAGGTCCGCGCTCCGGCAAGAGAGGCATTCTAAGGCTTCGGCAGAGCACCCACCTCGCTGTCCCAGCGCGCGATCAGGCGCTTGCGCTCGGCCGATTTGCCGTACTTGGCCTGGTCGTAGTCGATCAGCTTCATGTCGGCGAATTTGGGCGCTTCGGGCGGCAGCGGCGTCGCCTTGTTCGACGGCACCTGGAACTGCTTGGCCTGCGCCCCGAGCTTCTGCGCTTCCGGCGTCAGCGCCCAGTCGTAGAACTTCTTGGCATTGGCCATGTTGCGCGCGCCCTTGACGATGCTCATCGAGCCGATCTCGTAGCCGGTGCCCTCGCAGGGCGTCGCCGTCTTCACCGGGAAGCCGGCCAGCGCCTCGGTGACGCCGTCATGCACGAAGCTGATCGACACCATGGTCTCGCCGCGCGCCACCGCCTTCATCGGGGCGGTGCCGGAGCGGGTATAGGCGTTGATGTTGGCGTGCATCTTCTTCAGGTAGTCGAACGCCTTGTCCTCGCCCATGAGCTGGACCAGCGTGGCGATCGCCACATAGGCCGTGCCCGACGAGTTGGGATTTGCCATCTGGATCTCACCCTTGAATTCGGGTTTCAGCAGGTCAGCCCAGCAGGCCGGCGCCTTCACGTACTTCTTGGCCAGAAGCTCGGTGTTGAAGCCGAAGCCAAGCGCGCCGGCGTATATGCCGACGGTCTTGCCGCCCGAATCGGTGTTCTGCTTGATCGCCCAGGGGTGCAGTTCGCTCATCTTGGGCGACTTGTAGACCTCGGTCAGGCCTTCCTCGGCAGCCTGCAGATGCGGATCGCCGGTGCCTCCGAACCAGACGTCGCCCTTGGGGTTCTGCGCCTCGGCCTTGAGCTGGGCGATGGTCTCGCCGGAGCCCTTCTGCGTCATCGACATCTTGACGCCGGTGGCCTTCTGGAACTCGTTGGCGATCAGCGTGCACCACTCGACCTGGACCGAGCAGTAGACGTTCAGCACGCCCTGCGCCGAAGCGGGCATCGCCAGAGTCGTTGCGCCCAAGGCTAAAAGGAATGCGATGCCTGCTGCTGCCGTCTTCATGCGTCCCTCAATTGTTACTCTTTTATGACACAATGGCATGCTGGGCTTATCGGCGTCTACGGAACTTCCACGTCCGAATCCGTCACGGATCGCCCGGCAATGAGCCAGGCGACGTCGATCGCAGTGGCCAGGCGTTCAAGCCGACGCGTCGGCAGGCGCCGGCGCCGTCACCAGCCAGGTGACGCAAACGGCCAGCAACAGGAGCAGGGCCGCGAGCAGGAAGGGCGCTCCGGGCAGCCAGCCGAGCAGCCAGGCGAACGTGGTACTGAAGATCGCCGGCCCGACCAGGCCGGTGATGCTGCGTGAAGAGCTGTTGGCGCCTTGCAGTTGGCCTTGCTCGGATTCGCTCACCCGGCGGCTCATCAGGTCGAGGAGCGATGGGCCGACGAGGCCCCACAGCGACATCACCGGCACGCCGACCCAGAACCATGTGCCGGTCGGCGCCAGCCCGTAGATCACCATGCCGAGACAGCCGAACGCCAGGCCGACCAGCAGCGCGCGCCGCGTGCCGAGCCACTTCACGGCGGGGCCGACGACGAAACCCGAGACGATGCCGGTGCTGACGCCGACGAAGGCGAGTGTCAGACCGACCGTCGTCTCGTTCCAGCCGTAGCGATAGCCGGCATAGAGCACGAAGATCGACGGCAGAACCTGGTGGGCCATGTTGACGATGAAGTCGATGGTGGCGAGCCCGACGAGTTGGCGATGGGACAGCAGGAGCTTCAGCGCTCCCACCGGATTGGCGCGCTTCCAGGCGAACGCCATGCGGCGCTCCGGCGGCAGCGATTCGGGCAGCACGAACCAGCCGAATGCGGCGTTGGCCAGGCTGGCGGCAGCCGACACCCAGAAGGGCAGGCGCGGATCGAAACCGCCCAGCAGGCCGCCAAGCGCGGGCCCCAGCACGAAGCCGAGGCCAAAGCCCATGCCGACGATACCGAACGACTTGGCGCGCTCGTCGGGCTTGGTGACGTCGGCGATGTAGGCGAAGGACGTGGCAATGGTGGCCGCGGTGATGCCGGAAATGATGCGCCCCACCAGCAGGAGCACGAGCGACGGCGCGACCGCCATGAAGATGTAGTCGAGCCCCAGGCCAAGACAGGAGATCAGGATGACCGGCCGGCGGCCGAAGCGATCCGACAGCGCGCCGAGCAACGGCGAGCAGAGGAACTGCATCAGGCCCCAGGTCGTGGCGAACACGCCGAACACCTCTGCGGCGCCGGCCGTGTTGCCGCCCATGAAGCCGAGCACGATGGTCGGCAGGACCGGCAGCATGATCCCCAGAGCCAGGCAGTCGAGCGTCACCGTGCAGAAGATGAAGGCCAGCGCCCGCCGGGTGTTCATGGCGTCGTCGATGGATGGGGAGGAAAATGGTCGGGGCGACAGGATTTGAACCTGCGACCCCCAGTCCCCCAGACTGATGCGCTACCAGGCTGCGCTACGCCCCGACCGGTGCCGCAGGGTCCCCTGCGGCAAAGGGGCTTTAGCGCGAATGGCAGCGATGCCGCAAGCCGGCTTGCGCAGACCCGGTTCCGGCCCGATACAGGCGCCATGATGAAAGTTGCGTCCGATCCGTCGGTAGCCATGGGCAAGCGCGTTCTGGTCTTCTCCTCGATCGGCCATGCCCTGATGCACATGATGACGGCCTTTTACGCCGTCATCGTGCTGACCTTGGCCGTGGCCTGGGACTTGGCCCCGGAGCGGCTTTTGGAGCTCTATGCGCCGTCCGCCGTGCTGCTCGGCGTGATGTCCCTGCCGGCAGGCTGGGCATCGGACCGCTTCGGGGCGCCGCCGATGATGGTGGTGATGTTCTTCGGGCTCGGCCTGTCGTCGATCGCCTGTGGATTGGTCGCCGAGGGCGATACGTTCGGCCTGATGCTGGCGCTGTGCGGGCTGGGCGTGTTCGGCGCGATCTATCACTCGGTCGGCATCGGCTGGATCATCCGCACAGCCAAGGAGCAGGGCCATGCCATGGGCGTCAACGGCCTGTGGGGCAGCGCAGGCCTCGCGCTCTACGGCATCGTGCCCGGCGTGCTGATCACGCTCGCCTCGTGGCGCGCCGCCTTCATCGTGCCCGGCATCGTCTGCATCGTGGTCGGCGCGCTGCTCACTTGGCAGATCCGCCAGGGCAAGATCGGCGACCGGCCGATGCCCGCGACGGCCGGCGTACAGACCGGCAAACGCGAATTCTGGCGCGTCTTCTCCGTGCTTTCCGTCACCATGGCGCTCGAAGGCATCGTCTGGTCGGCCGTGATGTTCGGCGCCGCGCTGGTCTTCGAGACGCGGCTCGCGGACGACATCGCGAGCCTGCGCGCGCTTCTGGCGTCGTGGGGCCTGGCGACCCAGGTCGTGCTGTGGGTCGGCCTCGCGACGTCGATGATCTACGTCGTCTCCGGCATCGCGCAGTACGCCATGGGCCGCACGATCATCGATCGCTATCCGCTGAAGTCGACCTATGTCATTGCTTCGGCGCTGCAGGTGCCGGCCATGCTGGCGCTGGCCATGGGCAACGGCTACCTGGCGCTGCTCGGCGCCATCGCCTCGGCGGTGCTGAGCTCGGCTTCGGGGCCGATCGAGAACATCCTGATCGCCCGCTATACGCCCAGCCGCTATCACGGGCTGGGCTTCGGCGCGAAGTTCGTGGTGGCGCTGGGGGCGAGCCCGATCGCCATCATGCTGATCGCCTGGGTGCGTGAGACCACCGGCAGCCTGGAGCTGCTGTTCCTGAGCCTGGCGGGCGTCGCCGTCGCGATCACCCTGGTGGCGCTGCTGCTGCCGTCCGGCGAGCGGACACGCGCTGCCGGTGCGGCGGCGCCGCAGCCGGCGCCTGCGGAGTAGTCAGCGGAGCGCGGACCTCCAGGTCCGCTCATGCTCTTCGTCTTCCGGACCGCGCGCATCCTGCGCGCTCATCAATCTGAGCGAGCTGGAAGCTCGCGGTCCGGAAGACTATGAGCGGGCCGGAGGGACGCGCGCCCTTTTACTTCGCCGTGCGCGCCGCCTTGTAGGCCGGGCGCGACAGGCAGCGGTCGAGCCAGGCGCCTGCATTGGGGAAGGGGCTGAAGTCGAACTTGATCGGCTTGGCCCAGCTGCAGATCGACGCCAGGTTCAGATCGGCGACGGTGAACTTCGAACCGAGGAGATAGTCGCGCCCCTGCAAGGCGCCGTTCAGCACGCCGAACGGCTTGGGCAACGCTTTCTGCGCCTCGGCGACGGCCTCCGGCTTGCGCTTGTCGGGCGCCGTCATGAACATGTCGATCAGGATGGTGAGCAGGGGCTTCTCGACCTCGGTCATGCCCCAGAAGCTCCACTGATGGCAGATCGCCTGATCCTCGAGGCTCGCCGGGAAGAAGCCGTCCTTGCCGTGCTTGGCGGCGAGATAGAGATTGATCGCCATCGATTCGAAGAGCTTGAAGTCTCCATCGACCAGGGCCGGCACCTTGCCGTTGGGATTGATCTTCAGATAATCGGCGTTCTTGAGATCCTTCATCTCCATCGCGACGTGCTCGAACGGAATGCCGAGCTCGTGCACGATCCACAGCGCGCGTGCCGCACGTGAAGCAGTGGGCCCATAGATTTTGACGGTCACCGTGAATTCCCCCGAGTCCCTATCTATTGACGCCGAGACGATAATGCAGCGGACGCACTTGGTCTAACTATTCTCCCAGCCCGTACTCGTTTCCGACATAGCCGTACCGATGACCGAAACGCTCGGTCATGACTGCAATGAGATCCTTGTTCGGATCGGCGACCCAGGCGCCCGAGCGCACGGCATATTTCTTCGCCGCCCGTGCCGATTTCGGCTCGCCGCCTCGGGCGAGCGCGCGCGCCGCGCCCATGACGAGCTTGCGGAACTCGACGATGCCGAGGTCGGTCGGGCCGAGATGCTCCTTGGTGCGGTCCTGGATCGGGCCCTGACTGTCCTGGATCGCCGAGTCCTGCTCGCTGACACCGGTGATGCCGGTGAAGCTCGTATGCTTCTGCGCCGTCCGGTCGATCAGGTACTCGTTCCTGAGGTTGCGCAGCGGCATGTAGTCGTCGTCGACATGGGAGTGTACGCCGAAGCCGCCGTCGAATTGCGCGCGCTCGGAGTTGGTGAAGGCGCGGTCTGGCCGCCAGCTGTAGGTGTAGATCCAGCAGCTGGTGTCGCTCACCGGCACCCAGGCCTGGCCGTAATAGACCTCGCCCGGCATCGCCGCCGGCGCGAAGGCATGATTGGGCATCAGGAACTGGGCGATGCGCCAGTAGAGCTCGGGCCCATCGGTCTTGCGTGCGCCGCCGATCACCAGGCCGGCATCGTGGCCGATGATGCTGAACTTCGGTCGCGGATCGTTGCGGATCCAGCGCACGCGGTCGTCGGGCTTGGACTGGTCGCCGAGTGCCGCCGAGCGGCTGTAGATCGCCAGCGCCTCCTGCTCGTCCTTGGTCAGGACGGCGTGCAGGAAGGAGAAGTGCGCGGTGTCGATGCCGCCTTCGAGGCTCTGCACCCAGTTGCAGTCCTGCCATTTCTTGCTGACGTAGCGCTGCGCGGAGGGGACCAGCCCCATCTCGAGCTGCGGCAGCTCCGGCGTCTTTTCACGCGGGCCCATGTAGACCCAGATCATGTCGCCCCATTCGCGCGTCGGATAGGCGAGCAGCTTGATCGTGTCCTTGTGCGACGACTCCGGCGGCGAGGTCGGCAGGTCGATGCAGTTGCCGTCGACGTCGAACTTCCAGCCGTGGAAGGCGCAGCGAATGCCGCACTCCTCGTTGCGCCCGTAATAGAGGTTGGCGCCGCGGTGCGGGCAGTGAGGCTCGACGATGCCGACGCGCCCGTCGGTGCCGCGGAAGGCCAGGAGGTCTTCGCCCAGAATCTTGATCGTCTTGGGCGGGCCGTCGCGCTCGGGCAGTTCTTCGCTCAAAAGCGCCGGCATCCAGAAGCGGCGCAGAAGGTCGCCCATCGGCGTGCCCGGACCACTCTGGGTGAGGAATTCGTTGTCGGCTTTGCTCAGCATCAGTCGCCCAACCCGTATTGCTGGCCGATGTAACCGCGCGCGTGACCGAAGCGCTCGGTCATGACGGTTTCGAGATTCTTTGCCGGTGCGGCGACCG
Source organism: Rhodospirillales bacterium (assembly GCA_016185145.1). Lineage (GTDB taxonomy): Bacteria > Pseudomonadota > Alphaproteobacteria > Reyranellales > Reyranellaceae > Reyranella. The sequence continues at coordinate 28,567 of JACPOB010000038.1, read as the reverse complement.
CGCCGCCGGCCCGTACGGCATAGCGGGCAGCCGAGGCGGCCGCCTTGGGCTCGATGCCCGCCTGGAGCGACCGGGCGCCGCCCATCAGGAGCTTGCGGAACTCGACGACGCCGACGTCGGTCGGGCCAAGATGCTCCCTGGTGCGATCCTGGATGGCGCCCATGCTGTCCTGGATGGCGGCGTCCTGCTCGCTCACGCCTTCGATGCCGGTGAACGTCGTGTGCTTCTGCACCTTGCGGTCGATCAGGTAGTCGTTGCGCAGATTGCGCAGCGGCATGTAGTCGTCGTCGACCTCGGCATGCACGTTGAAGCCGCCGTCGAACTTGGCGCGCTCGGCGTTGCTGAACGGCCGATCGGGCTGCCAGCAGTAGGTGTAGATCCAGCACGACCCGTCGTCGACCGGCACCCAGCACTGGCCGTAATAGATCTCGCCGGGGAAGGCGGTCGGCGTGTAGGCGTGGTTGGGCATCAGGAACTGCGAGATGCGCCAGTAGAGATCCGCGCCATCGGTCTTGCGCGCGGCACCGATCAGCAGGCCGGCCTCGTGACCGAGGACGGTGAATTTGGGCCGTGGATCGTGGTGGATCCAGCGGATGCGATCGTCGGGCGTGGCCTGGTCGGCGATCGCCGCCTTGGCAAGCGCGGCGCGCGCCGCGACGTCGTCCTTGGCGAGCACGGCATGCAGGAAGGAGAAGTGGGCGGTATCGAGCGCGCCTTCGACGCTCTGCACCCAGTTGCAGTCCTGCCACTTCTTGGTGACGTAGCGGCTGGAGGCCGGCAGCAATCCCATCTCGAGCTGCGGCAACTCGGGCATCTTGTCGCGCGGGCCCATGTAGACCCAGATCATGTCGGCCCATTCGCGCGTCGGATACGACAGCAGCTTGATGGAGTCCTTGTAGGGCGACTCCGGCGGCGAGGTCGGCAAGTCGACGCAGTTGCCGTCGACGTCGAACTTCCAGCCGTGGAAGGCGCAGCGGATCCCGCACTGCTCATTCCGCCCATAGTAGAGATTGGCGCCGCGATGCGGGCAGTGCGGCTCGACGATGCCGACGCGGCCGTCGGTCGAACGGAAGGCCAGCAGGTCCTCGCCGAGGATCTTGATCTTCCGGGGCGGGCCGTCGCGCTCGGGCAGCTCTTCGCTCAGCAGCGCGGGCATCCAGAAGCGGCGCAGCAGGTCGCCCATCGGCGTACCGGGGCCGCTATGCGTCAGGAACTCGTTGTCGGCTTTGGTCAGCATCAGGAGGTTGCCTTCTCGAGAGCCTGCTCCAGATCGGCGATGATGTCGTCCACCGTTTCGATCCCTATCGACAGGCGAAGCACGTCGGGCCCGGCGCCGGCGGCGACCCGCTGCTCGTCGGAGAGCTGGCGATGGGTGGTCGAGGCTGGATGGATGATCAGGCTCTTGGCATCACCGATATTGGCGAGGTGGGAAAACAGCTCGACGCTGTCGACCACCTTGATGCCGACGTCGTAGCCGCCCTTGACACCGAAGGTGAAGATCGAGCCCGCGCCCTTGGGCAGGTATTTTTTGGCGAGCTGGTGGTACTTGTTGTCGGGCAGGCCGGCGTAGTTGACCCAGGCCACCGCCGGGTGCCTGGCGAGATATTCCGCGACCTTCTGGGCGTTGGCGCAGTGGCGCTCCATGCGCAAACCCAGGGTCTCTATGCCCAGCATGGTGAGCCAGGCGTTGAACGGCGCCTGGCTGGGACCGAGGTCGCGCAGGCCCACGGCGTGGCTGTGGAAGGTATAGGCCATGTCGCCGAAGCTCTCGAAGAAGTTGAGGCCGTGATAGGCCGGCTCCGGACCGGCGAGGCTCGGGAACTTGCCGCTCCTGGCCCAGTCGAACTTGCCCGAATCGACGACCGCGCCGCCCATCGAGGTGCCGGTTCCGCTCAGGAACTTGGTCGTCGAATGCACGATCAGCGTGGCGCCGTAGTCGATCGGCTTGCACAGCCACGGCGTGGCCAGCGTGTTGTCGACCAGGAGCGGCACGCCGGCGTCCTCGGCGATGCGGGCGATGGCCTCGATGTCGCTGATGACGCCGCCGGGATTGGCCAGGCTTTCGATGAAGAAGGCTTTCGTGTTGGGCGTGACGGCGCGCTTGAAATTCTCCGGATCGTCGGCGTCGACGACCTTCGCCGCCCAGCCGAACTTCGGATAGGTGTTGCGCATCTGCTGCAACGAGCCGCCATAGAGACGCGAGGAGGCGACGATCTCCGCGCCGGGCGACATCAGCGGAAAGAGCGCCAGCACCTGCGCGGCATGGCCCGACGACGTGACCGTGCAGCCACGGCCGCCTTCCAACGTGGCGAGCCTGGCCTCGAGGGCGGCGTTGGTCGGGTTGGTGAGCCGCGAGTAGATGAAGCCCACGGTTTGCAGGTTGAACAGCGCGGCAGCCTGGTCGGCATCCTCGAAGACGTAAGCCGTGGTCTGATAGATCGGCAGCGCCCGCGCGCCCGTCGCCGGATCGGGGGCGGCGCCGGCATGCACGGACAAGGTCTCGAAGCCGTAGGTCCTGTCGCTCACTTGACGCTCCATGCTGGAAGACCGGCATTCCGACCACAGCTCGCGGGAGGCGTCAAACAGGTGCGCCAGGACCAAAACGACCTCACCTGAGGAGGCCGCGAAGCGGCCGTCTCGAAGGGTGGGCAACAGCACGACTATGGCCCACCCTTCGAGACGCGTCGCTGCGCGACGCTCCTCAGGGTGAGGTGGTTCTGTAGCTACTCCTCGCCCTCCTGCAGCCGCTTGATGTCGACGATCCGCAATTGTCGCCGGCGGACCTCGACGATGCCGTCGGCCTCGAGGCGATTGAACTCGCGGGTCACGGCTTCGCGGTGCGAGCCGATGCGGGCGGCGATCTCGTAGTGCGTGGGCGCCGGCCTGATCACGATGCCGTTGCGGAACTCCTCGCCGTCCTTGGCCAGCCGCAGCAGCTCGCGGCGCACCCGCTCGCGTACGGCAAGCGCGCTCACCTCGAACACGCGCTCCGACATCGACCGGTTCTTCGTGACCAGAAGCTCGATCAGGCGCACGGCGATCTTGCCGTTGCGCTCGAGCATCTGCAGGAACTTCTCGCGGGTCATGCGGGCGACGCGGCAGTCGGTTATCGCGACGCATGAAGAAGCGCGGGGCAGGCCATCGACGGCCGAGAACTCGCCGAAGATCTCGCCAGCCTCGATTTCGTTGAAGATCACCTCGCGTCCCGCCGACATGTAGCTGGTGGAACGAACGGTGCCGGACAGTATGAAGAAGACGTCCGTCGTCGGTTCCTGCTCACCCAGAATCTGAGCCTGCTTTTCGAACGTCCGGATGGCGCACGATGCCGTGACTGCGGATAGCTCGGCGTCCGACAGGTCGTCGAAGAGGGAGATGCTGCGAAGCGGGGTCTCGTCGCTCATGTGCGCTGCAGCATGACATGGCGGCCGGCCGGTTCAACTACTTGTAAGCAAGTCAATTTCGCTGATCGTCTGACGCAATGTGAGAAATACCACAGAGCGCGACAACCGCTCGGGCAGAATCGTGCCATGTGTGTAACGAGCATCGGGGGGATCGACGTGACGCCTGTCTCCAAGGAGGAGCGTGTCGATCCCATCCTGGAAAATTACCTGCTGGCGCTTGCCGGCGTCGATCAATGCTCGCAGAGCGCGCCCGAGACCGTCAGGAGCCGGCTGGCCGTGAACCTCGAAAGGGCCGAACGGGCCTATTCAGACGCCGCGGCCGACGGCCTGGACGACGTATCGGGCGACATGGAAGCCGAGCTGGGCGCGTTGGCGCGGGTCAATGAGCAATCGCGGCGCAGGCTCCATCGCGGCGCATCGATCACCGATCTCCTGGTCGAGCTGGAGCAGGGCACGGAGCAGGCGAACCGGATCGTGAGAGCGGCGATCTGTCGTCAGGAAGGGAGATGACGATCATCACCTTGCGCCCTTTTCCCATGGATCAGCCCGGCGAGAAGACGATGCAGGCCGGGCTGCCGACCTTGACCCGGATGCGGGTCGCCGCCAGCCGGCCGTCGCGGCCGACCCGGTAGCCGACGATCGAGCGGCTGTCCTGGTTGGCGACATAGAGGAAGCGCTGATCGGGATCGAAGGCGAAGAAGCGCGGCGTGCGCCCATGGGTCGGCACCCACTGCCGAGGCGCGAGCGTGCCCTTGGCGCGATCGATGCCGAACACGCCGATGCTGTCATGGCCGCGATTGGAGACGTAGACGTTGCGCCCGGCGCGATCGACCCGGATCTCGGCACCCGTGCTGTAGCCGGTGAACTCCGACGGCGTGGCCGGGATCGTCTGCAGCGGCGTCAGCGCGCCGGTCTGCCGATCCTGGCGGTAGGTGGTTATGGTCGAATCGAGCTCGTTGATGACGTAGGCCAGCGCCTTGGCGGGATGGAAATCGATGTGCCGGGGCGCGGCGCCCGGACGCGCCGTCACGCGCGCCGCCTCGACCAGGATCTTCCGCTTCGTGTCCAGGCGGTAGGCGACGACGGCGTCGGAGCCCTTGCACGGCACGTAGAAGAAGCGACCCTGCGCGTCGAGCGGGATGTGGTGAACGCACATGGTGCGCTGCTGGATGCGATGGGGGCCGAGCGTGCCCGTCACCGTGGTGAGCGTGCGGTAGGGCAGCAGGCTGCCGTCGTCGGCGAGCGGGAAGACGGCGAGCGAATCGGTGCCGTAGTTGCACACGGCGAGGAAGCGGCCGGTCGCGTCGAAGGCGAGATGGACGGGGTTGTAGCCGCCGGTCGGCTGACGATTGAGCGGCGCGAGCTGGCCGGTGCCGGGATCGACGGTGAAGGAATTGATCTCGCTGCGATCGCCGTGGACCGAATAAAGGCGCGTTCCGGCCGCGTTGATGGCGAGGAACGACGGATTCTCCAGACCGCCCAGGTGCTGCAGGTGCGTGAAGGCGCCGGTGCGGCGGTCGACGCGATAGACGTTGATGCCGTCTCCCTCGCCGTGCCGCTCGGGCGTGGTGTAGCTGCCGACATAGGCGAGCAGGGGGCGGGCGCGCGTTGGTTTTCTCATCGGACCAGTCGTCAGTGTTGCAGTGGGTTCGCAGTGTCGCCTTGGCGGACGCTCGAGGCAATCCATGCAGCGGGAGGGGGACATGGCTGACAAGAAGGACGTGTTCGAGATCGGCCTTGCCATGGCCGGTGCGATCTCGGCCGGCGCATACTCCGCCGGCGTCGTCGACTTTCTGTTCCAGGCGCTGCACGAGTGGCAGCTCGCCAAGGATGAAGCCCCCGATACGGTGCCCGACCACGCGGTCTGCATCCGAGCCGCTGCCGGTGCCTCGGCTGGATCCATAACGGCGGCGCTGGCCGCGGCCGCCGTCGCGGGTGGCGTGCGCCCGGAGAAGGTCGCCGAGCCCAAGAAGGACAAGCAGCCGTTCAGGTGCGTCTTGCCGGCCCTCTACAGGGCGTGGGTGACGATGCCGGACATGGCGTCGCCCGGAGGCGGTAGGCCGGATCTGCTCTCGACCAACGATCTCAAAGCCGGGACATGGCCGCAGTCGATCCTGAACGCACGGATCCTCGACGACCTGACCGACGAGGCGCTCGAGCTACCCGAGCCCGAGGTTGGCTCCCGGCCGGGGCCCGCCTATGGCGGCGACCCGTTGCCCTACTTCGCGGAACGTTTTCATCTCTATCTCACGCTCTCGAACATGCGCGGTGTGCCTTACAGCGTTGGCTTTGATGGGGCCGGGGCGGTCGGGGGGCATTACATGATGAGCCACGGCGATCGCGCGCACTACGTGATCGACGGCATCGGCACGCACGGCGGCGAGAACAGCTGGCTGTGTGGCGACACCTTCGATCGACTGCACGTCGAGACCGTGCCGCAGGCGGGCAAAAAGCGCGATTCGGACGAGCAGTGGCAGCGGTACGGCCGGACGGCGCTGGCATCGGCCGCCTTTCCCCTCGGCCTTGCGGCACGCCACATCAAGAGCGATGTCGCCCAGTACCGTAACCGGGCATGGCCGGGGCTTGGCGTGAACGGAAAGATATTTGGCCCCAGTTTTCCAGCGGCGGTCGAAGAGAAGGGCGCGTTCGGTTTCATGAGCGTCGACGGGGGGCTGATCGACAACGAGCCCTTCGAGTACGTCCGCCGGGCGATCATCCCCGACGGCAAGGACCGCAACGAACGCAACGAGGCTCTGGTGACGGGCGCGGTCGTGATGATCGATCCGTTCCCGGAGCCGCCGATCTTCCCGCTCAAGGACCCGGTCGAAGCGTCGATCGTCGATGTCGCGCTGGCGATGTTTCCCATGCTCAAGAACCAGGTACGCTTCAAGCCCGATGAGCTGGCCGCAGCATTGGACAATACCATCTACAGCCGATGGATGGTCGCGCCGTCCCGGCAGCTCACGAACGATCCCGACGCCAAGGATGAGCATTACGCCATCGCAACCGGATTGCTGGGCGGCTTCGGCGGCTTCCTCGACGAATCGTTCCGCGCTCACGATTATCAACTCGGCCGGCGCAACTGTCAGAAGTTTCTGAAGAACGTCTTCTCCGTGGTCGAGGACCATTCGTTCGTCAAGAACTGGCCGCTCGGCGTCAGGGAGCGCTTCCGCTTTCCCGACCGTAGCGGAAAATACTATTGCCCCATCATTCCACTTGTCGGCACGGCTGCGCTGGAGGTGCCGATACCGGTCTGGCCACGCATCGACGAAGCTCGCCTGGCCGAGATCGAAAGGCGCATCAAGCAGCGTACCGGCTATGTCCTGATCACGCCGGCGAAAGGGGAGTGGTGGTGGTGGCGTCTGCTGCCGGTGGCGTGGTGGTTCTGCAAGGAGCGTTTCATGCTGGCCGTCCATCGGCCGATCGAAGCCGATCTGATCCGCCGCGATCAGTTCGAGCCCGGGATGTCGTACAGCGCCGAAGCGCGGGCCGTGCTGGCGGAAATGAAGGCGTCGACTTTCGTCTACAGGACCCTCGACGGGCTCGATCAGTCGATCCCTCTGGAGAAGCCGCAGATCGGGGATGCTTTGGCCGAGCTCGCCAGGACGCCGAAGCTCCTGTGGTCGGGCCGGGTCGACGATCGGGAGTGCTGGGCGTTGACGGCGCGCCGGCCAAGCTGGATGGCACGCCACAACCCGTTCAAGCGAAAGCCGCGCATCGGTTGAGGTTCGGCGGAGCGCCGACCTGGAGGTCCGCGCTTCGGCAAGGCTACCGTGCGGCAGCGCCGCTCACGACGACGGCCAGCCCGGGCTTGCGGTCGGTGAGCTCGATCGTGAGGCCATGCAAGCCGGCGATCGCCTTGACGAGCGCGAGGCCGAGGCCGCTGCCGGCGGTCGAGCGGCTGTGGTCGAGGCGGTAGAAGCGGTCGAACACCCTGCCGCGTTCCGCTTCGGGGATGCCCGGGCCGTTGTCCGCCACCTCGATCTCGAAGCCTCGGTCGGCGCGACGGAGCGCCAGCGCCACGGTCGAGCCGTCGGGCGTGTGACGCAAGGCGTTCTCGACCAGGTTCGAGATCATCTGCGCCAGGAGCTGGCGATCGCCGGTGAAGGCGATGCCGTCCTCGATCTTGATGTCCAGCGTGTGACCGGAATCCTCGGCGGCAGGCTCATAGGCCTCGCCGATGCTGTGGGCGAGGGCGGAAAGATCGAGCTCGGCGAAGGCACGCCGCTGGGCGCCGGCCTCCACCTGGGCGATGCGCAGCAGGGCGGAAAAGGTCTCCAGCAACTCGTCGGCTTCGGCGATCGCCGCTTCGGTCGCGGCATCGTAGTCCGCCGTGGTCTTGGCCCGCTCCCGCGCATCCTCCAGATGCTGGCGCAGCCGGCCGAGCGGCGTGCGCAGATCGTGGGCGATGTCGCTCGACACCTGGCGCAGGCCGTCCATGAGCTGCTGGATGCGTCCCAGCATGGCGTTGAGGCTGGTGATGAGCTGGTCGATCTCGTCGTGCGTGCCGCGCACGGGAATGCGTGCCGACAGGTCGCCCTCCATGATGGCGCGGCTGGTGCGCGTGATCGTGTCGATGCGGCGCAGGAACGAATTGGCGAGCACCGCGCCGCCGGCGATGGCGAGCAGCAGCGTGAGCCCGCCCGCCCAGGCGAAGGCGCGCACGATGGCATGCTGCATGTCGGCCAGGCGCGCGGCGTCCTGGGCGACCAGCAGGAACGAGCCGTCGGACAGGGTGAGGCCGAAGCCGGTGAGCTTGGTCTGCTCGCCGTCGATGTCCGGCGCCGGCGTGTCGGGCTTGGGCACGAAGTCGACGACGCCGTTGACCGGCGGCATGCCGGGCAGGTTGCCGACGACGACGCGGCCGTTGGGCGCCTGCAGCAGGTAGAAGATCGGCCCGCGGGTGCGGAAGTTCATGCGTCGCGCGATCTGCTGGGCGAGGCCGTTGAGGCCGGTACGGCTGTGGACTTCGGCGAGCTGGTAGGCCTCCGAGCGCAGCACCGCCGCCATGTCGGTCTGCATCGCCGCCGTCGCCGTCACGTAGACGGTGGCGAACAGGGCGCCGGCGGAGGCGATGAACAACGCGGCGTAGAACAGCGTCAGTCGGAAGCTCGCCGACCGCAGGATGCGGCCGAGCGTGCTACTCGGGCGCGCGGATGACATAGCCAGCCCCTCTGACGGTATGGAGGAGCGGCCGGCCGAAGCCCTTGTCGATCTTGGAGCGCAGGCGGCTGATGTGGGTCTCGACGATGTTGGTCTTGGGATCGAAATGGAAGTCCCAGACCTTCTCCAGCAGCATGGTGCGCGTCACCACTTCGCCGGCGTGGCGGAGCAGGTATTCGAGGATCTTGAATTCCTGGGCCAGGAGCTCGATGCGCTTGCCGGCGCGCGTCACGGTGCGCGCCAGGAGATCCATCTCGAGATCGCCGACCGACAGCGACGTCGTCGCCACGATCGGCGGCCGGCGCGCCAGTGCGCCGACGCGCGCCAGCAGCTCGGCGAAGGCGAACGGCTTCACGAGATAGTCGTCGCCGCCGGCATCGAGGCCGGCTACGCGATCGTCGATGCCACCCATGGTGGTGAGGAACAGCACCGGCGTGCGCACATTCGACGTGCGCGCCGCCTTGACCAGCGACAGGCCGTCCATGCTGGGCAGCATGCGGTCGACGATCATGACGTCGTACTTCTCGCCGGTGGCGAGGTAGAGCCCGTCGCGGCCGTTGTCGGTCTGGTCGACGACATGGCCATGCTCGCGCAGGCCCTTGGCGATGTAGTCGGCGGTCTGCTTGTCGTCTTCGACGAGGAGGATCTTCACGGCAGGCTCGCTGGTGAGGGTGTCAAAGGTCCCTTGCATTGCTCGGGATGAAGGTTGGTTGGAGCCAGCATCTGCCTGTAATTCCCCGCAAAAACAACGTTCCCCAACTATACAAACATTCAATTTAGCAGCCATCCGGTCGCCATGGGCCCACGCCCATATTCCTCCTGCGAAAGCCCGGACCCTCAAGGAGGTAGCTTTAAGATGACCAAGACCAAGTCCCGCATTCTCACCGCGCTGGCGCTGACCACAGCGCTGACGGCGCCGGTGCTGATTGCTCCCATGTTCACGGCGCCTGCGGCCGTGGCTGCCGCGCCGACCATGTCGGGCGTGCAGGACTTCTCCGATCTCGCCGCCAAGGTGACCCCGGCGGTGGTGAACGTCGCCGTGACCATGAAGGGCGGCGCCGGCGACGACGAGGCTCGCGAGAGCCGCATGTCGCCCGACCAGCAGAAGCAGATGGAAGAGTTCATGCAGAAGTTTGCCGAGCGCTTCGGCATGCCGATGCAGCCCGGGCAGCCGGGCAAGCCCGGCGTCAAGCCGCAGCGTCCGGCCCAGAAGGGCCAGGCCGTCGGCACCGGCTTCATCATCGACGAGAAGGGTTGGATCGTCACCAACTATCACGTCGCCGGCAAGGCCGACGAGATCACCGTGGCCCTGTCGGACGGCCGCAAGCTGCCGGCCAAGCTGATGGGCGGCGACGAGAAGACCGACATCGCCCTGCTCAAGGTCGAGAGCAGCAAGCCGCTGCCATACGTCTCGTTCGGCGACGCCAGCAAGGTGCGCGTCGGCCAGCCGGTGATGGCGGTCGGCAACCCGTTCGGCCTGGGCGGCACCGTGACGACCGGCATCGTGTCGGCGCGCGGCCGTGACATCCAGTCCGGTCCCTTCGACGACTACATCCAGACCGACGCCGCCATCAACCGCGGCAACTCGGGCGGCCCGCTGTTCGACATGGAAGGCAAGGTGATCGGCATCAACACCGCCATCTTCTCGCCGTCGGGCGGCAGCGTGGGCCTGGGCTTCGCCATCCCGTCCAGCCTGGCCGAGGGTGTCGTGGCTCAGCTCAAGACCAACGGCAAGGTCGAGCGCGGCCTGCTCGGCGTGCAGATCCAGTCGCTGAACGACGAGCTCGCCAAGAGCATGTCGCTCGACGGCGACAAGGGCGCCCTGGTGGCCCAGGTCACGCCGGACAGCGCGGCGATGTCGGCCGGCATCAAGGCGGGCGACGTGATCAAGAGCGTCGACGGCAAGGAGGTCGAGTCGATCAAGGACCTGACCCGCATGATCTCGACCATGAAGCCCGGCACGACCGCCAAGATCGGTCTGTGGCGCGACGGCAAGGACATGACCGTCATGGCCAAGATCCGCGGCGACAAGGAAGAGGGCGGCGTCGTCAAGGCGAGCGCCGACGGCAGCGACGGCAAGCAGGCCGACAAGAAGGCCGAGCCGCTGTCCTACGGCGTGTCGCTGGCGCCGATCTCCAACGAGATGCGCCAGGGCATGAAGCTGGACGACTCGGTGAAGGGCGCGGTGATCGCCGAGGTCCAGCCGGGCAGCCCGGCCGACGATATCGGCCTCAAGCAGGGCGACATCCTTCAGCAGGTCGGTCGTGACGCCGTCGACAGCCCGCAGGCGGCTGTCGAGAAGCTCTCGGAAGCGAAAAAGGCCGGCAAGCCGGTCCTCATGAAAGTGTATCGGGAGGGGATGACCAGGTTCGTCGCTATCTCTCCCCGGGCGGCGTAAGCTGATCCTCTCGAGAGAGCCGGCGGTGGCCCCACCATCGCCGGCTTTTTCTCACCCGATCGTTTCTTCTTAGCAGCACATCGATCTTCAAGGAGGGGGGCACGACCCGAACCGCGTTGCACAAGCGACGGGCGTGTTTCACGGAGGGGGACGGGGTCCGCGGCTCACGCGTAAGTGGGGCCGCGGGCCTCTTCTTGTTGGAGCGCTCATGATCTTCCGGACCGCGAGCTTCCAGCTCGCTCATGATTCATGAGCGAGCTGGAAGCTCGCGGTCCGGAAGAGTCAGAGCGCCGGCATCACTTCCTTGGCCAAAAGCTCGATCGAGCGCGACGACTCCTCGAACGACAGGTCGCCGAAGGCCAGCCGGCACAGGCAGTAGTTGATGCCGGCGATCTCGTTGTCCTTCTTCAGCCGGTCGCGCACCGTCGAAGGCGACCCGGCAACGATGTACCCGCCTTCCAGCGCCGGCTCGAACTCGGCGGGGATCATCTGGCGCGGCAGGCCCACGCCATGGGCGCGCCAGAGATGGATCAACGCGTCGTACCACAGAACGAAGGCGCGCTTGGCGGCGCTCTGCGCCTCGCGGTCGGTATCGCCAACCACGACATGGCGGCTCAGCCCGATCAGCGGCAGGTCCTCGTCGGCGCGATCCAGCGCCTTCCACGCTGCGCGATAGCGCGCCGAGAACTGGCCGACGCCGTCGGCGCGCATGCCGACCACGGTGTTGCAGGCCTGCTTGGCCAGCCGATCGGCGCTCTCCAGCGAATTGGCACCATACCACAATGGCGGATGCGGCTGCTGCACCGGCCGCATCTCCATCGGCACGTCCTTGAAGGTGAAGTACTTGCCCTCGTGGTTCAGCCGCTTCCCGGTCAGGCCTTTCATGATGACCTGCATGGCCTCGGCGAAGCGCTCCGGCCCGGTGGCGGGATCGACGCCGTAGTAGCCCACCTCGTAGGGCGAGATGCCACGGCCGATGCCGAGCTCCAGCCGGCCGCCGCTCATCTGGTCGAGCATGCAGATCTCGTCGATCAGCCTGAGCGGATGGTAGAGGTTGACGGTGTAGACCAGCGGCCCGAAGCGCAGCCGCCTGGTGCGCTGGGCCACGGCGGCCAGGAACACGCTGGGCGACGGCGCCATGCCGAGCGGCGTGGCGTGATGCTCGGCCAGATGATAGGCGTGGAAGCCCGCGCGCTCGTAGAGCTCGATCAGCCGCAGCCGCTCGTCGAATTGCCGGCCGAGATCGGGACCGGCACGGTCCATGTGGTCGAAGACGCCGAATTTCATGCGTTTCCTCTGTTTGGGCCGATGCTACAAGGTCTCGATGAAGAAGTATCTGTGTCTTGGATGTGGCTTCTCCTACGACGAGGCACGCGGCCTGCCCGAGCATGGTATCGCGCCAGGGACGCGCTGGACGGACGTTCCTGACGACCGGGTTTGCCCGGACTGCGGAACGCCGAAGTCGGGCTTCGAGATGGTCGAGATCCCGTACTGGTCTGAGGCGCGGCCGTCATTTCCTACCTGCCGTCGACCGGGCCAAACGCCAGCTACGTCGCGGGCCATCCCGAGGGCGCGATCAGCCGCCACTCCAGCTTCATGGCCTTCGGCGCGCTGACCCACATCAACACGATCGGCAAGGTCGATGAGCTGCGGCGCGACGACTACTACGTGTTCTCCGCAGGTTCGAGCGGGAAGCACAGCGAGCGGAACATCGGCGAGAAGGATCTTCACGTCATTTACGTGTGGGTGCCGCCGGCCAGCTGCTGGCGCCGCCATCCTACCGGCGGGCACGCTTCGACGCCCGCACCGGCGCCGACCGTGTCACCTGCCTGGTCGGCGATGCGCCGGGCGCGCTGCCGATCGGCCAGACCTTCAAGGTCTCCACCCTGCTGACTGCCCCCTGGAGTCCATCCCGCCCGGCTGAACGCAGCCGGACGGGATGACCGGCTCCAGGGCAGGAGCGGTCTGGCTTACAGTCGGATAAACGATGCATAGAGCGACAGACGCTCGCACTCTATCGAGAACTACCGTTCTTGTCAATAACTTCAGTGCGCGCCGGCATGGCGGCAGAGCCGGGTTCTTTTATTGCGACTTTTGACGCTCCAGGAGGGGCCATATCTGGGAGCCGCCGCCGCCGTCATACCACGGCTTGCGTCGCTCGGCCGACGTGCAGGCAATGCTGTCACCGTATCGGATCGAGGTCGATCAACCGTCAGAACCTCGGTGCGGAGCTGCTGCTAGAGGGCTCGCTTCCTGCTGCTGATGACGCCGCTGGCGATGCCATGCCATTCGATGGTGCCGGAAAGCCGCGAGTGCTCGATCTTGGGGCAGCGGTTCATGACGACTTTCAGCCCGGCCTTTTCCGCCCGCTCGGCGGCGGCGTCATTGCGCACGCCGAGCTGCATCCACACCACCTTGGCGCCATGCTCGATCGCGGCGTCGGTGATCGGGCCGGCGGCCTCGGAGTTGCGGAAGATGTCGACCATGTCGACCTTCTGCGGCAGTTCCTCGAGCGAGCCGTAGACCTTCTGGCCCATGATCTCCTGGTCGGCGGCGGCGGGATTGACCGGCAGGATCCGGTAGCCGCGGTCGAGCAAGTACTTCATTGCAAAATAGCTCGGGCGATTCCAGTTGGCCGAGGCGCCGACCATTGCGATGGTCTTGGTCTCGCGCAGGATCCGGCGCAGGTAGGCGTCGTCGTAGCGGTCGTGATTCACGGCGGACATGGTGGGGGAGTATACATGGCGCAGCCGATGCTGTTCGAACCGATTTCAATCCGCGACGTGACGCTGAAGAACCGCGTCGTGGTGGCGCCGATGCACCAGTATTCGGCCGACAGGGGTTTCGCCACCGACTGGCACCTGATGAACGCCGGCCGCTATGCCGCGGGCGGGGCAGGACTGGTGATCATGGAATCGACCAAGGTCGAGCGGCGCGGCTGCGGCACGGTGGGCGACCTCGGCATCTGGGACGACAAGTTCGTCCCCGGCTTGAAGCGCTGCGTCGAGTTCATCCGGCAACACAATTCGGTGCCTGGCATCCAGCTCGGCCATTCCGGGCGCAAGGCCCGGCGCTTCCGGCCGTGGGAGGGAGGGGCGCCGCTCAAGCCGGACGGCATCGACGATTGGGACCAGTGGGAGCTGGTGTCGTCGAGCGCCAGGAGCGCGCCGGAGACCGATCCGACGCCGCGCGCGCTGACGCGAGAGGAGATCCCGCAGGTCATCGAGCGCTGGGGCCAGGCGGCGCGGCGCGCGCACGAGGCGGGCTTCGACGTGCTCGACATCCATGCCGCGCACGGCTATCTGATTCACCAATTCCTGTCGCCTTTCTCGAACGTGCGCAACGACGAGTACGGCGGCAGCGAGCTCAACCGCATGCGCTTCTGCATAGAAGTCGTCGAGTGCGTGCGCACCTATTGGCCGGCGAGCAAGCCGTTGTTCGTGCGCTTCTCGGTCGAGGACGATGCCGGCTGGGGGCCCGACCAGAGCGTGGCGCTGGCCAAGATCCTCAAGCCCAAGGGCGTCGACGTGATCGACTGCAGCTCGGGCGGCATGCGCGGCTCGCCGGTGGTGAGCGCCGGGCCGGTGACCTACGGCTACCAGGTGCCCTATGCCGAGCGGCTGCGGCGCGATGCCGACATCATGAGCATGGCGGTCGGGCTGATCGTGCATGCCGACCAGGCCGAGCAGATCCTGCAGGAGGGCCGGGCCGACCTGATCGCGCTGGCGCGCGAGCTTCTCTACAACCCGAACTGGCCGATGGATGCCGCTCAGAAGCTCGGCGTCGACCGGCAGTTCGGCTCGGTGCCGCCGGCGCAGGCCTACTGGCTCGCCAAGCGCGCGCAGTCGGTGAAGAGCGTCGTGCCGTCGACCTACATGAAAGGCATGAACGCCGAGTGAGTCTTCTCATGCTCTTCCGGACCGCGAGCCTTCGGCTCGCTCATGGTCATGAGGCGCGCGAGACGCGCGCGGTCCGGAAGAATATGAGAAGACACACGCGCCCCCCGGGCAGTCACGCCACTTTGATGATCTGACGCTCGGCGCGCTTCTTCAGGAAGTGGGCGATCGCCATCAGCAGGACCGTCAGCACGATCGTCAGCGTCGAGACCGCGGCGATCGTGGGATCGATCTGGAAGCGCAGGTCGTCCCACATGCGTCGCGGCAGGGTGACGGCGCCGGAGCCCGAGATGAACAGGGCCACGACCAGCTCGTCGAACGAGGTGATGAAAGCGAACAGCGCGCCGACCAGCACGCCCGGACGAATCAGGGGCAGCGTGACTTGGAAGAACGTGCCGCGCGGCGTGGCCCCGAGGCTGAGCGCCGCCTGCTCGAGTCGCGGATCGATGCCGGCGAGGCTCGCGCTCACGCTGGTGACGACGAAGGGGACGGCGAGGCAGGTATGGGCGATGATCAGGCCGACCGGCGAGCCCACCAGGCCATAGCGCGCGAAGGCGTAGTAGATGCCGATTGCCACGACGATTCCAGGCACGATCAGCGGCGACAGCACCAGTCCTGCTGCCACGACCCGTGCTGCGCTCGGCAGACGGGCGATGCCGAGCGCTGCCAGCGTGCCGAGCAGCGTCGCCACCACCACGACGGCGGCGGCGACCCAGAGGCTGAGCCAAGTCGGCCGCAGCCAATCCGCGCTGCTGAAGTAGGCGTCGTACCATTTCAAGCCGAAGGCCGGCGGCGGGAAGGTGAGGTAGGTCGCCGACGAGAACGACACCACGATCACCACCACGATCGGAAAGGCGAGGAACAGCAGGATCAGCCCGACGACGGTCGCCGGCAAGATGCGCCTCCCCATCGTGCCGAGGTTCGTCATCGCGCGTTCATCCGGAACGCATTGCCGACGCCCGGCAGGCGGTAGAAGGCGCCGATGATGGCAAGTGCGGTGGCCAGCAACATCGCCGAGAGCGTCGCGGCATAGGCCCAGTCGAGCTGGTCGACGCGCTGGGCGATCAGCATGGAAATGGTGATCTCGCGCGGGCCGCCCACCATGGCCGGCGTGATGTAGAAACCGAGCGCCAGCACGAACACCAGCAGGACGCCGGCCGCCACACCGGGCATGGAAAGCGGCAGCGTCACCTGCAGGAAGGTGCGCCATGGCGGTGAGCCCAGGCCAGACGCCGCGCGCAGCAGCGAGGGATCGATCTGGCGCAGCGCATTGGCGATCGGCAGGATCATGTAGGGCAGCAGGATGTGGCTCATCGCGATCTGGGTGGCGAGCGGCGTGTTGAGGATGCGCAATGGCCGGTCGATCATGCCGGCAGCGATCAGCGCCTCGTTGAGCAGGCCATGACGACCCAGCAGCACCATCCAGGCGTAGCTGCGCACCAGCACGCTGGTCCAGAAGGGCAGCATGATCAGAACCAGGATGACCGGCGCCCAGCGAGGCGCGCGCACCAGGGCCATCGCCACCGGATAGCCCAGCAGCAGGCTCGCCAGGGTGACGATCAGCGAGGTGTAGAAGGTGTTGGAGAAGGTCTTCAGGAACACCGCATCGTCCGGCAGGGCGGCATAGTGCTGCAGTGTCCAGCTCGGATCGGAAACGCTGCGCATCAGCATCGCCACCACCGGCAAGGCGTAGAAGGCGAGCATGAACAGGATCAGCGGCGCGGCGAGAAGGAACGGCATCATGTTCGGACCGCGGGCGTCCCGCCCGCTCATGCTCATGAGGCGGGCGAGACGCCCGCGGTCCGAATTCTGAAAGACCGCCTCAGACAAGGATCGTGTCCGCCACGGACCAGGCGATCTCGGCCTGGTCGCCCACCTGACGGCGCCGGATCGCGGCGCTCGACGGTTCCTTGAGAACGATCGAGGTGCCGTCGGTCGCACGCAGCAGGTAGCGGCAGCGCTCGCCCGCGAACACCGCCTCGGTCACCGTGACGCTCATGCGGTTCTGCGGCACGTTGCCGTTCCAGGCGTCGGCGAATCGCAGTCGCTCGGGTCGTGTCGTCAGCGTCACCTTGGTACCGCTCGCCGGGCGGAGGGTGGGGCAGAGGGCGCGGACCATCACGCCCTCGCACTCGGCCACCACGACGTCATCCTCCAGATCGTGCACCACGGCCGGCAGGAAGTTGGACTCGCCAATGAAGCCCGCCACGAAGCGATTGCAGGGACGATCGTAGAGGTCCTCAGGCCGGCCGACCTGCGCCACTTTGCCGTCGTTCATGACGGCAATGCGATCGGACATGGTCAGCGCCTCTTCCTGGTCGTGCGTGACGTAGATGAAAGTAATGCCGAGATCGGCATGCAGGCGGCGCATCTCGAGCTGCAGGTTCTCGCGCAGCTGCTTGTCGAGCGCGCCCAGTGGCTCGTCCATCAGGAGCAGCCTGGGTTTGAAGACGATGGCCCGCGCCAGCGCCACGCGCTGCTGCTGGCCGCCCGAGAGCTGGCGCGGATAGCGGCCGCCGTAGCCCGGCAACTGCACCAGCTCGAGCGCCTCGGCGACGAGCTTCGTCCGCTCCGCCTTCGCTACCCCGCGCTGCTTCAGCGGGAAGCCGATGTTGTCCTCGACGGCGAGATGAGGGAACAGCGCATAGTTCTGGAACACCATGCCGATGTTGCGCCGGTAGGGCGGCATGGCGACCACCGACGTGCCGTCGATGGCGATGTCGCCCGCGCTCGGCGTCTCGAAGCCTGCGATCATCATCAGGGTCGTGGTCTTGCCCGACCCGCTGGGGCCCAGCAGGGTCAGGAACTCGCCCGAGCGGATGTCGAGCGAAACCCCGTCGACTGCATTGGTGCGGTCGTACTTCTTCTCCAGGCCGGCGAGCGACACCGAGGCGCCGCGCGGCACGCCGTTCATGGCGGCTAGCTCAGCAGCCATTTGTTGAAGCGGTTGACCGCCGCTTCGCGGTTGTCGATCCACCAATCGTAGTTGTAGTTGACGAGCTGTTTCTTGATGTCGGGCGCGCTCGGCAGCACGGCCAGCCGATCGGGCGGGATGTACTCGTTCGACCCGCCGTTGACCGAACCGTAGGGGATGGCGAAGGCGATGCGCGCCTGCGGAATCGCCATGGTCGAGTAGGCCACGAACTTCATGGCGTTGGCCTTGTTCTTTGCGCCCTTGGGGATGCCCCAGGCATCGCGCTTGGAGAGGCCCTGGCTCCACGAAATCTCTGCGGGCACGCCGGCCGCCTGCAGCGCCGCCATGCGACCGTTCCACACTGTGGTCATGGCGACCTCGCGGTCGGTCAGGAGCTGGATGGGCATCGCGCCGGTGTCCCACCACTTGATGACGTCCTTCTTGATCTTTTCGTAGCTTGCCAGGGCCTTGTCGATGTCGATCGGATAGACCTTGTCTGGCGGCACGCCGGCTGCCATCAGCGCGAATTCCATCTCCGGAAATCCGCCGGAGGTGGTGCCGTACATGGCGCGTTCGCCGGGGAACTTCTTAGTGTCCCAGAAATCCGCCCAGCCCTTGGGCTCGCCCTTCACGAGGTCCTTGCGATAGGCCAGCACTTGGGCCCACACCAGCATCTCCAGCCCGTACTCGAAGCGATAGATGGGATCGACGCCGGAATCGACGATGTCGTAGTCGATCTTCTCGAAATAGTCTCCGCGCTTCTGGAGGTTCATGATCGAGCCTCGGCTGAGCTGCGCCAAGTCCCATTCGACGTTGCCGGTCTCGACCATCGCCTTGATCTTGGTTGGATCGGAGCCGGGGAAGGCGCGCACCTTGATGCCGGAGATCTTCTCGAACGGTTCGTAGTAGGCCTTGAGCTGCGCATCGTTCATGGTGCCGCCGAAGCCGGCGATGCGCACTTCGCCCGAGCCCTTGAGGATGTCGGGGATGGTCGTCTGCTCGGGCCAGGCGGCCTGCGCGGCGGCTGGGCGGATGAACGGCGCGGCGAGCCCCGCGCCCAGAAGGCCCAGGGTCGTGCGGCGACCGAAGCGGGTCGAACCAAACTTGTTCATGTGCCTGCCTGCCTTTTTGGGTTGATCAGTACGCGAGAAGATTGTCGCGGAAGTGCTTGTGCTCGTACGCCTTGCGCATCAGCCCGCGGTCCTGCAGCGCCGGCACCAGGCCATCCTCGATCTCCGCCAGTGTGCGGCGATTGACGTTGGGCATGGAGAACAGGAATCCGTCGCCGCCGACCTCGTCCATGACCTCGCCCATGCGCGCGGCGATGTGGTCGGGCGTGCCGACAAGCTCGACCGAGAGATCGACGGCGTTGAAGCTCGCCATGGTCTCCCGGATCGACCGGCCGTTCGCCATCTTGCGGAACTGTTCCAGGTTGGCCTGGTGACCGTTGGTCGTGACGTGATCGGGCAGCGGCTTGTCGAGATCGAACGTGCCGAAATCGATGTTGGTGACCTTGCCGAAATGCGCCAGCCGTTCGTCGATCTTCTCGAAGGCGATGGCCTCGCGCTTCTTCTTGCGATCGTGGGCCTCTTCCATGGTCTCGCCGATGATCGGATTGATCAGGAACAGCACCTTGCAGTCCGACGGCTTGCGGCCCTGCGCGACCATGTACTTGTGCACGTCCTCGCGATAGGCCTTCATCGCCTCGATGCCCTTAGCATGCACGACGATGGTGTCGGCGTGGGCGGCGGCGAACTTGCGGCCGCGCGGCGAGCCGCCGGCCTGGGCAATCACCGGCTGGCCCTGCGGCGCCGGCCCGGAATTCAACGGTCCGCGGGTGCTGAAATACTTGCCCTGGTAATTGACGGCATGGACCTTCGTCGGATCGACCAGCACGCCCGACTTGCGGTCGGCGATGATGGCGCCCGGCTCCCACGAGCCCCACAGGCCGCGGCACACTTCCATGTATTCGTCGGCCATGTCGTAGCGCAGGTCATGATCGGGCATGCCCTGCATGCCGAAGTTCATGGCTGCGAAGTCCGAGCTGCCAGTGACGGCGTTCCAGCCGATGCGCCCGCCCGATACCTGGTCGAGCGTCGCCACCAGGCGGGCGAGCAGGTAGGGGTGATAGGCATATGTTCCGAAAGTCGGAACGATGCCGATGCGCGACGTCACCTGGGTCATCAGCGCCGCCACCACCGAGGGATCCTGGCGCGGCACGGCGATGGCGTTCTTCAGGTAGATCTCTGTCGAGCCGCCGAAGCTTTCGCCGACATAGGATGAATCTTCGAGCAGGATGTAGTCGAAGCAGGCGCGCTCGAGTGTGCGCGCCATGTTGAGGAACAGCTCGGGCTCCATCCACGACGTGCCGATATGTCCGGTCCAGGCTTCGCCCCAGGCCTGGGCGCTCGAGCCCTGGAGGAACCACGCGAGATGAAACGGTTTGCCGGCCACGGTGCAACCTCCGCAAAATTTGCATGCCGCTCAGAGACGGCACGCAAATACTGTGCCGAGGGGCGAAAGAGCGGTCCACTCGCCCTGGCGCGCGAGTTGCACTAAAATCAGGTCAACACTACGAACCCGAGTACGGAGAACAGCGATGAACGCGCCGCCGCATGTCGATCGTCCCAACATGACCGATGCCGAATGGCAGGCGCGCTGCGACCTCGCCGCGCTCTACCGCGTCACCGACATGTACGGCTGGACCGACACGATCGACACCCACATGTCGGTGCGCATCGCGGGAGAGCCCAGCTGCTTCCTGATCAACAACTACGGCGACCTGTTCCACGAGATCACGGCGTCGAGCCTGGTGAAGATGGACATCGACGGCAACGTCTACTCCAAGGACGGCAAATTCAACGCCGCGGGCTTCACCATCCATAGCGGCGTCTACAAGGCCAGGCCCGACGCCAACTGCGTCATGCACACCCACACCCGGGCCGGCACCGGCGTGTCGGTGCTGAAGAAGGGCCTGCGCCCGATCAGCCAGGACGTGCTGTCGGTCTACGACGATCTCGTCTATCACGAGTACGGCATGCCGACCTCGCAGGAGGAATGCGATGCGCTGGGCGTGACCTGCCAGCACGGCAACTCGGTGGTGCTGCGCAACCACGGCCTGCTCACGGTCGGCGCCTCCATCCCGGGTGCCCTGCGGCGCATGTACATGCTCGAGCGTGCCTGCGAGGTCGAGGTGATCGCCCGCGGTCTCGACGAGGAGCCGGCGCCGATCGATCCCGAGGTCATCCGCCAGTACGGCGAGCGCGCCAAGCAGCAGCGCGCCAATCCGGGATACGGCCTGACCTACTGGAATGCCGCGCTGCGGCAGATCGAGGGCAAGGGCAGCGATTGGCGGCAGTAGCCGTCAAGACTACGTCTCAGGTAATTGCCAGCGAGACATCCGGCGACGCAAGGTCGCCGGATGCTTCGTGTTGTTTTTGCCGGATCCTTCGCCGCCGCCTTCGCGCCCCTGGTGCGCGGTCATCTCGCGTCCTGCGACATCGTCGTCGAGCCTGACGAGTCGGCCGCCGCCGGCAGGCTCGGCGATGCCGATGTGCTGGTGACGCTCGCCTTCACCGCCGCGATGGCGGCCGGCGTCGGACCGCGATTGAAGCTGGTGCAACTGCCGGCCGCGGGGCTCGACCGGATCGATCTCGCCGCGCTGCCGACTGGCGTCATGTTGGCTAATGCCTATGGCCACGAAGCGGGCATCGCCGAATACGCCATGGGCGCCATGTTGGCGCTCACGCGCAATTTCCTGCCGCTCGATTCGGACCTGCGGCGCGGCCTCTGGCCGGGACCATGGGTGCCTGGCCGGCCGCGACGCCTGTCGCCCGAAATCGCCGGCAAGACCTTGGCGATCCTGGGCTACGGCCATATCGGACAGGCGCTGGCCCGTCGCGCCCGCGCCTTCGACATGAGGGTCTGTGCCATACGACGCAGCCTGTCCCGGGGAACGCAAGAGGGAGTGGAGCTGCTGGGCGGGCTCGAACGTCTGGACGACCTGCTGGAGCGCGCCGACTATCTCGCGATTGCCTTGTCACTCAACGAGGCCACGCGCGGCCTGATCGGCACACGTGAACTTGGGCTGATGCAGCCCGAGGCTTATCTGGTCAACATCGCCAGGGCCGAGATCGTCGACGGTCCGGCGTTGTATCGCGCACTGGCCGAACGACGCTTGGCCGGGGCGGCACTCGACGTGTGGTACCGCTATCCGAGTGACGACACGCCCTGCCTGCCGGCAGAGCAGCCGTTCCACGAGTTGCCGAACGTGCTGATGACCCCTCACGTCTCAGGCGGCACGGATGGAACAGTGCGCGAGCGCGTCGCCCTCGTCGCCGGCAACATTGCGCGCCTCGGCAGGGGCGAGAAGCCGCTCAATCTGGTGAATGGCTCTTGAGCTTTGCGCGATGGCGCAACGCCAGCCAGAACGCCGTCTGGCCGATGACGCCTGCGATCACCAGGATGATGGCAGTCGTCAGCGCAGGGTTGCTGCCTATGCCCACCAGGGCGGTGCAGATCGCGCCGACGCCCATCTGTGAGAAGCCGTAGAGGCCGGACGCCGAGCCGATGACCGCCGGGTTGACGCCGATCGCCTGGGTCATCGCGGCGGGCGAGGCGACGCCCGCACCCATTCCGAACGCGAACATGGGCACCATGATCATGAGCACGCTGAGATGGCCGGCGAGGATGCCGCCCAGCAAGGCGAACGAGGCCACGACGCTCAAGAGATTGGCCCACACCGCGAGCCGGTCGATCGGCAGGAGCGGGATCAAGCGCGTGGCCGCTACGCTGCCGAGCCAGACGCCGGCCAGTACGATCGCCGGATAGATTCCGACCTCGTAGTCGGGCCGATGAAGCTGATGGGCGAAGATGAAAGGCGAGGCGCCGATGAAGGCGTACATCGAGGTCGTGGCGCAGCCGCCGCCGACCGCGTAGCCGAGGAAGGAAGGTGACACCAGCAATCGGCCGTAGTTGCGGGCAAGGTTGCTGCCTGCGGCGGGCTTGGCCGGCGCCTTGCTCTCCGGCAGCAGCCACCAGCTGAACAGCAGGTTCGCGACGCCGAGCAGGGCGAGCGCGAAGAAGATCGAGCGCCAGCCCAGGCTCGAGGCCAGCGCGCCGCCGATCAGCGGCGCGGCGCCCGGACCCACGGCGACCATCAGGTTCATGACCGCCATCCGCCGCGCGGCCTCCTGGGGCAGGGCGGTGTCGCGCACGATGGCGCGGCCGATCACCAGGCCGGCGCAACCGCCCAGCGCCTGCAGCAGGCGGGCGACGATCAGGCTGTGCACGTCGGGCACCAGCGCCGCGGCAAGGCCGGCCGCGGCATAGAGGACGAGACCCGCCATCAGCACGGGCCGGCGACCGAAGCGGTCGGACAGCGGGCCATAGGCAAGCTGCCCGAAAGCGAGGCCGAGAATGTAGACGCTCATGGTGAGCTGCATGCTGCCCATGCTGGCGTTGAGTGCATGGGAGGCCTCGGGCAGCGCCGGCACGAAGATGTGCATGGCGAGTGTGCCTGAGAAGGTGATCAGGGTGAGCAGCCAGAGGGGAGCGGCGGTCATTCCGGGGACTCGTCGTCGAACACGCGGATGACATGGTGCAAGACTCGGACCGTCGTCTCGATGTCGCGATCGGAAAGGCCGGCGAGCGCATCGCTGCGGACGCGTCGGGCCACTGTCTCGACCTTGTCAGCAATGGCTTTTCCGCGCGGCGTCAGGGTGATGATCTTGGCCCGGCGGTCCTCGCCTTCCTTGCGCTGGATGAGGCCGGCGGCCTCGAGATTGTCGAGGAGGCGTACTACCGACGAGCCGTCGAGCGACATCGAGGCCGCGAGATCCTTCTGCCGAGGCGGGGCGGGTGCGCGGGCAATATGGACCAGCGGCAACCAGGTCGCCTCGGTGAGATCGAACGGCCGCAGCCCGAGGTCGGCGGCGCGGCGCCACTGCCGGGCGGCACGGGAGAGCAGGGAGCCGAAGGAATCACGACTGAAGACACGGCGAGCGGACATATTTCCCAATTAGATGGTCTACAAATAAATGACAAATCATCTAATAGGAGACGGCCATGCGCTGCTGTCATACCCGACCAGATGACTGGGACGACTGGCGACTGCGAATGCTAACGCTGTTGCCTGCCGAACGAGCGGGGCCACCGGCGCCGTCCGCGAAGCACGGCCAGGACCACAATCAGCTCGTCGGTCACTTCATAAGCCACGATGAAAGGCGCAATGACGAGCTCTCTCGTTCCGGCAACACGGCCCGCTCGTCCAAGGTATGGGTGTTGCACCAGCGATGCGACTCGCTCGTCGATACGAGCCGTTACGCGGTGCGCCGTTGCAGGATCCTGGTTGCGAATGTAGGCGACGATTTCATCGAGTTCCGTCAGAGCTCGAACGGACCAAACAAGCTCTCGCACCTTCACCTCGACGTGCGGCGCCGACCTCTGGGCTTGGGCAATACTGTCGCGGTTCCACGCGAGCGAAGCCAGGCCATCGCCTGTTCGTGGGGTACAACTCGCGCATTGGGCCTTCTAGCCTCCTCGAGCGCCTTGCGGATGTGATCTATTTCGCTCTCATCCTGATCCATGAGGCGTCGAAGCGCGTCGGCAGTCAGTTCGCTGCGGCTACGCTTCGTCGTTCGAGCCAGTGAATCCAAGCGCTCCTTGAGGTCGGCCGGCACGCTGATCCTGATGTTGACGTTATCCATCTACCGTCCCTTCCACTCCGGCTTGGGCTTCTTGTTGGCGAAGGCGTCGATGCCGGCCTGCGCGTCCTCGCGCTGGATGGCGCCGGCCATGAAGTCGGTGGCGTAGGCGTAGGCCTGCTCGAGGTCCATCGCCATGTGGGCGTGGAACATCGCCTTGCCGGACGCGATCTGCTGCGGCGGCTGGCTGGCGATGTGCTGGGCGAAGGCCATGGTCTCGGCGTCGAGCTTGTCGGGCGGGGCGAGGCGGCTCACCAGGCCGTCGCGCAGGGCGGTCGCGGCGTCGATAGGCTGGCCGGTGAACAGCATGTCGAGCGCGCGCTTGGAGCCGACGTTGCGGCCGACCGCGACCGACGGCGTGCCGCAGAACAGGCCGTTGTTGATGCCCGAGGTCGCGAAGCTGGCGCCGGTGGAGGCAACGGCGAGGTCGCACGCCGCCACGAGCTGGCAGCCGGCCGCCGTGGCGAGCGCGTGGACCTTGGCGATCACCGGTTGCGGCAGGCGCCTGATCGACATCATCATCGCCGAGCAGCGCGTCAGAAGGTCGTGGTGGAAGGCGTAGTCGCGCGTCGACGTCACCTCCTTGAGGTCGTGGCCGGTCGAGAAGGCGCGGCCGGTCGCCTCGATGACGACGCAGCGGATCTCCTTGTCCTTGGCCAGCCTGTCGAATTCCGCCTGCAGCGCGTCTATAAGCTCGCCTGACAGCGCGTTCATAGCGTGCGGGCGGTTCAGCGTCAGGACGGCGACGCGGCCTTCGTCGCGGCGCAGCAGGACCGGCTCGTTGGAGGCTTTGCTCATGGTCGTATTCTACGGCAACGGGGGAGGGGCGTCATGCCGGCGATGACGCCCGAGGAGCTGCACGGGTTCCTGGAGGAGCACTTCCCGCAGGCCGCCCATCTCGACCTCAAGATCGAGCATCTCGACGACACGTCGATCCGCGTGCGCC
The DNA here is from genome assembly GCA_016185145.1 of Rhodospirillales bacterium. Classification (GTDB taxonomy): domain Bacteria; phylum Pseudomonadota; class Alphaproteobacteria; order Reyranellales; family Reyranellaceae; genus Reyranella. Next base: position 3,145 of record JACPOB010000038.1, on the reverse strand, counting down.
TGCCGACCAGCGAGCAGCATCTCAGGCCGGGCGGCACGATCTCGGGCCCGACCCTGGTCTGGCTGGCCGACCTTTCCTTCTACCTGTTGATCATGGGCCGGCTCGGCCCGGTCGCCGCCGCGGTGACGACCAACCTCAACATCAACTTCATGCGCAAGCCGGAGCCCGCCGACCTGATCGGCGAGGGCCGGCTGATGAAGCTCGGCCGCGCGCTGGCGGTCGGCGACTTCACGATCCGGAGCGACGGCAGCGACGAGCCGGTGGCGCACGCCACGCTGACCTATTCGCTGCCGCGTTCATAGTCTTCGTCTTCCGGACCGCGAGCGGGCCTTGGGGGCCCGAGCTCCGGCTAGCCGCGGCGCGTCGGCACCACGGCGATGTCGACCGAAGGACGCAGCTCGGCGCAGACCTTCAGGACCTCGTGGATGTTGCTCGACAGGAACTTGTCGAACGGCGTCTGGCCCTTGGCGGCACCTTCGTCGATCGTCGGGAAGGCCTGCTGCTTCAGGATGTAGTCGAAGCGCGCCGCCCACTTGCGGGCGCCGAGCCTGGCCGTGGTCGAGCAGTTGTCGACCATGTAGGACACACCCTTGTAGTCCATGTAGGGGTTCAGCGAGTCGACCGCCTCGATGATCGATTCGTTGGCGATCTCGGAGTAGGGATGGCCGCGGTCCTTCAGAAGGTCGACCTGGGCCATCATGCAGGCCATGTAGACGCCGGCCGTCTCCGGGTTGAGCGGCGCATAGTTGCGCTCGGTGTTGGCGCGGACCTTCTCGCCCACCACCCACATGTCGGTGCTGTCGATCTTGCCCATCGGATAGGTGCCGTGGCGGCGCGTCGCCTGGATGACCGAGCGCACCTCGTTGCCCGAGGCGACGTCGTCGTAGATCTCTTCCAGGATCTCGCGGCAGGGATGGTAGGAGGCGTTGTAGGCCTTGCGGAAAGCCGCCTTCTCCTTGTCGTCGAGCTCGTCGTAGACGGCCTTGAGGCCCGAGCGCGAGATCGTCTTGCTGATCGGCCCGGTGATCGACTCCGAGGTGTTGAGATAGGCGTCGTCCTTGGCCATGCCGTTGCCGACGTAGCGTGCATAGAGGCTCTCGGCGATGCCGTGCACGGCGCCCAGCAGGATGCCGCGCTCACCGAAAATGTCCGAACGGTATTCCGACTCCAGTGTCGTCTCGAAGGTGTAGGGCGAGCCCAGCGCCACAGACCAGCCGAGCGCATAGTCGGTCGCCTTGCCGTTCACGTCCTGGTGCACGGCGAAGCTCGCATTGATGCCGGCGCCGTTCACCTCTCGGCCCTGCTCGTAGAGGCGGCGGACCGACGGGCCCATGCCCTTGGGGCAGACGGCGATGACGTTGATGTTCTTGGGGAAGTCCTCGTTTTGCGCCTGCAGATGCGACAACAGGAAGCCGTGGCTGAGGCCGAGCGTCGAGCCCGGGCGGAAGGCGGCGAAGATCTTCTTGTAGTTCTCCGCGAAGGCGGCGTCGGAGATCAGCAACAGCGACATGTCGCTCTCGCGGATCACGTCGTACATGTCCCCCAGCGTGCCGTCCTTCTTGCTGAAGCCGACGGCCTCGGCCTCCTTCATCGAGGAGGAGCCTTCGCGCAGGCCGACCTTGACCTTGATGCCGGTCCCTTCCAGCGACTCGCGCAGGTTCTGCGCCTGGGCCGGACCTTGCGAGGACCAGCCGATGACGCCGATCTGCTTGATGCCCTCGAACGCCTTGGGCAGCAGCGGGAAGAGGTTGCGGCCGCCGGCGACGATCGTCTCTTCGCGATCGGCCATCTTGACGGTGCGGGTCTGGAAAACCTTCGAAGAGAAGCTCATGAGTGTCCTCGGTCTGGATGCGCCGGCCTCTATGGCGTGCAAAAGGCGCGATGCCAAGGGCTATTCTGTGGAGGTAATATAATACCTTGACCTTAAGGCATTGAAAAACAACGACTATCGAGATCGATTTGACAGCCTGCGGCTTTCTCTCCATAAGCGCCGCCTCACGGAAGAAAGACCCATGAAAACCTTCAATCTCAAGACTGCCGACGTGCAGAAGAAGTGGGTGCTGATCGACGCCGACGGGCTGGTCCTGGGCCGCCTCGCTTCGATCATCGCCATGCGTCTGCGCGGCAAGCACAAGCCGACCTTCACCCCGCACATCGATTGCGGCGACAACATCGTCGTCATCAACGCCGAGAAGGTGCGCCTCACCGGCCGCAAGGCCGAGCGCGAGTACTTCTATTGGCACACCGGCCATCCCGGCGGCATCAAGGGCGAGACCTTGGGCAAGCGCCTGGAAGGCCGCTTCCCCGAGCGCGTCATCGTCAAGGCCGTCGAGCGCATGATCACCCGCGGACCGCTCGGCCGTGCGCAGATGAAGAACCTGCGCGTCTACAAGGGCCCGCAGCACGAGCACGAGGCCCAGCAGCCCGAGAAGCTCGACGTCGCCGCACTGAACCGCAAGAATTCGAGGATCGGCTGATATGGCTACCGAACTTTCGTCGTTTGCCGAGCTGAAGAAGGCGCCGCTGGCGCCGTCGCAGGCACCCGCGCCGATCCGCGAGAAGGAAGTCGACTCGCAAGGTCGCGCCTACGCCACCGGCCGCCGCAAGAACGCCGTCGCCCGCGTCTGGGTGAAGCCCGGCACCGGCAAGATCACGGTCAACGGCCGTGACCAGACGGTCTACTTCGCGCGCCCGACCCAGCAGATGGTCATCCAGCAGCCGTTCGACGTCACGCAGCGTCGCGACCAGTTCGACGTGATCGCCACCGTCTCGGGCGGCGGCCTGTCGGGCCAGGCCGGCGCGGTGCGCCACGGCATCGCCCAGGCGCTCGCCAAGTTCGAGCCCGGCCTGCGCGGCGCCATGAAGAGCAGCGGCTTCCTGACCCGCGACAGCCGCGTGGTCGAGCGCAAGAAGTACGGCCGCGCCGGTGCGCGCCGCCGCTTCCAGTTCTCCAAGCGCTGAGCGCTACCGTATCGATGGAGAAGGGCGCCGCGAGGCGCCCTTCTTTTTTGGGTCTTCAGGGAATCGAGTGGGTGATCTGGGGCGATCATAACGCGGGAAGCATGCAGGTGAGAACCTTGAGGCGAAGGTATTCCTCGTCGCGCAGGCCGTAGGCGCGTCGCTGGAGGACACGGATCTTGTTGTT
>JACPOB010000022.1 GCA_016185145.1 Rhodospirillales bacterium | reverse complement strand
GCCGAAGCTGGCGCACGGCCAGTACGGCCGGCGCTGCGCCGGTTGCGGCGTCGGGGGAATAGGCGAGAGCGCTGATCGGCGGCGCCGTCATACCCGCATCGGCATGAGCACGTAGAGGGCGCTTTCGTCAGCGCCGTCACGTACCAGCGTGGGGGAGCCCGCGTCGGCCATCAGGAAACGCGCCTCCGAGCCCGCGATCTGCTCGGTGATGTCGAGCAGGTAGCGCGAGTTGAAGCCGATCTCGAGGGCGGCGTCCTTGTACTCGACCTCGATCTCCTCGGTGGCGCTGCCGGCGTCGGGGCTGGTGGCCGAGAGCGTGACCACGCCCTTGGCGACCGCGAGCTTGATGGCGCGCGACTTCTCGGTCGAGATAGTCGAGACGCGGTCGACGGCGTGGGCGAACTCCTTGCAGGGGACGTTCAGGACCTTGTCGTTGCCGGTCGGGATGACCCGCTCGTAGTCGGGGAAGGTGCCGTCGATCAGCTTGCTGACCAGGGTGACCCCGCCCGAGGCGAAGCGGATGCGGGTGTCGGAAAGCTCGACATCGACCGAGCCGTCGCTTTCGTCCAGGAGCTTGCGGACCTCGCCCACCGTCTTGCGCGGCACGATCACCCCCGGGATCTCGGAGGCGCCCTTGGGCAGGGGCACCTCGACCCGGGCCAGGCGATGCCCGTCGGTCGCGACGCCGCGCAGCACGGCGGTGCCGCCCGCGGTGGCGGCATGGAAATAGATGCCGTTCAGGTAGTACCGCGTCTCCTCGTTGGAGATGGCGAAACGGGTGCGGTCGATGATGCCCTTGAGGTCGGTCGCCGGCAGCTGGAAGCGGTGCGGCAGGTCGCCCTCGGCCATGGCCGGGAAGTCCGCCGGCGGCAGGCATTGCAGGGTGAAGCGGGAGCGGCCGGCGCGGATCACCAGGCTGTTGCCGTCCGAGGCGGTCTCGAGCTCGACCTGGGCGCCGTCCGGCAGCTTGCGCACGATCTCGTACAGGGTATGCGCGGGCGCCGTCGTCGAACCGGTCTTGGACGCCGTGGCATCGACCTGCTCGGTGATGGCGAGGTCCATGTCGGTCGCGGCGAGGCTCAGCCGCCCCTTCTGTGCCGTGATCAGGACGTTGGACAGGATGGGGATCGTGTTGCGCCGCTCGACCACACTCTGGACATGGGCCAGCGCCTTCAGGAGGGCTGCCCGTTCGATCGTCAGTTTCATGGTTTGGTCGCTGTAACGAGGGGCCAAAAATGCGGTTCAGACACCCCGTTTCGCGGGCCTGAAATGGCCGTTGCGGAACGGTTGCAGACTATAGCACGACGGGCCTCGGCGGGAAGCGAATTCGCCCGAGTTTAGAGGCTCTTAAGTCCTTGGGTCGAAAGCAAAACGGGGTCCTTGCGGACCCCGTTTCACGTCTCTTCCCGGGAGTTTCCTAACCCTGCAACTGCCGCTTGAGCAACTCGACGTCTTCTGCAATCGACAGGTCGGAGATCTTGAGTTCCTCGATCTTGCGCACGGCATGCATGACCGTGGTGTGGTCGCGATTGCCGAAGCGCTTGCCGATCTGCGGCAGGCTCAACGTCGTGAGCTGCTTGGCGAGGTACATCGCGACCTGCCTCGGGCGCGCCACCGAGCGTGCGCGACGCGGCGAGCTCATCTCGGCGAGCTTGATGTTGTAGTGCGCCGCGACGCGCTGCTGGATCTCGTCGACCGTCACCTTGCGGTCGGCCTGCCGCAGCAGGTCGTGCAGGACGTCCTGCGCCATCTCGACGGTGATCTCGCGACCGATGAGCTGGCCGTGGGCGACGACGCGGTTCAGCGCACCCTCGAGCTCGCGGATGTTGGTCGAGATCTTGTGCGCCAGGAATTCCAGCACCGAGACCGGCACCGGCACGCGCGCGCCCTCCGCCTTGGTCTGCAGGATCGACAGGCGCAGCTCGTAGGTCGAGGAGTGGATGTCCGCGACCAGGCCGCTGCCCAGGCGCGAGCGCATGCGCTCCTCGATGTCCTGCAGCTCGCTCGGCGGCTTTTCCGAGGAAAGGACGATCTGCTTGTTCTGCTCGACCAGGGAGTTGAAGGTGAAGAAGAACTCGTCCTGGCTCGCTTCCTTGCCGCAGATGAACTGGACGTCGTCGACCATCAGCACGTCGACGTTGCGGAACAGCTCCTTGAACTGGCCGGTGTTCTTGGTGCGCAGCGCCTGGATGAAGCGGTTCACGAAGCTCTCGGCCGTGAGATAGAGCACGCGCTGCTTGGGGTCGCGCTCGCGGATGGCGTGCCAGATGGCATGCATCAGATGGGTCTTGCCGAGGCCTACGCCGCCGAAAATGTAGAGCGGGTTGCGCTCGGGCAGCGGACGGTCCTGTTCGGCGATGTTGCGCGCGGCGGCATAGGCGAACTCGTTGGGCTTGCCGACCACGAAGTTGGCGAAGGTGTAGCGCGCCTCGGGCCCCTGGAACCCTTCCTCGCCGCCGCGGCCGATCGCCGGTCCCAGCCGCGGCATCGCCGACGACTGGTAGTTCTGCGGCGAGGTCGGCACCGGCGGCATGGCGATGATGTCGTTGGCGCGACGCGGCGCCGGCGGCGGCACGAGGTTGACCTCGACGCTCGACACCGTGTTGTTGACCGACTGCCAGTAGGCCAGCACGCGGTCGCCGTAATGGCGGGCGACCCAGTCGCGCACGAAGCGCGTCGGGGCATAGAGGCGGAGCTTGCCGGTCTCCAGCTTGCCGAGCTCGACTTCGCCGAACCAGGTCTTGAAGGCCTTGTCGCCGATTTCCTTGCGCAGCCGATCGCAGACGCGCACCCAGTGCGCCTCGAGCTCCTTTCGGCCCGCAACTTCTTCCATTTCGGCCCCCACCATTGTCTTTTGTTCGTACGACGCTGCGTTCTTGTTGTTGCCTGTCACCGGCGCTTGGATACGGTTCATTATGTTTGTCTCCAGGGAAGTCCCGCTGCCTTCCATCCCCCTGATGTGCCGCGCTTGGCCTGCGCATTCAGGGGCCCCTCGAAGCCGTCCGCTACGTTGAGACATGTACTGTAGCCGGCCGCGGTCATGGCTTTCGCCGCCGCGGCCGAACGTGCTCCGCTCCTGCAGATGAACAGCAGCGGCGCTTCCTTGTCGGGGAGCGCGCCCGAGAGCGCGGCCACGAATTCCGGGTTGGGCTGCATGCTGGGAAACACCTGCCATTCGATCAGCGCCGGATTCTTGGCCAGCGTCTCGAGGTCGGGCAGGCCGACATAGCTCCATTCCGCCCTGGTGCGGCAATCGATCAGGACGGCGTCCTTCAGATCGCTCAGGATCTTCCACGCGGTCGTCGGGGCCACGTCGCCGGCATAGCCGGCGGCAGGGGAGACCTCGTACGTGCCCGCGATCTTGTTGTCTTTCGCCATGGCCCCCGCTCTTCATTTACGAAGCAGGCTGCTCGGACACGAGCCAACGATATACGATGGACACACAGCGCACGAATGACAATGGCGGATCGGTGAGCGTCGTTAGAGGGAACGCTTCTGTTTTCGATCGACCGTCGTCAGGTGGCTGTGGCTTGCTCCCTCGTTCGTCTTCCAGCGAGGTGGTTGCCCCCCATCCTCACCTTGGCTCGCGTCTTTGCGCCCCACGCTCCGTCGCGATGAGCCGACTCTTAGACAGACTCTCGGCGCGGCGCAAACTCTTCGATGCGACTTCCAAGCAGGCTATTCATGTTGTTCGTGGCGTGTCGCTGTTGACTCGCGTGAGGATTCGATTCTCCCTCTTCGTCGTCGCGTGCGACGCCGCTCAACATCTAGCGCCTGATTGCGTGCCCGGTTCGATGGAAGGGAATCGTATGTCGTTCGCCCTTTTGGCGACCAAATGTTCAGATGCGATTCGCTTAAAATTTTTTCTCGAAGATTTTTTGTTGTTGTCGCCAAAAACGAAAACGCCGCTCGTTGGAGCGGCGTTCACATTCTCTGCGTCGGCGTCGTTCACGCCATCGCTTTGATGCGTGCGGCGAGTCGCGACACGCGACGCGCGGCGGCATTCTTGGTCACGATGTGCTTGGTGGCGCCGCGCTGGATCTCCGGCTGCGCGGCGCGCAGTGCGTCGGCGGCGGCTTTCTTGTCGCCCGCCTTGATCGCTTCCTCGACCTTCTTGATCGAGCCGCGCACGCGGCTGCGGCGCGCGGTGTTCACGGCGGTGCGGCGCTCGGTCTGACGCGCGCGCTTCTCGGCCGACTTGTGACTTGCCATCTATTCCTCGTCCTTCGGAAGGGCGGGTGTATACGGGCCTGCCGCCAGCCGGTCAACCCCGGCAAAACCAGCCATTTACCTGTGTTTCCAGGCGGCTTTGCGCTTGTCGGCGAAGGCTGCCATGCCCTCGGCGCGATCCTCGAAGCCGAAGGTCGCATGGAAGGTGCGGCGTTCGAAGCGCACGCCCTCGGCCAGCGTGGTCTCGAAGGCGCGGTTGACCGCCTCCTTGGCGACCATGGTCGCGGGCAGCGACATGCCGGCGATCTTCTCGGCGGTCGCGACGGCGTCGTTCATGAGATCGGCGAGCGGGACGACGCGGCTCACCAGGCCGCAGCGCTCGGCTTCGGCGGCGTCCATCATGCGGCCGGTGAGCACGAGGTCCATGGCCTTCGACTTGCCGACGAAGCGCGGCAGGCGCTGCGTGCCGCCGGCGCCCGGTATCGTACCAAGCGTGATTTCCGGCTGGCCGAACTTCGCAGTGTCTGCCGCAATGATGAAGTCGCACATCATCGCCATCTCGCATCCACCGCCCAGGGCGTAGCCCGCGACGGCGGCGATGATCGGCTTGCGGACCTGGCTCACCTTCTCCCAGCCGACGGTGATGAAGTCCTTCAGGAAGACGTCCTGGTAGGTCTGGTCCTTCATCTCCTTGATGTCGGCGCCGGCGGCGAAGGCCTTGTCGCTGCCGGTGAGCACCATGCAACCGATGTTCGGGTCGGCCTCGAAGGCGTCGAGCGCCTGGCCCAGTTCGCGCACCAGATCGGCGCACAGCGCATTCAGCGCCTTCGGTCGATCGAGACGGATGATGCCGACCCGGCCCTTGGTCTCGGTCTTGATGTTCTGATAGGCGGCCACGTTTCCCTCCGGCGTGTCCGACTCTGTTAACTACCGCTGGCAGTGCGCGCAATAGAAGGTCGAGCGGCCGGATTGCACCAGGCGCTTGACGAGCTTGCCGCAATCGCGCGTCGGACAGACGATGCCGGCGCGGTTGTAGACATTGAACCGGGTCTGAAAATAGCCGAGCTCGCCACCCGGCTGGACATGGTCTCGCAAGGTCGAGCCGCCGTCGTCGATCGAGCGCAGCAGCACCTTCTTGATGGCGGCGACCAGGCGGTCGGCGCGATCGCCCTGTACCGTATGTGCCGAGCGTCGGGGCGAGATGCCGGCCAGGAACAGCGCCTCGCACGCATATATGTTGCCGACCCCGACCAGGGTCTTCTGGTCGAGCAGGGCGGCCTTGATGGGTGTCTTGCGTCCCTTGAGACGACTGGCGAGAGCGGCTCCGTCGAACGCCTCGTCGAGCGGTTCGGGACCCAAACCCTTGAACAGCTTGTGCCTGGGGACGGCGTCGTCGGCCGCCAGCAGCATCAGGCCGAAACGGCGTGCGTCGTTGAAACGGACCTGCCAGCCCTCGTCGGTTTCGAACACGACATGGTCATGGCGCTCGAACGGATGCTCGGCGGCGCTCTCGGCATCGTGCAGGGTCATGCGACCCGACATGCCGAGATGGGCGATCAGGGTGTTGCCGCCGTCGAGCCGCAGCAGCAGGTATTTGGCGCGACGGTCGATGGCCAGGACTGTCCGGCCCTCGACCCGCTGAGCGAACTTGGCCGGCAAAGGCACTCTGAGGTCACGGCGCCGCTGAACCAGCCGCACGATGCGCCGCCCGACGAGTTTCGGAACGAGACCACGCCGGACCGTTTCGACCTCGGGCAGCTCGGGCATCGTCTAGGCGCCGCCTCCTGGAGTGCCGCGACTGCCGAACAGGGCGGTTCCGACGCGGACATGGGTGGCGCCGAGCCGCACGGCCGTCTCGTAGTCGGCGCTCATGCCCATGCTGACCTTGGCCAGCCCGATGCGCGCCGCCATCTTGGCGAGCAGCGCGAAGTGCAAGGCCGGCTCCTCGTCGACCGGCGGGATGCACATCAGGCCGACGATGGGCAGCTTATGGACGTCGCGGCAGGAGGCGACGAAGGCGTCGACGTCCTTGGGCAGGACACCGGCCTTCTGCGCCTCTTCGCCGGTATTGACCTGGACGTAGCAGTCGGGTCGGCGGCCGGCCCGTTCCATCTCCTTGGCGAGCGTGCCGGCCAGGCGCTCGCGATCGACCGACTGGATGACGTCGAACAAGGCCACGGCATCGCGCGCCTTGTTGGTCTGCAGCGGACCGATGAGATGAAGCTCCAGGTCGGCGAACTCGGCCTTCAGCGCCGGGAACTTTCCTTCCGCTTCCTGCACGCGGTTCTCGCCGAACACGCGCTGGCCCGCCGCCAGCAGCTCACGCACGCGATCGGCGCCGTGCGTCTTGGAGACGGCGACCAGGGTGACGGAGGCCGGGTCGCGGCCGGCCGCTTTCGATGCCGCGGCGATGCGGCTCTGCACGTCCGCCAGTCGATTGGTGGCCTCGCTCATGCGCCGAGCTTCACCAGGGCGTCGAGGGCTTCGGCGTTGTTGGGATTGGCGGCCAGCGCCGAATCGAGCGCCTCGCGCGCCTTGTCCATCTCGCCCAGCGCCGCCAGGCAGATGCCGTAGTTCCCGAGCAGGCGAGAATCGCCCGGCAGGCCGCGCAGCGCGTGCTCGTGCAGCGACCGCGCTTCCGCCGCCCGGTCGAGATCGACCAGCACGCAGCCGAGGTTGGTCAGCACCATGGGATCGTCGGTCGCGAGCCGGGAGGCGCGCTTGAGCGCGCGCCGCGCCTCCTCGAAGCGTTTCAGGCCGCGCAGCGCCAGGCCCTGGTTGTTGAGCGCCCGCACATCGTCGGGCGTTTGCCCGAGATACGGCTCCAGCACCTGCAGGGCCTCGGTAAACTGCTTCTGTTCGATGTGCAGCAGGGAGAGCTGCAGGGTGGCGTCGCTGTCGGACGGGCTCTGGCGTAGGACGCGCTGCAGCAGCTCGACGGCCTCGTCGCTCTTGCCGATCGCGGCCCGGGCGAGCGCCAGCGTCCTCAGCGCGCCGGTGAAGTCGGGGTCCAGCTCCAGCGCGCGCTGGATGGGGCCGATCGCTTCCTCCGGCCGGCCGGCGAAGTTCAGGACGAAGCCCAGGATGTGCTGCAGCACGGCACTGTCCGGCGCCAGTTCCAGCGCCTGCCGGGCGCCGGCTATCGCCTCTTCGTGATGGCCGAGGCCGCCCAGCGCCAGCGCGCGGTCGCCCAGGATCTGGCCGCGCCGGGCGGCGTCGTCGCCGGCATCGGCCAGGGCCATGTCCAGCACCTCGATCGCGGGCCCGTAGTGGGTCATGCGATAAAGCGCGTGACCCAGCATGTTGCGCGCTCTCGCCTGCAGGGGTCGGAGGCCCTCCATGCCGGGGCCGCCTTTTTCGATCGCCTGGTCGACGTTGCTCACGAACTCGCCAAGCTCACGCTCGGCGGCGGCAAAGCGGCCCTGGTCCATGTGGAGGGAGGCGAGAGCCAGCCGCGCCTCGACATGGGCCGGGGCCTTGCGGATGGTGTCGCGGAAACGCCGCGCCGCCTCGTCGAGGTTGCCCAGCCGTCGCGCCACCAGGCCGAGGTTGTAGGAGAGCATCGGCTCGTTGGGATCCCTGGCGATCGCCTTGCGCCACAGGCCTTCGGCATCGGCGAGCGCACCGCGCTGCGCCAGGCAGACGGCCAGGAAGTGCAGGATGTCGGGCCGCTCGCCGTGGCGCGCCAGGGCCGAGCGGAACAGCGGCTCCGCGCGGTCGAACCAGCCCGCCTTCAGATACTGAAGGCCGGTCTGCAGATCGGGATCGGGTGGCGGCGGAGTCCGCGAGGGGGGTGGGGTCGCCTGAGCCATGGCGCGCTGTGTAGACCCGCCCCGACGCCAAGGCTACACGAAATGCCATGGTCAAGGACGCGCACCTGTTCGCTGCTGCCATGTCTGGGGTGACGCCGCTGAAAGGTCGCAAGCCGCGTCCGAAGACCGTCGTCCCGAGGGCGAAGCCCGAGGGACCTTCGAGGCCGCAGAAAAGGTCCCTCGCTGCGCTCGGGATGACAAAAGAGCCTGAACTTTCAGCCGACGACCAGAATTTCGACCGCGACACCTCCCGCGCCCTGTCACGCGGCAAGCTGGTGCCGCAGGCCTCGCTCGATCTGCACGGCATGACGCTGGCCGCCGCCGAGCGCGCCGTCACTTCGTTCCTCGAGCACGCCACGGCGCGCGACCTGCGCGTCGTGCTGATCGTCACCGGCAAGGGGCTGCGGCTGGAAGGCGGCCGCATGCTGGGCGGCCGCATCCGTGCCGAGTTCGTGGGCTGGCTGAATCGGGCCGACAACCGCCATCGCGTGCGCGCCGTGCGCGCGGCGCATCCGCGGCACGGCGGCGGCGGCGCCTTCTACGTGCTGCTGCGCCGACGCCCTTCTGCCAGTCGTTCTGCGGCCAGCAGCCGCTCCTTGCGCGCCACGCCCCAGCGATAGCCGGTCAGCCCGCCGCTCGAGCCGACGGCGCGGTGGCAGGGAATGACGCCGGCGGCCTGGTTGGTGGCGCAGGCGCGGCCGACGGCGCGGGCCGAGCCCGGGGCGCCGATGCGGCGGGCGATCTCGCCGTAGGTGCGGGTCTCGCCCGGCGGGATCCTGGTCAGCTCCTTCCAGACCTTCCACTGGAAGGCCGTGCCGACGATGTCGAGCGGCACGTCGTCCGCGTCGAGGGCCGAGGGCTTGCGGCCATAGAGCCGCGCCAGCACGCCCTTCACGCGCGGCGCCAGGACATCGTCGTTGCGCGTGATGTCGGCGGCCGGGAAGTCGTGCTTGAGGTCCTTCTCCAGGGCGCGGTCGTTGTCGCCCAGGAACACCGCGGCGATGCCCTTCTGCGTTGCCGCCACCAGGACGCGGCCATAGTCGGAATCGACGGTGGTGTAGTCGATATGCGCGCCGGCGCCGCCCTTGGCGTAGGTCGCGGGCGTCATGCCCAGCGCCTTGTCGGAGGTCTCGTAGACGCGGCTGGGTGAGCCGTAGCCCGCGCCGTACAGCGCGTCGGCCACGGCTTCGCCCTCGCGCAGGGCCTTGCGGAAGCGCTGGCGCTTGCGCGCCGCCAGCCAGTCGCGCGGATTGACGCCCAGCTCGGCGATGAAGCGCTTGCTGAGCGCGCCCGGCGTCAGGCCGACCTTGCGCGCCACCTCGGCCAGCGAGGGCGGCGTGTCGCCATTGTTCGAATCGAACAGCTTGCAGGCCAGCGCCACCGGCTTGCTGAGGCCGACATCGGCCCCTGATCCATTGGGCCAGTCGCGTGGCTTGCACCGCTTGCAGGCGCGGAAGCCCGCCGCCTCGGCCGCATCGGGCGAGGCGTGGAAGTCGACATTGCGCCTGAGCGGCGGCCGCGCCGCACACGACGGCAGGCAATAGACCCCGGTCGTCCGGACCGAGAACCAGAACCGGCCATTGTAGCTGCGGTCGCGCCGCTGAACGGCCTGCCAGCAGGTCGCCTCGTCCGGCAGGGCGTCGGGAAGGGTTTTTGAAGCGAGCGCCACGGTGGGAAGCGAGAGAGAATGTTGGGTCATGACGCCATCAAAGCACCATGGCCCAACCTGCTCTATCCGCCACCCGCCGGCAATCCTCCTACGCTCCTGCGGAGCTTCGGAGGACAAGTCCTCCGTAGCCTTGCTCGCTCTCCGAAGCCTTGACGAAGGAGGGGCGAAGGAGGGCCTAGGACCAGAAGCCTTTGGTGGCCTCGATCCGGGCGGTCGCCCGGTCGAGCCCGATGTCGCGCAACAGGCGTTCATCGAGTTGGGCCAACTGGCGTCGCGAACGGGCAAGCTCGGCGCGGGTCATGACATGTTCGATCCCGACCACGACGCCGCCGGCCAGGAGCGCGAAAGCGCGGCCGAAGGAGAAGGAGAGGGTTGCCGGGCGGGCGAATTCCCGCACGCTGGACAGGGTCGACATGACTTAGCTCCGTTTGAGGCGTCGCGGCCGGATTGCCGTGTTGCACCTCGTTTGCTTGCCCTATTTGCGCTAAGGTAACGCTTCCTGCAAAGGACGATCTCTCGGGGGAGGCCTACAAAAACTATGTCGTCGGTGCCTTAAATGAGCCGCTCTCAACTGCCTCTGAACGCGCTCCGCGCCTTCGAAGCCGCCGCCCGCCACGCCTCCTTCACCCACGCCGCCGAAGAGCTTCACGTCACCCAGGCCGCCGTCAGCCATCAGGTGAAGGCGCTCGAGGAACGGCTGGGCGTGGCGCTGTTCGTGCGCCGTCCGCGCGGGCTCGAGATCACCAGCGAAGGCGAAGCGCTCCTGCCCGATCTGCGCGACGCCTTCGATCGCATGACCAACGCGCTCGAGCGCGTCGGTCGCAAGGCCAACTCCGGCACGCTCAATGTCAGCCTGGTCACGACCTTCGCTTTGGGTTGGCTGGCGCCGCGCCTGCATCGCTTCCAGACCAAGCATCCCGAGATCGAAGTGCGCATGACGACGACGCAGCGGCGCATCGATTTCGCCCGCGAGGACTTCGACTGCGCCATCCGGTTCACGGTGCAGCCGGAGCCGGAATTGCATGCCACACGGCTTTTTTCCGATGTCCTGACGCCGCTCTGCGGGCGCCGTTATCGCGACAAGCTGAAGACGCTCGATGACCTGAAGCGCGTGCCCTTCATCGACATGACCTACGATCCGGAATGGGCGATCTGGCTGCGCGCGGTCGGCATGGGCGACTTCAAGCCCAAGCGCGTGCTCACCTTC
>JACPOB010000037.1 GCA_016185145.1 Rhodospirillales bacterium | reverse complement strand
GGTCGGAACCTTGGTCAGCTCCTCCGGCGGCAGGTCGTACAGGTTCTTGTCCATCGGGTCGCCCGGATGGATCTTGTTCTGGATGCCGTCGATGCCGGCCATCAGCATCGCCGCGAAGGCGAGGTAGGGATTGGCCGACGGGTCGGGGAAGCGGACTTCCACGCGCTTGCCCTTCGGCGAGGCCGAGTAGGGGATGCGGCACGAAGCCGAGCGGTTGCGCGAGGAGTAGGCCAGCAGCACCGGCGCCTCGAAGCCCGGGATGACGCGCTTGTAGGAGTTGGTGCTGGCGTTGCAGAAGGCGTTCAGCGCCTTGGCGTGCTTGATGATGCCGCCGATGTAGTAGAGCGCCGTCTCGGACAGGTCGGCATAGCCCGAACCGGCGAACAGCGGCTTGTTGTCCTTCCAGATCGACTGGTGGGTGTGCATGCCCGAGCCGTTGTCGCCGTAGAGCGGCTTCGGCATGAAGGTCAGCGTCTTGCCGTAGCTGTGGGCGACGTTGTGCAGGGTGTACTTGTACTTCTGCACGTTGTCGGCGGTCGTCACCAGGGTGTCGAAGCGGAAGCCGAGCTCGTTCTGCGCCGGCGCCACCTCGTGGTGGTGGATTTCCATGACCAGGCCCATGTCGGTGCAGACCGACATCATCTCGGCGCGCAGGTCGTTGTGCGAATCGACCGGCTGAACCGGGAAGTAGCCGCCCTTGACGCCGGGGCGGTGCGCCATGTTGCCGCCTTCGAACTCGGCGCCGCTGTTCCACGGCGATTCGCTCGAGGTCACCTTGTAGAAGCTGCCGCCCATCTGGACGTCGAAGCGGACGTCGTCGAACACGAAGAACTCGAGCTCGGGTCCGAACACCGCGGTGTCGCCGACGCCGGACGACTTCAGGAACGACTCGGCGCGCTTGGCGGTCGAGCGGGGGCAGCGCGCGTAGAGCTGGCCGGTCGAGGGCTCGACGACGTCGCAGCTGATGATCAGCGTGGTCTGCGCGGCGAAGGGATCGAGCACGGCGGTCGACGTGTCGGGCATCAGGATCATGTCGGACTCGTTGATCGCCTTCCAACCGGCGATCGAGGAGCCGTCGAACATCACGCCGTCGGCAAAGGTGCCTTCATCGGTGGCCGAGGCCATGCGCGCGGTGTGCTGCCACTTGCCGCGCGGATCGGTGAACCGGAAGTCGACGAACTTGACGTCCTTTTCCTTGATCAGCGCGAGAACCTGTTTGGCGTCCATGAGTCGTGCTTCCCTTTCCAATGATCAGGTTGCCTCTGCCCCCAGAGGCTAGGTCTCATACGGCGGCGTCTCCGCGCTCGCCAGTACGAATTCGAATTGCGTCGTCGATGCTCGAGACGAAGATCTTGCCGTCGCCGATGCGGCCGGTATGGGCCGAGCTGCGGATCGCTTCGACCGCCTTCTCGACCATCTCATCCTCGATGATGAGCTCGAGCTTCACCTTCGGGAGGAAGTCGACGACGTATTCGGCGCCGCGGTAGAGCTCGGTGTGGCCCTTCTGGCGGCCGAAGCCCTTGGCCTCGAGCACGGTGATGCCCTTGAGGCCGATCTGGTTGAGGGCGTCCTTCACCTCATCGAGCTTGAAAGGCTTGATGATCGCTTCGATCTTCTTCATTTGGCTTGGACCACCCTCGCACGCAGACACCGGTCCTGCCGATCGCGGCAGTCCGTTACGAGCCCAAGGAAGCATACTTCATGCCAGAGTTATCAACAGAGGCTAGCCGCGAGTTCTGGCTCCTTGATGGCCATCCATTGGGCTGATTGTCCAATCTCAAGGCAAGAAACTGCACAAAAACAGGTCACAGACGAGTGCGCTCATGAAACCCGTGAATTCATTGATGTCCGGCCTCGGGACGACGGTCTTCGAGGTGATGTCGGCCCTGGCCCGCGAGCATCAGTCGGTAAATCTCGGCCAGGGCTTCCCCGACGACAAGGGACCGGAGGAGGTGAGGGCGGCGGCGGCCGAATACCTGATGACGGGCCACAACCAGTATCCGCCGATGATGGGCGTCCCGGAGCTGCGCCAGGCCGTGGCCGAGCACGCCAAGCGCTTCCAGGGCCTCGACGTCGACTGGCAGAGCGAGGTGCTGGTGACGTCGGGTGCGACCGAGGCGCTGGGCGACTGCCTGTTCGGGCTCATCGAGCCTGGCGACGAGGTGGTGCTGATCGAACCGCTCTACGACTCCTACCTGCCGATCGTGCGCAGGGCAGGGGGCATTCCCAAGCTGGTGCGCGTCGAGCCGCCGACCTGGCGACTGCCGCGTGAAGAACTGGCGGCGGCGTTCAGCGACCGCACCAAGCTCATCCTGTTCAACACGCCGATGAATCCCTGCTCGAAGGTGTTCGACCGCGACGAACTCGAGTTCATCGCCGGGCTCTGTCTCGAGCACGATGCCTATGCCGTGTGCGACGAAGTCTACGAGCACATCATCTTCGACGATCGCCGGCATCTGTCGATCATGACGTTGCCCGGCATGCGCGAGCGCTCGGTGCGCATCGGCTCGGCCGGCAAGAGCTTCAGCCTGACCGGCTGGAAGGTGGGCTACGTTACGGCGGCGCGCGAACTGATGAAGGTCATCGCCAAGACCCATCAGTTCATGACCTTCACCACGCCGCCCAACCTGCAATGGGGGGCGGCGACGGGTCTGCGGCTGGGTGACGACTACTTCTCGACGCTGGCGTCCGACATGCAGCGCAAGCGGGACCACCTGGCCAGTGCGTTGGCGGAGATCGGCTTCGAGGTGCTGCCGGCCCATGGCACCTACTTCGTCACAACCGACTTCCGGCCGCTGGGCTTCAACGGCACCGATGAGGATTTCTGCCGGCATATCACGGTGAAGGCCGGCGTGACGGCCGTTCCGGTCAGCGCCTTCTATGACCAGCCGCAGGACGCCCCGCGACACCTCGCCCGCTTCTGCTTCTGCAAGCACGACGCCACGCTGGACAGCGCCATCGAACGGCTCGGCCGCTATTTTCGCCAATAATAACAGGTGATTGTGTGTTTTCGCACATAGCGGCTGCAGGCGGGATCGTTACAAGTTGCAGCATAGACTACCCCAAACTGCACATGTACTTACTGCATCGGGATTGCTAATATCCTATCAATCGTCGTCGGAACCGTCGAGACGCTAACGACGCGTCGCAGCTCCCGGCGGCACATGAGCTGACGAGCACCGTGTCCACAACCACCGCTTCTAGACCTGCCCGGATCGATGGCCGCCGCTTGCGTAGCGAGCGGACCAAGCAGCTTATCATCGAGGCCTACCTCGCGCTCCTGCGCGAGAACCCGGCGACGCCGATGCCGACAGCGGCGCGCATCGCCGAGCGCGCCGGCTATTCAGTGCGCTCGATCTTCGAGCGCTTTCCCGACCTCAACAAGCTCCGGGCCGCGGCAGCGGACTATCAGCTCGCCCAGGCGGCGGCGCTGGCTCCGCCGCGCAATATCGACGGTGATCGACAGACCAGGATCAAATCGCAGGTCGAGACCCGCGCCGGCACCTGCGAGCGCGGCGTGGCGTTGTGGCGCGTGCTGATCTTCAGCGTCGACCAGGATGAAGACCTGAAGCCGCGGATCCGGACCGCTCGCGAGCGCACCATCGAGCGCATGGAGATCATGTATCGGCCCGAGCTCTCGACGCTGTCGGAGCGCGAGCGCCGCCATTTGCTGGTCGCGCTCGAAGCCATCACCGACATCGAGAGCTGGGCACGCATGCGCGAGCTCTACGGCCTGTCATTCGAGGAAGCGTGCGGCGTGTGGATCCGCGCCATCGATCGCATGTTGCCGCCGACGCCGCCGACTCCGGCGACCTGAGGCCGCCGATGTTCCTGTCTTCGTCTTCCCCGGATGTCCGGCGCCCGCGCTGGAGGAGCCGCGCGGCCGTATACGCGAGCGCCATGAGCTGCCGTTCGAGGATGCGCGTGGTCGATCACATGCTTCCTCCGACGCTGTCGACACGATGAGTGGGAGCGATACGCCGCCCAAGCCCTCTCGCGTGGATGGGCGGCGCCTGCGCAGCGAGCGGACAAAGCAGTTGATCATCGAGGCCTACCTCGCGCTCGCGCAGGAGAATTCGCCGCAGGTGCCGACGGCGGCCGAGATCGCCCATCGCGCCGGTTACTCCGTGCGCTCCGTGTTCGAGCGCTTCCCCGACATCCGCGCCCTGCAGATCGCGGCAACCGACTATGCCCTTGTCCAGGTCGCCGCACTTTCGCCGCCTCGCGACAGCCAGGGCGATCGGGCGACGCGCATCAAGACCCAGGTGGAGACGCGCGGTCAGAGCTGCGAGCGCTGGTTGCCGCTGTGGCGCTCGCTGGTCGCCAACCAGGGCGATTCGCCCGAGCTCAAGCAACGGATCGTCCTGTCGCGCGAACGAGTCGTGGCGCGCCTGGAACTCATGTACGCGCCGGAACTTTCGACCCTGGCCGATACCGAGCGCCGCCATTTGCTGATCGTGTTGGAAACCCTGACCGACGTCGAAAGTTGGGCGCGCATGCGGGAGTTCTTCGGCCTGTCCTTCGAGGAGGCCTGTCTTGCTTGGCGGCAGGCGATCGACCGCCTGCTGCCGCCCACGCCGCCACCGTCTAGTTACTGATGGTAACTACTGGCATCTTGTTGCAGTGAACGCTAAAAATTGCAGCGCAGCACCCACAATCTGCCCCATAGAGCCGCCAGACTGTACGATCCCGCACTTCGACTTGCAGATGATCAACCAAGGCCGTCCATGTAGGTGGCTGCCGACCTGACCGTGACTTGAAAATCCGTGCCTTCCGTAGCCGCTTCTAAATCTTCCCGGATCGACGGTCGCCGCCTGCGCAGTGCGCGCACAAAGCAGCTGATCATCGAGGCCTACCTCACGCTGCTGCGCGAAAGTCCGCAGATCCCGACGGCTGCGACCATTGCGGAGCGGGCGGGCTACTCGGTGCGCTCGGTGTTCGAACGCTTCCCCGACCTGCATGCGCTGCGCGTGGCGGCCACGGACTACGCCTTCACCCAGGGCACGGCGCAGGCCGTGGCGCGTGACTTTTCCGGGGATCGTCTGGCCCGCCTCAAGTCTCACGTCGAGACGCGGAGCTGGATCTGCGAGCAGTGGCTGCCGCTGTGGCGCGCGCTCAACGCCAACCAGGGCGATTCCGCGGAGCTCAAGTCCAGGATCATGCTGATACGACAGGCGATCCTGAAGCGCATCGAGCTGATGTACGAGCCCGAGCTTTCGACCCTGAATGAAACCGAACGCCAGCAGACCCTGATCGCTATCGAGATCCTGATCGACTTCGAGAGCTGGGCGCGCATGCGCGATTTCGGCGGTCTGTCGATCGAGGACGCGCGCGAGGTGTGGGTGAAGTCGATCGACCAGCTTTTGCCGCCGACGCCTGTTTCTTGACGCTTTGGGCCGGCAAGCGTAGGAAGGCGCCGCTTCGCGGGAGCGACCACGGTGGCGGCCGTAGCTCAGGTGGTTAGAGCGCCAGATTGTGATTCTGGATGTCGCCGGTTCAAGTCCGGTCGGCCGCCCCAATCGCTCGCACGTCACGGCTATCGAGCCCTCGGTGCGTGATCTAAAGCCCCGCGACGAGCTCGCCCTCCTGACCTGCGCCGAGATGGCGCGCGCCGACGCTGCCGCGATCGCTGGCGGCGTGCCGGGCATCGACTTGATGGAAGCCGCCGGCCGGACCGTGGCCGCTGCCGTCGCGGCGCACCATGCACGGCAGCCGGTCGTCGTGCTGTGCGGCCCGGGCAACAACGGCGGCGACGGCTTCGTGGCGGCTCGGCATCTCGCGGCGTGGCGCTGGCCGGTGAGGCTCGGCTTGCTCGGCGAACGTAGCGCTTTGAAAGGCGATGCCGCCTGGGCGGCCGGCAGCTGGCGCGGCGAGGTGGCGCCGCTGTCGCTCGACCTGCTCGATGGCCGTCCGCTGGTGATCGATGCGTTGTTCGGTGCGGGGCTCGCGCGGCCCATCGAAGGTATCGCCGGCCAGCTGATCGATCGCCTCAATGACGAGGCGCTGACGACGGTGGCCGTCGACGTGCCGAGCGGCCTCCACGGCGACAGCGGCGAGATCATGGGCCGTGCGCCGATCGCGGCGCGAACGGTGACGTTCTTTCGCGCCAAGCCCGGCCACTATTCGCTCGAAGGGTTGCGGCGCTGCGGCGCCCTCGAAGTCGCCGACATCGGCATACCGCCAAGCGTGTTGCAGGAGATCGTGCCGCGTCTTTGGCTGAACGCTCCAGCGCTGTGGCAGTCGCATCTGCGCCGCCCGGACCGCGGCGATCACAAATACACGCGCGGCCATGCCACCATCCTGGCGGGCGAGGTCGCCACGGGCGCGGCGCGATTGTCCGCCCTTGGCGCGCGCCGTGCCGGAGCGGGGCTCGTCACCATCGCCACGCCGCCTGCGGTGCTCGCGGTCTATCAGGCGGCCGAGCCGGGCAATCTCGTCACGCTGTGCGAGGACGGCGGCGCCTTTGGCCGCCTGCTCGAGGATGAGCGGCGGAACGCGATCCTGATCGGACCAGGTTCGGGCGTCGGCGAGCGCACGCGCAGCGCTGCATTGGCGGCGCTGGCCACGCGTCGCGCGGTCGTCCTCGATGCCGACGCCATCACTGTCTTCAGCCATGCTCCTGCCGAACTGTTTGCCGCCATCCAGGGCCCCGTTTTGCTCACGCCCCACGAAGGCGAGTTCCGTCGCCTGTTTCCCGACCTCACGGGAATCGCGGCGAAGGTCGAGCGTGCTCGCCAGGCGGCGCAGCGCAGCGGTGCCGTGGTGCTTCTGAAGGGGCCGGACACGGTGATCGCCTCCCCGGACGGGCGCGCCGTCATCAACGTCCACGCCTCGCCGGGACTCGCCACGGCAGGGGCGGGCGACGTGCTTGCCGGCATCGCCGTCGGCCTGATGGCGCAAGGCCTGTCGCCATTCGCGGCGGCGGCGGCGGCGGCCTGGCTCCATGGCGACTGCGCGCTGAGGTTCGGCCGCCCCGGCCTCATCGCCGAGGATCTGGTCTGCCACATCCCGGAGGCTCTGCAGGCTGCACAAGCCACGAATTGACCGTGTGGCCGGCGCGGGCTAGGGCAGCGGCCAAGCGGGCGTGGTGAAATTGGTAGACACGCGAGATTTAGGTTCTCGTGCCGCAAGGCGTGGGGGTTCAAGTCCCTCCGCCCGCACCAAGCGCCTCTGACCAGCGTCGACGGCGAGATCGAGTTCGGCGAAACGGTGAGAGGGAAGGCGGCTGCAGCGATTTGCCGCCGCGGCCCCTTGCGTGTGACAGCCAGTGCAGGTAGACGCTCGCATCCCTACAGGCCAATGAAGACCGGCGTATACTGGAGACGTGGCACTGGGCTCGTGCCGTCAGACAAACCCCAATGGAATCAGCATACTACAGGTCGCTCCAGTGCCCTCGCCAGCGGCAGATCAAAGTGAAGGTAAGACGATGCAAGTGACGGAACTCTCGGCCGAAGGGCTGAAGCGGCAATTCAAGATCGTCGTCCCGGCGAGCGACCTGTCGGCCAAGGTCGACGAGCGCCTGGCCGAGCTCGCCAAGACCGCCCAGATGCCGGGCTTCCGCGTGGGCAAGGTGCCGGTCGGGCTACTGAAGAAGCAGTATGGGCAGGCGCTGTTCGGCGAAGCGCTGGAGCAGGCGGTGAACACCAGCACCGCCAAGGCGATCGAGGATCGTGGGCTGAAGCCGGCGCTACAGCCGCGCGTCGACCTCAAGACGCTGGAAGAGGGCAAGGACGTCGAGTTCGAGGTTGTCATCGAGGTGTTGCCCGAGATCGGCAAGCTCGACTTCTCGGAGGTCGAGCTCGAGCGCCTGAAGGCCGTTGTTCCCGACAAGGATGTCGAGGACGCGATCGAGCGCATCGCCAAGGCCAACCGCGAGCAGAAGCTGGTCGACCCGCCGCGCCCGGCGCAGAAGGGTGATGCCATCAAGATCGACTTCGTGGGCTCGGTCGACGGCGTGGAATTCCCTGGCGGCGCCGCGCAGGACTACACCCTCGAGCTTGGCTCGGGCTCGTTCATCCCGGGCTTCGAGGACCAGCTCGTCGGCGCCGAGGTCGGCAAGACGGTCGACGTGAAGGTGACCTTCCCGGCCGATTACGGCAACGCCGAACTCGCCGGCAAGGACGCGGTCTTCAAGTGCACCGTCAAGGAGATCCACGAATTCGTCGACAAGCCGGCCGACGATGAGCTGGCCAAGAAGAACAACTTCGAGAACCTCGACGCCATGCGCAAGGCCGTCGCCGACCGCATCGGCCAGGACTACGCGCAGGTCTCGCGCACGATGATCAAGCGCCAGCTTCTCGACAAGCTCGCCGACACGCACAAGTTCGAAGTGCCCGAGGGCCTGGTCGAGGGCGAGTTCAACGCCATCTGGCAGCGCATCGAAGAAGCCAAGAAGGCCGGCCAGAAGGTCGACGAAGACGAAGAGAAGATGAAGTCGGAGTACCGCGAGATCGCCGAGCGTCGCGTTCGCCTTGGCCTCCTGCTGGCCGATGTCGGCCGTTCCAACTCGATCGACGTCACGCCCGAGGAGCTGAACCAGGCGGTGATGCGCGAGGCGATGCGCTATCCCGGCCAGGAGCGTCAGGTGCTGGAATTCTACGGCAAGAACGCCGAGCTGAAGGAGCGTCTGCGCGCGCCGATCTTCGAGGAGAAGACTGTCGATTTCATCCTCGAGCTGGCAAAGGTCAACGAGAAGTCGGTTACGCCGGAGGAACTGCTGAAGGCGGCTCGCGAGGCAGAAGAGGCCGACGACGAGGACTCGTCGAAGGGTGACGGGCCGAAGGAATAGTGGGCGACGAATTGATCCAGGGCGGAGCGATGGTCTTGAACCGGACCATTGCCGCTGCCACTTTTATGGCCAGTCACAATGGGGGCCCGCGATGAGTCGCGACCGCAATCCACTCGAGATCTACAACAACTACTATGTGCCGATGGTCGTCGAGCAGTCGGCGCGCGGCGAGCGCGGCTACGACATCTGGTCGAGGCTGCTCAAGGAACGCATCATTTTCCTGAACGGTCCGATCGAGGACAACGTCGCCGGCCTGGTCTGCGCCCAGCTGCTCTATCTGGAAGCCGACAATCCCACCAAGGACATTTCCTTCTACATCAACTCGCCGGGCGGCGTGGTGACCTCTGGCATGGCGATCTACGACACCATGCAATACATCCGCCCGCAGATCTCGACCCTGGTGTTCGGCCAGGCGGCGTCGGCCGGCTCGCTGCTGCTGATGGCGGGGCAGAAGGGCAAGCGGTTCGCGCTTCCCAACTCGCGCATCATGATCCACCAGCCGTCGGGCGGCGCCCAGGGTCAGGCGACCGATATCGAGATCCATGCCCGGGAGATCCTTGCGACCCGGGCACGGCTGAACCAGATGTACGTTACCCACACGGGCCGCACGATCGAGGAGATCGAACGCGCGATGGAGCGGGACAAGTTCTTCTCGCCGCCCGAGGCCAAGGAGTTCGGGCTGATCGACGACGTGTTCGAGAAACGTCCGACTCCGACCATCCAAGCGGCTGCCTCCTGAGGGGCAGGCGCGACCAATTGTTTCCCAAATGGCTGGTGACACACTATATTTTGGGGTTGTCGCGGTCCGGGAGGCGAGTTTAACATATAGTCTTGCGTGCGGGCCCGTATGTCAGCGGGCTCCCCAAGCGGAGGTGCGTTAAGGCCATGCCAGCCGCCAAGTCCGGGGGCGACTCCCGCAACACCTTGTACTGTAGCTTCTGCGGGAAGAGCCAGCACGAGGTCAGAAAGCTCATTGCCGGGCCGACGGTGTTCATCTGCGATGAATGCGTCGAACTCTGCATGGACATCATCCGGGAGGAGAGCAAGACCACCTTGGTCAAGTCCAAGGATGGCGTGCCGTCTCCCAAGGAAATTCGCCAGATCCTCGACGACTATGTGATTGGCCAGGACCAGGCCAAGCGCATCCTCGCTGTTGCGGTGCACAACCACTACAAGCGCCTCAGCCACGGCGGGAAGGCCAACGACGTCGAGATCGCCAAGTCGAACATCATGCTGATCGGCCCGACCGGTTGCGGCAAGACGCTGCTCGCCCAGACGCTGGCGCGCATGCTCGACGTGCCGTTCACCATGGCCGACGCCACGACGCTGACCGAAGCCGGGTACGTCGGCGAGGATGTCGAGAACATCATCCTGAAGCTGCTGCAGTCGGCCGACTACAACGTCGAGCGGGCGCAGCGCGGCATCGTCTATATCGACGAGGTCGACAAGATCAGCCGCAAGTCCGACAACCCGTCGATCACGCGCGACGTGTCGGGTGAGGGCGTGCAGCAGGCGCTGCTCAAGATCATGGAAGGCACCGTCGCCTCCGTGCCGCCGCAGGGCGGGCGCAAGCATCCGCAGCAGGAGTTCCTGCAGGTCGATACGACCAACATCCTGTTCATCTGCGGCGGCGCTTTCTCGGGCCTCGACAAGATCATCTCGATGCGCCGACAGGGCACGTCGATCGGCTTCGGCGCCGAGGTGCGCGGGCCGGAAGATCGCCGCACCGGCGAGGTGCTGCGTGATCTCGAGCCCGAGGACCTGCTGAAGTACGGGCTGATTCCCGAGTTCGTCGGCCGCCTGCCGGTGGTCGCCACGCTCGAGGACCTGGACGAGAGCGCGCTGATCGAGATCCTGACTCGGCCGAAGAACGCGCTGCTCAAGCAGTATCAGCGCCTGTTCGACATGGAGAGCGTGAAGCTCAAGTTCTCCGACGATGCGCTGCGCGCCGTCGCCCAGAAGGCGATCCTGCGCAAGACCGGCGCGCGCGGGCTCCGTTCCATCATGGAGACCGTGCTGCTCGACACGATGTACGACCTGCCGTCGCTCGACGGCGTCGAGGAAGTTGTGATCAATCGCGAAGTCATCGAAGGACGGGCTCAGCCGTTGTACGTGCACGGTGAGCGCAAGGAAGGCATCGCTGCCGCCCCGGCCTGACTTTTGCTGCGCCGGCGGCAGCCCCCGCCGGCAACCCGCCGTGGCCTTGAACAACCCTCTGTTCGGGCCAATCTCTGCTAGTGAGTGCGCGTGCCGGCAGGCCGTGGGTCGCCCAATATGGGGATCGCGGCCGGGGTGCGGGTAGCTCTAACAGCGTATGTAGCGAGGCAATCATGAACGCCCCCACTGTAGGCACCACCTATCCGGTTCTTCCGTTGCGCGATATTGTCGTGTTTCCCGGCATGATCGTGCCGCTCTTTGTCGGCCGCGAGAAGAGCGTGAAGGCCCTCGAAGAGGTCATGAAGGACGACAAGCAGATCCTGCTGATCGCCCAGAAGAACGCCAGCCAGGACGATCCCGGCCCCGACGACATCTACAACATCGGCACGCTCGGTACGGTGCTGCAACTCCTGAAGTTGCCTGACGATACCGTCAAGGTGCTCGTTGAAGGCGGCAAGCGCGTGAAGATCGTGGGCTACACCGGTAGGCCTGAGTTCTTCGAGGCCAACGCCGTCGAGATGGAAGAGGCGCCGACCGACGCAGCCGAACTGCAGGCCGCGGCGCGCACCGTGGTCTCGGAGTTCGAGAACTACGTGAAGCTCAACAAGAAGGTGCCGCCCGAGGTCGTCGTCTCGATCAACAAGATCGAGGAGCCGGCGAAGCTCGCCGACACGATCTCCGCTCACCTGGCGCTCAAGGTCGCCGAGAAGCAGCAGCTGCTCGAGCTCGACTCGGTCAGCAAGCGGCTCGAGCGCATCCTCGGCCTGATGGAAGGCGAGATCGGCGTCCTCCAGGTCGAGAAGAAGATCCGCAACCGCGTGAAGCGTCAGATGGAGAAGACGCAGCGCGAGTACTATCTCAACGAGCAGATGAAGGCGATCCAGAAGGAGCTTGGCGAGACCGAGGACGGTCGCGACGAGGTCTCCGAGATGGAGAAGCGCATCAAGAAGACGCGCCTCAGCAAGGAAGCGCGTGAGAAGGCCAATGCCGAGCTGAAGAAGCTCCGCACGATGAGCCCGATGTCGGCCGAAGCGACGGTGGTGCGCAACTACCTCGAATGGCTGCTGTCGATCCCGTGGCGCAAGCCGACGAAGATCATCAAGGACCTCAAGTACGCCGAGGACGTGCTCAACGCCGATCACCATGGCCTGGAGAAGGTGAAGGAGCGCATCCTCGAATACCTCGCGGTCCAGCAGCGCGTCGACAAGATGAAGGGTCCGATCCTGTGCCTGGTCGGTCCTCCGGGCGTCGGCAAGACCTCGCTCGGCAAGTCGATCGCCAAGGCCACGGGTCGCAACTTCGTGCGCATGTCGCTGGGCGGCGTGCGTGACGAGGCCGAGATCCGCGGCCACCGCCGGACCTACATCGGCTCGCTGCCGGGCAAGGTCCTGCAGAGCATGAAGAAGGCGAAGTCGTCGAACCCGCTGTTCCTGCTCGACGAGATCGACAAGCTCGGCGCGGACTTCCGCGGCGACCCGTCGTCGGCGCTGCTCGAGGTGCTCGATCCCGAGCAGAACTCGACCTTCAACGATCATTACCTCGAGGTCGACTACGACCTGTCGAACGTGATGTTCATCACCACGGCCAACTCGCTGCGCATGGCGCAGCCGCTGATGGACCGCATGGAGATCATCCGTCTCGCCGGCTACACCGAGGACGAGAAGGTCGCGATCGCCCGCAAGCATCTGATCGTCAAGCAGCTCGAGGCCAACGGCTTGAAGGAGGATGAGCTCGACGTCGGCGACGATGCCGTGCGCGACCTCGTGCGCTACTACACGCGCGAGGCCGGCGTTCGCAATCTCGAGCGCGAGATCGCCAATTTGGCGCGCAAGGCCACCAAGGAAATCCTCATGAAGGCGACGACCAAGGTGAAGATCCGTGCCAAGAATCTCGACAAGTACGCAGGCGTCCGTCGCTTCCGCTACGGCGAGGCCGAGCTCGAGGATCTTGTGGGCATCACGACGGGGCTTGCGTGGACCGAGGTCGGCGGCGAGCTGCTGCAGGTCGAAGCCGTTCTGGTGCCGGGCCGCGGCCGCGTGACCGTCACCGGCAAGCTGGGCGACGTCATGCAGGAGTCGGTGACGGCGGCCAACGCCTACGTCCGCTCGCGCGCCAACTCCTTCGGCATCAAGCCGGTGATGTTCGAGAAGCGCGACATACACGTGCACGTGCCCGAGGGCGCCACGCCCAAGGACGGCCCGTCGGCGGGTGTGGCGATGATCACCTCGATCGTCTCGGCGCTGACCGGCGTCGCGGTGCGCAAGGAAGTCGCCATGACCGGCGAGATCAGCCTGCGTGGCCGGGTACTGCCGATCGGCGGCCTCAAGGAGAAGCTGCTGGCGGCGCTGCGCGGCGGTCTCAAGACCGTGCTCATCCCCAAGGAGAATGAGCGCGATCTGCCCGAGATCCCGGACAACGTGAAGAAGGGCCTGGAGATCGTGCCTGTGTCGACGGTCGACGAGGTGCTGGCCCGCGCGCTGGTCAAGCCGCTGGTCGCCATCGAATGGCCGAACGACCTCGAAGTGCCGGCCGCCAAGCCGGCCGAGGGCGCCGAAGTCCGCGCCCACTGAGCGGTCCCAAAGGAAAGAGAGGCGAAGCCCCGGAGCAATCCGGGGCTTCGTCGTTTTGGCTGGGAGCGCGGACCTCCCGGTCCGCTCATATTCTTCCGGACCGCGAGCCTCTGGCTCGCTCATGAGCGCGCTGGAAGCGCGCGGTCCGGAAGACAAAGACGGCCTTTCCTCGCTACCTATGCGGTTTTAGACCCGTCCTTCCTACAAAATATGGTATTCAACGTTGACGCCCTTTTCGGCGCCTTTACACTGCGGCCCTCGCCGCCAACCGGATCATTGGGGGTCTGCCTGTGAATAAGCACGATTTGATTGCCGCCGTTGCCGCTTCGACCAACCTGTCCAAGACCGACGCAGCCGGGGCGATCGAAGCGATGCTGACGGTGATCACCAAATCATTGAAGAAGAAGGAAAAGGTCCTGCTGGTCGGCTTCGGCACCTTCCAGGTCTCCAAGCGCAAGGCCGCCGAGGGCCGCAATCCGCAGACTGGCGAGAAGATCAAGATCCCGGCCGCCAACGTCCCGCGCTTCAAGGCCTCCAAGCAGCTCAAGGACGCGATCAACTAAACTAGGTTGAAAGCACTGCTGGCATTCGGGGTCGGCGACACAAGCAGTGGCGTCGTCATTCGTTCGACCCGCCAGCCGTGGCCCTCCACGGAGCCCAAAAAGTCGCGAAAACGAAACTGGCGATCCAAACCACAGTTCTTGACGAATTTGAACTATGGTTATATTATCGGGTCGTTGCGTTGCTTCCAGCGCTCCCGCTCTTTGCATCGTTGATCCGAGATAAAAAAAGGCTGCGCCAGACACCGCGCACGCCGTCCAGTCGCTTGCATTCGAACTGGCAGAGTGAGTCTGTCAGCGGGGCGAGGGGCCTTCAGGCTATCGGAAAGGTCCCTCGCCGGCGCTCTGCCCCAACCGGTAGGGGTACACTCCAGTGAGGTCCACTAGGCAGGAACTACCGGAAAGGGCGGAAAGGGCGCAAACCTCTTGCTACGTCGGCTAATCCTTTCGGACCACGCGCGTCTCCCGCGCTCATGTGCTAGAAGCGCCGCCGGGCGATTAGCTCAGCGGTAGAGCATTCCCTTTACACGGGACAGGTCGGCGGTTCGATCCCGTCATCGCCCACCATCCTGCTTCGCGCTGCACGCTTCGCAGGACTTGTCGTGCGAAGCACAGCGCGAAGCAGGATGCCCTCCGAAGCCTTGGCGAAGGAGGGCTGCTTCCCGAAAGGTGCTGCGTTTGAACGCGTTACCAGCTCCGTCGATTTTGTGCGTTCACTAACAGCTGCGAACCCATTGACATAATGTAGTTCTTGGCCGTCTCAGGGGCGTTGCACGGCACGCAAAAATCGACTTGCGCAAGCAACAGACATCGTGAGGAAGGGGGCGAAAACTGCGCGAACTTCGGAAACCGCGCGCCGATTTCGACACTTGGTCCGAGAGACGATCCAGCGGTTTCGCCAGTCGCCCGCGACGTGCGGAAAGCGTCGATATTTCCGGCACTTACGCACGCCTTCGCGATTGCGGTATGCTTGACACTATATAGGGTGTCCTATATCTCTCGCGCGCCGTTGGGGACTTACGCGGGCGTAGTTCAGTTGGTTAGAACGCCGGCCTGTCACGCCGGAGGTCGCGGGTTCGAGTCCCGTCGCTCGCGCCAGCCCCAACGCTGGCAGCCGTCGCGGGTTCGAGTCCCGTCGCTCGCGCCAGCCCCAACGCTGGCAGCCCGAACGGGCGCCACACGCAGCGAGGGGTGGCGATGGAAGATCTTCTCAGGGAATACCTGCCAATCCTGATCTTCCTCGGCCTCGCCCTGGCCATTTGTTGTGCCGCGGTCGGCGGCTCCTACCTTCTGGCCCGCCAGAACCCGAACTCAGAGAAGCTGTCGCCCTTCGAGTGCGGCTTTGCGCCCTTCGACGACGCCCGTGGCCAGTTCGACGTCCGCTTCTATCTGGTTGCCATCCTTTTCATCATTTTCGACCTCGAGGTCGCGTTCCTTTTTCCGTGGGCTGTGGCGTTAGGTGACATAGGCCTCTTCGGCTTCTGGTCGATGATGCTGTTCCTGGCCGTGCTCACGGTCGGATTCATCTACGAATGGCGTAAGGGAGCCTACGACCTCGACCGCTTCGGCTTCGCGCCGATGCCGAGCCCGCGCTCGGCCGACGTCATGATCGTGGCCGGCACGCTCACCAACAAGATGGCGCCGGCCCTGCGCAAGGTCTACGACCAGATGGCCGAGCCGCGCTACGTGATCTCCATGGGTTCCTGCGCCAACGGCGGTGGCTACTACCACTATAGCTACTCCGTCGTGCGCGGCTGCGATCGCATCGTGCCGGTCGATGTCTACGTGCCAGGCTGCCCGCCCACCGCCGAGGCGCTGCTCTACGGCGTCCTGCAGCTCCAGAAGAAGGTCCGCCGGACTGGGACGATCATCCGGTGAGCGAGCCGCTTCAGGAACTCGGCGACTACATCGCGAAGGCGAACGAGCGCGCCGTGCTGGCGTCCTATGTTCGCCTGGGTGAACTGATGATCGACGCCACGCCGGAAGGCCTAGTCGCGCTGCTCACCTTCCTGCGCGACGATCCGCGCTGCCTGTTCAAGCAGCTCGTGGACGTCTGCGGCGTCGATTGGCCGGAGCGCGAGAAGCGCTTCGACGTCGTCTACAATCTGCTCAGCCTGAAGAACAACCAGCGCATCCGCGTGAAGGTCGCCACCGACGAGACGACGCCCGTGCCGTCGGCCGCGCCGGTGTTCAGCTCGGCTGGCTGGTTCGAGCGCGAGACTTACGATCTCTACGGCGTATGGTTCGCCGATCATCCCGACCTGCGCCGCATCCTCACCGACTACGGTTTCGAGGGTCATCCGCTGCGCAAGGATTTCCCGCTGACCGGCTTCGTCGAGGTGCGCTGGGACGACCTGCAGAAGCGCGTCATCTACGAGCCGGTGAAGCTGCAGCAAGAATTCCGTCGTTTCGACTTCCTCAGCCCCTGGGAAGGCGCGCACCAGGTGCTGCCGGGGGACGAGAAGGCCGGCGAGAAGGCAAAGAGTTAGCGTCATGTCCGACGTCGAGATCAAAACGCTGACGATGAATTTCGGGCCGCAGCATCCGGCGGCCCACGGCGTGCTTCGCCTGGTCGTCGAGATGGACGGCGAGATCGTCGAACGCTGCGATCCGCATATCGGGCTGCTGCACCGCGGCACCGAGAAGCTGATCGAATACAAGAGCTACCTGCAGGCGGTGCCGTACTTCGACCGGCTCGACTACGTCTCGCCGATGAACCAGGAGCACGCCTACGCACTCGCCGTCGAGAAGCTCCTGGGCATCACCGTGCCGGAGCGCGGCCAATACATCCGCGTGCTGTTCTCCGAGATCACGCGCATCCTCAATCACCTGCTGAACGTCACGACCTTCGCCATGGACGTCGGCGCGCTCACCCCGCCGCTGTGGGGCTTCGAGCAGCGCGAGCTCCTGATGGAATACTACGAAGGCGTCAGCGGCTCGCGCATGCACGCGGCGTATTTCCGCCCCGGTGGCGTGCACCAGGATCTGCCCGAGGGGATGCTCGATTCCATGGATGCGTGGATCAAGCAGTTCTATCCGTTCCTCAAGGACATCGAGAAGCTGCTGAACGACAACCGCATCTTCCGCATGCGCACCGTCGACATCGGCGTCGTCAACCCGCAGCAGGCGCTCGACTGGGGCTTCTCGGGCCCGATGATCCGCGCCTCGGGGCTGCCGTGGGACCTGCGCAAGTCTCAGCCCTACGACGTCTACGACCGCATGGACTTCGACATCCCGGTCGGCAAGACCGGCGACTGCTTTGCCCGCTACTTGGTGCGCGTCGAGGAGATGTACCAGAGCGCCCGCATCATGGAGCAGTGCATCGCTGCTCTGCGGACCGTGACCGGCCCGGTACGCGTCGACGACCGCAAGATCTCGCCGCCGCGCCGCGGCGAGATGAAGGGGTCCATGGAAGCCCTGATCCATCACTTCAAGCTCTACACCGAGGGCTACAAGGTGCCGGCCGGCGAGACCTATACCGCCGTCGAGGCGCCCAAGGGCGAGTTCGGCGTCTACCTGGTGTCCGACGGCACCAACAAGCCGTACCGCTGCAAGATCCGCGCTCCCGGTTTCCCGCACCTCGCGGCGCTCGACATGATGACCAAGGGCCACCAGCTCGCCGACATGTCGGCGAACATCGGTTCGCTCGACATCGTGTTCGGCGAGATCGACCGCTAGGAGGCGATGGCATGTCGATGATCACCGCCGATCCCAAGGACGTCCCGCACGTCGAGAAGTTCGAGTTCGATGCCGAGCACCTGGCCAAGGCCAAGGAGCTGATCGCCAACTACCCGCCGGGCCGTCAGGCCAGCGCCGTGATCGGCGTGCTCGACCTGGCGCAGCGCCAGTTCGGCTGGCTGCCACGCGTGGCGATGGACGAGGTGGCGAAGCTCCTCGATATGGCGCCGATCCGCGTCTACGA
Source organism: Rhodospirillales bacterium (assembly GCA_016185145.1). Taxonomy (GTDB): domain Bacteria; phylum Pseudomonadota; class Alphaproteobacteria; order Reyranellales; family Reyranellaceae; genus Reyranella. Next base: position 39,694 of record JACPOB010000037.1, on the reverse strand, counting down.
GATCGCGACCTTCTATACGATGTTCCAGCTCAAGCCGAAGGGTAAGTACCTGCTGCAGGTCTGCACCACGACGCCGTGCTGGCTGCGCGGCTCCGACGCCATCATGAAGGCTTGCGCACACGCCGCCGACGGCGAGACCTTCTCGGTGCAGGAGGTCGAGTGCCTGGGCGCCTGCGTGAACGCGCCGGTCGTGCAGATCAACGACGACTTCTACGAAGACCTCGACGAGGCCTCGCTCAAGAAGGTGCTCGACGCCTTCAAGCGCGGCGAGACGCCCAAGCCTGGCCCGCAGGTCGACCGCCAGACGTCGGCGCCCGAGGGCGGCCCCACGACCCTGATGCCCTCCACCTTGAGGAGCGAGTAGGCGATGCTTGCCGACAAGGACCGCATCTTCACCAACCTCTACGGCTTCCATGACTGGCGGCTGCCGGCCGCCCGTGCGCGCGGCGCCTGGGACAACACCAAGGCGATCCTCGATCGCGGCGTCGACGCCATCATCGACGAGATGAAGAAGTCGGGCCTACGCGGCCGCGGCGGCGCAGGCTTCCCGACCGGTCTCAAGTGGTCGTTCATGCCGAAAGAGGTGAAGGACCGGCCGCACTACCTCATCGTCAACGCCGACGAATCCGAACCCGGCACCTGCAAGGATCGCGACATCATGCGCCACGATCCGCATCTGCTGGTCGAGGGTTGCCTGGTCGCCGGCTTCGCCATGCGCGCCAACGCCGGCTACATCTACGTGCGCGGCGAGTTCTACAACGAGGCCCAGCACCTGAAGGCCGCCATCAAGGAGGCCTATGACGCCGGCCTCCTGGGCAAGAACGCCTGCGGCTCGGGCTGGGACTTCGACCTCTACGTCCATCGCGGCGCCGGCGCCTACATCTGCGGCGAAGAGACCGCGTTGCTCGAGAGCCTCGAAGGCAAGAAGGGCATGCCGCGGCTGAAGCCGCCGTTCCCGGCCGGCGCGGGCCTCTATGGCTGCCCCTCGACGGTCAACAACGTCGAATCGATCGCCGTCGCTCCGACCATCCTGCGCCGCGGCGCCGCCTGGTTCGCCGGCATCGGCCGACCCAACAACACCGGCACGAAGCTCTTCTGCATCTCCGGGCACGTCAACAAGCCGTGCAACGTCGAGGAGGAGATGGGCATCCCGCTGCGCGAGCTGATCGATCGTCACTGCGGCGGCGTGCGTGGCGGCTGGGACAACCTGCTCGCGGTCATTCCCGGCGGCGCTTCGGTGCCGCTGCTGCCCAAGTCGATCTGCGACACCGTCCTGATGGATTTCGATTCGCTGCGCGACCAGAAGTCGGGTCTCGGCACGGCGGCAGTCATCGTCATGGACAAGTCGACCGATGTCGTGAAGGCGATCGCCCGCCTCAGTCAGTTCTACAAGCACGAGAGCTGCGGGCAGTGCACGCCGTGCCGCGAGGGCACCGGCTGGATGTGGCGCGTGATGGAACGCATGGTGGTCGGCAACGCCCGCATCGACGAGATCGACGCGCTGGAGGACGTCACCAAGCAGGTCGAGGGCCACACGATCTGTGCGCTGGGTGACGCGGCGGCATGGCCGATCCAGGGCCTGATCCGCCATTTCCGACCAGAGATGGAGCGCCGCATCCGCGCGCGCACCGAAAAGCTGGCGGCCGAGTAGGGCAGGGAGCAGTCAATGCCCAAGATCAAGATCGACGGCGTCGAGATGGAGGTTCCGGCCGGCATCACGATCCTGCAGGCCTGTGAACTGGCGGGTATCGAGATCCCGCGCTTCTGCTATCACGAGCGCCTGTCGATCGCCGGCAACTGCCGCATGTGCCTGGTCGAGGTGAAGCCCGGGCCGCCCAAGCCGCAGGCGAGCTGCGCGCTGCCCGTCGCCGACAAGCAGGAAATCTTCACCACCACGCCGATGGTGACGAAGGCGCGCAAGGGCGTGATGGAATTCCTGCTGATCAACCATCCGCTCGACTGCCCGATCTGCGACCAGGGCGGCGAGTGCGACCTGCAGGACCAGGCGATGGGCTACGGCTTCGACCGCAGCCGCTACCACGAGAACAAGCGCGCGGTGCCCGACAAGGAGCTGGGGCCGCTGGTCAAGACCTCGATGAACCGCTGCATCCACTGCACGCGCTGCATCCGCTTCGCCACCGAGGTGGCAGGCGTGGAGGAGTTGGGCGCGACCGGCCGCGGCGAGGCGATGGAGGTTACGACCTACGTCGAGCACGCGCTTTCGACCGAGCTTTCCGGCAACCTGGTCGATCTCTGCCCGGTGGGAGCGCTCACGTCGAAGCCCTACGCCTACGAGGCGCGGTCGTGGGAGCTCACCAAGACCGAATCGATCGACGTGCTCGATGCGCTCGGCTCGAACATCCGTATCGATACGCGTGGCGCGCAGGTCATGCGCGTGCTGCCGCGCCTGGCCGACGACATCAACGAGGAGTGGATCTCCGACAAGACCCGCCACGCCATAGACGGCCTGCGCTACCAGCGGCTCGATCGGCCGTACGTGCGCAAGGCCGGCAAGCTGGTCGAAGCCACCTGGGACGAGGCCTTCAGGACCATCGCCGACAAGCTCGGCAAGCTCGACGGCTCCAAGATCGCGGCCATCGCCGGCGACCAGTGCGACGCGGAATCGATGGTGGCGCTGAAGGACCTGATGGCAGGCCTCGGATCGCCGAGCATCGACTGCCGCCAGGACGGGGCCAAGCTCGACGGCCCGCGCGGCAGCTACATCTTCAACGCCGGCATCCGCGGCATCGACCAGGCGGACGCCATCCTGCTGATCGGCAGCAATCCGCGCCTCGAGGCGCCGGTGCTGAATGCGCGTATCCGCAAGCGCTACCTGCATGGTGGCCACACCGCCATCGGCAGCATCGGCCCGGTCGCCGACCTGACCTATCCGGTCGAGCGTCTCGGCGCGGGACCCGCGACCCTGGCCGAGCTGGTCGAGGGCAAGCATGGCTTCTTCGAGAAGCTCAAGGCCGCCAAGAACCCGCTGATCATCGTCGGCATGGGGGCGCTCGCCCGCGACGATGGCGCCGCCGTCCTGGCGCTGGCCCGCGACCTCGCCGACAAGCTGGGTGCGGTGCGTGACGACTGGAACGGCTTCGCCGTCCTGCACACGGCGGCGGCGCGCGTCGGCGGTCTCGATCTCGGACTGGTGCCGGGGCCGGGCGGCCGCGACGTCGAGGGCATCCTGGCCGGCTGCGAGAAGGGCGAGATCGCCGCGGTCTATCTGCTGGCCGCCGACGAGATCGACACCAAGCGCCTGGGCAAGGCCTTCGTGATCTATCAGGGGCATCATGGCGATGCCGGCGCCCATCGCGCCGACGTCATCCTGCCGGGCGCCGCCTACACCGAGAAGCCGGGCACCTACGTGAGCACCGAAGGGCGCGTGCAGCTCGCCTTCCGCGCCGCCTATCCGCCGGGTGATGCCCGAGAGGACTGGGCGATCCTGCGTGCCCTGTCGGAGCGCCTGGGCAAGACCCTGCCGTACGACACGCTCGACCAGGTGCGGACGCGGCTGGTCGCCGTGAACCGCACCTTCGCCGCCCGCGACCAGCAGGCGGCCGGCGGTTGGGGCGGCTTCGGCGCGCCGGGCAAGACTTCCGATCAGCCGTTCGTCTCGCCGATCCAGAACTTCTACATGACCTGTCCGATCAGCCGTTCGTCCCGCACCATGGCGGAATGCACGGCCTCGCGCGCGCAGCTGATGGCGGCGGAGTAGGGAATGACCGCCGACCTCATCCATTTCTTCACTACCAACTGGCTCGGCCAGGCGATCGTCATCGTGGCGCAGTGCCTGGCGGTCACCATCCCGCTGCTCGTCGCCGTGGCCTACATGACCTACGTCGACCGCAAGGTCTGGGCCTCAATCCAGCTGCGCCGCGGCCCCAACGTGGTCGGCCCGTTCGGCCTGCTGCAGCCCATGGCCGACGGCCTGAAGCTGGTGCTGAAGGAGACAATCGTCCCGTCGAGCGCCAACGGCGTGCTGTTCATCATCGCCCCCATGATCGCCTTCATGACGGCGCTGATCGCCTGGGCGGTCGTGCCGTTCGACGACGGCTGGGTCATCGCCGACATCAATGTCGGCATTCTCTATCTCTTCGCGATCTCGTCCCTTGGCGTCTACGGCATCATCATCGCCGGCTGGGCGTCGAACTCGAAGTACGCCTTCCTGGGCGCGCTGCGCTCTGCGGCGCAGATGGTGTCCTACGAGGTCTCGATCGGCTTCGTGCTGATCACCGTCCTGCTCTGCGTCGGCTCGCTCAACCTCTCGAAGGTCGTGCTCGCGCAGTCCGGCTGGTTCTTCAACTGGTTCTGGCTGCCGCTGCTGCCGATGTTCGTCATCTTCTTCGTGTCGGCGCTGGCGGAGACCAACCGCACGCCGTTCGACCTGCCGATGTCGGAGGCCGAGCTGGTGGCGGGCTTCCATACCGAATACTCGGCCATGACCTTCGGCCTGTTCTTCCTCGGCGAATACGCCAACATGATCCTGTTGTCGGCGCTGGGCTCGGTGCTCTTCCTGGGCGGCTGGATGTCGCCCATCCCGTACGCGCCCTTCACCTGGGTCCCCGGCGTCGTCTGGTTCGCGCTGAAGATCGCGTTCCTGCTGTTCGTGTTCTCGTGGACCAAGGGAACGCTGCCCCGTTACCGCTACGACCAGCTGATGCGGCTGGGCTGGAAGGTCTTCCTGCCCGTGTCGCTGGGCTGGGTCGTCCTCACCGCCGCCGTGCTGCAGTTCGGCGGCTGGGTTCCGAAGCTGTAGGGAGCTGCAGAAATGGCCTCTCTCGACCGTACCGCGCGTTCGTTCCTGCTGTCAGAGCTGGTGGCAGGCTTCGCGCTCACCTTGAAGTACATGTTCAAGCCCAAGGTGACGGTGAACTATCCCTATGAAAAGGGACCGCTCGGCCCGCGCTTCCGCGGCGAGCACGCGTTGCGCCGCTATCCCAACGGCGAGGAACGCTGCATCGCCTGCAAGCTCTGCGAGGCGATCTGCCCGGCCCAGGCCATCACCATCGAGGCCGAGCCGCGCGATGACGGCAGCCGGCGCACGACGCGCTACGACATCGACATGACCAAGTGCATCTACTGCGGCTTCTGCCAGGAAGCCTGCCCGGTCGATGCCATCGTCGAGGGGCCGAACTTCGAGTTCTCGACCGAGACTCGCGAAGAGCTAATGTACAACAAGGAAAAGCTGCTCGCGAACGGCGACCGCTGGGAGCCGACCATCGCCGCCAACCTCCAGTCCGACGCGCCGTATCGGTGAGCCGGACGGGTAGGGGGAGACAATGATTCTTCAGGCTCTGGCCTTTTACGTCTTCGCGTTCGTGGTCATGGCGTCCGCCGCCATGGTCGTGGTGTCGCGCAATCCCGTCTATTCGGTGCTGTTCCTGATCCTGGCCTTCTTCAACGCCGCGGCGCTGTTCGTGCTGATCGGCGCCGAGTTCATCGCCATGATCCTGATCATCGTCTATGTCGGCGCCGTGGCCGTGCTGTTCCTGTTCGTGGTCATGATGCTCGACATCAACCTGACGGAGCTGCGCGAAGGCTTCCTGAAATATCTGCCGGTCGGCGCGCTGATCGGCCTGGTGCTGCTGGCCGAGATCCTGCTGGGGTTGGGCGTCATCGGCAGCACGCCCACCAGCCTGACCGCGTTGGGCAAGGCCGGACCGCAGGTGCTGGCGATCGACAACACCCGTGCCATCGGCCGCGTGCTCTACACCCAGTACTTCTATCTGTTCCAGGTCGCGGGGCTGGTCCTGCTGGTCGCCATGATCGGCGCCATCGTGCTGACCTTGCGCAGCCGTCCCGGCGTGCGCCGTCAGCGGGTCAGCGAGCAGCTCTACCGGCCCAAGGACGACGCCATCACCGTGGTCAAGGTGCCGACCCGGGGAGGCGTGTGATGGTGATCGGACTCGGCCACTACCTGTTCGTCGCCGCGGTGCTCTTTACCCTGGGCATCCTGGGCATCTTCCTGAACCGCAAGAACGTCATCGTCATCCTGATGTGCGTCGAGCTCATGCTGCTCGCGGTCAACATCAACCTCGTCGCCTTTTCGGTCTTCCAAGGCAATATCGTGGGTCAGGTCTTCGCCATGCTGGTGCTGACCGTGGCCGTTGCGGAGGCCGCGATCGGCCTTGCCATCCTCGTGGTCTATTTCCGCAACCGCGGGACCATCGAGGTCGAGGACATCAACGTGATGAAGGGCTAGCCGCATGCCGTGCCAACAGAACCACCTCACCCTGAGGAGCATCGCGCAGCGATGCGTCTCGAAGGGTGGGCGGCCTGCCTCGGTGTTGCCCACCCACGCGCGGTTTACCGCGCGCATTCGAGACGGCGCTTCGCGCCTCCTCAGGGTGAGGGGGTGTTTGATGCCGGCGCTGCTCTAAGGGCGGACAGGAATCATGGATCTCGCCATCAAGCTCATCGTCCTGCTGCCGCTCTTGGCCGCCGCCATCGCCGGGCTGTTCTGCCGCGTGATCGGCGACCGGCCGGCGCAGATCGTCACCTGCGCGGCGCTGCTGATCGCCGCCGCTCTCTCGATCTTCGTCTTCGTCAAGATCGGCTTCGGCCCGGAGAACGCCAAGCTGGTCGTGGTGAAGCTCTTCACCTGGATCGATTCCGGCACCCTCGACGTCGCCTGGTCGCTGCGCGTCGACACGCTGACGGCCGTCATGCTGATCGTCGTCACCGGCGTGTCGTCGATGGTCCATGTCTACTCGATCGGCTACATGGCGGAGGATCCCAGCATCCCCCGGTTCATGTCCTACCTGAGCCTGTTCACCTTCTTCATGCTGATGCTGGTGACGTCGGACAACCTGGTGCAGCTGTTCTTTGGCTGGGAGGGCGTCGGTCTGGCGTCCTACCTGCTGATCGGCTTCTGGTACGACAAGCCGTCGGCAAACGCCGCCGCCATCAAGGCCTTCATCGTCAACCGCGTCGGCGACTTCGGCTTCGCGTTGGGCATCTTTGCGGTCTGGATGCTGTCGGGCTCGGTCGGCTTCCAGGACATCTTCGCCAAGGCGCCCGAGATGGCGGCGATGCGCATCCATTTCCTGGGCATGGACCTGCCGGCGCTCGAGACCGCCTGCCTGCTGCTGTTCGTCGGCGCCATGGGCAAGTCGGCCCAGCTCGGCCTGCACACCTGGCTGCCGGACGCCATGGAAGGCCCGACGCCGGTCTCCGCCCTGATCCATGCCGCCACGATGGTGACGGCAGGCGTGTTCATGGTCTGCCGCCTGTCGCCCTTGTTCGAGCTGGCCCCGACCGCCTCGATGGTCGTCACCCTGATCGGCGCGGCGACGGCGTTCTTCGCCGCCACGATCGGCCTCACCCAGTTCGACATCAAGCGGGTGGTCGCCTATTCGACCTGCAGCCAGCTCGGTTACATGTTCTTCGCCGCCGGTGTCGGCTCCTACTCGGCGGCGATGTTCCATCTCACGACCCATGCCTTCTTCAAGGCGCTGCTGTTCCTGGGTTCGGGCTCGGTCATCATGGCCCTGCACCACGAGCAGGACATGCGCAAGATGGGCGGCGTCAAGGAGAAGACGCCGCAGACCTTCTATCTGATGTGGGTCGGCACGCTCGCGCTGTCGGGCATCGGCATACCGTTCCTGCTCGGCAATGGCATCGGCTTCGCCGGATTCTACTCCAAGGACATCATGCTCGAATCGGCCTACGGCGTGCACACCACGGTGGGCCTGATCGCCTTCTGGCTGGGCACGATCGCGGCCGGCCTGACGGCGTTCTACTCGACTCGACTGATGTTCATGACCTTCTACGGCAAGTACCGCGGCGACCATCACACCTGGGATCACGCCCACGAATCGCCTGCCGTCGTCCTGATCCCGCTCTACGTGCTGGGCGCCGGCGCGGCCCTGTCGGGCTTCATCGCCTACGACTGGTTCGTCGGCCACGACTGGCAGCACTTCTGGGGCAGCTCGATCGCCGTCAAGGCGACCGAGGAGGTGCTGCATCACGCCCACGAGGTGCCGCTGTGGGTGAAGCTGGCGCCGCTGGTCTTCGCGCTGTCGGGCATCGCGTTGAGCTACCTGTACTACATCGCCATCCCCTGGCTGCCTGACGCCACGGTCAGGACATTCAGCGGCCTGCACGCGCTGTTCTACAACAAGTGGTACTTCGACGAGATCTACGACGCGATGCTCGTCCAGCCGGCGCTCAGGATCGGCCGTTTCTTCTGGAAGAAGGGCGACGGCGCCACCATCGACGGGCTCGGCGCCGACAACATCGCGGCGCGCGCCCAGGACATGGCGGGCGTGCTGATGCGTTTCCAGTCGGGCTACCTCTACCACTACGCCTTCGTGATGCTGGTCGGTGTCGCCGCCCTCGTCACCTACTTCATGTTCGTGAGGTAGGGCGATGACGAGCTGGCCCATCCTTTCGCTGATCACCTTCCTGCCCTTGGTCGGCGCATTCTTCTGCCTGATCGTCAACGGGCCGAAGGAGGCGGTGGAGCGCAACTGCCGCAGCATCGCGCTCGTCACCTCGCTGGTGACCTTCCTGATCTCGCTGGTCCTGTGGGCGCGCTTCGATCCCACCAAGGCGGGCTTCCAGTTCGAGGAGAAGCTCGACTGGGTGCCGGCGCTCGGCATCGGCTACCACATGGGCATCGACGGCATTTCGCTGTTCTTCGTCCTGCTGTCGACCCTGCTGACGCCGATCTGCATCCTGGCGAGCTGGGAATCGGTCCATGTGCGCGTCAAGGAGTACATGGTCGCCTTCCTGATCCTCGAGACCTTCATGGTCGGCATGTTCTGCGCCCTCGACCTGGCGCTGTTCTATGTCTTCTTCGAGGGCGTGCTGATCCCGATGTTCCTGATCATCGGCGTCTGGGGCGGCCCGCGGCGCGTCTATGCGGCCTTCAAGTTCTTCCTCTACACGCTGCTCGGCTCCGTGCTGATGCTGCTCGCCATCATCGCCATCTACTGGCAGCTCGGCACCAGCGACCTCGTGGTGGCGATGGAGCGCCTGCAGCTGCCGTTCACCTGGCAGTGCTATCTGTGGCTCGCCTTCTTCGCCTCGTTCGCCGTCAAGGTGCCGATGTGGCCGGTCCATACCTGGCTGCCCGACGCCCACGTCGAGGCGCCGACGGCGGGCTCGGTGATTCTGGCCGGCGTGCGCCCACATGGGCTTCGTGACGATCGGCGCCTTCGTGCTGAACATCCAGGGCGTGCAGGGCTCGCTGTTCCAGATGCTGAGCCACGGCATCGTCTCGGCCGCGCTCTTCCTCTGCGTCGGCGTGGTCTACGACCGCATGCACACCCGCGAGATCGCCGCCTACGGCGGCCTGGTCCATCGCATGCCGCGCTATGCCTTCACCTTCATGGTGTTCACCCTGGCGAGCGTCGGCCTGCCCGGCCTGTCGGGCTTCGTCGGCGAGTTCCTGGTCCTGGTCGGCGCCTTCAAAGCGAACACCTGGGTGGCGACACTGGCGGCGACCGGCCTGATCCTGGGGGCGGCCTACGCGCTCTGGCTCTACCGCAAGATCATCTTCGGCGAGCTCACCAAGGATTCGCTGAAGGGCATCCTCGACATGAACCGCCGCGAGATCGCGGTGTTCCTGCCGCTGCTGCTGCTCAGCCTCTGGATGGGCATCTATCCCGCCTCCTTCCTCGATCCCATGGCAGCCTCGGTCGACAAGCTGGTCGGCGACTACCAGGCTGCCATCAAGCTCGCCCGCACGGCGGCGTTGCCGTGACCCGGGAGTGACGAACATGGTTGTCGGTCTCGAATCCTGGACGCTGGCGCGGCCGGAGCTGTTTCTCGCGGCGGTCACCGCCTTGCTGCTGATCTACGGCGTGGTGCGCGGCGAGGCCTCGTCGGCCTTCGTGTCGGTGGGCACCACGCTCGCGTTGCTGGTCACGGCGGTCCTGCTGTTCGTGCCTTTCCGGGAAGGCACGGCCTTCGCCTCCCTGTTCATCGTCGATCGCCTGACCGCGACGATGAAGGCGTTGCTGCTGCTGGGGGCGGCGATCTCGATTTTAATGTCGCGGCCGTACTTCGAGCAGGTCAAGGCGTGGCGTTTCGAATATCCGCTGCTGGTGGCGCTGGCCAGCCTCGGCATGATGCTGATGGTTTCGGCCAACGACCTGATGTCGCTCTATGTCGGCCTCGAGCTGCAGTCGCTGGCGCTCTATGTCATCGCGGCGTTTCAGCGCGACAGCGAGCGCTCGACCGAAGCGGGCGTGAAGTACTTCGTCCTCGGCTCCGTGGCGTCCGGCATGCTGCTGTTCGGCGCCTCGCTGATCTACGGCTTCTGCGGCGGCACGGCCTTCGTCGAGATCTCCAAGGCCCTGATCGACGGCAAGGGCGCGGAGAGCGGCGTCATCGTCGGGCTGGTGTTCGTGATCGCGGGCCTTGCCTTCAAGGTCTCGGCCGTGCCCTTCCACATGTGGACGCCCGATGTCTACGAGGGCGCGCCCACGCCGGTGACGGCGTTCTTCGCCACGGCGACGAAGGTCGCCGGCGTTTCGCTGCTGGTCTCGGTCCTGATGGGCCCGTTCAAGCCGCTGTTCGCCCAGTGGCAGCAGATCATCGTGGTCGCGTCGGTCCTGTCGATGGGGCTCGGCGCCTTCGCGGCGCTGCGCCAGCAGAACATCAAGCGCCTGATGGCCTATTCCTCGATCGGCAATGTCGGCTACATCCTGCTGGGCTTGGCGAGCGGCAGCGAGAAGGGCATCCAGGCGGTGGTCTTCTACCTCGCCATCTACGTCGTCATGACGATGGGCGTGTTCGCCACCATCCTGTTGATGAAGCGCCGCGGCGTCATGGTCGAGAACATCGGCGATCTGGCAGGCCTGGCGCGCAGTCAGCCGATGATGGCTTTCGCCATGCTGCTGTTCATGTTCTCGCTGGCCGGCATCCCGCCGCTCGCGGGCTTCTGGGGCAAGCTCTACATCTTCATGGCGGCCGTCGAAGCCAGCCTCTACTGGCCCGCCGTGCTCGGCGTGCTGGCCTCGGTGGTGGCGTCCTACTACTACCTGCGCATCGTCAAGGTCATGTACTTCGACGAGCCGGGCGAGGCGCTCGACCAGCCGCTCTTCGGCGTCAACCGCGTCGTCGCCGTGGTATCCGCCGTCATCGTCGCGGCGTTCTCGCTGGCGCCGCAGCCCTTGAGCGTCGTCGCGGCCGCTGCGGCCAAGGGCCTCTTCCCGTGAGTTCCGCACCCGTCCTGCCGGACGGGTGGCGGCTGGTCGCGCTCGACAGCGTCGGCAGCACGAACGACGAAGCCGCGCGTTTGGCCGATGCCGGCGCACCGGAGGGCACCGTCGTGTGGGCGCGTGAGCAGACCGGGGGCAGGGGACGCCGCGGCCGCAGCTGGGCCTCCCCGGTCGGCAATCTCTACACCTCGATCGTCCTGCGGCCCGACTGCCCGGCGGCGCGCGCCGCGGAGCTGGGCTTCGTCGCGGCCTTGGCCGTGGCCGACATCGTGCCGGCCGGCCGTGCGGTCCGCGTGAAATGGCCCAACGACGTGCTGATCGACGGCGGCAAGGTCGCCGGCATCCTGCTCGAAAGCGCCATTGCCCAGACCGGCGTGGTGGAGCACGTCATCGCCGGCATCGGCATCAATGTCGGCTTTGCCCCGCAGCTGCCCGAGATGCGTTACCCTGGTGCGGCGCTGGGCGGTTCCGTGGAGGCGGCACTCGAGCACTTTACGGCGGCCCTCGCCGCGCGCCTGGCCGAATGGCGGCGCGAGGGCTTCGCGGCGGTGCGCACCCATTGGCTGGCCAAGGCCGGCCCGCTGGGCGCCGAGCTGGATGTCAAGCTGGGCGACGAGTTGGTGCGCGGCCGTTTCGGCGGCGTCGACCACGAAGGCGCGCTGCTGCTCGAGACGTCGTCCGGTCCGCGCCGGATCGTGTCGGGCGAGTTGCTGGGCCGCGCGGCCTGAGTTGAGTAGGAGGACGGCATGCTGCTTGCCATCAACTGCAACAACACGAACATCAAGTTCGGCATTGTCGATGGCGACCACATCATCGGCGAATGGCGCCAGCACACCTCGGCGATGCGCACGGCCGACGAGCACGCGGTCTGGCTGTTCGAGCTGATGCGCATGGAAGGCATCGACCCCAAGTCGGTGACCGATGCCATCATCGGCAGCGTCGTGCCGCAGGCCAACTTCAACCTGCGCCGTCTGTGCACGCGCTACCTCGACTGCGAGCCGCTGTTCCTCGGTGAGCCCAACGTCGTCTACGGCATCAAGATCAAGGGCGTCGGTGCCGGCGCCGACCGCGTGTGCAACACGGTGGGCGCGAGCCTGATGTTTCCCCAGACGCCGGTGATCGTGGTCGACTTCGGCACCGCGACCAATTTCGACGTCGTCGACGAAGAGGGCAGCTACTGCGGCGGCGCCATCGCGCCCGGCCCCAATCTCAGCATCGAGGCCCTGGTCCGCGCCGCCGCGCTGCTGCCGCGCATCGTGGTTGAGAAGCCGGCGAACGTGATCGGCACCACGACCGTGGCCTGCATGCATACCGGCGTGTTCTGGGGCTATGTCGGCCTGATCGAAGGCATCGTCACGCGCATCAAGGCCGAGTTCGGCAAGCCCATGAAGGTCGTTTCGACCGGCGGCCTCGCCCCGGTTTTCGACGGCCACATCTCGGTGATCGACCAGGTCGCGCCCGACATCACGGCGCGCGGCCTGATCGAGATCTGGAAGCGCAGCAAGAAGGCGGCATGACCGTACCGGCGGCAGACGAGCTCCTCTTCCTCGCACTGGGCGGCGCGGGCGAGATCGGCATGAACCTCAATCTCTATGGTCATGCCGGCAAGTGGCTGATGATCGATCTCGGCATCGGCTTCGCCGACGATTCCATGCCGGGCATCGAGGTCGTGATCCCTGATCCCGCCTTCATCGAGGAACGTCGCGACGATCTCGTGGCCATCGTGCTGACCCACGCCCACGAGGATCATCTCGGCGCCGTCGCCGATCTCTGGCCGCGGCTCAAGGCGCCGGTCTACGCCACGCCGTTCGCGGCCTCGGTGCTGCGCCGCAAGCTGGTCGAGGCGGGGCTGGTGGACGCCGTGCCGATCACCGAGATCCCGTTGGGCGGCAAGGTGAGCCTGCCGCCGTTCGAGCTCGAACTGATCACCATGACGCACTCGATCCTCGAGCCCAATGCGCTGGCGATCCGCACCAGCCTCGGCACGGTGTTCCACACCGGCGACTGGAAGATCGATCCCGAGCCGCTCCTGGGCGAGGTGACCGACGAGGCGATGCTGCGGCGCATCGGCGAAGAGGGCGCGCTCGCCATGGTGTGCGACAGTACCAACGTCTTCGTCGAGGGCGAGGCTGGGTCGGAATCGACGGTGCGCGCCAACCTCGAGAAGCTGGTGAAGACGGCCAAGTGCCGGATCGCCGTGACCTGCTTTGCCTCCAACCTGGCGCGCGTCGAGAGCATCGCGCTCGCCGCCGTCGCCGCCGGGCGCCATCCCGTGCTGTCGGGGCGGGCGCTGACGCGCATGGTCGAATCGGCCCAGGAGTGTGGCTACCTGCTCGATTTCCCGCAATGCATCTCCGAGCAGCAAGCGGGCTACCTGCCGCGCGAAAAAGTCCTGTTCATCTGCACCGGCAGCCAGGGCGAGCCGCGCGCCACCATGGCCAAGCTCGCCAACGGCGATCATCGCGACCTGGTGCTGGAGGAGGGCGACACTGCGATCTTCTCCTCGCGCGTGATCCCTGGCAACGAGCGGGCGGTCGGCCGCCTGCAGAACGCGCTGATGGCGCGCGGCGTCGAGATCATCACCGACAGCGAGGCCGACATTCACGTCTCCGGCCATCCGGCGCGCGAGGAGCTGGTGCGGGTCTACCAGTGGATCCGCCCCAAGATCGCCGTGCCGGTGCATGGCGAGGTTCGCCACATGGTCGAGCATGCCGCCCTCGCCCGCGCCTGCCAGGTGCCGGAGACGGTTTTGGCGCCCAACGGCACGCTGGTTCGGCTGGCGCCAGGGCCGGCGGAGATCGTCGATCATGTCCATGCCGGCAGGCTGGCGCGCGACGGCGACGTGCTGGTGCCGCTCGATGGCGAGTCCCTGAAGGAGCGGCGCAAGCTCCTGTGGAACGGGGCGGCGGCGGCCACGCTGGTGATCGACAAGGGCGGGCTGGCCGTGGCGCCGCCCAAGGTCTCGCTGCGCGGCATCGAAGATGGCGACGGCACGCTGGGCGAGGCCATCACGGCGGGGCTGAAGGAGATGCTGGCCGATCTCAGCGCCGCCGAGCGCCGCGACGACGGGCGGATCGAGGAAGCGGCGCGCCAGGCCGTGCGGCGCGTCGTGCGCGCGCACCTCGGCAAGAAGCCGTTGACGGACGTGCACATCGTCCGCATCTAAATCCGCAGGAGACCCCGATGATCGGACGCCTGAACCACATCGCCATCGCCGTGCCCGACCTCGCCAAGGCGGCCGAGCTCTATCGCACCGTCATGGGCGCCAAGGTGAGTGCGCCCAAGGCGCAGCCGGCTCACGGCGTCACCGTGGTGTTCGTCGAGCTGCCCAACACCAAGATCGAGCTCCTGCACCCCCTGGGTGAGAAGTCGCCCATCGCCAACTTCCTGTCGCGCAATGCCGACGGCGGCATCCACCACGTCTGCTACGAGGTCGAGGACATCTACGCCGCCCGTGACAAACTGAAGGCCGGCGGCGCCCGCGTGCTGGGCGATGGCGAGCCCAAGATCGGCGCCCACGACAAGCCCGTGCTGTTCCTGCATCCCAAGGATTTCACGGGCACGCTGATTGAATTGGAGCAGGTCTAGAGGACTGTATCGATGTCATCCCGAGCGCAGCGAGGGACCCTTGATCGGCATCGCGAAAGGTCCCTCGCTACGCTCGGGATGACACCGATCGAGCTTCGAGGACTCCGGCCATGAACTGGGCCACCGGCATCATGGTCTACCTGGTGATCTGGTGGACGATCCTGTTCGCCGTCCTGCCGCTCGGCGTGCGTCGCGTCGAAAATCCCGGCAAGGGCGAGGAGCGGGGCGCTCCTGAGCGGCCCGATCTGCTGCGCAAGGCGATCATCACCTCGATCGTCGCGGCCGTACTGTGGATTGCCTTCTACTTCCTCCACCAGGCGGACGTCTTCAGCTTCCGCCGCATGGTGGAATAGTCTTAGTCCAACTTCTTAAGATCGACAGCTAACTGTCTGATCCAAAAAGAAACAGCGGGCTCTTGGCCCGCCGTCCCTCTACCCCCGAAACTCGTCACAGGCAGCTTGCGCTGCTCTCCTCCCTAAACGCGGGCTGTGCCCAAGACCTAGGCTCTTTAGCCGGAACCCAACGGCTTGCCAAGACCTTTTCTTTCGATCGGCCGCTTTCAATTAGAACAATTGTAAGCGCAAGGATCGTTCGACAACAAACAAATGTCCGCGCTTGCGATGTGATCATCCAATGACCGCATACTTGATCACGAACAACACAGCGAGCGTTCCGACTGCCGGATGCACGTCGCGATAGCGTCCGGTCGCGACCTTGATTGCGGCGTACGAAATGAATCCGAACGCGATGCCTTCGGCGATCGAGAAGGTGAAGGGCATCGTGATCGCCGTGACGACGGCGGGCGCTGCTTCGGTCACGTCGTCCCACTCGATCTCGGTGAGGCTGCGCACCATCAGGCAGGCGACGTAGAACAGCGCCGGCGCCGTGGCATAGGCGGGGATCGAGCCGGCAAGCGGCGACACGAACAGTGCCAGGAGGAAGAGGAGGCCGATGACGGCTGCGGTGAGGCCGGTGCGGCCGCCCTCGTTGATGCCCGAGGCGCTCTCGATGTAACTCGTCGTCGTCGAGGTACCGACGGCGGCGCCGATCATGGCGGCGCCGCTGTCCGCCATCAGGGCGCGGTGCAGGCGCGGCACGGTGCCATCCGGCCTCATGAAGCCGCCGCGATGGGCGAGCGCGATCAACGTGCCGGTGTTGTCGAACAGGTCGACGAACAGGAAGGCGAACACCACGGTCACCAGCCCGACCTTGAAGGCGCCGGCGAGATCCATCTGCAGGAACACCGGCGCGATCGACGGCGGCGTGTCGAAGATTCCGCCGAATTTCTGCTGGCCGGCGGCGATGGCGACGATGGTCACCGCCAGGATGCCGATGATCACGCCACCCATGATCCGGCGGCGTTCCAGGGCGACGATCAGGAAGAAGCCTAGCGTCGCCATGATGACGGGGAAGCTGGTGAGGTTGCCGTGCGTCACCAGGGTCGCCGGATGGGCGACGACGATGCCGGAGTTCTTGAGCGCGATCAGGGCCAGGAACAGGCCGATGCCGGCGGCGATCGCCATCTTGAGCGACATCGGGATGGCGTTGACGATCCATTCGCGGATCGGCAGCACGCTGATGATGAAGAAGAGGACACCCGAGATGAAGACGCAGCCCAGCGCCACCTGCCAGCTATGGCCCATGCCGCCGACCACGCCGAACGCGAAGTAGGCGTTCAGCCCCATGCCCGGTGCAAGCGCGATCGGGTAGTTGGCCAGGAAGGCCATCAGGAAGCAGCCGATCGCGGCGGCCACGCAGGTCGCGGCGAACACCGCGCCGAACGGCATCTTGGCCTCGGCCAGGATCGCCGGATTGACGAAGATGATGTAGGCCATCGTCAGGAAGGTCGTGATGCCGGCCACGACCTCGGTCCGGACGTTGGTCTTGTTCTCGCTGAGCTTGAAGACCTGCTCGAGCATTGTTGTTCTCCCCCGGTTGTCGCGTGAAGTGTGCGGGCATCCGCCTGTGCAAAGCTAGCCGGCCACTACTTTCCTCCCCAGCGAAGCAGGGGAGGTGTCGGCGTCTCACGCCGACGGAGGGGTCATGAGTCACATGGAGGCCTCTGATCCCTCCGTCGCCGTATCACGGCGACACCTCCCCAAGCGCTTGGGGAGGAAGGGCGTCCGGTTTGCCTTTACACCCCCCGTTTCCTACAGTCCGCGGCCACCCCGCCAGCCCAGCAAGGATCGAACCAGAATGCGGATGAGTCAGTATTTTCTGCCGACCATGAAGGAAAACCCGGCAGAGGCGCAGATCGTCTCGCATCGCCTGATGCTGCGCGCCGGCCTGATCCGCCAGACCTCGGCCGGCATCTATGCCTGGCTCCCGCTGGGCTTCCGCGTGCTGAAGAACATCGAGCGCATCGTGCGCGAGGAGCAGGACCGCTCGGGCGCCCAGGAGGTGCTGATGCCGACCATCCAGTCGGCCGACCTGTGGCGCGAGAGCGGCCGCTACGACGCCTACGGCCCCGAGATGCTGCGCATAAAAGATCGCCACGATCGCGAGATGCTCTTCGGGCCGACCAACGAGGAGGTGATCACCGTACTCTTCCGCGACGGCGTCAAGAGCTACCGCGACCTGCCGAAGAACCTCTATCATATCCAGTGGAAGTTCCGCGACGAGGTGCGGCCGCGCTTCGGCGTGATGCGCGGCCGCGAGTTCCTGATGAAGGACAACTACTCCTTCGACAGCGACAAGCAGGGCGCCATCCGCTCCTACAACAAGATGTTCGTGACCTATCTGCGCACCTTCGCCCGCATGGGCCTGAAAGCGATTCCGATGCGCGCCGACACCGGTCCGATCGGCGGCGACCTCAGCCATGAGTTCATCGTGTTGGCCGATACCGGCGAGAGCGCCGTATTCTGCCACAAGGGCCTGGTCGACAAGGACATCCTCAGCCGCAAGATCGACTACGATTCCGACCTGCAGCCGATCGTGAACGAGTGGACGTCGCTCTACGCCGCGACCGACGAGATGCACGACAAGGCCGCCTTCGAGAAGATCCCCGAGGGCGAGCGATTGGCTGCGCGCGGGATCGAGGTCGGCCATATCTTCTACTTCGGCACCAGGTATTCGGCGCCCCTGAAGGCGGTCGTGGCCGGTCCGGGCGGCGAGCAGATCACGGTCGAGATGGGCTCCTACGGCATCGGCGTGTCGCGCCTGGTCGGCGGCATCATCGAGGCGAGCCATGACGAGGCGGGCATCGTCTGGCCGGAAGCGGTCGCACCCTTCAAGGTGGCGCTCGTCAACCTCAAGCCGGACGACGGCGCGGTCTCCGGCGCCTGCCAGAAGCTCTATGACGGGCTTGCCGCCAAGGGCATCGAGGCGCTGCACGACGACCGCGACCTCAGGCCAGGCGCCAAGTTCGCCGACATGGACCTGATCGGCATCCCCTGGCAGGTCATTGTCGGCCCCAAGGGCGTGTCGGCCGGCAAGGCCGAGGTCAAGGACCGCAAGACCGGCAAGCGCGAGGAAGTGCCGTTCGACCAGGTCGTGCAGCGCTTCGGCTGAGACATGGCCTTCGCCGCCGTCGAACGCCTCATCGCCTTCCGCTATCTGCGCGCCCGCCGCGAGGAGGGCTTCATCTCGGTGATCGCCGCCTTCTCATTGGTCGGCATCACCCTGGGCGTCGGCACCCTGATCGTCGTCATGTCGGTCATGAACGGCTTCCGCTTCGAGATGCTGCGCCAGATGTCGAGCATCAGCGGCCAACTCGGAGTGCAGGGCACCCGGGGCGGCATCGATGCCACGCCCGAGCTGCTGGCTGCCATGACGAAGGTGCCGGGCGTGCTGAGCGCCACGCCGACCGCCGAAGGCCAGGTCATGGCCGTGGCCGGCGACAAGGTGAGGGGCGTGGTGCTGCGCGGCATGCGGCCGGAGGATTTCAGAGCGCGCACGCCGCTCTCCGCGGCGATCGAGGGGGCACCGGAGCTGCGCAACCGCTACCGCGGCCTGTGCCGCGCGGATGACGACAAGCCGATCGACTGGGGCTCGCTGAAGGACTTCGGCAAGGACTTCTCGGTCGTGATCGGCCGCCGCCTGGCCGACCTGCTGAAACTCAAGGTCGGCGACAGCCTGCAGCTCGTCTCGCCGGTCGAGGTGGCAACGCCGCTGGGTGTCATGCCGCGGGCCGTGCAGGCGCGGGTCGCGGCAGTCTTCTGCGCGGGCATGTACGATTACGACGCCAACTTCGTCTACGCGCCGCTGCCCGACGTGCAGCGCCTGCTGAATTACGGCGACAAGGTCACGGGCATAGAAGTCTTCGTGGCCGACGATGCGTCGATCGCCGCTGCCCGGCGGCAGCTCTCGCAGATCGTCGGCACGCAGGCCTGGGTGTTCGACTGGTGGCAGGCCAATATCGGCTTCTTCGCTGCGATCCAGGGTCAGACCAACGTCATGTTCATCGTGCTGTCGATGATCGTGCTGGTGGCCGCCTTCAACATCGTCTCGAGCCTGGTGATGTTGGTGCGCACCAAGACCGCCGACATCGCCATCCTGCGCACCATGGGGGCGACGCGCGGCGCCATCATGCGCGTTTTCCTGCTCGACGGCATGGCGATCGGCGGCGTCGGCACCTTGCTGGGCGTCGTGCTGGGCCTGGCCTTCGCGCGCAACATCGAGGCCATCCGCCAATGGCTGCAGCGCACCTTCGATATCGTGCTGTTCGACGAGACGCTTTACCTGCTGGCCGAGATGCCCTCGCGCATCGAGTGGAGCGAGATCGTGGTCATCGCCGTCATGGCGCTGATCTTCGCGCTGGTCGCCTCGCTCTATCCGGCGGCGAAGGCGGCGCGGCTCGATCCGGTGGAAGGATTGCACCGTGAGTGACCGCGCGGGAACGGTCGAGCGCTGGCTAGCCTGGCGCTATCTCGCGACTCGGCAGCGCGAGGGCTTCGTCTCGTTCATCGCCATCTTCTCGCTGATCGGCGTCGCTCTCGGCGTGGCGACGCTGATCGTCGTGCTGTCGGTGATGGGCGGTTTCCGCCAGCAGCTTCTCGGCCGCATCATCGGGCTCAATGGCCATATCGTGATCACCGCCCGGGATGGCGGCATGGTGCAGGCAACGCCCGAGCTGCTGGCCAAGCTGAAAGCCTTCCCCGGCGTGCGCGCCGTCAACCTGACCCTGGAGCGCCAGTCGCTGGTCACTTCCGGCAACAACCAGACGCGTGGCGCCCTGGTGCGCGGCGTGCGGCCGGAAGACCTGCAGGGGCGAGACATGGTGTCCAAGAGCATCGTGCACGGGGACCTCGGCAGTTTCGGCACGCGCCCCGGAGTCGTCATCGGCGAGCGTCTGCGCCAGGCGCTGAATCTCGGGATCGGAGACAAGATCACCCTGGTGACGCACCGGGTGAACGACAACGGCGCGATCTCGCCGCGCTACTCCGACTACGAGGTCCTGGCGAGCTTCATTACGCGCCGCTACGAGTTCGACAACGGCCTCGTCTTCGTGCCCCTGCCGATGCTGCAGAGCGACCTCGAATACGGCGACGAAGCAGTGAGCTCGATCGACCTCGACATCGCCGACCCGCAGGCGGCGCCGCAGTTCGCCGAGGAGCTGCGCAAGGCGCTCGGCCGCGACGATCTCCGGGTCGCGCACTGGCTCGGCCTCAACGCCCGGTTCGTCGGCGCCCTGCAGGTCGAGCGCGTGATGATGTTCATCATCCTCACCCTGATCGTCGTGGTCGCGGCCATGAACGTGGTGGCGAGCTTCACCATGCTGGTGCGCGTCAAGCGCGGCAGCATCGCCATCCTGCGCACCATGGGGGCGGCGCCCGGCACCATCGTGCGCGCCTTCTTCCTGTCGGCGGCGGCGGTCGGGCTGGTCGGCACGGCCGTCGGCACCGGCCTCGGCCTGCTGGTCTGCGCCAATATGGAGGGCATCGCCCGGTTGCTCGTGACGCTCACCAACGCCGGCGGCCCGGGCGCGGGCTGGAGCGAGGTCGAGTTCATCACCTCGGCGCCGGTGCGCGTCCAGCCGACCGAGATCCTGTCCATCGTCGCCATCGCCATCCTGCTGTCGCTGGCGGCGGCGGCCTATCCTGCCTGGCGCAGCACGCGCGTCGAACCGGTCGAAGGGCTGCGTCATGAATGATCCGGCGTTTCCGCTGTCGCTGCGCGACATCAAGCGCACCTTCGTGCAGGGCGACCGTCGCCTGGAGGTGTTGAAGGGCATCACCCTCGACCTCAAACCGGGCGAGATCGTCGCCCTGGTCGGCCAATCGGGCAGCGGCAAGTCGACCCTGCTGCATATCGCCGGGCTGCTGGAGCGGCCGGATGCAGGCGACATCGTGGTCGACGGCAAGTCGGCCGGCGCCGCGGGCGATCGCGAGCGCACGGTGATGCGCCGCCAGTTCCTGGGCTTCGTCTACCAGTATCACCACCTGCTGCCCGAGTTCTCGGCCATCGAGAACGTGATGCTGCCGCAGATGCTGAACGGCCGGTCCCGTGCGGACGCACGCCGCCGCGCCGTCGAGCTCCTGGGCATGGTCCAGCTCAAGGAGCGTGCCGATCACCGACCGGGCCGCCTGTCGGGCGGCGAGCAGCAGCGCGTGGCGATTGCCCGCGCCGTCGCCAACGCCCCCCGCGTCCTGCTGGCCGACGAGCCGACGGGCAACCTCGATTCGACGACGGCCGACGCTGTGTTCCGGCAGCTTTTGGCGCTGGTGCGCGAGACCGGCATGGCAGCGCTGGTGGCGACGCACAATCCCGAACTGGCATCGCGCATGGACCGCACAGTCACGTTGAGGGATGGCGTGCTGTCTTGAGTGGAGTGCCTTGACGGTCGAGGCGCTGATCCTCCAAAATGGAGGAAGAATGGAGGATGGATGGCCACCCTCAATGTCAAGAATCTTCCCGACGCGCTGTATCGAAAATTGAAGGCGCGAGCCAAACGCGAGCGCCGCTCGGTCGCGCAGGAAGTCACAGTGCTGCTCGCACAAGCTTTGGAGCCCGACCCGCCGATCTCGATTCTGGAGCTGCGAGGCCTCGGCAAGGAGCTATGGAAAGATGTCGACGCCGCTTCCCACGTAAAGAATGAGCGATCGGCGTGGCGCTGATCGATGACATCGGCCAAGGACCGGTCGGGATCGATACGGCAATTTTCATTTACTTCATCGAAGAAGACGTCAGATACATTTCGACCATCGAGCCAATATTCGAAGCTGCCGACGCTGGCAGGATCGAGATTGTGACCTCCGCGCTTACGTTGCTCGAGGTGCTCGTCGTTCCCTACAGAGCCGGCAATGTCGCACTGGCGGAGCGCTATGAAGCCGTGCTGAGCCGCGGTCGCGGAATACGAATGGTCGATCTCGGCCGCGACCAATTGCGCCGGGCAGCGCAGCTGCGCGCATCCACAGGGATTGCTACGCCGGATGCACTGCAACTGGCTGCGGCCCTGGCGGCGAAATGTTCCAACTTCGTCACGAACGACCGACGCTTACCATCGGGCCCCGACTTGAAGATCCTGCAACTCAGTTCTTATCGTCGCTGAATGGGTGCCGGCCGGGCGAATTGTGACCCAGGCCATCAATTCCGCCTCGCTTTCCACAAGTTTGCGGCGCGATATTGATCCGTGGCCATCGCCGATTTCGTCCATCTGAAAGTCCGGTCCGCCTATTCGCTCACCGAGGGGGCGAACAAGGTCGACAAGATCGTGTCGCTCGCCAAAGAGAACGCGATGCCGGCGGTCGGCGTCACCGATCGCAACAACCTCTTCGGTGCGCTGGAATTCTCGCAGTATGCGGCCAAGGGCGGCATCCAGCCGATCACCGGCTGCGAGCTCGGTATCCGTCGCGAGGACGGCACCGGCAATGGGCCGCCGGGCAAGATCGTGCCGGCCGACTGGCTGACCCTGCTGGTCCAGAACGAGACGGGCTATCGCAACCTGATGCGGCTGGTGAGCCGCGCGCACCTGGAGTTCAAGGCGGGGTCGCTGTCGGCCCTGCCGCTGGCGGAGCTGGAGGGCAACACCGAGGGCCTACTGGCCCTGGCGGGCTATGCCGGCAGTGCGCTCGGGCGCCTGTTGCTGGCCGGTCAGATGCCTGCCGCCACGCATCAGCTCGAGCGGCTGCAGTCTCTGTTCGACGGCCGGCTCTATATCGAGCTGCAACGCCACGGCGAGGATGCCGAGCGGCGGATTGAGCCCGCGCTGCTCGACCTCGCCTACGAACGCGGCGTGCCGCTGGTCGCCACCAACGACGTGCACTACCCCAAGGCCGCGATGTACGAGGCGCACGACGTGCTGCTGTGCATCGAGCAGGGCGCGCACATCGAGGATCCCAACCGGCGCCGCCTCACACCCGAGCACTATTTCAAGTCGGCCGCCGAGATGCGCCAGGTCTTTGCCGATCTGCCCGAGGCCTGTGACAACACCCTGACCATCGCCCGCCGCTGCGCCTACATGCCGGCACCGCGCAAGCCGATCCTGCCGCGCTACACCAAGCTCGCCGACCGAACCGAGAAGGAAGCGCTGCAGGAGATGGCCGAGACCGGCCTCCTGACCCTGAAGCAGAGTGGCCGCCTGTCGCCCGATATCCAGTTCAAGGCTTACCAGGATCGCCTGAGCTACGAGCTCGACATGATCGAGAAGATGGGCTTCTCGGGCTACTTCCTGATCGTCGCCGACTTCATCCAATGGGCCAAGGACCATGACATCCCAGTCGGGCCGGGCCGAGGCTCGGGCGCCGGTTCGCTGGTCGCCTGGTCGCTCAAGATCACCGATCTCGACCCCTTGCGCTGGGGCCTGATCTTCGAGCGCTTCCTCAATCCCGAGCGCGTGTCGATGCCGGACTTCGATATCGACTTCTGCCAGGACAAGCGCGACCAGGTGATCCGCTACGTGCGCGATGAGTACGGCCACGACCGCGTCGCCGCCATCATCACCTTCGGCAAGCTGCAGGCGAGGGCGGTGCTGCGCGACGTCGGCCGCGTGCTCGGCATGCCCTACGGCCAGGTCGACCGCATCTGCAAGCTGGTGCCCAACAATCCGGCCAAGCCGGTGACGCTCGCCCAGGCGCTGGAGAGCGAGCAGCTCCTGAAAGAGCAGTACGCTGCCGACGAGGAGATCAAGCGCCTGATCGACTTGGCGCTGCAGCTCGAGGGCCTCTACCGAAACGCTTCCACCCATGCCGCCGGCGTGGTGATCGGCGATAGGCCGCTCGACGAGCTGGTGCCGCTCTATCGCGATACCGACAACAAGGAATCGCTGCCGGCCACCCAGTTCAACATGAAGTGGGTCGAGACGGCGGGCCTGGTGAAGTTCGACTTCCTCGGGCTCAAGACGCTGACCGTGATCGAGAAGGCCTGCGAGCTGGTCGGCCGTGACAAGATCAACATCGCCAAGATACCGCTAGACGACGAGCCGACCTTCAAGATGCTGGCCAAGGGCGATGCCTACGGGGTCTTCCAGATGGAAGGCAGCGGCATGCGCGACATCCTGGCCAAGCTCAAGCCCAACCGCTTCGAGGACCTGATCGCCCTGGTGGCGCTCTATCGGCCCGGTCCGATGGACGACATTCCGACCTACATCAGCGTCAAGAATGGGCAGGAGAAGCCGGACTACCTGCACCCCTCGCTGAAGCCGATCCTGGAAGAGACCTACGGCATCATGGTCTACCAGGAGCAGGTGATGCAGATCGCCCGCGTCCTGTCGGGCTATTCCCTGGGCGGCGCCGACTTGCTGCGCCGCGCCATGGGCAAGAAGATCCAGTCCGAGATGGATGCCCAGCGCGCTCTGTTCGTCGAAGGGGCGCGCAAGAACGAGGTCGAGGAAGCACGCGCCTCGATGATCTTCGACAAGGTGGCGAAGTTCGCGGGTTACGGCTTCAACAAGTGCCATTCCGCGCCCTACGCCCTGGTCGCCTACCAGACGGCCTATCTCAAGGCCAACCACCCGGTCGAGTTCTTCGCCGCGTCGATGACGCTCGATATGGGCAACGCCGACAAGCTCGGCAATTTCCGACGCGAGCTCGAGCGCCTGCAGATCCCGCTGCTGCCGCCCGACATCAACAGGTCGATGGCCGAATTCGCCGTCGAACGGATGGACGACGGCAAGTTCGGCGTGCGCTACGCGCTGTCGGCGATCAAGGGGGTCGGCCGCGACGCCATGAACCGGCTGGCCGAGGAGCGCACGGCCAACGGTCCGTTCAAGGACCTCTTCGACGTCGCCGAACGCCTCGACCAGCGCGTGATAAACAAGCGCCTGCTGGAAAGCCTGGTGAAGGCCGGAGCCTTCGATTCGCTGAACAAGAACCGCGCCCAGACGTTCGGTGCGGTCGAAGCGCTCAGCCGCCATTCGCAGGCCACGCATGAATCCCGCGGCAGCAACCAGAACAGCCTGTTCGGCGACGACACGGCGCAGCGCCGGCCTCAGCTTCCCAAGGTGCCCGACTGGGCGCCGATGGAGCGCCTGCAGAACGAGTTCGCCGCCATCGGCTTCTATCTCTCCTCGCATCCGCTGGCGGCCTACGAGCGCAGCCTGGAGCGTCTGCGCGTGACGCGCGCCGCCGACCTCCAGGCACTGCTCACACGCGGTGTGTCGGGCCGCATCAGGCTCGCCGGCACGGTCATCGACCGTCAGGAGCGCACCTCGGCCAAGGGCAATCGCTTCGCCTTCGTGCAGTGTTCGGACCAGTCCGGCGCCTTCGAGCTCACCGTTTTCAGCGAGCTTCTGGGCAGCAAGCGCAACCTCCTCGAACCTGGTCAGGCGATCCTGGCCTCGGCCGACGGACGGCTCGACGGCGAGCAGGTGAAGCTGACGGCGCAGACGGTGGAGAAGCTCGACGATGCGGTCGCCAATGCCGCCGCCGGCCTGCGCATCGTTCTGTCCGATCGGGCGGCCGTCGAGCCGTTGCACAAGACATTGCAAGGCAAGCGCGGCCGCAGCCGTGTCACCCTGGTCGTGCCGATGACCGATGATACCGAAGCCGAGGTCACCTTGTCCGAGACCTACTCCATCGCGGCCGGCTTGCGTGACGCCATCGGCGGCCTGCCGGGCATCGCGCAGGTGGAGGAGATTTGAGCCGGCAACCCGGCCTGTTCGAACAACCCGCATCTCCGCCCCAGCGGCGCGCCGCGGCCGGCGAAGTCAGGCCGGCCTGGGATTCACCCCTGCTGGGAGCGCCGACACTGCCGGTCGACATCCGGCTCGGTACGTCATCGTGGTTCTTTCCCGGCTGGCGCGGCCTCGTCTACGACGGGGTCCATCCGCAGGTGGCGCTGAGCAAGCGCGGACTGGAAGCCTATGCCCAGATCCCACTGCTGCGCACGGTCAGTCTCGACCGCACGTTCTACGCGCCGATCACCACCATGCAGTACCAGGGCTACGCCCGCCAGGTGCCGGATCATTTCAGCTTCGTGGTCAAGGCGCCGGCGCTGGTGTGCGATGCGGTGATGCGCGACGAGGAGGGCAGGGGCAAGGTCCCGAACCCGCATTTCCTCGATGCCGCCGTCGCCACCCGCGAGTTCGTCGTGCCCTGCCTCGAGGGGTTGGGCGCCAAGGCGGGCCCCTTGGTCTTCCAGGTCTCGCCATTGCCGCGCGGCCTGGTGGAGGAGGCGGCGACCCTTGTCGAGCGACTGGCGGCATTCTTCGCCGCGTTGCCGCAGGAGCTGGGCAAGCACCGGCCCTTGTACGCCCTGGAACTGCGCAATGCCGAGCTGCTGACTCCGCGGCTGATGAAGATGCTGGCGGCGGCCGGCGTCCGCTACTGCGTCGGTTTGCACGACCGCATGCCCGAGGTCGAACGCCAGGAGGCTGCCCTGAAGGCGCTGGACGGCGATACGCCCGGACCGCTGGTGGTGCGCTGGAACCTGCACCGCGGCTTCCTCTACCAGGCCGCCAAGCAGCGCTACGAGCCGTTCGACCGGCTGGTCGACGAGGACCCGGAAACCCGCCTTGTGCTTGCCCGCATGGTAGCGGCGGCCTTCAAGGCCAAGCGCAAGGTCTGGGTCACCGCCAACAACAAGGCCGAGGGGAGCGCGCCACTTTCGCTGCTCAAACTGGCAGAGGAAATTGCGAAGCTGCTCGCGTAAGTCTGCGCTTAGAATTTCCCCGGCAAACCAATCGATGAGTAAGGGGGAGGACACTCAATGCAGGCCAAGAAATGGTCCCGCCGTGCAGTTGTCGCAACAGCGATTGCGGGCTTCGCCGCGGGAGCGATACAGGTCCCGGCAGGCGCACAGGACTTTCCAAGCAAGCCGATTACGATCGTCGTCCCGTTCGGTCCTGGAACGGCCAATGACATCATCGCCCGCCAACTCGGGCAGGACATGACGGCTACGCTCGGCCAAAGCGTCATCGTCGACAATCGCGCCGGCGCCACCGGCAACATTGCGACCGATTTCGTCGCGAAATCGCGACCCGATGGCTACACATTGCTGATTGCCTCTACGAGCCTCCTTCTGAATCAGGTCACCGGAAACGCGACGGCAGACCTGACGAAGGATTTCACGCCTGTCGCCTTCAGCGGAAGCACAGTCTATTCGACGTTCGTTCCCAACGAGCTTCCGGCGAAGAATGTGGCCGAACTGGTCGAACTCGCCCGCCGGCAGCCCGGCAAACTCAACTACGCAGGTTATGTCGGCGGTCTGCCGCAGTTCCTGGGCGAGATGTTGAATCGTGCGGCCAAGATCAACACGGTCATGGTGCCTTACAAGAGCACGACTGACGCCCTGGTCGACTTGATGGCCAATCGCATCCAGATCTGGTTCACCCCTATTGCTTCGGGCGTTCCGGTTCAGAGTGCCAAGCAGGCCCGCATGATCGCCGTCACCGGCGAGACGCGGTCGCGCGTGCTGCCCGATATCCCGACGTTCAAGGAAGCTGGCTACCCCGACATGACTGTCGACGTCGCCTATTTCCTGCTCGCAGCGAAGGGTACGCCGCAGCCGGTGGTCGACAAACTTGCCGCGGCGATTGGCAGGGCCCTCGAAAATCCAAAGATCAAGGAAGTGCTCCTCGCCCAGGGCATCGAGGAAAAGCGGGGGACGCCCGCTGAGGTAGGCACCTATCTCGCCGCGGAAATCCGGCGCTGGACAGAAATCGTCAAGCTTTCGGCGCCATCCGGCAGCGGGAAATAGCTCTAAGCCGTTGATTTTGCTGCTACTTGCATTAAGGGGCGGAAGCCTTTAGAACCACGCCCACTTCGCACGCGGGTTTGCGGTCGACGGGGAGACATCCCGCCGCTCGCTCCGGTGCCCTCCGAAGCCTCGGCGTAGGAGGGCGACGCCCGCGGAGGCCCAACCGGAAAAGGAGAAACGGCATGGCTATGCCGACCTTTACAATGCGTCAGTTGCTGGAAGCGGGTGTCCATTTCGGTCACCACACCCGGCGTTGGAACCCCAAGATGAAGCCGTACCTGTTCGGGGTGCGCAACGGGGTCCACATCATCGATCTCACCAAGACCGTGCCGTTGCTGGAGCAGGCGCTGCTGCAGGTCCGCCAGGTCGTGTCCAACGGCGGCCGCGTGCTGTTCGTCGGCACCAAGGCGGCCGCCGCCGAGCGCATCGCCGACGCGGCCAAGCGCTGTGGCCAGTACTACGTCAACCACCGCTGGCTGGGCGGCATGATCACCAACTGGCAGACCATCTCTGCCTCGATCAAGCGCCTGCGCGAGCTCGACGAGCGGCTGAAGGGCGACGTCGTCGGCCTGACCAAGAAGGAGCAGCTCGATCTCACGCGCGAGCGTGACAAGCTCGAGCGGTCGCTGGGCGGCATCAAGGAAATGGGCGGCACGCCCGATATGCTGTTCATCATCGATACCAACAAGGAAGCGATCGCTGTCCAGGAGGCGCGCAAGCGCGGCATCCCGATCGTGGCTGTGCTCGACAGCAACTCCGATCCCGACGGTGTCGACTATCCGATTCCGGGCAACGACGACGCCATCCGCGCCGTGTCGCTCTACTGCGAGCTGATGTCCGGCGCGGTGCTCGACGGCATCCGCGCCGAGATCGCGGCTTCCGGCGGTGACGTCGGCGAGCTGGGCGAGCCGCCGGCCGATGAAGTGCCCGCCGCCGATACCGACGGCGCGGGCGCCGAGGCCTCGCCGGCCGAATAGCTATTCGCGGGGCGCGCCGCTCCCGAGACGCGTCAGAGTCTTCTCATGTTCCTCTCCCCCAAGGGGGAGAGGAACATGAGAGTCATGACGCGCGGGTAGTCTGGCATGCTCCCAGCAATGGGCTTTTTCAATGAACGCGCTCGATGCGCGATACGGAGTGACACATGGCTGAGATCACGGCCTCCCTGGTCAGGGAACTGCGCGAGAAGACCGGCGCAGGCATGATGGATTGCAAGAAGGCGCTGAGCGAGGTCGCGGGCGATCTCGAGAAGGCGGTCGACTGGCTGCGTACCAAGGGTCTGTCGGCGGCGGCCAAGAAGGCCGGGCGCGTCGCGGCCGAGGGTCTGGTCGGCGTGGTCGCCAACGGCACAAGCGGCGCGGTCATCGAGGTCAATGCCGAGACCGACTTCGTCGGCCGCAACGACATGTTCCAGAAGTTCGTCGGCGACTCGGCGAAGATCGCGCTCGATAACGGCGGCGACCTGGCGAAGGTCGCGGCTGCCCCGTACCCGGGTACCGGCCGCGACGTGCAGGGCGAGCTCACGCACCTGATCGCCACCATCGGCGAGAACATGTCGCTGCGCCGAGCCGCCATGCTGTCGGTCTCCGACGGCGTCGTCGCCAGCTACATGCACAACAAGGTGGCGCCGGATCTCGGCAAGATCGGCGTGCTGGTGGCGCTCGAATCGACCGGCGACAAGGCCAAGCTCGAGGCGCTCGCCAGGCAGCTCGCCATGCATGTGGCGTCGGCCAACCCGAAGTCGCTGACCATCGACGCTCTCGACAAGGCTGAGGTCGAGCGCGAGCGCGGCGTGCTGACCGAGAAGGCCGCCCAGAGCGGCAAGGCGGCCGACATCATCGCCAAGATGGTCGAGGGTGGTATCCGCAAGGCCTACCAGGAATGGGTCCTGCTGGAGCAGGCCTTCATCATGGATGGCAAGACCAAGGTCTCGAAGGTGGTCGACGATGCCGCCAAGCAGGTCGGCGCCCCGGTCCGTCTGGCAGGCTATCTGCGCTTCGGTCTGGGCGAGGGCATCGAGAAGAAGTCCGAGGACTTCGCGGCAGAGGTGGCTGCCCAGCTCAAGAAGTAGTATGACAACGAACACTGGCGCGCGGGCCCTTGGGCCTGTGTTGCCCAAGAAAACTGGAGTCTGAGGCACCCCGATGCCGTCGAGCCCCCGCTATCGCCGCGTTCTGCTTAAGCTCTCGGGCGAGGGGCTCATGGGGAGTCGGGAGTATGGGCTCGATCCCGCCATGGTCGGCATGGTGGCCCAGGAGATCAAGACTGTGCACGAGATGGGGGTGCAGGTCTGTCTGGTGATCGGCGGCGGCAACATCTTCCGTGGCGTGTCGGCCGCAGCATCGGGCATGGACCGGGCGAGCGGCGACTACATGGGCATGCTGGCAACCGTCATCAATTCACTGGCTATGCAGAGCGCACTCGAGCGCCAGGGCCTGCAGACGCGCGTGCAGTCGGCCATTCCGATGACCACCGTGTGCGAGCCCTACATCCGCCGGCGCGCTGCGCGCCACATGGAGAAGGGGCGCGTGGTGATCTTTGCCGCCGGCACAGGCAACCCGTTCTTCACGACCGATACGGCCGCCGCCTTGCGCGCGGCCGAGATGGGCGTCGACGGCATGCTGAAAGGCACCCAGGTCGACGGCGTCTACTCATCCGATCCCAAGAAGGACAAGACCGCGAAGCGATACGATTCGCTCACCTACATGGACGTGCTGCAGCGCGACCTGCAGGTCATGGACGCCTCGGCGATCTCGCTGGCTCGCGAGAATCGCATTCCCATCATCGTGTTCGACATCCACAAGCCCGGCGCATTCGCCGCCACGATGCGCGGGGAGGGGACCTTCACCATCATCAGAGACGAGGGCTGAAGATGACCGCCGATATCAAGGAACTTGAAAAACGCATGCACGGCGCCATGGATGCGCTGAAGAAGGAGCTGGGTGGTCTCAGGACCGGCCGCGCCTCGGTGAACCTGCTCGACCCGGTCATGGTCGACGCCTACGGCCAGCGCATGCCCCTGAACCAGGTCGGAACGGTGAGCGCGCCCGAGCCGCGGCTGCTCGCCGTCAACGTCTGGGACAAGGGCCTGGTGGTCTCGGTCGCCAAGGCGATCCGCGAAGCGGGCCTAGGCCTCAATCCGTCGCCGGACGGGCAGCTCGTCCGTGTGCCCATTCCCGAACTCACCGCGGAGCGGCGCGCCGAACTTGCCAAGCTTGCGCACAAGTACGCCGAGCACGGCCGGGTCGCCGTGCGCAACGTGCGTCGCGACGGCATGGAATCGCTGAAGAAGCTCGAGAAGGATCACAAGATCTCACAGGACGAGCATCGTCAGAAATCGGACGAGGTACAGAAACTCACCGACCGGTACGTCAAGCAGGTCGATGAAGTGCTGGCGCACAAGGAAAAAGAGATCAAGACGGTCTGATGTCGACTGCGTCGCTGCCCGCCACCGCGGACCCGGCGCCGGGTCCCCATCACGTCGCCATCATCATGGACGGCAACGGGCGATGGGCAAAGGCGCGGGGACTGCCTCGGGTCGCCGGCCACCGGCGCGGCGCCGACGCCGTGCGGCGCGTGGTGCGCGGCGCGGGTGAGCTCGGCATTCCTGTGCTGACGCTCTTTGCCTTCTCGACCGAGAATTGGACGCGGCCGGCTGACGAGGTCAACGACCTGATGGGCCTGTTGCGCCACTACCTGCGCAACGAGCTCGAGGAGCTGCACAAGAACGGCGCACGGTTGCGCGTCATCGGCAACCGCGATGGCCTTGCCGCCGACATCGTGCGCGACATCGGCGAAGCGGAGAAGATGACGTGCGCCAACAGCCGCATCGACGTCAACATCTGCATCAATTACGGCGCGCGCGACGAGATCCTGCAGGCGACGCGGAGCCTGGCGCGCCGTGTCGCCGCCGGCGAGCTCGCAGCCGACGGCATCGACGAGAAGTGCTTCGAGCAGGAGCTGCTGACGGCGGGCGTGCCCGACCCGGACCTGCTGATCCGCACCAGCGGTGAGCAGCGCATCAGCAATTTCCTGCTCTGGCAGTGCGCCTATGCCGAGCTGGTTTTCGTCGACACGCTATGGCCGGATTTCGGCAAGGAGCACCTGGAGCAGGCGATCGCCGAGTTCCGTCGGCGTGAACGGCGATATGGCGGCGTCGGCGGCTGACGCCCCGGTCGGGCGTTTCGGGCGGCATCGCGGTCTGGTGCTGCGCATCCTGTCGGCAGCCGTCCTGGGGCCGATGGTGCTGGCCGCGATCTGGTTCGGGTTCCCATGGATCGATCTGGTGGCGGCCGTGGCGGCGCCGCTGCTTATCTCGGAATGGATCGGTTTGACGCGTGGACGGCCGTTGCTGCGTCTTCTCGCCGTCGCCTACACCCTGGCTGCCGTTATCGCGCTGTTGTGGCTGCGCCATCAGCCGGGCGACGGCCGGGAGACCATCATCTGGATCATGGCCTGCATCTGGGCGACTGATATCGGCGCTTATGCCGTCGGCAGGGCGGCGGGCGGCGCCAAGCTCGCGCCCCGCATCAGCCCGGGAAAGACCTGGTCCGGACTGGTGGGCGGCATGTCTTGGGCGGCGGTGGCCAGTTCGGCCGTAGGCTATGCCTTCGGCCTCGGCCATACATTCACCTTGGCTGCCATTGGTGCTGGCCTGGCGGTCGTCGGACAGATCGGCGATCTCCTCGAATCGGCGGCCAAGCGCCAAGCCGGCGTGAAGGACAGCGGCACGCTGATCCCGGGTCACGGCGGGCTGCTCGACCGCGTGGATGGGCTCCTCGCCGTCCTCGTCGGGGCGGCTTTGATCCGGCTGATCGTGGACGGAGGATGGCCATGGATGTGACGAGCTGGCATGCCCCATCGGCCGATCGGCCGCGCGGCGTGACGATCCTGGGATCGACCGGATCGGTCGGTCAGAGCACCGTCGACCTCATTGCGCGCGACCCGGAGAGCTACCGGGTGGAAGCGCTGGTTGCCGGCAATTCGGTCGAGGCGCTGGCGGAGCAGGCGCGCCGGCTGCGGGCCCGCATGGCCGTGGTTGCCAACGAGCAGCGCTACAAGGCCCTCAAGGATGCCCTTGTCGGGACCTCGATCGAGGCCGCCGCAGGACCGACAGCCGTCATCGAAGCGGCGGCGCGGCCTGCCGAATGGGTGATGGCGGCCGTCGTGGGCTTCGCCGGCCTCGAGCCGACCCTCGTGGCGGCACGGCGCGGCGCCATGGTGGCGCTGGCCAACAAGGAGGCGCTGGTCTGTGCCGGCAAGCTCCTGATCAACGCGATCGAGGAATCGGGTGGAGCGCTGCTGCCTGTCGATTCCGAGCACAATGCCATCTTCCAGGTGCTCGAGCCGCGCCATCGCCACGCCATCGACCGGCTGATCCTGACGGCGTCCGGCGGGCCGTTCCGAACGTCGGCGCTGGCCGACATGGCCGAGGCCACGCCCGAGCAGGCGCTGGCCCATCCGAACTGGGACATGGGCGCCAAGATCTCGATCGACTCGGCAACCATGATGAACAAGGGCCTTGAGCTGATCGAAGCACATCTGCTGTTCGGATTGCCGGCCGACCAGATCGAGATCGTCGTTCACCCGCAGTCGGTGATCCATTCCATGGTGGCTTACCGCGACGGCTCGGTGCTGGCGCAACTCGGCACGCCGGACATGCGCGTGCCGATCAGCCATGCCCTCGGCTGGCCCTCGCGCATCGACAGCCCTGCCGAACGGCTCGACTTCACCACTCTCGCGCCACTCACTTTCGAGCGGCCCGATTCCGGCCGCTTTCCCTCGCTACGTCTGGCGCGAGAGGCTCTGGCTTTGGGTGGATTCGCACCGATCGTGCTGAATTCTGCCAACGAGGTGGCCGTGGCGGCGTTCCTGGCGCGTCGCATCGGCTTCCTCGATATTGCCCGTGTCGTCGAAGACGTGTTGACGGCAAGCAGCCTGTCGTCGGAACGGGTGGAATCGGTCCAGCAGGTCCAGGCCGCCGATCGGGAGGCCCGTGGCCGGGCCGAGAAAGCCGTGCAGGGGCGTGCGCTAAGTAATTGATGTGAAAAGAAATTCGTGGTGTACTGAGCCATGTCGCTGTTCACGACTTACCTGCCGTACTTCGTTCTGGTCCTGACGCTGCTCGTGTTCGTCCATGAGTACGGCCACTACTGGGTGGGGCGTCGGTTCGGCATCCATGCCGAGGTCTTCTCCATTGGATTCGGACCCGAACTGATCGGTTGGACTGACCGAAACGGCACGCGCTGGAAGATCTCTGCCGTGCCCCTGGGCGGCTACGTGAAGTTCCTGGGGGACAGCGACGCCACGAGTGCGACGCCGTCCGGCGAGCCGCTGACGCTCGAACAGAGAAAGCGGGCCTTCTTCAGCCAGCCGCTCTATGCCCGCGCCGCCGTCGTGCTGGGAGGACCGCTGGCCAACCTGATCTTTGCCTTCGTGGTGCTGACGGCTGTCTTCTTTATCGCCGGCGAGCCCTATACGCCGACCACGATCGCGGTGCAGGTCGACGGGCCGGCCGCCAAGGCAGGGTTGCATACCGGCGACGAGGTCGTGCGGTTGGGGGACAGCCGGGTCAACCGCTACGAGGACATCACCGAGGCCCAATTCCTCCATCTCAGCAAGCCGATGCCTATCGAGTATCGCCGCGGCAATCAGCTGCTGAAGAGCGTGATCATTCCCAAGTACTGCGAGCGGACCGACCGCTTCAGCAACACCATGCGGCTCGGCGACTACGGCATGGATCAGCTGATCCGGCCCGTGGTCGGCGGCTTCACGGCCGACAGCCCCGCCGAGGCGGCCGGCCTCAAGGTCGGCGACCTGCTGCTCGAGATCGACGGCAAGCCGGTCGAATACTTTTCGCGCATCCCGGAATTGATCGGCGATCGCGCGGGCAGCCCGGTCACCATTGCCTATGATCGCGACGGCAAGCGCGGCGAAGCGGTGGTCACGCCGATCGCCGACAAGGCGGTCGACTGCGCCGGCAAGGAATACACGATCGGGCGGCTGCGGATACGCCCGGCGAACGTCACCGAGGTCCGCAGTCACGGCCTGGTGGGGGCCATGGGCGCCGGCGTGCGCGCCGTGTGGGGCATGACCTCGATGTTCTATACGTCGATGGGGCAGATCCTGACGGCGACGCGGCCTGTGGATGAACTGGGCGGGCCGATCCGCATCGCCAAGGCGGCGGGCGAGGCCTCCTATGCCGGCTGGGCGGGCATCCTCAATCTCGTCATCGCGCTGTCTGTCGTGCTCGGCATCTTCAATCTCTTGCCTGTGCCGATGCTCGATGGCGGTCACTTGGCGATGTATCTGTACGAAGCCGTGCGCGGCAAGCCGCTCAGCCTGCGTGCGCAGGAATTCGGACTGAAGGTCGGCTTCAGCCTGGTGATCGGCCTGGCGTTGCTGGCGACCTTCAACGACATAAAGCAGATCCTGCGCATGTTCACCTAAGGCCTTGTGCGGTGACATGACGCGACACCCGGAAGGCGGACAACCGGGGACAAAGAGGTAGCTAAGTCCGTATTGCCGGTTTATGAAAATGCGATCCTGAAACTGGCCGGCAGGTCGTCTGGGAAGGTGCCGGGGGTGAGTTTGATCTTTCGTTGGGCTGTACTGGCCGTTGCGGCAATTCTGACGTTCGGCACGGCGGCGCATGCCCAGCGTGGCCCCGCCGCTGCGACCGCTGGCGGCACGATCACGGCCGTGCAGGTCCAGGGCAACGTGCGTGCGGAGCCCGAGACCATCCGCTCCTACCTGCAGCTAAAGGAAGGGCAGCCATACGACCACGCCGCTGCCGACCGGTCGCTGAAGGCGCTGTTCGGTACCGGGCTGTTCTCCGACGTCACGATCGAGATGCAGGGGTCGACCCTGGTCGTGAAGGTCGTCGAAAACCCCATCATCAACCGCGTCGCCTTCGAGGGTAACCGCAAGATCGAGGACGACAAGCTGCGCGACGAAGTGCAGTCCAAGCCGCGTCAGGTCTTCACGCGCGCGCGCGTGCAGGCCGACGTCGAGCGCATCCTGACGATCTATCGGCGGAGCGGCCGCTACAACGCCTCGGTCGAGCCCAAGGTCATCAAGCTTGATCAGGGCCGCGTCGATCTCGTGTTCGAGATCAACGAAGGCGACGTGACGGGCGTGCAGCGCATCAGCTTCGTCGGCAACGAGGCGTTCAGCGACGGCACGCTGCGCGGCAAGATCAGGACCAGCGAGAGCGCCTGGTATCGTTTCCTGTCGTCGGACGATCGCTACGATCCCGACCGCCTCAATCTCGACCGCGAGCTGTTGCGCAAGTTCTACCTCTCGGAGGGCTATGCCGACTTCCGCGTGGTGTCGGCGGTCGCCGAGCTCGCGCCCAATCGCGAAGGCTTCTTCATCACTTTCACGATCAGCGAAGGCGAGCGCTACAAGTTCGGCAAGGTCGAGGTGTCGACCCGCTTCCAGGGCCTCGACGTCGACGTGCTGCAGAGCTATCTGACGATGTCCGAAGGCGAGTGGTACGACGCCGACGAGGTCGAGAAGACGGTCACGGCGCTCACCGATCTCGTGGGATCCCTGGGCTATGCCTTCGTCGAGGTTCGCCCCAACATCCGTCGCAACAAGGACAACCTCACCGTCGACGTCACCTTCGACATCCAGGAAGGTCCGCGAGTCTATGTCGAGCGCATCAACATCTCGGGCAACACGCGCACGCTCGACAAGGTGATCCGCCGCGAATTCCGGCTGGCCGAGGGCGACGCCTTCTCGACCGCCAAGGTGCGGCGCAGCCAGCAGCGCCTGAAGAACCTCGGCTTCTTCGAGAAGGTCGACATCTCGGCGCAGCCCGGCTCGGCGCCGGACAAGACCAACCTGGAGGTCCAGGTGGTCGAGCAGAGCACCGGCGACATCTCGTTCGGCGCCGGCTTTTCGACGACGTCAGGCGTGCTGGGCGACATCTCGATCAAGGAGCGCAACCTGCTCGGCAAGGGCCAGGAGCTCAGGCTCGGCGTGTCGATCGGCACCCTGAGCACCCTGATCGACCTCAGCTTCACCGAGCCGTATTTCATGGACCGCCCGATGGCGGCGGGCTTCGACATCTTCCGCACCTCCAACGACCGCCAGGCGGTGGCCTCGTACAACGACCGCAGCATCGGCTTCGCCCTGCGCTCGGGCTGGGCCTACACCGAGCATTTGCGGCAGAACGTGCGCTATACGCTGCGCCAGACCGACATCTACAACGTGCAACCTTGGGCCTCGCAGATTGTGCAGCTCAACGCGGGAACGTCGGTGGTCTCGGAAGTCTCCGAGACGCTGGCCTGGGATACGCGCGACACCCGCCTCAATACGACCAAGGGCTTCCTGCTGCGCAATTCGATGGCGGTGGCTGGCCTGATCGGCACCGAGCAGTACTTCCGCACGACGGCCGACGCGGTCTACTACCAGAGCATCTTCGAGGACGTCGTCGCCTCGGTGGGCGGCTCGGTCGGCATGGTGCTGCCTTACAACGGCTCCTCACTCCGGCTGAACAACCTGTTCTTCATCGGCGGCGACACGCTGCGCGGCTTCCAGGTCGGCGGCATCGGTCCGCGCGACTCGATCACGGCGGACTCGCTCGGCGGCACCTACTTCTATACCGGCACGACCGAGCTCAGCTTCCCGCTGGGCCTGCCCAAGGAGATCGGCATCTTCGGCAAGGCCTTCGTGGATGTCGGCTCGCTGTGGGGCCTGGGTGGGCCGGCGCAATACAGCACCACCGTGCTGACCAGCAATACCATGCGAATCTCGACCGGCGTCGGTATCCAATGGATATCGCCTTTCGGGCCGATCCGTATAGACTACGCCTTCCCGCTGCAGCAGGACCCATGGGACAAGACGGAGAACATCCGCTTCAGCTTCGGCACGCGCTTCTAAGGGGGATGGCGCCAGGATGAACATGCAGACCGACAAGACCAGCATGGCGGCGACCGCGACGGCGACCGTGGCGGACATCAAGCGCATCTTGCAGCTGATCCCGCATCGCTATCCCATGCTGATGGTCGACCGGGTGACCGAGATGCGGCTCGACAGCAGCGCCGTCGGCATCAAGAACGTCAGCATCAACGAGCCGTTTTTCCAGGGGCATTTCCCGTCCGAGCCGGTGATGCCGGGCGTGCTGATCATCGAGGCGATGGCGCAGACCGCCGCCGTGCTGGTGATGTCGAGCCTGGGGCAGGAGGCGGACGGCAAGCTCGTCTATTTCATGTCGATCGACGACGTGCGCTTCCGCCGGCCGGTCGTGCCAGGTGACCGCCTGGAGCTGCACGTCGAGAAGATACAGAGCCGGGCCAACGTCTGGAAGTTCTCCGGCAAGGGGATTGTCGAAGGCAAGGTCTCGGCCGAGGCGACCTTCGCCGCCATGATCAGGTAGAGGAGGGGACGATGCCCGACACCGCAACCAACGCCCGCATGCTGCACACGATGCTCCGTGTGCACGACCTCGACAAGTCGCTGGCCTTCTACACCGGCGCGATGGGCATGAAGCTCCTGCGCAAGCGCGAAGTGCCGGAGGGCAAGTATACGCTGGCCTTCGTGGGCTATGCCGACGAGAAGGAGCAGGCCGTCGTCGAACTCACCTACAACTGGGGCCACGCGCCCTACGAGATCGGCAGCGGCTTCGGCCATCTCGCGGTCGGCGTGCCCGACGTCGCGGGCATGTGCGCCGAGGTCACCAAGGCCGGCGGCAAGGTCACGCGCGCGCCCGGTCCGGTGAAGTTCGGCACCACCGTGATCGCCTTCGTCGAGGATCCCGACGGCTACAAGATCGAGCTGATCGAGCGCAAGTGAGGGCCGTCGCTCGAGTCGTCTGCGCTCTGGTCGTCGTCGCCGGCCTGCCGGCGCAGGCGGCTGATTGTGAAGCCACCGTCGGCAAATACATGATCGGCCAGGCATTGCTGGCGGCCAACTACGTCGCCGCCGCGGAGAAGGCGGGCATGAAGCCGGCGGAGATCAACGCCGCGCTGAAGGACATCGCCGCGAATTCGCCGATCGAGGAGTTCTGGATCACCGATTCCAGCGGCCGCGCCTATCTCACCAACACCGGCATCGACTTCTCCTTCAGCCGCGACCCCGCCAAGCAGCCGCAGGCCTCGGCCTTCTGGCGACTGATCGCCGGCACGGCGACAATGGTGGTGCAGCCCGCACAGAAGCGCGAGATCGACAATCGCGTCTTCAAGTATGTCGCCGTGGCCGGCGTCGACAAGCCGCGCATCGTCCAGGTCGGCGTAAGCGCCGAAAACTTGGCCTGCAGATAGGCTGCCGCTAAAGCAGCCGCCAGTGAACCAGCAAGAACAGGACGACGGCGGCGGCGAACGTTCCGTACAAGGCGAGCGCCAGCGGTCTGAGCTGGCGGACATTGTCGTTGGCCGGCCGGCCGAGCCGCACGATGCGCGGCAGCGGCCGGGGGTTCTGCTCGGCCGCCCAGGTCGTTGCCTGACGCGGCCCTCGCGATGATCGTGCCATGTCTCGCTTCCTCCCAGGACAGCGATCCGGTGCCTTAGCCTCTCATGTGAAGCGGCTTGTAGGGCCGCTCGGTCTGGCCGTTGTAGAGCTGACGCGGCCGGCCGATCTTCTGGTCGGGGTCCTCGATCATCTCGTTCCACTGCGATATCCAGCCGACAGTGCGCGCCACCGCGAACAGCACGGTGAACATCGAGGTCGGGATGCCGATCGCGCGGAAGATGATGCCCGAGTAGAAGTCGACGTTGGGGTAGAGCTTCTTGGAGATGAAGTAGTCGTCCTTGAGCGCGATCTGCTCCATCTCCATGGCGAGCTCGAGCAGCGGGTCATGGGTGATGCCGAGCGAGGTCAGCACCTCGTGGCAGGTCTGGCGCATGACCTTGGCGCGC
>JACPOB010000021.1 GCA_016185145.1 Rhodospirillales bacterium | reverse complement strand
GTCGGGCGCCTACTGGCGCGGCGATGCCAACAACGCCCAGCTGCAGCGCGTCTACGGCACGGTCTTCTTCTCCGACAAGGACCTCAAGGCCTACCTGCACCGCATCGAGGAAGCCGAGAAGCGCGACCATCGCCGGCTCGGTCCCGAGATGGGCCTCTTCCATCAGCAGGAAGATGCCGCCGGCATGGTCTACTGGCATCCCAAGGGCTGGACGTTCTGGCGCACGCTCGAGAACTACCTGCGCCGCAGGCTCGAGGCCGGCGGCTACGTCGAGGTGAAGACGCCGCAGCTCAATGACCGGCGGCTGTGGGAGAAGTCGGGCCACTGGCAGAATTTTCGCGAGAACATGTATCTCAGCGAGAACGAGGAAGGCCTGAAGGAGTTCGTCGCCGATCCGGCGCGGCGCATGTTCGCGCTGAAGCCGATGAACTGCCCGTGCCACATCCAGATCTTCAATCAAGGTCTGCGCAGCTATCGCGAGCTGCCGCTGCGCATGGCCGAGATGGGCTCGTGCCACCGCTTCGAGCCGTCGGGTGCGCTGCACGGCATCCTGCGCGTACGCGCCTTCACGCAGGACGATGCTCACATCTTCTGCAGCCCCGACCAGATCGAGGCCGAGACGATCCGCTTCTGCGGCCTGCTCGACTCGATCTACAAGGATCTGGGCTTCTCGGATTACTTCGTGAAGTTCTCCGATCGGCCGCCGACGCGCATCGGCTCCGATGAGATCTGGGACCAGGCCGAGGGGGCGCTCAAGTCGGCGTCCAAGGCGGCCGGTGTCGACCTGATCCTCAATCCCGGCGAGGGCGCTTTCTACGGTCCCAAGCTGGAGTTCGTGTTGCGCGATGCGATCGGCCGCGACTGGCAGTGCGGTACGCTGCAGGTCGACTTCATGCTGCCTGAGCGCCTGGGCGCGAGCTACGTCGCCGAGGACGGCAGCCGCAAGGTCCCGGTCATGCTGCACCGCGCCATCTTCGGCAGCTTCGAGCGGATGATCGGCGTTCTCATCGAGCACTATGCCGGCCGGTTCCCGCTCTGGCTGGCGCCGACGCAAGCGGTAGTGGCGACGATCGTCAACGACGCCGACTCCTATGCCCATGAAGTTGCAGCCAAGCTTCGGGCCGCCGGCATGCGCGTCGACCTCGACCTGCGCAACGAGAAGATCAACTACAAGGTCCGCGAGCATTCGCTGGCCCACGTCCCGCTGATCCTGGCCGTCGGGCGCCGCGACATGGAGGGCAAAACGGTGGCCGTCCGCCGTTTGGGCTCGGAAAAGCAGGAGGTCCTTGAACTCGGGGCCGCCGTCACTAAACTTTCTGAAGAGGCGCGGCCGCCCTTCTAGGGCGGCCGCCGTCTCGTATCCCGCTCCCAACCGGGAGCTTTTACGAAGGAGAATGAAGCCATAGCCAGACCTGCTCAACAAAGCGCGCCCACCCGCGAGGGTCCGCGCGTCAGCAGAAGAAGGCGCACGAGGCGCGTAAGCACCAGAAGGTCATCGAGGTCAAAGAGATCAAGATGCGCCCGAACATCGACGACCACGATTACGAAGTGAAGATGCGCGCCATGAAGCGGTTCATCGAGGAAGGCGACAAGGTGAAGGTCACCCTGCGCTTCCGCGGTCGCGAGATGGTCCATTCCGAACTCGGCCTGCAGGTGTTGAACCGCGTCCGTGGCGAAATGGACCCGCTCACCAAGATCGAATCGATGCCGCGCATGGAAGGCCGGCAGATGATCATGGTGCTTGCTCCGAAGTAGTAGCGCCGAAGTCGTTACTTCGTCGCCTTCGGGGGACGCAGGCGCAGCGTCACGGTTCCGGCGCTGCGCGATTGTTCAGGATCGAAACGTCCATTCGCCGTCGAACCGTCGAGCCAGCGCACGCTGTAGACGGTCTCGCCGGCGAACGACATCGGTTTGCCGGTCTTTCCATCCATCCAGTAGTCGCAGCGGATCGGGTCGTCCGGGTTGAGCTGCTGCGCTTGGCAGATCTGGTGCAGCACATAAGGCATGAACCGGGCGCGACCGTCTTCCGGCGCCGTCGTGTAATTGAGCCCCAGCGAGCGACGTTCGCCATCGCAGCGATGAATCGCGCGAACCTGCGCGGCACCCGGAGACTTGAGCTTGAGACCCTCCAGCTCGATGACCAGCGCGTCGACCGCGTGGCCGCGGGCGGCTTCGGTAAAGCCCGCGCTCACCAGCATGGCCTCGTAGCGGCCGATCGCTTCGGCCGTCGGCGCCTCGGGATAGCCGGCGCGTGCGAGATCGCGCTGCCAGGACCGCGTCTCGATCGCACGCACGACCATCGCGCCGGTGAGACCCGCGCGTTCGGCCCAGTCGCCCAACACGTTCTCAGCGGTCCAGCAGTATTTCAGGAGGTTGTAGCCCTCCGGCTCGATCGGCTTGGCGCGGGCGTCGATCATGCCCGTCACCTGGCCCACCACCGTCTTCACCAGGACATACTGCACCGCCGGCTTGGCGCGCACCTTCTCCGAGCTGGAAACCTGCAGCGTTGGCTCGGATTGGGCGGCGGCCGGCATGGCGACCGCCAGCGCAATCAGAGCAATTGCTGCAGTCTTTTGCATGGCACGGTGCTAGCCTCCGATGAGGGGTAACGCATGAAGCGTCTGATCGTTGCGGTTGCGGCCGCGCTGCTGGCCGCACCGTCGGGGGAGGCTGCGGCCCAGCCGGCAGTGCCCGGGCTCAATGCCGAGGCCGCCCGGAGCTTGTCCGACTTCCTGAATGCCGGTCCGCATCGCGCTTTCGTCGTCGGCGCGGATGGCCGGGCGTCGTGGTGGGCAGGCGTCGGCGGGCCCGACCCCGGGACTGCAGTCAGCAACGCCCTGAAGCGCTGCGAGGAACGCGGCAAGCCGCCCTGCACCCTGCACGTCGTCAACAACTACACGGTCAACGGCGCTCCCTGGCGCGAGCAGGTGCCGGCACGTGCGTCCGATGCGCCCGATATCGGCCGTGTGCGCCCCGAACCCTATTGGTCGAT
Source organism: Rhodospirillales bacterium (assembly GCA_016185145.1). Lineage (GTDB taxonomy): Bacteria > Pseudomonadota > Alphaproteobacteria > Reyranellales > Reyranellaceae > Reyranella. The sequence goes on along the minus strand of JACPOB010000021.1, from coordinate 8,758 downwards.
GCGCGGACCGCAGCTCGCCAACGGCCTGATCGTCTGGAGCCATGGCTACATGGCCGGCAAGAACGCCACCGACAGTGCGCCGCAGATGTGGATCGGCCGCTTCACGCGGGTCGGTTACGACCTCTATCGGTTCGATCGCGAATGGATCGCCGATTGGGCGAGCGACGCCACCGCGCTTGCCGACGCCATGCGCAAGGCACGCGAGATGGGCTACCGGCGCATCATCCTGGCCGGGCAGTCGGCCGGCGCCTGGGTGTCGCTGGCCGCCCTCGCCCGGGGCGCTCCGGTCGACGGCGTGATCTCGATCGCCGCCGCGCATCACGGCGAGGTGACGAGGATGCGCGACACCACGCGCGCCCGCTCGGAATGGCAGAACGTGCTGCGGGCGTTGAAGCCCGGCCCGCGCGTGGTGCTGGTGAACTTCGCCGAGGATGCCTACGACGTCGGCGGGCGCATGGCCGACGCCCGATCGATCTTCGGCAAGAGCGGCGTGGACGGCGTCATCATCGACGAGCCCGAAGGCTTCAAGGGCCATGGCGCCGGGAGCGACTCCGCCTTCGGCCGCAAATTCGGGCCCTGCATGGTGGCCTTCATCGAGACCGGCAAGAAGCAGCAGCCCTGTTAGGGCCACGCAGACCAGGCTCATGTTCTTCCGGACCGCGCGCATCCTGCGCGCCTCATGATCATGAGCGCGCAGGATGCGCGCGGTCCGGAAGACTCCGACTAAGCCATGTACGACCCACCGTTGACGTGCAGCACCTGCCCGGTCATGGCGTCGGCCTCGTCTGACGCCAGGAACACCGCGCTGCGCGCGATCTGGTCGGGCGCTAGAAGCTTGCCGCCGAGCGGGATGGTCGCCTTGGCCATCTCGACCAGCTCGGCGTCGGTGTTGCCGTAGCGCGGCTGGGCGGTGTCGGTCGTGCCGGGGGCGATGGCGTTGACCCGGATGTTGTGCGGTGCGAGCTCGAGCGCCATCGCCCGGGTCATCGACACCACGCCGCCCTTGCTCGCGCTGTAGTGCACGCCGCGCACGGCGCCGCGCATCGCCTGCGACGAGAGGTTGATGATCGAGCCCGGCTTGCCGGCGGCGATCAGCGCCTTGGCCACGGCGACGGCGGCGAAGCAGCCGGCCTTGAGGTTGATGTCGAGCACGTAGTCCCAGTCGCTCTCGCGCATTTCGAGGAATTTTACGCGCGGATAGACGCCGGCGTTGTTGACCAGGATGTCGGGGACACCGAGCACGCGCACGGTCTCGGCCACCATGGCCTCGATGTCGGCGAGCTTCGCGACGTCGGCCTTGATGAGATGGCCCCGCCGGCCGGCCTGGCGGGCGTAATTCGCGACCGCCTCGGCGCCGGCCTGATCGTCGAGCCACGTCAGCGCCACGTCGGCCCCCTCCTCGGCCAGCGCCCGGCCGATCGCGGCCCCAATGCCCTGCTGCGCGCCGGTCACCAGCGCCACCTTGCCTGTCAGTCTCATGCTCTCGCCTCCAAGGGGCCTCGTCTCGAAGGATGGCAGCACGCACCACGCCTGTTGCCCACCCTTCGAGACGCGGCCTACAGCCGCTCCTCAGGGGGCGCGACGGAGCCGGCTTGCACCGCCCCGGCCCCGCCGCTATAAGCCCCGTTCTTCGGCGGCCTGGCCGTATAGGGCATTGCCTCGGCCGCCTAGTGTAACCCTTTGAAAAGGAACGAAAATGCCCAAGATGAAGACCAAGAGCGGGGCCAAGAAGCGTTTTCGCTTCACGGCATCCGGCAAAGTGAAGCATGGCGTCGTCGGCAAGCGCCACGGCATGACCAAGCGGGGCAACCGCTTCCTGCGCCAGCAGACCGGCATGACCCTGGTGTCCGAGCCCGACACGCGCATCATCAAGCGCAATTTCTTTCCGTACGAGAGGTAGACCATGGCACGCGTAAAGCGGGGCGTGGCTGCACACGCTCGTCACAAGAAGGTCCTGAAGCTCGCCAAGGGCTATCGCGGTCGCGCAAAGCTCGCGTTCCGCGTCGGCATCGAGAAGGTCGAGAAGGGCCTGCAATACGCCTACCGCGACCGGCGCAACAAGAAGCGCACGTTCCGCGGACTGTGGATCCAGCGCATCAACGCCGCGACTCGCGAGCATGGCATGACCTACTCGCAGTTCATGAACGGCATCCTGAAGGCCGGGATCGAGGTCGACCGCAAGGTCATGGCCGATCTGGCGGTGCGGGAGCCGGCGGCGTTCAAGGCCCTGGTCGAACAGGCCCAGGCCGCCCTCAAGTAACGTCCGCGCGCCGCGCCAAGTAGGGAGCGGGGCGCACGGATAAGGATCGCAAAGAGGGAGCCTGGACCGCAGGCTCCCTTTTTTCGTGTCGGGTTCGGAAGTGAGCGAAGATATGGACGATCTTTCGACGATTCGCAGCGAGGCGCTCGGCGCCGTGAGCCAGGCGGCCGATCTCGCCGCGCTCGATGCCGCGCGCGTGGCGGTGCTGGGCAAGAAGGGCAGCGTCACCGGCCTGATGAAGACCCTGGGCGGCATGGCCCCCGACCAGCGCCGCGAGTTCGGCGCGCGGGTGAACCAGCTCAAGGGCGAGATCGAGGCGGCGCTGGAGGCGCGCAAGAGCGACCTCAGCGCGTCGGCGCTGGCGGCCAAGCTCGGCAACGAGAAGATCGACATCAGCCTGCCGGCCCGGCCGGAATCGCAGGGCACGCTGCATCCGATCGGCCAGGTGATGGACGAGCTTGCCGCCATCTTCGGCGAGATGGGCTTCACCTGGGCCGAAGGTCCCGACATCGAGGACGACTGGCACAACTTCACCGCCCTCAATATCCCGCCCGACCATCCGGCGCGGCAGATGCAGGACACCTTCTATCTGCCCCAGCGCGCCGACGGCACGCCGATGGTGCTGCGCACCCACACCTCGCCGGTCCAGGCCCGCACCATGCTCGACAAGGGCGTGCAGAAGATGCTGGCCGACGGCGGGTCGCTGCGCATCATCGTGCCGGGCCGCACCTTCCGCATCGACAACGACGCCACCCACACGCCGATGTTCCATCAGGTCGAGGGCCTGGTGATCGACCGCACGACGCACATGGGCCATCTGAAAGGCTGCCTGGTCGATTTCTGCCGGGCCTTCTTCGAGGTCGACGACCTGCCGCTGCGTTTCCGCCCGTCCTACTTCCCGTTCACCGAGCCGTCGGCCGAGGTCGATATCGGCTGCTCGTGGAAGGACGGCGAGCTGCGCATTGGCGCGGGCGATTCGTGGCTGGAGATCCTGGGCTCGGGCATGGTGCATCCCAACGTGATCGCCAATTGCGGGCTCGATCCCGCCGTCTATCAGGGCTTCGCCTTCGGCATGGGCATCGATCGCATCGCCATGTTGAAGTACGGCATCCCCGACCTGCGCAGCTTCTTCGACTCCGACCTGCGCTGGCTGCGCCATTACGGCTTCTCGGCGCTCGAATGGCCGTCGCTGACCGGAGGGCTGGGCCGATGAAGTTCACGCTGTCCTGGCTGAAGGAGCATCTCGACACCAGCGCGTCGCTCGGCGAGATCCGCGATGCGCTGACCATGCTCGGCCTCGAGGTCGAGGGCATCACCAATCCGGCCGAGACGCTCCGGGGCTTCGTCGTCGGCTACGTGGTCGAGGCCGTGCAGCATCCCAACGCCGACCGGCTGCGCGTCTGCAAGGTCGATACCGGCTCGGGCGTCGTCCAGGTCGTGTGCGGCGCACCCAACGCGCGCACCGGCATGAAGGGCATCTTCGCGCCGTCGGGCAGCTACATTCCCGGCACCGACCTGCATCTCAAGGCGAGCAAGATCCGCGGCCAGGAGAGCAACGGCATGCTCTGCTCCTTCCGCGAGCTGCAGCTCGGCGAGGATCACAGCGGCATCATCGACCTGCCGGCCGAAGCCGAGACCGGCGCGCCGGCAGCCGAGGCGCTCGGCCTCGACGATCCGGTGATCGAGATCAAGGTGACGCCCAACCGCGCCGATTGCCTCGGCGTGCACGGCATCGCCCGCGACCTCGCCGCCGCCGGGCTCGGCACCCTGAAGCCGATGAAGGCGGACAAGATCGCCGGCAGCTATAAGAGCCCGATCAAGTGGACGCACGGCTACGACGCCAGGCCCGACAGCCCCTGCCCCATCGTCGTCGGCCGCCACTTCCGCGGCATCAAGAACGGCCCCTCGCCCGACTGGCTGCAGCGCCGGCTGAAGGCGATCGGGCTCAGGCCGATCTCGGCCCTGGTCGACATCACCAACCTGGTGACCTTCGATCTCAACCGGCCGCTGCACGTGTTCGACGCCCGGAAGCTCGCCGGCGACCTGGTCATGCGCCAGGCGCATGAGGGCGAGCAGACCTTGGCGTTGGATGGCAAGACCTACACGCTCGATCCGTCGATCGCCGTCATCGCCGACGCCAAGGGCGTGCACGGCATCGGCGGCATCATGGGCGGCGAGGATACCGGGGTCGCTGAGGACACCACGGAAGTGTTCCTCGAGGTCGCCTATTTCGACCCGATCCGCACCGCCGCGTCGGGCCGCAAGCTCGGCATCTTCTCGGACGCGCGCTATCGGTTCGAGCGCGGCATCGATCCGGAATCGGTCTGGTGGGGCGCCGAGGTGGCGGCGCGCCTGATCCTGGAGCTGTGCGGCGGCGAGACGAGCGAGATCGTCTCGAGCGGCGTCATGCCGAACTGGCAGCGCAGCTTCACCCTGCGCCCCGATCGCGTGAAGACGCTGACGGCGATCGACGTGCCGGCCGCCGAGACCGCGGCGATCCTGGGCAAGCTGGGCTTCGTCGTCGACGGCAGCGGCCCGTGGACGGCGGCGGTGCCGTCGTGGCGGCCCGACATCGTGGGCGAGGCCGACCTGGTCGAGGAAGTGACGCGCGTGTGGGGCTTCGACAACATCCCGACGACGTCGCTGCCGCGGCTGTCGCCGACGTCGAAACCGGTGCGCGATCCCCTGCAGCGCCGCGTGCCGATGGCGCGCCGGGCGCTCGCCACGCGCGGCATGAACGAGGCCGTGACCTGGTCGTTCCTGCCGCTGAAGCAGGCCGAGCGCTTCGGCGGCGGCCAGGCCGACCTTCGACTGCTGAACTCGATCGCGGCCGAGCTCGACACCATGCGCCCCTCGGTGCTGCCCAACCTTCTGGATGCCGCGCGGCGCAACGAGGCGCGCGGGCTCGCCGACCCGGCGCTGTTCGAGGTCGGGCCGCAGTACAAGGATGCGACGCCGACAGGCCAGCGCACGGTGGCAGCCGGCCTGCGCCACAACATGGTGGTGCCGCGCAACTGGGAGGGACCCGCCCGCACCGTCGATGCCTTCGACGCCAAGGCCGATGCCTTGGCGGTGCTGAGCGCGATCGGCGCGCCGGTCGACAACCTGTCGGCCCAGACCGGAGCGCCCGACTGGTACCATCCCGGCCGCTCGGGCGTGCTGAAGCTCGGCGATCGCGTGATGGCGCAGTTCGGCGAATTGCATCCCGAGATCTCGGCCGGCGCCGATCTCAAGGGGCCCGTGGTCGCCTTCGAGGTGTTCCTCGATGCGCCGCCGCTGCCCAAGGCCAAGGCGACCAAGGCCCGGCCCAAGCTCGTGCTGTCGGCCTTCCAGCCGCTGGAGCGCGACTTCGCCTTCATCGTCGACAGCGACGTCGACGCCGAGAAGCTCGTGCGCGCCGCGCGCAACGCCGACAAGGCGCTGGTGACGGCGGCCCGCGTGTTCGACGTCTATACCGGCAAGGGCGTGCCTGCCGGCAAGAAGTCGATCGCGCTCACGGTCACGCTGCAGCCGGTCGAGCGGACGCTCACCGATGCGGAGATCGAAGCGGCGAGCAACAAGATCGTGGCGCAGGTGGCCAAGGCAACCGGTGCTACACTGCGTGGCTAGAGTTCATTGTCTTCCGGCCCCCTTCCGGCGCTCCGCGCCACCTCCCCCACGCAGTGGGGGAGGCTGGGAGGGGGTCCAAAAGAGTATGAAATGACCGACCTGTCGTTGATCCGCAATTTCTCGATCATCGCCCACATCGACCACGGCAAGAGCACGCTGGCCGACCGGCTGCTGATGCGCTGCGGCGCGGTGAGCGAGCGCGAGTTCCACGACCAGATGCTCGATTCCATGGACATCGAGCGCGAGCGCGGCATCACCATCAAGGCGCAGACGGTTCGGCTCGACTACACCGCGCTCGACGGCAAGACCTACGTGCTCAATCTCATGGACACGCCGGGCCATGTCGACTTCGCCTACGAGGTCAGCCGGTCGCTGGCGGCCTGCGAGGGCTCGTTGCTGGTGGTCGATGCCAGCCAGGGCGTCGAGGCGCAGACGCTCGCCAACGCCTATCACGCCATCGACGCCAACCACGAGATCATCCCGGTCCTCAACAAGATCGACCTGCCCTCGGCCGAGCCCGAGCGGGTGTGCCAGGAGATCGAGGACGTGATCGGCATCGACACGTCCGAGGCCGTCAAGGTGTCGGCCAAGACCGGGCTCGGCATCGACGACCTGCTGGAGGCGATGGTCAAGCGCCTGCCGCCGCCCACGGGCGAAGCTGGGGCCGGGCGAGGTCGGCTTCATCATCGCCGGCATCAAGACCATCGCCGACTGCAAGGTCGGCGACACCATCACCGACGACCGCAAGCCCGCGACCGACATGCTGCCGGGCTTCAAGCCGTCCGTGCCGGTCGTGTTCTGCGGCCTGTTCCCGGCCGACGCCGCCGAGTTCGAGCAGTTGCGTGAATCGCTCGCCAAGCTGCGCCTCAACGACTCCTCGTTCCACTTCGAGCCGGAATCGAGCGCCGCGCTTGGCTTCGGCTTCCGCTGCGGCTTCCTCGGCCTGCTGCATCTCGAGATCGTGCAGGAGCGGCTGGAGCGCGAGTTCGACCTCGATCTCGTGACCACGGCGCCTTCCGTGGTCTACCGCCTCAAGATGACCGACGGCACCGAGCGCGAGCTGCACAATCCAGCCGACTATCCCGATCCGATGCACATCGAGAGCATGCAGGAGCCGTGGATCAAGGCGACCATCATGACGCCGGACGAGCATCTCGGCGCCGTGCTGACGCTCTGCCAGGAGCGGCGCGGCCAGCAGATCGAGCTCACCTACGCCGGCGCGCGCGCCATGGCGGTCTACCGCCTGCCGCTGAACGAGGTCGTGTTCGACTTCTACGACCGGCTGAAGTCGGTGACGCGCGGCTATGCCAGCTTCGACTACGAGATGGTGGGCTACGAGGAAGGCGAGCTGGTGAAGCTCACCATCATGGTGAACGGCGAGCCGGTCGACGCGCTCAGCATCATCACCCACAAGAACCAGGCCGAGAGCCGCGGCCGGGCGCTGTGCGAGCGGCTGAAGGACCTGATCCCGCGCCAGCTCTTCAAGATCGCCATCCAGGCCGCGATCGGCGGACGCATCATCGCCCGCGAGACGATCAGCGCCCTGCGCAAGGACGTGCTCGCCAAGTGCTACGGCGGCGACATCAGCCGCAAGAAGAAGCTTCTCGAGAAGCAGAAGAAGGGCAAGAAGCGCATGCGCCAGGTGGGCGACGTGGAGATCCCGCAGTCCGCCTTCATCGCCGCGCTCAAGATGGACAGCCGTTAGCTACGCCGTGGCCGTGAGGGACGCCGCGGCCTTCCGTGCATGCACTGCCGTCAGTGAGGCGAGAGGTTTGCGCCCTTTCCGCCCTTTCCGGTAGTTCCTGCCTAGTGGACCTGACTGGAGTGTACCCCTATCGGTTGGGCCTGAGTCCGAATTCGGACAGTTACGCTATTTACGCTACCGGATTCGCGCGGATCGGAGAGCTGGAGCGCCGAGCCCGGCCCGTCCGAATGCAGGCAGCCGGACGGGCCGCACGGTTTCTGCCGTGGCTTTTTTGTCTCGGATCAACGATGCAAAGAGCGACAACGCGAGGAAGCAACGCGAGGAGGCAGCTATATAACTTAAGTTTGCAAAAGTCAATAACTGAAGTCGGCCAATTCCAGTTTCGTTTTCGCGACTTTTTGGGCTCCGTAGAGGGCTACGCCTGGCGGGTCGAACGGCTGACGACGCCACTCCTTGTGTCGACGGATGCGAGTGCCAGCACTGCATTCAACGCGACTACGACAGTCCACGATAGCGCCGGCGCCGGGGCGGCCGTGAGCCGATCAGGAAGCCGGTCTCGGGCCGACCGCTGCCGCGATTGCCGATCCACAGGAAGAAGACGCCGAGCGCCAGGAAGGCCACCAGGGCCGGCACCATCAGCACCGGCCGGACCAGCCAGGACCACAGCGCCGCCGAGCCGCGGCCCTGGATAGCCGTCTGCGCATCGGCGAGCGAGCGAGTGTCGAGATGCGACCAAAGATCCCCGAGGCCGAGCAGATGAAACGAGCCCTCGGTCCACCAGGCCAGCCCATCATGCACGATTGCTGCGACGGCCATGGCCAACAGAAGCCATCCCAGCGCGCGAAACACTACCATCTTTCCCCCAAATGGCGGCGCGCACCCTACAGAAGTGGCCGCTCCGGGGGAAGGCCGTTGCCCAGCCTGTCCACCGCGCTATAAGGACGAGGAATCACTCCTCTGGACAGGTGGCCGAGTGGTTTAAGGCACACGCTTGGAAAGCGTGCGTGGTGTAACAGCCACCGCGGGTTCGAATCCCGCCCTGTCCGCCAACTATTTTCCCCTTAGCATCTCGGGAAGTCCAAGGAGGTCCTACACCGCCCCTTCATTTTCTGCGTTTTACCCAGGTCCGCACTGTTGAAGTCATACAGGCGTGGACCATCCGGAACTGCGCAGGTTGTGGGGAC
>JACPOB010000054.1 GCA_016185145.1 Rhodospirillales bacterium | reverse complement strand
GCCTACATTTTTGCAAGCCGATCACTGTTTATCTCTTTTCAAAAGTTAGGCGGGACGCCGCATCGGTTACAATGCACCCAGAAGCATTCATTCATACGGTATGGACATGAGACGACTTCGCGTCCGCAGATCCGAAGTGCGAGAGAACGTAGTCTCTGAACCGAACCGTCTCCGATGGAAGCCTGCGGTCCTTTCGCCAAAGAAGTCCCACGGCGCGACGGCAACGTGGAGCACGGACCCTCAAATCCTTTGTAAGCGCTGTCACCTCGAGAACGGGGCGGGGAGCGATTGCAACGCCAACACCTGCACCAACGAGGCCACGAAGTGTCGCGACCTCTTCTACTTCGAAGGCTATCCGGGGCGTAAAGCCCGCATCCAAGCAGAGTTCCTCCGCCACTTGGCGTAAGCCGTATTCTGACTTCAGCATCACGAAGGGCTCGTCGGCCACCGCCGCTAGATCAATGGTACTGGTCGCAGCGAGGCTGTGATTCGATGGAACTACCACGAACAGTTCCTCGTGGAAGAGAGACTTCCACTCCAGGTTCGCGTCTGGGAATCGGGGGCTCGCGATACAGAGATCTATGTCGCGAGCAGCAAGTCGAGCCCGTAGGAATGGCGCCGGACCCTGCAGCAAGCGAAATGGCGGCACGACTTCAAGCGGCGAGACATAGCCTCTCACGAGTTCTGGAATCAGTGTAACGCCGAACGTTGCGAGGAAACCTATTGAGATCGTGTGAGCCACCTTCTGGGTGTGCTCCCGAATAGCGTCGGCAGCGTCATCAAGTTCAGCCTTTGCCCGCTCCAGATGCTGAAGCAGGATCTGTCCGGCCATGTTTAGTCGCAATCCACGGCCCAGCCGGTCAAAGAGCTGAACGCCATAGGCCCTTTCGAGCCGCGCAATGTTGCGGCTCAGCGCGGGCTGGGAAATTTCGAGCTCCTGCGCTGCCTTGGTCAGGTGCTCGTGGCGGGCGGCCACAAGAAAATAGGTCAGAGGGTCAGAGAGCTGGCGCAACGGAACTCCTCGAACTCTTGTCGCCGGATCGATGACGTGAAGTTCTCCTCGCTCAGTTGCAGGCTGCCTTTGCCTCGCACCGGGCTGGGCGTTTGAACGGTTTTGCAAGTTCCTCATTGAAGGTCTGCTGGATGGAGAAGATCGCGCAGCCGATCGGGCCTTTCGGCGGGCCCATCATGTCGCGCTCGTAGGACAGGGTGCTGGCCATCTGGACGTTTCCAACCGCTTTCGCAAATCTTAAATGTCCATTGAATGGACTTGCATATCATTATATGGACAATGGAGTGATCCATGTCAAACAGTCCACTCGGTGGACAACGCGGGAGGGACAGGACAGCCGGGAGGCATCAAGTGTTGGGTAACGCTTTACTCAGCCGGCCAAGACCGTGCTGTGTCGGTGGTTATGCATCGCATCTTTCAGACGTTTATCGATGGCCTATTGGAGGGCAACGACGAGTCTGGCCTGAGCGCCGCCATGTCGCGCGCGGCATCGGCTCTTGAACTGTCCTGCTTTGCCTACCTCTGCTTGCCGCATCGCAAGAATGACCAAGCCCGCCTGATCTCGACCTATCCGCTGCCTTGGACTAGCCACTACCTGAGCAACCATTACGAGCGCCTTGATCCGGTCATCCGCCAGGCACTGCAAGTCACTGAGCCGTTCGAATGGGGACATCGGACGGAACCGGGATATCTGTCTGACGCGCAGCAGCAGCTTTTCGAAGAAGCCGCCACGTTTGGCATCCGTTATGGCTTCACCATCCCGATTCACGACGGCCGAGGTCCTGTGGCCGCGGTGACGTTCGCATCGAACGAGCAGAGCTCGACATTCAGACGTTGCGTAGAAGCGCATCGTCGCGTCCTTCAACTCATGGCGCTTTACTTTCACGCCAGTGCCCGGCGCAAACTTCAATCGGACCGGATCGTCGATGGCGTGGCCTTGTCACCGCGTGAGTACGAGTGCCTCGAATGGTCGGCGACGGGAAAGTCGGCGTCGGATATCGGCGGCATCCTCGGCATCACCCGGCGTACGGCGGCCTTCCACCTCGACAATGCCAGAGCCAAACTTGGGGTTCGACAAGCGCGACCGGGCAATCCTGATGCTGTTCATCGCCCACGGGCTGCGGGCCGGAGAAGTTGGCGGCCTCCGGCTGGACGACCTTGACTGGGAAGGCGGGATGCTCCGTGTCCGCTGTCCAAAGCCGGGCCGAACGCATCGCTGGCCGCTGTCGTCGGGGGTCGGGCACGCCATCCTCCGGTACATCCGTGAAGCACGGCCCTCCGGCTTCGGGCGCAGCCTCTTCTTCACGTCGCGCGCGCCGATACGGCCGCTCACCAGAAAGACGCTGGACAAGATGGTTCGCGATCGCCTGACGGCGATCGGTGTTGTCGACGGGCGGCGCGGTCCGCACGCGCTGCGGCATGCGGCGGCCCAGCATCTTCTGGATCAGGGCATGTCGATGAAGGTGATTGGGGACTTTCTTGGGCACCGCAGTCCGTCGTCCACCGCGATCTACGCCAAGGTCAATCTCACCGCGCTCCGCGAGGTCGCGGCCCTCGATCTGGAGGGTCTGACATGATGCTGCGCGAGGCCATCGAGCACTATATCCTCTGGCGCAAGGCCCATGGCGCGAGGTTCCCGAACGCGGCGAACCTGCTGCGTCGCTTCCTCGAATACGCCGACGGAGATGCTGCCTGCGATGCGGCTCCCACGGCACGGGTCCTGGCCTTCCTGGCGGGCAAGGGGCCGCTGACCCGGCATCGCCAGAACAAGTATTACGTTCTTGCCGGGTTCTGGCGCTATGCGATCAGCCGGGGGTACGCGAGCCGGTCGCCGCTCCCTGACAACGAACCGAGATCGCCGGTCCGCGCCCCGCCCTACATCTACTCGCGCGACGAGTTGCGGCGTCTCTTCGATCCCGCGACTGTGGAGATGAGCCGACGCGGCGCGGTTCAGTTGAACGCCGTGACGTTCCGGACCTTGCTCCTTCTCTTGTACGGAGCCGGGTTGCGCTTCAGCGAGGCGACGCGCCTGACGTTGGCGGACGTCGACTTGACGGAAGCCGTCCTATCGGTGCACGGCACGAAGTTCTTCAAGGATCGGCTGGTGCCGATTGGTCCGCAGCTCGCCAAGGCGCTGGTGGCCTATGTGGCTCAGCGCCGACACGACGGTCGTGCGCAAGATCGGAATGCCCTTCTTCTCGCCAACCACGACGGATCGCGGTTGGCCAGCAGCACCGTCCAAGAAGCGTTCGATAGCTTGCGGCGTCTCGCCGGCGTCCACCGCACGGGAGGCGGGCGGCGAATCCCACGCCTCCATGATCTCCGGCATAGCTTCGCGGTCCACAGCCTGACCGCCTGGTATCGCGAGGGCGCCGATGTGCAGCGGCGGCTGCCGCTGCCCGCCACCTATCTCGGCCATGCCGATCTCGAAGGTACGAAGGTCTATCTGACGATGACGCCCGAGCTTCTGCACCAGGCATCGCTGCGCTTCGCGCGCTATGCGGAAGGAGGCGGCGATGCGTGAGCTCGTAACCCTCGGCCCGTGGCTTCGACGCTTCCTCACCGAACACATCGTCACCGAGCGCAACTTGGCCCGGAACACCCGCACGAGCTATCGCGACAGCTTCAGCCTGCTGCTCCCGTTCATCAGCGGCAAGGTGCGCAAGCCCGTGGACCGGCTGGCCGTCGCCGATCTGACGTCCGGGCGAGTGCTGCAGTTCCTCGCGCACCTCGAGGAAGAGCGAGGCTGCTCCGCCCGCACCCGCAATCAGCGGCTCGCCGCCATCCGGGCGTTCGCCCGCTTCGTCGGCAGCCGCGATCCGGCCCAGGTCGAATGGTGTGGTCACATCCGGGCGATCGCGTCGAAGAAGTCCATGACCGAGCCGGTCGGGTGGCTGACCAGGCCGGAAATGGAAGCCATCTCCTGCTCGGCTCGTGCCAGCTTCTGCTCGATCAGCCACTGCCGCCGGCGGGTCAGCGCCTCGCGCACCTCGCGGCCGAAGCCGGCGTCACGTGTGATGGTCGGGGTGTCGGCGAGGAGTTCGCGATCGAGCCATGTCGCGCCCCCGGCAACGCCTTGGCGCTCGAGCGACACCGTCGACAACGTCTCGATGGCTACCGGCGCCCGCCGAGCCTGCGCCCGCTCGAAAGCTGCGGCACGTTCCAGATGGCCAGGCGCGATGATCCAAGTGCCATCCTTCTTACGAGTAACGTCCACGCCGGACCGGCGCATGGCCTCCAGGCGGCGAACATGGGCTTCGGCAAACGCCTGCCGCGCTGTGGGATCATGATGAACGTGGAGGTCGACGCTGTAGCGGCCATCATGCGCTGCCGCGATATCGGCAATGGTCCGATCGACCGCGCGAGGCTTCGCGCGCCTGAGCTCGATGGCCACGATGCTGCCGACCGGCACCGGCTCCGCCTCGCCCGCCTGGCCGATGTCGACATAGTGGGTGCGGCCATCGACGCCATCGACGATCACATAGCGCCGGTCGTTCAGTTCGTCTGACAGGCCGCGCGCAACGACCCGACCGACGAGCCGCTGGGCATTGTTCTCGGCCGACTGGTAGATCACATAGTCCGAAGCCGAGCGGGCCAGCCCCTGGCGGGCAAGCTCGTGATGCAGGGTCTTGATGATGTCGCCCCGCTCGCCCAGCCGGCGCAGGACCGACTCGAGGTCGTTGGCGAGCTTCCATTGTCCCGATCTGATCTCCTGCGCCAGGCCCAGATGCCGCAGCTTCTGAAGCCGGCCGGCGCGCAGCGTCTGATGGAAGGCATCCCCGGCGGTTGCTCTGGATCGCAGGAGGCCCTGCTCGTCCGCTTCCCTCAGCAAGTGGCGATCGAGGGAGGTGAACCGCTCCTGCTCGACCTCGGCCCGCAGCCGGGTCTGGATCTCGCGGTCACTGCGAGGGCCGAGGTCCAAGCTGATGATCTCAGCGGCGCGCTCACGCATACCATGGCTGAGGTACTCGCGAGCGATGACCAGGTCCCGACCGCGGCCGTCCTTGCCCCGTAGGACGATATGGGTATGAGGATGACCGGTGTTGTAGTGGTCCACCGCCGCCCAGTCGAGCGTCGATCCAAGATCCTGTTCCATCTGCTACATCAGCCGCCGGGTGAAGTCCTTGAGGTCGGCGTAGTCGATCGCATCCTCGGCGGCGACGATGAACCGGAACTGATGGCGGTCACCCTCGCCGCGCCCCAGGAAGGCATCGCGGTCGGCCTGATCGTGGGCAGCATCGTAGAGGTCGCCGGGCTGGCCTTCACGCGTGACGCCGTCGCGTTGCAGGTAGCGCAGGTGCGCACGGGCCGAGGTTGTGCCGCGACCGGCGAGCTTGATCAGGCGCGTCTTGACGATGACGCGGCGCCGGCGGAAGGCGGCGTAGCGATCGCGCGCACCCAGCACACGGCCAACGCCGGCGCCGCAGCCGAGCTGGCCGGCTCGGCGCGGCAAGGCATGCCTGCGCCCGCCTGCCCGTGCGACCGCCTGTGCAACGTTACGCAGGAAGGCACTGCGTACGCTTCGATTGCCGATGCGACCCAGCTTCGGTTCGAACTCGTGCTCATCGACAGAGAGCTTCATGGAAACCTCGCAGCGATAACGCCGCTTCGTAGCCGATCGCCGGCGTGGAGGCTTCGACCCCAACCAGATCAAGGACTTGTCGCCGCATTGGAGGAACACGCTCGCCCTTCCCTCCTCAGAACCGATGTGCAGACAAGGACTTGGCGACCATTGGAGGGAGCCTTTTATCTTGCGTGTTCGCGGTGGTGATTCTCTCCACCATCCGATCTTCGCTCACCTACGCTTTATTATGATCAATGCGCGCACTGCGCTGCTTCGGTGCGAGGCGCGTTCCCAGTCAAACGATGACGTTGAAGCGATTGTTTGCGTGATCAGGGTGGTCCCTGATCGTCGACGAGGGGCGAAGATTTACCCCTATCAGACGGTACACTCGGAGCCCGACTCTTTGTCGAATCGAGCGGCGAATTGCGCCTGGACGGATCGATTCCAGAAATCGAATCATCGTGACTCACGAACAGAGATGAGGGCCGTCCCGGCGCAAAAAACAGGAAAGGGTCGAGGTCACGGCGCCGCTCCACCTCGGCCGTCGCCGACGACCGCTGCTTAGCCGGCAAGCCATTATCGATCCCTATTGCGAGTTCCGTTTCAACTTGAGCAATGTAGGCCCGTGTCTCAGCCGGTAGCGATTGTTCTCCTCGGCGGTAGGCCTCGAACCGCTCAGGACCGGCATTGTAAGCCGCGAACAGCTGCGGATAACCGAAGCGATCGAGCATCTCGCGCAAATAGGCGGTGCCGGCGAGAATGTTGTCGCGCGGATCAGCAGGATCGGAGCCTAAACCATGGCGGCGCTGCATCTCTGCATAGGTCCTAGGCAGCACTTGCATGAGGCCGATGGCGCCTGCGGGCGACGTGATCGGTCGGCCATCAACCGTGGCCTGGCCGTCGCTTTCGGCGTGCATCACGGCGCGGATCCAGGCCTCCGGAATGCCGAAACGCTGAGCCGCCTCCGCGATGAAGACCTGCCACTGCCCAACATTCGTCGCGCCTGGCGTGTCGGCCACACGCACAATATCCGCTCGCGCCAAGGCGCGCTGTACACCCGCCTCGACAGAGATTGCGCGGCTGATCGCTGTTGTGGGGCAATCCCCGGAACTCGGGAGCGGCCCGGCGAACGGCGCGCTGCACAGCAACAGCACGGTCACCGGGTCCATATCGACACCAGTTTGCCTATGATCGCAGACGTAGAAATCGGCCCGAAGTAGCGTCCGTCGAAAGAGTCCCACACCTCGACCATCAGCAGGAAAACTTCGTCCGCTGCGAGCACGCGACAGCCCGTCCAAGGTGGCAGGGGACGGCCTTGGGAATCGGCTGGCAACTGGATGGCGGCAACCCAGCCGTTGATGAGAAGCAGGCCATTGCGGCCACACACGGTGTCGCCCGTCATGGCCGCGATGCGCTTGGCCACCGGCACGGATTCGGGGAGATAACCTCGCGCAGCAGCTAGCCGCCGAGCACTTTCCGGCGCCCAGGCGAGAACAAGGTCACCCTTGCTCAGCTCGTTTGGTTGCTCGACATGGTAGAGACCGAGTGGCGCGCTGGCGCTGGCATTCCAGACGAAGCTGGGCGCCGAGGGGCCGAGCGAAAGCGCCGCAAGACCGAGTGCCGCGAGCGCGCCGACGTGAAAAGCAGACCGCCTACGCATCGGAGTCGACCTTCGAGTGGGCGCGGCCTTCCGACCAGGCGTCGAGATCGGCGATGTGGTAGCGCACGTAGCGCCCGTGCTTGCGAAAGCGCGGACCACGGCCTGTGCGGCGCATGCGTTCGAAAGTGCGCGGCGATAGACCGACATAGTGTGCGGCCTGAGCGGTGTTGAGAAACGGGCTGCCCTTCTTGGCGTTGGCGGCCCGGACGGCATCGTCGTCCATGCGGGTCCTCACGGCGGGGATCGGGCGGCGACGAGCAACGTCGCCCAGTCACGCGGGAGCATGAGCGCGGACACGACGGCCGAGGACTGGCGAAGACTCCAGACCCCGTTTTCGCCAGGGCCGAACAGGATGTTGGGGAAGAAAGGGGCCCCGCGCCGCTCGCGGCGCGGGGCTAGCGGCCGTCAGTCGGCCGGGTTCCAGATCACGGCGAACACATCGTCATCGTCCTGGCCAGCAGCGCGGCCAAGGTTGGCGTAGAGCTTACGCGGCCCGAGTTCCGGAGCGGCGAGGCTCAACGACACGTACTCCTTGCCAGAGGTTTCGCCCTTGCGCACCCAGCCGGCGCCGACTTCGTAACCCCGAGTCAGCACCCGAAAGTCGGGTTGGCTGTCGCCATTCTTCGACGCGTTGGGCACGACCTCGATGTCGGCGCGGATGCTCAGCGTCTTGAGCTGGCCCTTGAAGCTGCCATTGGCTTGCTTGGTGACGTAACCGATTGCAGGCATTGTCTGTCTCCTCAAAAAGTCGTCAGGGACCATCCCCGGCGATGGCGGACCGTTCATGGGCGAGCCGGACCCGCGAACCCGCCAGGGCCGCAGCGCCAGCGGAGGACCCGAGCGGACAGGTTTTTTGGAGCGTCAGCGGTCGCGAGGAAGCCGCGCGCAAGCGGGCGAAGCCAGCGAGGACGGCGGGGAAAAAACCTGGCTGCGACGGTTTCGGAAGGGTCCGGGAAGCCCATAGGTCCTACGCCGAGAGCCGGGGAATGGACCTACGACAATCGGGGAGACAGCGCTGCATCGGCCGGCGCCAACCTCCGCTATAGGCAAGCAAGATATCCGCTCAACACGCCAAGCAGGCGCGTTGACACCGAACCCGTGCACTGGCGACGATCAACAGATGAACACTTTCGGGCCGACCGAGGGCTACGAAATCGGCGCCGGCTGGGTGCGCAAGGGTGAGACCCCGGCAAGAAAAAGGAATACGTGTCGTTGAGCCTCGCTGCCCCGGAATTTGGGCCGCGCAAGCTCTACGCCAACCTCGGTCGGCAACACGATGACAACGTGTTCGCCGTGATCTGAAATCGGCCGAAGGACGCCGTCAGGCTCCGTACGGAGCGTCGCGGAGCGGCAGAGCAAAGACAGGCGGCGGCCACAATGGCCGCCGCCCGCCCTCAATCAGCTTGCCGGAAACAACCCAACAATGCAGTTCGATGCCTCGGTGATCGAGCACGCCCCGTCAGCGTAGGCCCGGAACGGGAAAGCCATGACCGAGGGCAGCCAGCCCTCTACCTTCTCGCGGCCATTTGTGCCGGCGAGACAGTCGCGGATGATCTGTTTCTGCACCTTGGTGCGCTCGGAGAGATTGGCGTCGGCGACCGGCTTGCCCGCGACCTCGGCCAACAGCGCATTCACCGTGGCCCGCTCGCGCACAAGGTCGAAGAAGGTATCGTCGGGCTGCCAGAGGTCACGGGCATCCGCCTTCAAGTGCGTGCCCAACGCCTCGACCAACGCGCTGCCAGCCGCCAGCGTCTCGGCCATGACGAACGCGGCAATGCGCAAGACCTCGTCATCACCGAGCACCAGCAGGCGGGCAAACACGACCGCCGTGCGGTAGGGATCGTCGTTGGAGGACACGACCGAAGCGTCTTCTTGCTGTTCCAGCAGGCCGAGAATGGCCTGCCGTTCGGCGGCGAAGGCCTGCTGCGCTACCCCGCCCGCGACGCTTTCCGCAATCTCGCGGCTGCGCGCCTGCTGTGGATCGGGCTTCACCTGCCAGTGCCCTGAGGCAGCGATGGCGTGTGCAATCAGGAGCCGCCAAGCCGTGCCGGGGCTCTTGAGCAAGGCCTGCCGGACGACGGCATGGCGATGCAGTTCGAGGTAGTTCTCCATCGATTTTCTCATCGCCGGCCGGGATGGCTTGGACCGTTCTGAACCCTCGGCTTCCTCGCCGCTGGCTTCCCGCTTGCGCCGCTGCGCCTCCTTGCGGCTCAACCATGCGTCGTGGACCTCGACCTCGCCACGGCCGGAAACGGTGATGAACACCTTGCCGCCCCTGCGCTTGGCGGTCTTCTCATGCTCCCACGCATGGAAATGCTGCCCCGGCTCCAGCACGACCACCTCGCGCCAACCGGCGGCGAGAAGCGCGTCGCGCTTGGCCGCAATGGCCTCGTTCTGCTTCTGCCAGAACAGGGTCGGATCGGCGAAATACCCTTCTTCGCCGAACAGGTCGGCGACGATCTCGCCCGGATAATCCTCCAGTGGGAACAGAGCCACCTTGGTCGAAATCGACTGCCCGCCGAACAGCCACTGCTTCAACTCGTAGCCGTGCGGCGCACTCCCTTCTGGATCGCTGAACAGGGTTAGCCATTCTTTCTGCTGCGCCTTGGAGGCCATGGTGAGATGACGCACCGTCTCGCCGTCGATCTCGTCCCGGCGATAGGCTTCCCTGATCTTGGGCAGCAGGTTGCCGAGCGCCAGCCGCTGGGTGACGGCACGTTCGGTGATGCCGAACGTGGCGGCGATCTCGGCCACGTTCCGGCCTTCCTTAATCAGCCGGGCGAAGCATTCGTACTGGCTCATCTCGTCGGGATCGAGACGCGCGATGTTCTCGATCAGCGACGCTTCCAGGGCGCCCGCATCGTCACCGGGTTCCATGACGGCGCAGGGCAATGGCTCCGCCTCGCCCTGCTCCTCGGCAAGAAGCTTGGCACAGAAATACCGCCGCCGCCCGGCCACGACCTCGAATTCCTCGCCCTCGGGCCGCACCAGAAGCGGCTGCAGGATGCCGCGCGTGCGCACGCTGGGGAGGATGTCGGACACATCCGGGTCCTTGCGGCCGTGCCGCATGTTGGCTGTCGAGATTTTCAGCTTGTCGAGAGCGATGTGCTGCAACTGCATAGTGTCTCTCCTTGGGTGAGGATGACCGGCTCATGGACGCTGTCACGGCGATCGATGGGCCGGGCGCTGGCCTCAGCGCGGGTGATCCGCCATCGGCGAAATGTCGGATTGGAGGTCGAGGGGGCGTCGGAAAAGCGGGACATGGTTGGCTCTTGGCGGTTCAGAACAAGCTGAGCTGGTTGCGCGCGTCCTCGTCGAAGAGGCCGATGTTCAGCGGCTTCTGCGGCACGCGGGGGCCGAGCGGCGCGGCGATCAGCAACGCCAGCCGCTGACGCAGCGAGAGCGGTGGCACGCCGGGCAGCAGGAACTGCTCGCCGTCCGGCGTCGGTTCGCTGTGAAACCGCGCCTCTTGTGGCGTGCTCATGCGGCCGCTCCACTGAGCGCGACTGCCCCATTTTGGCGGGCCAGCAGGAAGTCGGCGGCCTTGGAGGCCGCGCTGGCCGCGCGGAAGATGGCGCGATTGTCCGTCCGCAGAACATCCAGTAATCAGCAGCAGATCATAATGTGAAGGAAGATTCTTAACGGGGCCGGCTTGTGGAGATCGGCTAAAAAGGCTGGCGATCTGCTGCGCATTATTTCCGGCATGACACCCTCGGCTGTTGATCAAACACAGTTGAGG
>JACPOB010000017.1 GCA_016185145.1 Rhodospirillales bacterium | reverse complement strand
TGATCGCCCGCCTCGGCGGATGGACCGGCTACTACGGAAAGCCCGGCCCCAAGGTCATGCGCATCGGTCTCGCAGAGTTCCGCGCTATAAGGTATGGCGCCTCCCTGGTTGGTCACGATGTGTGAATCCGACAGACGCTTTGCGTGGGGAGGTGTCCGCGAAGCGGACGGAGGGGTCATAGGCATCGCCACTGAAGCTCATGACCCCTCCGGCCCTTCGGGCCACCTCCCCAGCTTCGCTGGGGAGGCAATAACTTGAAATGACTAGCTCGCTTCCCCTGACGGGGTAGCACCCCGGCTTGCCGCTGAAAGGCCTCGCTGCCAGACTCGCGTGAATATCGGCATTCGACCGGTTCACTACGGAGGAAGCGATGACGGACACGTTCGGCAGGACAAGGCGTGACTTTCTAACCGTCGCTACGGCCGGAGGGGCGGCGGCGACGCTCGGTATGATCGGCGTGACCCCGGCGCTGGCGGGTGTCGCGGCCGGCCGCTCGGAGAAGCCTTTGAAGGCTGCGTTCTCCAACGCGGGCCTGCAGGCGACCTGGTGCGCCCAGGGCAAGGCCGCGGCCGAATACTGGGGCAAGCTCTACAATGTCGACGTGACGTGGTTCGACGGCCAGCTCGACGCCGTCAAGCAGCGCGCTGCGGTCGACAACATGGCGTCGCAGAAATGGGACTTCGTCGCCATCCAGGCCTTCGGCATCGGCACGCTGACCCAGCCGGTGCAGAAGATGATCGACAGTGGCACGCCCGTGATCGACATGGACACGCTGATCGCACCCTTGGACAAGATCAACGTCCACAGCTTCCTCGCCCCCGACAACGAGTTCATGGGCGCGTCGGTGACCCAGGCGCTGGTCGCCAAGCTCGGCGGCAAGGGCAAGATGATCATGACCCAGGGCGCGCTCGGCCATACCGGCGCGCAAGGCCGGGCCAAGGGATTCAATGTGGTGGTCAAGCAATATCCCGGCATCGAGGTGCTCGACACCCAGCCGGCCGACTGGGACGTCACCAAGGTGGCGCGCCTGTGGGAGACCTATCTCACCAAGTACCCTCAGATCGACGCCGCCTTCTTCCACAACGACGACATGGCGCTCGCCGCCTACAACGTCATGAAGGCGCGCAACCGCACCAACATCCTGATCGGCGGCGTCGACGCCATGCCGCCGGCCATCAACGCCGTCTCCGACGGCCGCATGTTCGCCACCGTGCGCAACCCGAGCTGCCGCATCCATGGCGGCGCCATCATTGCCGGCGTGGCGGCGGTCACGGCCGGCGAGAAGGCGGGCAGCGGCATTCCCAAGAGCATCGTCACCGACGGTCCGGTGGTGACCAAGGAGAACGCCGCCGGCATGCTGTGGATGCAGGATCACTTCCTGATCTGATCATGTCTTCCGGACCGCGCGCATCTTGCGCGCTTCGAGAGCACGAAGAGCGCGCTGGAAGCGCGCGGTCCGGAAGAACCCTGTCCGAAAGATGAACGTCGAAATCGCGCCGCCGCTGGAACTGCGCGGCATCTCAAAATCGTTCGGCGGCGTCGCGGCCCTGCGCGACGTCGACTTCGTGCTGCGCCGGGGCGAGATCCACGGCCTGGTCGGCGAGAACGGCGCCGGCAAGTCGACGCTGATGAAGATCATCGCGGGCCTCCACGGCCAATACGACGGCCGCATGGCGATCGACGGCCGGCCGGTGCATTTCCGCTCGCCGCGCGAGGCGCTGGCCGCCGGCATCGGCATGGTCCACCAGGAACTGAGCGTCGTGCCCGACCTCACCGTGGCCGAGAACGTCTATCTCGGCCAGCAGCCGACGAAGGGCGGCATCGTCGACTGGCGCGCCATGATGGAAGGCGCCCGCCGGCATCTCGCCAGCCTCGGCATCGATGTCGATCCGGGCGCGCGCATGGGCTCGCTGGCGATCGGCCTGCAGCAGCTCATCGAGCTCGCCCGCGTGCTGTTCTCGGGCGCCCGCATCGTCATCCTCGACGAGCCGACTTCGGCGCTGTCGCCGCCCGAGGTGCAGCGCCTGTTCGAGGTGCTGCGCGGCGTTCGCGGCAGCGGCCGCAGCATCGTCTTCATCTCGCACTTCCTCGACGACGTGCTGGCGATCTCCGACACCGTCACGATCTTCCGCAACGGCCGGCTGATCGCCACCGAGGCGGCCGGCGCGATCGACAAGGGCTGGCTGATCCAGCGCATGATCGGCCGCGGCCACGAGGAGCTGGAGGGCAGCTATACCGGCGCGATTGCGCTCAACAGCCGGCCCGAGGCGCCGGTCGTGCTGGGCGTGCGCGGCCTGGCCGCCGGCCGCGCCTTCGCCGACGTGTCGCTCGACGTCAGGGCAGGCGAGGTTTTAGGCATCTACGGCTTCATGGGCTGCGGCCTGATCGAGCTTGCCCGTACCCTGTTCGGCAAGCTCAGGGCCGAGGCCGGCACGATGTCGATCGGCGGCAAGGTCCTGCGGCCGCGCAGCACCAACGAGGCTTGCCGGGCAGGCATCGCCTTCGTGCCGGAGAGCCGCCGGTCGATGCTGTTCCATGCCGAGCCGGTCTACAAGAACATGTCCATAAGCGTGCTGGGCCGTATCGGTCGCCTGCTGCTGCGGCCCTCGGTCGAGAAGGACATCGCCCGCCGGCATGTGCAGTCGCTGTCGATCCGGCCGCCGACCGTCGAGACGCTGCTCGGCAGCCTGTCGGGCGGCAACCAGCAGAAGGTGGCGCTCGCCAAGTGGCTGACCTGGCCGCCCAAGGTACTGGTGCTGAGCGAGCCGACGCGCGGCATGGATGTCGGCGCCAAGGAGGACGTCGTGCGGATCGTCAAAGGCCTGCGCGACCAGGGCATGGGCGTCGTCGTGCTGTCGACCGAGCCCGAGACCGTGCTGTCGCTGGCCGACCGCATCGTGGTGATGAAGAAGGGCCGCATCGTCCGCGAATTCGCCGGCGAGACCGTGAGCAAGGACCAGCTTCTGGAGGCGGCGTGACATGACGGCGATGGGAGCCTTCCTGCGCAACCAGATGCGCATCATCGCGCCGTTCGCGACCCTGATCGTGCTGGTGGCCTTCTTCAGCCTGACCAGCCGGTCCTTTGTGTCACTGGACAATGCGGCGAACATCCTGACGCAGATATCGGTGACGGGGATCATCGCGGTCGGCCTCACCTTCGTGATCCTGTGCGCCGAGATCGACCTGTCGGTCGCCGCCATCGCCAACGTCACCGGTATCGCCGTCGCGTACTTCACCTTGCAGGAAGGCTACGTGAACATCGCCAACGTGCCACTGCCGGGCTTCGCCGCCATCGTCCTGGCACTGATCGGCTGCTTCTTGCTGGGCCTGGTCAATGCCACCGGGATCACGCTGATCGGCATCCCGTCCTTCATCATGACGCTCGCCATGATGCAGATCGGCGCCGGCATTTCAGCCCTGCTGGTGCGTGGCCAGATCGCCTATGCCGTGCCCGACCTCGTCACGCTGCTGGGGGCGGGCAGGGTGGCCGGCATTCCCTGCCTCGTGCTGGTGGCGGCGGCGTTCCTGTTGGCCGGCCACCTGGTATTGACCTACACGCGCTTCGGCCGCTACGTGTACATGGTCGGCGGCAACCGCGAGGCGGCCGAGTATGCCGGCGTCAACGTCAAGCTGGTGCTGGGCGCCGTCATCGTCATTTCGGCGATGTGCTCGGGCGTGGCCGGCATGCTGGGCGTCGCCCACTTCGGCAGCGCCCAGCAGAACGAGTTCGACGGCTACCTGCTGGACGCCATCGCCGCCGTCGTGGTGGGCGGCACCAGCCTGTTCGGCGGCCGCGGCGGTATCGGCAACACCATCATCGGGCTGCTGATCCTGGGCGTGCTGAACAACGGCCTGGACCACATCCAGATCGACAGCTTCCTGAAGATCCTGATCCGCGGCCTGATCCTGCTGGCGGCGCTGATCATCAACGTCTACGTGCAGAAGGTGCGGGAGTCGGCCTGAACGCTCAGGCCGGCGGCAGGCCGGGGTCGATCCCGGTCATGGCAACGGAGACGTCCCACAGGCGCCGCGCGAGCTCGCGGTCCTCGGCCTGTGGCCTTCGCATCGCCGGACCGGACGGCCCGCGGTTTCCGCCACGCTCGATCGGTCCGTAGTAGCCGCCAGGAACTACTGTCGCCGTCGCTGCCTGGAGTGTCGGCCAGGCGCCCATGGCCGGCGTGTTGAGGGCCATGCCGACCAAAGGGACGAGCAGCTGGAACGGTCCCATGTGCCGCCCCAGGTCGGTCGCCGCGATTCCAGGGTGACAGCCGACCGCCGTCACCGGAGAGCCTGCCGCGCGCAACCGCCGGTCCAATTCGAAGAAAAACAGCATGTTGGCGAGCTTGCTGTCGGCATAGCGCTGGGACCTGTCGTAGCTCTTCTCGGCATTGAGGTCGTCCCAGGCAATGCGTCCGCGCCGGTGGGCGATGCTGGCGGTGACGACGATTCGCGAGCCGACTGTCTTCGCCAATGTAGACAACAGCAAGATGCTGAGTGCAAAGCAGCCGAGATGATTGACGCCGAACTGCAATTCGAAGCCCTGCCTGGTCCGCATGAGCGGCGGACGCATCACGCCGGCATTGTTGACGAGCGCGTCGATGCGCGGCTCCTTCGCCGCCATGTCGGCCGCGGCGCGCACGCTGCCGAGATCCGCCTGGTCGAGCGGCAGGAAGGCCACGTCGGCACCCGGCGTCAGCCGTCTGATCCGGGCCATGGCCGCCTCGGCCTTCGCCTCGCTGCGGCAGGCGAGCAGCACCCGGGCCCGCCGTGCCGCCAGCACGCGCGCCGCCTCGAAGCCGATACCCGTGTTGGCGCCGGTGACGATGAAGCATTTGCCCGACTGATCCGCGACATCCGCTTCCGTGAATCCGCTCATTGCCAGACTCCTCGCCAGACTCCTCGCGTCGACTTGTAGATGGCTCGTCGGGTTTCGACGACTATGGATGGTAGACGTTTCGGTCAGATTGACTGAATCCATAAATATCATTATATTCAAAGCATTATTCAATTTATATAAAGTCAAATATGAGCTCTCATCGGCTCCCTTTCATTACGCTGTCGCTGGTCGTGGGCGCAGGCCTGATGACCGGAGCCTGCGGCGTGCCGCTGGCGGTCTCGGGAGCGAGCTACGCCGCCGACGGTGGACTGCTGGTAGCCAGTGACAAGACCTCAGGCGATCACATGATCTCCATGGTGTCCAAGCAGGACTGCGCCTTGTGGCGGGTCATCAAGGGCCGCGCCGTGTGCAAGCCGCGCGAGGGCGACCAGGATCCCTACAAGGTCGACTACGACGATCCGCAGCGCATGGTGGCGGAGGACGGCGTGCACTATGCGCCGCCGCTGCGCACCACGGCCGACGCGCCGGCGGCAAGCTGGGACGCCGCCGCCTACAAGCCGGCGCCGCCGCCAGCGCCGGCCGCACCCACGGCGCCGGTAACCGCCGTCGCACAGGGCTCGGACGACGCCGCGCCGGCAGCCATTGCCGAGCCGGCGCCGTCGTCACCGCCGCCCACGGCCAAGCCCAAGAAGCCCAGGAAGCACTCGGTCAAGAAGCCTTCACGGCGTCCGGCGGCGCCTGCTTCCTGAGCAGGAAGGCTTCGAGGTTGTCGAGCGCCTTGAAGCCCATGGCGTTGCGTGTCTCGACCGTGGCCGAGCCCATGTGCGGCAGCAGGAAGGCATTCTCCAGCCCATAGTAGCCCTGGTGGATCTTGGGCTCGCCGTCGAACACGTCGATGCCGGCGGCGGCGAGCCGCCCGCTCTTCAGTGCCGCGATCAGCGCCTCGTCGTCGACCACGGCGCCGCGCGCCGTGTTCACCACGACGGCGCCTTTGGGCAGCCTGGCGATGCGCTCGGCATTGACCCATTTGCGGGTCGCCGGCGTCATCGGCGCGTTGATCGACAGGAAGTCGCAATGCGGCAGCATGTCGTCGGCGTTGGCGTGGAAAACCGCACCCTTCTCGAGGTCGGCCGGCAGGCGCGAGCGGTTCGAGTAGTGGATCTGCATGCGGAAGGCGCGCGCCCGGTCGGCCACCGCCTGGCCGATGCGGCCCATGCCCAGGATGCCGAGACGCTTGCCGGTGACATGCACGCCCATGAGCTGGGTGGGCGTCCAGCCGACCCAGCTATGGGTCCTGAGCATGGTCGTGCCCTCGTGGGCGCGCCGGGCGGCGCCCAGCAGGCAGAGCAGGGTGATGTCGGCGGTTGCGTCGGTCAGCACGTCGGGCGTGTTGGAGACCAGGATGCCGCGTTTGGCGGCCGCTGCCACGTCGACATGCTCGTAGCCCACCGAGAAGGTCGCGATCATGCGCACCGAGGCGGGCAGGCCGGCGATGGTCTCGGCGTTCAGCGGATCGCCCGCCGCGCACATGACGCCGTCGCAGCCTTGGGCGGCCTTGATCAGCGCCGGGCCGTCGTAGAGCCGGTCCTCGGGGTTGAGCACGGCGTCGAAACCTGCAGCCAGCCGGGCCTCGACGTCGGGCGGAAAGTGCCGGGTGGCGAGAACCCGAGGTTTGCCTGTGGTCATTGGACGGTTTTCCTCCCTGTGCGGCCGCCATGCCGCAGCGATGATTCTGGCAATCTCTGGGCATGGATATTACGCTGAGGCGCCCGGCTACAAGGCCTAGCCTCCTGCCATTGTCCGTTGAACACGCTTAGTTTTCGCCGTTCCCGCGTTCAGATCGCGGCCCACTTCGCCGCTGTCTGCGCCGTCCTGTTGCTGGGCCTGTGGATAAGGGGCGCGGACGCCCAGCAGCAGCAACTGGCGCAGCAGCAGGACGTCGTCCTGGTGCCGCATCGGGCGACCTACGACATGAAGCTCAATGTCGCCCGGCCCAACAGCGGCATCGTCGAGGTCAACGGCCGCATGGTGCTGGAGATGGTCGACTCCTGCGAGGCCTGGGAGGTCAAGCAGCGCATCAAGCTCAAGTTCCTGCGCAACGACGGTGAGGAGTTCGACACCGATTCGAGCTTCACCAGCTACGAGACCAAGGACGGCCTGCAGCTGCGCTTCAGCGTGCGCAACATCCAGGACCAGGAGGTCGAGGAGGAGTTGCGCGGCCACGCCGACCTCGAACCCAACGGCGGCAAGGGCCGGGCCTCGTTTTCGCTGCCCGAGGCCAGGAGCTTCGAACTGCCGGCCGGCACGCTCTTTCCCACGACCCATCTCGCTTTGATCATCCGGCATGCCCGCGACGGCGACAAATCGGTGTCCTACAGCGTGTTCGACGGTGCCCGGCTCGACGGCGCCTTCACCGTCAATGCGGTGATCGGCAAGCCGCCGCGCGCCGCCGGCGCGCCGGCCGTCCGCGGCGATGTCAGCCTGCTGCGCGGCCAGCCGGCATGGGGCGTGCGACTGGCCTTTTTTGCCGCAGGCGACCAGGGCACGGCCAATCCGGAGTACGAGCTGGCATTGGACCTGCTGGGCAACGGGATTGCCCGCTCGATGCTGCTCGACTATGGCGATTTCGCAGTGGATGCTCGCCTGGTTCAAATCCAAGCCCTGCCGAGGCCGCGATGCTGAATGCCCGTCTTTCGATGCCCATGTCCCTGCTGGTGACCGCCGCCATGCTGGCGCCCGCGGCCGCCCAGGACTTCGCGCCGCATCGCGCCGTCTACGCGGTCTCGGCGATGGATCGCGGCAAGCCGGACACCGGCACCTCGGGCACCTATGCCTACGAACTGAAGCTCACCTGTGACGGCGGCTACGTCGTGAACCAGCGGCTGCGGCTGGAGACGGCGGGCGGGCGCGGCGCCGTGGCCAGCGAGCAGCAGTCGCAGATGACCGAGAGCCGCGACGGCAAGAAGCTGCGCTTCGACCACCGCACAACCACGGGCGGGCGCCAAATCAGCGTGGTCAAAGGCGAGGCGCTGATCGGCGACGACGGCAAGGGCGAAGCCCGTTTCACCGATCCCGAAGGCCAGACGGTGGCGCTGCCGGCCGCCACGCTGTTCCCGGTCGCCATCGCGCGCGAGACGATCCGCCAGGCCAAGGCCGGCGAGACGGGCTTCGACGCGCAGTTCTTCTTCGGCGAGAAGGTGAAGCCGCCGCAGTCGGTCAACATCCTGATCGGCAAGCTGCCCAAGCGGCTGAGCGACCTGAAGATCCCCGAGGGCGGCGAGCAGCTGGCCGACGGCCGCACGCGCATCTACTACCGCGCCGGCTTCTTCGACGCCCAGGCCGACGGCAAGGGGCAGGGCGAGCCGGCCTACGAGATGTCGAGCGTCACCCTCGACAACGGCGTCGAGCTCTACGGCACCCACGAGGAAAGCGACGGCGGCATCGAATACCGCATCACGCGCCTCGAGCCGCTGCCCAAGCCCGAGTGCAAGTGAAGGTCATTGAACCGCTCATGCTCTTCCGGACCGCGAGCTTCCAGCTCGCTCATGAATCATGAGCGCGCAAGATGCGCGCGGTCCGGAAGAGCATGAGGCCTGAACAGGCGGTCGATCGCCTCGAGGAGCTGCATGCAACGGCAAGCGGCGCGCTGCGCGAGGCGCTGGCCCGCTTCACCGAATCGGGCGCCGTACCAACGCCCGACGAGCGGGCGCGCTTCCGCTATCCCGAACTCTGCGTCGACTGGCAGCCGGCCGGCGCCGTGCGCTTCACGCGCCGCGCCTGGGCCAAGTTCCAGGCGCCGGGGCGCTACACCACGACGGTGACGCAGCCGCGCTTCTTCCGTCAGTACCTGCTCGAGCAACTGCGTCCGCTCGCCGAGGAGTTCGGCGCCACCATCGAGGTCGGCGTCAGCGACCAGGAGATCCCGTATCCCTTCGTCACCGAAGCGGGCGACGAATTCATCCACGGCGACCTCTCGGTGTCCGAGCTCGCGCGCCACTTCCCGACGCCGGTGCTGGCCAATGTCGGCGATGAGATAGCCGACGGCACCTGGGTGTCGGAGGGCAGGGGTGCGCGTCCGCTCGCGCTGTTCGACGCCTTGCGCGTCGACTATTCGCTGCGCCGGCTGCTGCACTACACGGGCACCGACTGGCGCACCATCCAGCCCTGGATCCTGGCGACCAACTACCAGCGCTATGTCGACCATTTCCTGACCTGGGCGATGGAGGAGCTGGGCAAGCCCGGCGGCCCGTACACCCAGCTCGTGCTGCCCGGCGGCGCCGTCGTGCGGCGCGGCGAGGACACGTCGGTGGCCGAAGCCGCCGTCATGGCCGCACCTTGGCATCGCTTCCAGATGCCGGCCTACAACCTCCTGCGCGGCGACGGCAGCGGCGGCGTCACCATCATCAACATCGGCGTCGGCCCGTCCAACGCCAAGACGGCGACCGACCATCTTGCCGTGCTGCGTCCGCATTGCTGGCTAATGATCGGTCACTGCGGCGGCCTGCGGCAGTCCCAGACCATCGGCGACTACGTGCTGGCGCACGCCTATATGAGGCGCGACCGCATCCTCGACGAGCTGCTGCCGCCGGAAGTGCCGGTGCCGGCGCTGGCCGAAGTGCAGGTCGCGCTGCAGCAGGCGGCCGAGCGCGTGACCGGCGAGAGGGGCGAGGCGCTGAAGCGGCGCCTGCGCACCGGCACGGTGGTGAGCTACGACGACCGCAACTGGGAACTGCGCTGGACCCAGGAGCGCCGGCGCATCAACCACGCGCGCGCCATCGCCGTCGACATGGAGAGCGCCACGCTCGCCACGCAAGGCTATCGCCTGCGCGTGCCCTATGGCGTGCTGCTCTGCATCTCGGACAAGCCGTTGCACGGCGAGATCAAGCTGCCGGGTGCGGCCACGCGCTTCTACCAGCGCGCCGTCGGCGAGCATCTGCATATCGGCCTCGAGACCATCGATCTGCTGCGCAGCGAGCTCCACTCGCTGCACTCGCGCAAGCTCCGCAGCTTCGACGAGCCGCCGTTCCGGTGAAGACCGTCATCCCGACCGAAGCCGCGCGCAGCGCGGCGTAGCGGAGGGACCTCGTCATTTGTTTACCGAAGAGGAGGTCCCTCCACTCCGCTTCGCTCCGGTCGGGATGACGGGCTATTGTGAAGGCCACAGCCATGCCGCGCCGCGCACGCCGCTCGAATCGCCGTGCAGGGGCGGCTGCAGCTTCGTGGCGATGCGGTCGGGCTCGGAGAAGATGTAGTTGCGCCACAGCTCCGGCACGCGCCGATAGAGCGCCTCCATCCTGGACAGCCCGCCGCCCAGCACGATGACATGCGGGTCGATCAGGTTGACGACGTTGGCCAGAGCCCGCGCCAGCCGGTCGCAATAGAGCTCCAGGCTCTCCGCCGCGTCGCGATCGCCCGACCCGGCCGCTTCGGCGATCTCGGTGGCGCGCAGCTCGCGTCCTGTCTTCTCGACGAACTGGCGCTGGAACGCCGGCCCGCTCAGCCACGACTCCACGCAGCCGCGGCGCCCGCAATAGCACCGCGGGCCGGGCCGCTCGTCGTCGCGCGGCAGCGGCAGCGCATTGTGGCCCCATTCGCCGCCGATCGCCTGGGCGCCGACCAGCGGCTTGCCCTCGGCCACGATGCCGCCGCCGACGCCGGTGCCCAGGATGACGCCGAACACGACCGGCCAGCCGCGTCCGGCGCCGTCGGCCGCCTCGGAGACGGCAAAGCAGTTGGCGTCGTTCGACAGGCGCACCTCGTCGCGCTCGAGCAGGCGTTTCAGGTCGCGGTCGAGCGGACGGCCGTTGAGCTGCGTGGAGTTGGCGTTCTTGATCAGGCCGGTGGCGGGCGAGATGGCGCCGGGGTGGCCGACGCCGACGCGGCAGCGCGCGCCGACTTTGGCCTCGAGCTCGCTCACGACGGCGGCGACGCCGTCGACGGTGGCTTCGTAGCTCGCCGTCGGCGTGGCGACGCGCACGCGCGCGCGTTCCTTGCCTTTGTCGTCGAGGACGATGCCCTCGATTTTCGTGCCCCCGAGATCGATGCCGATGCGCATGAACGCACTTCACAGAAATCGCGCGCGAATGTCGATGCTGCTCTCCGTGCCGAGGGCGCTGAACCTCTTTGCGAGCCACGAGGTTGCGGCCTTGCGGCCTAGGCCGAACAGGTACTCTAGGAATTCCGGCTCGATGTTGAACTTGCTGACCGAGCCGAGCGGCGCCAGCGAGTCGGGGTCGGCGATCGAATGGACGAACAGCCGCTTCAGCCGATGGGCGAACTCCCCGGTCACCGCGCCCTGGTCTATCAGGCCCTGGACGAAGGCGATGGCGCGCATCTCCGACATCAGCGCGCCGCCGAAGGTGATCTCGTTCAATCGGTCGGCGACCTCGGCGTTGGAGCGCGGCACGCCCGCGCGGAACGGCGGGTCGACCTCGACCAGCACGACGTCGCGGCTGTCGCTGTCGTAGATGAACGGCCAGATCGGCGGATTGCCGCGAAAGCCGCCGTCCCAGTAGGGCACGCCGTCGATCTCCACCGCGTCATGCACGTTGGGCAGGCAGGCCGAGGCGAGCAGGGCGTCGATCGACAGCTCTTCGCGCGTGAAGATGCGGACCTTGCCGGTCTGCACGTTGGTCGCGGCGATGAAGGCTTTTATCGCGTGGCAGGCGCGCACGGCCTTCTCGTCGAAATGGCGGCGCAGGAGCTCGCGCAACGGATCGAACTTCAGCGGATTGCGCTGCCAGGGCGTGAGCGTGCGCTGGATCAGGTCGGCCCACAGCGCGCCCGGCGAATCGTCGAGGTTCCAGTTGCCCTGCAGGCGGTCGAGCGGCGTGCGCTGGATCGGGCTTGCGATCGACATCGTGCCGAGCTCCTTCCAGAAGGCGCGCAACGCCGTGCGCGCCCCGGCCCGGCCGTCGCTGGTCCAGCCCTGCAGCAGGATGGCCGCGTTCATGGCTCCGGCGCTGGTGCCGCTCACCGCCTCGATCGCCAGCCGCTCGTCCTCGAGCAGCGCGTCGAGCACGCCCCAGGTGAAGGCGCCGTGCGAGCCGCCGCCTTGCAGCGCGAGATTGACGCGCCTGGTCTCGTTCATGCGGCTACCCTTCCTGTCATCGTCCTGTAACATGCTCTTGTCGGAGCGCGGACCTCCAGGTCCGCTCATATCTTTCGGACCCTCATGAGCGAGCCGGAGGCTCGCGGTCCAGAAGGGCATGAGCGGACCTGGAGGTCCGCGCTCCGGCAAGACAATGAGGGCGTATTATGGGCAAGAGCACGACAGGGCAGGCGTGGCGAAAGCGCCCGTCGACCATCCTGTGGATGCTCTCGCTGGGCCAGCTCATCTCCTGGGGCCTGGTCTATTACACCTTCCCCTTGTTCGTCGTGCCGATGACGCAGGAACTGGGCTGGTCGCGCAGCGGCATGTTCGGCGCGCTGTCGGCCGGCCTGATGGTGGCGGGACTCGCCTCGATTCCGGTCGGCGCCTGGATCGACCGCGGGCACGGCCGCAAGCTGATGACCGGCGGCTCGCTGCTCGCCGCCGCCCTCATGGTCGTGTGGTCGCACATCGATTCGCTGCCGCTCTTCTATGCGATGTGGATCGGCCTCGGCGCCTGCCAGGCCGTGCTGCTCTACGAGCCCGCCTTCGCCGTCATCACCCGCGTCTACGGCCCGCGCTACAAGCAGGCGATCCTGCTGATGACCTTCCTCGGCGGTCTCGCCAGCACCTTCGGCATTCCCTTCACGCAGTTCCTGGTCGAGCGCGTCGGCTGGCGCGCCAGCCTGGACGTGATCGCCGCCATCAACGTCGCCGTGGCGCTCATGCATTGGCTCTTCGTCCCCGGACCGCAGGAGAAGCCGGTGCCGATCGGCGAGGCCAGGCCGCCGGCCGAGGGCAAGGCGAAGAAGGGTCCGCTCGCGACGGCGGTGCGCGTGCCCGCTTTCTGGGGGCTGGTCATCGCCTTCGCGGGCTACGGACTCGCCTTTTCGGCGATGAGCTTCCATTTGATCCCGCTGCTCGACGACCGCGGCGTGCCGACCGGCGTTGTGATGGCCATCATCGCCCTGATCGGCCCCATGCAGGTGGTCGGCCGCGTGCTCTTGATGGTTGGCCAGCGCCATATCACCACCATCCAGCTCGGCGCCGGCATCTACTTCGCCTTTCCCATTTCCATGGCGATGCTGGCGATGGGCATCAGCGACGTCTACGGGCTGATCCTGTTCGCCATCATCTACGGCGTCGCCAACGGCCTCATAACCATCCTGCGCGGCATGGCGGTACCGGAATTCATCGGTCCGGAAGGCTACGGTGTCGTGTCGGGCGCGCTCACCATGCCGACCAACCTGATGCGCGCGGCCGGGCCGGTGCTGGCCTCGCTGGCCTGGGGTGCCTTCGGCGGCTACACGCCGGTGCTGTGGGGGCTTGCTGCGATCATGCTGCTCGCCGCGGCAGGCTTCGCTGCCGCAGCCGTCCTGTCGACGCGGCAATCCTGACCGCGGCGCGCGCCGCCTTTCGCCACAATTGCACATCAACTGTACCGCCGTTCCACAGCAGACAGGAAAGGCGAGGCGGATGTTCGATGCGAAGGGTTTGTTGGACCAGTTTCTCGGTGGCCCGGGTGGCCAGAGCGGCCAGAGCGGCCAGAACGGCCAGAGCGGCCAGAGCGGCCAGAGCGGTAAGGGTGGCGGTGCCGGCGAATTCTTGAAAGGAGCGGGCGGCGGTGCGTTGGCGGGCGGGCTCGCCGCGATCCTTCTGGGCAGCAAGACCGGCCGCAAGATCGGCGGCGAGGCGCTGAAGCTCGGCGGCATGGCCGCGGTCGGCGCATTGGCCTACAAGGCCTATCGCGATTGGCAGGCCGGCAAGGAGGCGCCCGCCGCGCCGCCGGCGCGCGAGAGCGTGCCGATGCTGCCGGCGCCCAGCGGCACGCCCTTCAATCCGTCGAGCGAGAGCGGCCAGCAGACGCTCGCGCGTCATCTGTTGCGCGCCATGATCGCGGCAGCCAAGGCCGACGGCCACGTCGATGCCCGGGAGCAGGCGCGCATCTTCGCCGAGATGGACAAGCTGCCGCTGGGCGCCGACGACAAGGCCTTCGTCATGGACGAACTGCGCGCCGAGCTCGACATCGATGCCGTCGCGAGCGCCGCGTCGACGCCGGAGGAGGCGGCCGAGATCTACACCGCCTCCTTGCTGGCCATCGACATCGACAACACCGCCGAGCGCGGCTACCTCGCGATGCTGGCCGCGCGCCTCGAGCTCGACGACGCGCTGGTCGCGCATCTGCAGCAGACGGTCGCCGCCGCTGCCGGCAAGGCGGCGCAGCCGGTCGGTTGACGCGATCTGCGACCTCGGGGCGTCGTCGCCTCGGGGTCGCCCTTGCGCTCAGCAGGCGACAACCTGAGCCCGCAGCCGGTCGAGCTCCTGACGCAGTTCGGCGGCCGTCGGTTCGCGGCAGTCGGCCGGCATGTGCGGTGGGTCGGGGCTGATGCGCACGATGGGCGGCGTCTTGGCCAGAGCCAGACGGGCCTCGGCCTGCTCGGTCCGCCCGGCGGCGATGTCGGCCAGCGCCTGGAGGGTGCACAGGCCCTCCCAACGATCGGGCTCGCGCCGCGCATTCTCGATGGAGCGCACGAAGCGGTCGGCGCGTTCGATCAGGGTGCGGAGGCTGGCGGGCATGTCGGGTCCCGAGTAGTGGCTGCTGCCGCAACGCCGTATCAGCACACGTCCCGGCAGTAGGTGACTTTCCCCACACAGCGGTGCGGTCCTGCTTGACTGTGCAGCGGGCTGGGCACATGTCGAAGACCAGCACTCCTGATGCATAGGTGGCCCAAGCATGCGCCAGCCAGCGTTCGACCCAAGTTCGAAGAGGCGAACCGTCGGCCTGACCTTGAATGCCGATCTCTACGCCAAGGCGAAGGCCGAGGGCATCAATGCGTCTCAGGTAGCGGAAGAGGCATTGGCGCAAGCGCTGAAGACGCGCCTCCTGGAGAAGGCGCGCGCCGAGATCGCGAAGGATATGGCTGCCTGCAACGCTTACATCGGGAAACACGGTTCGCCGGCAGAGATGTTGCGCGACTACCTCGCTGAACGCGACGATGACTAAAGTGGAATGCGATCAGGTGGCACCGCATGCGCGGTTCCACCTGGACGCATCGTGCTCAGCCCGCAGCACTACTCCGCCGCCAACTTGGCCTTGGTCGGCTTGAGGTGCTGCACCTTGGGCATGACCTCCTTCGACAGGAGCTCGAGCGAGTGGCGCCAGGCCTTGGGGTTGTCGGCGTAATCGAAACCGAACACCAGGAGTTGCCCGAAGCCGCCGACCTCGTCGTAGATCTTCTCGATCTTCTCGATGACGGTCCTGGGCGAGCCGACGATCCAGTTGTGCCTGGCGCAGTATTCCGGCGTCACGTCGGAATCGGCCACGTTCGGGTCGACCTTGAGGAATTCGAGGAAGCCGAACTGGCCGAGCAGCGGCAGGAAGTACTCGCGCATCATGCGGCCCATGTAGGAGCCGACCGAGAGCTTCATCGCCTCCTCGTCGGTGTCGGCCACGAACACCTCGCGCACCATGCGCCACTCGCCGCGGTCGGCCGTGCGGCCGGCCTTGGCCGCGCCGGCCTCGACGGCGTCCCAATGGCTGCCGACATAGGCCGGATTGAGATTGAGGCTCATCGGCAGGAAGCCCTTTTCGCCGGCGAGCTTCAGCGTGTCGGAGTTCTTGCTGAGGCCGGCGACGCCGATCGGCGGATGCGGGCTCTGCAACGGCTTGATGTGCGGCTTCAGGAACCCGAACATCGTATCGGGTGCGGTGACGTGCCAGAACTTGCCCTTGTAGTCGAACGGCCCGGGCGAGCTCCACAGCTTCAGGATGATCTCCAGCGCCTCGCGCGTCATGTCGCGATTGACGCCCGACATGCCGTCGACGTTGAACATCGCCCAGTCGCTGGGCAGGCCCGATGCGGCCACGCCGAAGTTGAGCCGGCCGCCGGAAATGTGATCGAGCATGGCGACGCGATTGGCGAGCTCGGCGGGATGGTGATAGGGCAGCAGGAAGCCGCCGGGGCCGAGCCGGATGTTCTTGGTCTGCATCAGGCCCTGCGCGACCAGCAGGTCGGGCGATGGATGCGGTTCCCAGGGGGCGGTGTGATGCTCGCCGATCCAGCACTCGGCGAAGCCCAGCTCGTCGAGCCAGCGGATGACCTGCAGGTCCCACTCGTGCCCGTCCTTGAGCGGCCTCTCCGGTGGATGCGACGGCATCGTGAAATATCCGAATTGCATCGTTTCCTCCTGAGTTATGGAGCGAAGTCGACTACCATCGGCCGGCAAGTGCAAGAGGGGTGATGCATGGCAGGGTCTCGACGTGCGGTATTCGTCTGTTGTGACGGTCTTGGCCGGGACTGGGTGCGGCCCGAGACGACTCCGTTTCTCGCCGAGCTGCGCGGCACCAGCCTGTGGTGCGGCGAGCACAGTGC
Source organism: Rhodospirillales bacterium (assembly GCA_016185145.1). GTDB lineage: Bacteria > Pseudomonadota > Alphaproteobacteria > Reyranellales > Reyranellaceae > Reyranella. The sequence continues at coordinate 11,431 of JACPOB010000017.1, read as the reverse complement.
GGTGTTCCCCTCGGTCACGCGCGTGTCGGCCGCCTCGATCTCGACCGGCTGCCTGCCGGCCCGCCACGGCCTGCACGGCAATCGCATGGGCCTCAGGGAGGACGGCAGGATCGTCGTGCGCGACGTCGGCGCGCCTGATTTCCGCAGCCACATGCGCCGTGCCACGGGCGGCACGCTGCTGGTGCCCTCGATTGCCGAGCGGGTCGCCGAAGCGGGCGGCTTCATCGCCTACTCGAACGTTTCGCCGGGTGCGGCCTACTTCCTCGACCCCGAGCATTTCGGCCATATCCATCATCGCGCGGGCTCGTTTGCACCGGGCGGCGAGAGCATCGGCGCGCTGGAGGTCACCCACGATTCCGCCGGCGACTGGACGATGACCCGGCGCTTCTGCGCCGAGGTGCTTCTCGACACCAAGCCGGCGGTCGCCTTCCTCTGGATCTGCGATCCCGACCACACGCTGCATGCCGTGCCGCTGGGCTCGCCGGCGCATCTCGATGTGCTGCAGCAGGCCGATCGCTGCGTCGCCGAGGTCCATCGCACCGTCGAGCGCCTGCGCGGCGAGGGCGAGGAGATCCTGCTGCTGGTCGGCTCCGACCATGGCCACGAGACGATCGGCGACGGTATCGATGTCGGGGACTGGCTGGCCGCGCACGGCCTGAAGGAGCTCCTGGCGACCGGCGACGTCGCGGTGGCGGGGCAGGGGACGTCGGCACTGTTCTATGCGACCGATCGCGGGCGCGATGGCCTGCTCGGCGTGATCGAGGAGATGCGCCGCGCGCCATGGGCGGCCGACGTCCTGATCGGCGCCGACCTTGCCGCGAAGGGACTCACGGCCGACGGCGTGGTGGCTGCCGTCGACACGGCGCGGCAGGTCGAGGCCAACCCGCACGGCGTGCCCGGCCGGCGCTGGATGGTGAAGGAAGGCAAGGCCGTGCCGATCGGCTGCGGCCAGCATGGCGGCCTGGGTCCGGACGAGACGCGGCCGTTCCTGATGATCGATGACGGCCGGTCGTCGGGAGCGCTGCAGCAGGCCACGAGCCTCACCGACATTGCACCGACCATCGCGCGCTTCCTCGGCCTGCCGCTCACGGGCTTCGACGGCTCGCCATTGCCGCCGAGCTGATCTGCTCATGTTCTTCCGGACCGCGAACGTCCTGCTCGCTCTTGATTGATGTGCGAGCTGGATGTTCGCGGTCCAGAAGAACATGAAAAGACGCGCCACTCCTGCCGCTTGTCGCCTGTCTTGGGCCGTGCCACGCTCGGAGGACAAGCGACGAGGGTGGCCGTGCAGATCAAGCCTCTGAGTTCGCACACGGGCGCCGAGGTGCTGGGCATCGACCTCACGCGGCCGGTCGCCGACTCCGATCGTGCCGCGATGAACCGCGCCTTCGTCGAGCGCAGCGTGCTGGTGATCCGCGACCAGGCCCTCACGCCGCCGCAGGTGGCCGAGGCGGTCAGCCTGTTCGGCATGATCTTCCCGCAGCAGAACACGAAGTTCGCGATCCCGGGCTGCCCGCAGATCCACTACGTCTCCAACCAGGACAGTTTTCCCGACGGGCGCCGCTACATTCCCGGCGACGGCTGGCACACCGACCATTCGAACGCCGTGCGGCCGCCCAAGGCCACGGTGCTGCACGCCGTGCAGCTGCCCGACAAAGGCGGCGACACCCAGTACGCCAACATGGCGGCGGCCTATGCCGCCCTGCCGTCCGCCGCCAGGGAGCGCATCGCGCCGTTGATCGGCATCCACGTCTATCAGAGCAGCCACAGCGCGCGAAAGCTCATGACGCTGAACGAGACCGACAAGGAGCGCGTGCCCAACGCCGTGCTGCATCCCCTGGTGCGCACCCATCCGGAGAGCGGCGCCAGGTCGATCTACCTCAATCCGATCCGCGTCGAAGGCATCTTGGGCCTCGACCACAAGGAGGCCCTGCCGCTGCTCGACGAGCTTCTGGAACACGGCACGCAGGAGCGCTTCCAATACCGCCATGCCTGGAAGCCGGGCGATCTCGTGATGTGGGACAATCGCTGCCTGCTGCACAAGGCCAACGGCGACTACGACATGGGCCAGGTGCGCTATCTCTACCGCGTCATGCTGCAAGGCGACGTGCCGCGATAACCGAGGGAGTGCTGCATGCCTCTTTCGCGTTCATCGAGATGATGGTCGCGGCCGACCTGGGCCGGGTAACAGGAGGTGCCGATGCAAATCATGGTCGAAGACCGCCGCCTGCCGGTCGACGTCGATGCCCAGCCGGTGGTCCAGGCGGCCGCCGCGCTCAAGCCGACATTGCGGCGCTACCAGGACGAGATCGAGCGCGAGCAGCGGCTGTCGCCCGAGCTCGTCGAGCAGATGCACGCGGCGGGCTTTTACCGCCTCCTGCTGCCGCGGTCGCTCGGCGGCTTGCAGGCCGATCCGCTGACCTACATCCGCGTCGTCGAGCACCTGGCCGAAGGCGCGGGCTCGGTCGGCTGGAATGTCGCCAACAACGGCGTCGGCTCGCTGGTCACGCTCGGCCTTCCGGAGGACGGCGTGCAGGAGATCTATCCGAAGGGCCATCGTGCCGTGATTGCCGGCACCGCGGTGCAGGGCGGCGGGCAGGCGGTGTCGGTCGAGGGCGGCTATCGCGTCAGCGGGCGCTGGACCTTCGGCAGCGGCTGTCATGAAGCGGCCTGGATGCTCGGCAGCTTCCAGATCCTCGACGACGGCCAGCCGCGCCGCCGCGACGACGGCGGCATGTTCTGGCGCGGCCTGTTCCCGCGCGCCGAGGTCGAGGTCATTCCCGGGAGCTGGGAGGTGAGCGGGCTGCGCGGCACCGGGAGCTTCGATTGGACGGTGACGGATTTCTTCCTGCCGGAGCGGCGCACGATGATCCATGCCGGCGTGCCGCTCGACAACCAGTGGGGACCTTGGCCGGGCATCAGTTACGCCCTGCCGGCACAGGCCTGGGTCGGGCCGCACCAATGCGCGGTGATCACCGGGCTGGCGCGCGCCGGCATCGACGCGCTCGTCGAGCTCGCCGGCGAGAAGACGCCGCGCGGCCGTACGGGCAGGCTGTGCGACAATCCGCAGGTGCAGGACGCGGTCGGGCGCGCCGATGCGATCCTCAATTCCGGACGCATCTATCGCAATGCGATGATCGCGGAGCTGTGGAATGCGCTCGCCGACGGCCGCGAGACCACGCTCGAGCAGCGCGCCCGGTGTCGGCTTGCCGCGGTGCATGCGGGCGACTGCGCACGCCAGGCGATGGACCTGATGTTCCGGCACGGCGGAAGCACCTCGTTCAAGACCGCGAGTCGCCTGGCCGAAGTGTGGCGCGACCTGCAGGTGGTCGGCCAGGCGGCGACGCTCGCTCCGGAGTGGTATCCGATCGGCGGCCGCGCCTTCCTCGGGCTCGACCCCGGCCCGCGGCTGCGTTAGCCGACCGCGAGCAGGCTGGTCACGTTGCGCCCTTGAAGCCGGCTATCGATTGTCGCGTGCGATCGAGTTCGCGCAGATGAAGCCCCAGGTCATGTAGGGGCCCAAGGTCGTGCCGACCTGGCTGGGCGTTCGCGTGCCGACGGGGTTGGCCATGACATTGCCGGCGCAATACAGACCGGCAATGACGCTGCCGTCGGCGCGCAGCGCCTGGCCTCTCTCGTTGGTGCGCACACCGCCCTTCGTCCCGAGGATCGAAGGCTTGCAGCGGATCGCGACATAGGGCGCATTGTCGATCGGCGCCATCAGGCCGATCGCCTTGGCGAGCTTCGCCTCGTAGTCCGAGCGTCCGCGCCCGTAATCGAGATCGCGGCCGCTGCGCGCAAAGCCGTTGAAGCGTTCGACCGTCGCGGCGAGCGCGTCCGGCGCAAGGCCGATCTTGGAGGCCAGCTCGCGCGGCGTCTTCGCCATCGTCAGCCATGTCTTGTCGTAGCGTCGATACCAGCGGATCAGCGGAGTCCGCCGCACCATCGGCCAGTGGCTGATGATCCAGGCCGGCAGGTGCTTGGGCTTGCCGGTTGCCGGATCGAGATCCATCAGGCGCTCGCCCATGGCGAACTCGTATTCGCTGGCGAAGCGTCGACCACTGCCATCGACGATGATCGAATCCGGCTCGGCGTGAATGCGCAAGGGCAGCCCGTGCAGGTGGCCGTCATAGATGACGGGCGGCTGCACCATGATGTTTGCCTGATCCATGTGCGCCAGGGCGGCGCCCGCCGCCTCGGCCATCTTGTGCCCGTCGCCCTCGTTGGTGCGCGGGCTGCTGCGATAGTCGATCTCGGCCGGAAAATGCTTCGTCAACATGGCGGAGTCCCATTCGAAGCCACCGGTCGCCAGGATGACGGCGCGCCGCGCCATGAAAGTCAGTCGCCGGCCGCGATGCTCCGCAGCGACGCCGCATACCGCGCCGCCCTGGTCCAACAGCAGTTCGGTCGCGCGCGTCTCGAGCTCGATCCGGCAGCCATGATCGAGGCAGCCCTTCAGCAGCCCGGTGATCAGCGCGTTGCCTTTGCCGACGGTGCGCGTCGGCCATCGGCGCAGGAACGTGGCGGCGTGGCTCAGCGTCGCCCGGATGGGACGGCGATAGAGGTTCGAGGAGATCGATTCGTCGTACGTCAAAGTCTGGGGCAGGGTGGAGGGGCGGATCTTGCCGGCGTAGCGGCCGAGCCCGCGCTTGCTGATTGGCGCGAGAGACAGCAGGCGTCCCAACGGCTTCGCGCCTTCCAGCTCCATCATCGGATCGGGCACGTTCGCGATCGTGAACCGCACCGGCGAATGCTTCTGCAGGAAGGCGATCATCGGACCGGCGTTGCGGGCTTGCGCCTCCCAGAGCCGATCCTCGGTGATCTGCCAGCCCGGCGGCGCTGCCGCGCGCATATAGGCAAGCGCTTCCTCGGGCGAGTCCGACAGGCCTGCGGCCGCGGCGATGGGATTCGCCGGCGCCCAGGTCATGCCGCCGGACATGGCGCTGGTACCGCCGATCCATTCCGTCTTCTCGAGGATGACGGTGCGCAGCCCGGCGACGGCGGCAGTCAGGGCTGCGGCCAATGCGGCTGCGCCCGAGCCCAGGACCACGACATCGGCCTCATCCAGGGCGTCGGCCGATCCGTTTGTTGAAGGCGTCACGGCAGTGAGATTCTCCCCGTTTTCGCTTGGAAGCGGCAAATTCTCGTTGCCAAGCCCAAAATGATCATATTTGATATATGTTATATCAGATTTCAAAGGCGTGAATAGTTGAATCCCCTTCAGACCGTTAGAAGTGCTGCCGCGTGGAAAGGCTCGAGCTTCGATTTTCGGGCCGACGCAGTGCGCACCTTCTCGCCTGCACAACTCGACGAGATCGATGCCGGCCTGGAGGCGTACGAGCGCCGCGACGGGGGAGACCTGCTCGATATCGGTCCCGCCAGCTTTCCGCTTCCGACCGTCGGACCGTTGATGCAGACGCTGCTTCACGACCTGCGATACGGATCGGGCGTCATCCTGCTGCGAGGCCTGCCGCGAGAGCGCTACTCCAATGAGCAGCTCGCCAAGATCTACTTCGCGCTGGGCACGCATCTCGGTGTCGCTGTTCCGCAATCCCATCAGGGCGAGCTGCTGGGCAGCGTCATCGACGTCAGCGACGCCGATGCCGGCGTGCGTGGCTACCAGGCCGGCGGCCGGCAAAGCTTCCATACCGACGGAACGGCGTGCGACATCGTCTCCTTGATGTGCCTGCAAGCCGCGCGCAGCGGCGGCGAGAGCCGCATCGTCAGCGCCGTTGCGGTGCATAACGCGCTGGTCGAGCGTCGGCCCGACCTCGCCCAGGTCTTCTACGACGGCTTCGTCTACCGGCTCATGGACAACGACGCGGTCGCCATGGGCGTGCCGCCGACCACCCCGCATCCCGTCCAGGTCTTCGCCCGGAATGGCGCCGACTTCTTCTGCAACCTGAACGGCGGCGATATCCGGCGTGCCGTCGAGCGCGGCGATGTCGAGCTGACGGACCTGCAGATCGAGGCCTACGACGAGTTCCAGCGGATCGCCAACTCCGAGGAGTTCTACCTCGACATGAGCATCGGCGAAGGCGACATCCAGTTCCTGAATAACCGCACCCTGCTGCACGGCCGTCTGTCCTACGAGGATCACGACGAGGTCGCGCGCCGCCGCTACATGCTGCGACTGTGGCTCGAGGCGCGCGACTGGCCGAAAAGGCCGGCGCGGCAGGTCGTCATGAGCTTCGAGCGCGCCCGACGCTCGCTGGCGCGCCGCAATCCACGACTGGAGATGCCCGCCTCGTTCGTTGCGGCCAAACAGGCCGAGCTGAGTGCGAAGCGGCTGGCCGGCAGCGATCCGCCGCGGCTGCGGCCCTATCAGAACCTCAGCATGCGGGATTTCGCGATGTCGGTCCGAACGAGCCGGCCCTAAGGGGCTTCACGAGGAGGGGATAATGGAAATGGGACAGTCGATGAAGCGCGCCTTCGGTCTTCTCTGTACCGGCACCGCCGTGCTGGCCGCCGGCCTGATGTCGCAGCCGGCGAAAGCGCAGAGCGATGTTGTTCTCGGCTGCTTCGGCGGCAGCGTGCAGCAGACCTACGAGCGCTACATCATCCCCTCGTTCGAGAAGAAGACGGGCCTGCGCGTCCGCTACATTCCCGGCATCTCCACGCACTTCGTCTCGCAGCTGCAGGCGCAGCAGGCCAAGCCCGAATACGATCTCGTCTGCATGGATGACGGCCCGCAATCGATTGCCGCCGCCCGCGGCGTGCTGGAGCCGATCACGACGGCGGCGGTGCCCAACTTCGCCGACACGATCCCGGGTGCGCGCGGGGCGGGCAACTCCGGCGTCGGATACGGCTTGCTGGCGATGGGCCTTGTCTATTCTCCCGCCGCACTCAAGAAAGCCAATGTCGAGCCGCCCAAGGGCTGGAACGATCTGGCCGACCGGCGCTTCAAGGGCTTGATCGGCATGCCGTCGATCGGCACCACGCCGGGCCTGTTTGCGCTGCTGATGCTGGCGCAGAGCAATGGCGGCGGAGTCGACAACATCGATCCGGGTTTTGCCAAGCTGAAGGCGGCGGCGCCCAACATCGCCGAGTTCTCCGCCTCGAGCGAGATGAGCAAGCAGCTGCAGCAAGGCGACATCGCGCTGTCGGTGTGGACCAACTCCGAGACTGCGCGCTTCGTCAAGCGCACCGGCTTTTCGCTGGAATTCGTCTATCCGGTCGAAGGCTCGCCGATCGTCATGCCGATGCTCAACCTGGTGAAGAACAGCCCCAACCCCAAGGGCGGCGCGGCGCTGATGGACCACATCCTGTCGGCGGACATGCAGATGGCGCTCGTCCGTGAATCCCGGGTGGGGCCGGTCAACGCCAAGGTGAAGCTGCCGCCGGAGCTGGCCGAGGGCATCACCTATGGCGATGCCGCCATCTCCAAGCTGGTCAAGCCGGACTGGGCGGCGATCAACAAGCACCGCGCCGCCTGGACCGATCGCTGGAACCGCGAGATCGAGCGCTAGCGGCATGACCGATCATCTCGCCGTCGACGGGCTCGAACTCAGCTTCGGAACTCATCAAGTCCTGAACAAGGTCACCTTTTCCATCGCCGAGGGCGAGCGGCTCTGCCTGCTCGGTCCCTCCGGCTGCGGCAAGACGACCACGCTGCAGGTGATCGCCGGCTTCATCCAGGCGCAGACCGGATCGGTGATGGTGGCGGGACGGCCGATCGACCATCTGCCGCCGGAGAAGCGCAACATCGGCATCATGTTCCAGAACTATGCGTTGTTCCCGCACATGACGATCTTCGACAACGTCGCCTTCGGATTGCGCATGCGGCGCCTGCCGGCGGCGGAAGTCGAGCAGCGGGTCGGCGACGCGCTGCGCCTGGTTCGCCTGGCGCATGCCGCGCAGAAATCGCCCAGGCAGCTCTCGGGCGGCGAGCAGCAGCGTATCGCCTTCGCGCGCGCCGTCGCAATCCGGCCCAATCTGCTGCTGCTCGACGAACCGTTCAGCAATCTCGACGCGCGCCTGCGCATCGAGATGCGCGACGAGCTGCTGCACCTGCTGCGGCCGCTCAGGATCGCGACCTTGATGGTGACGCACGACCAGGAGGAAGCGATGGCGATCGCCGACCGCGTCGCCGTGATGCGCGCCGGCCGCATCGAGCAGATCGGCACGCCGCAGGCGGTCTACAGCCAGCCGGCCAACCTGTTTGTGGCGCATTTCGTCGGCGAATCGAACGTGCTCGACGGAACGGTCCAGGAGGGCGGCGCGGCGGGTACGCGCCTCGAAGCGCCTGGCCTGGGATCGTTGAATGCACGCGCCTGCGGCGGACTGCGCCGCAACGACCAGGTCAAGGTGCTGGTGCGGCCGGAACGGATCAGCCTGCTGCCGGCCGGCGCGGTTGGCCGCGAGCCCGGCTGGAACTATGTTCCCGCGACCCTGGACGAGGTCGTCTTCCTCGGTCATCGCACCGAGTGTCGCCTGCTTGCCGGCGCGCGCAAGCTCACGGCCTGGCAAGCCGGCGGGACGATCGACGCCCTTCGGCTGGGTGATCCCGTGATCGCGGCCTGGCGTCACGACGACACGCTTGTCGTTCCCCAGGGCGCCGCATGACGCGGACCGGCTCGGCACGATGGTTCCGGTCGTGGCTGCTGCTGATCGCCGTCCCGCTGCTCGTCTTCGGGGTGTTCTACTGCGCGCCGATCGCCAACCTGCTGCGCTTGAGCTTCTCCGGGGCCGAAGGCCAGACGGGCGCCAATGCCGGCGGACTGGACATCTATGCCAGGCTGCTGGGCGACGAGTACTTCCTTCTGATCGTGTGGCGCACGGTGAAGCTCAGCCTGCTGACCACGCTCGCCTGCGCGATCCTGTGCTATCCGGTCAGCATGGTGGTTGCCCAATCCAGGGGCTGGACGCAGACCTGCCTGTTCATCGTCCTGCTGATGCCGTTGATGACCAGCGTCACGGTGACGACCTACGGATGGCTGATCCTGCTGGGGCAGTCGGGCGTGGTGAACAGCGTGCTGATGGGCGTGGGCCTGATCGACCGTCCCCAGCGTTTGCTGCAGAACGAGACGGCGATCGTCGTCGGGCTGGTGCAGGTCATGAGCGTGTTCATGGTTCTGTCGGTCGCTGCGGCGCTGCAGAGCATCGATCCGAACCACGTCCGCGCTGCCCGCAGCCTCGGCGCCTCGCCGTGGTCGGCCTTCTGGCGCATCGTCTTCCCGCAAAGCCTGCCGGGTCTGCGGACCGGATGCCTGCTGGTGTTCTCGCTCAGCATGAGCGCCTACGCCACGCCCGGTGTGCTGGGCGGCCCACGGCTGAAGTTCGTCTCGTTCCTGATCTACCAGCAGGCGATGCAGCTCCTCGACTGGCCGCGCGCCGCGGCCATGGCCGTGCTGCTGCTTATCGTCACCACGGGCGTCTGGGGCCTCGCCAGCGCCTACGGCCAGCTCAAGACCTGGCGCCGGCGGCAGGCGGAAGCCGCGGTGCCGGCCTTCGCGCAAGCCGGCCGGCAAGGAGCGATCTGACATGCGTCTCGTCGGCCGGATCTATGCCGCGTTGTTCTCGCTCTTCCTGCTGGCGCCGATCATCGCCATCGCCGGCGGCTCGCTGACGACTACCAACTATGTAGCCTTCCCGCCCCGGGGGCTGACGCTGCGTTGGTACCTGCAGATCCTGCAGCAACGCGAATCGCTCACGGCTCTCGGCCTCAGCCTCGCGGTCGGCGCCGCCGCCGCGACGCTGGCGACGCTGTTGGCACTTCCCGTCGGGCTCGCTTTCACGCGCTACCGGACCAGGTTGAACGGCGTCGTCTACGCGGTGATCATGACGCCTGCCATGCTGCCGTCGGTCTTTCTGGGCCTCGCCTTTCTGGTGCTCTACACGCCGATGGGCATCGGCGCGACGCCGATCGGCCTGCTTGCCGGGCATGTGATGATCGCCACGCCCTTCGCTCTGTCGCTGATCCTGGTGGGGCTGGCCAGTCTGGACGGCACGCTGGAGCACGCCGCTCGCAGCCTTGGCGCCTCGCCGTTCCGAACATTCCTCCTGGTCACCCTGCCGCAGATCTCCTGGAGCCTGGCCGCCGGCTGGGCCTTCGCCTTCATGATCTCGTTCGGCAGCCTCGAGGTCTCGCTTTTCCTCTCGACCTCGACGCTGGTCACTCTGCCGGTGCAGATCTTCATGGCGCTCGAATGGTCGCCGCTCGACCCGGCGCTGACGGCGATCTCCTCCGGATTGGCGATCATCACCCTCGTGGTCCTCGTCGTGACGGCGCGTTTTGTGAACCTCGAGCGCTTCCTCAAACGGGCCTGAGGCCGGTATAGAGATGAACGTTGGCTGGCGACGGAGAGCTGGGCGTGGACGGTGACAAAGCGGCGATGCCGGTCGCTCCGGAGGACTATTCTGGCGATGCCGTCTCGTCTCTGGGACCGATCGGTCGCGAGAACCTGGCCGAGCGCGTCTATGGCGAGCTGCGCAAGGGTCTGTTGCAGGGCCGGTTCTGGCCCGGCGAGCGGCTGAAGATCCGCGACGTGGCCCGCGCCATGGGCGTGTCTGAGACGCCCGTCCGCGAGGCGATGCTGCAGATCGCGCGCGAAGGCGGTTTCGAGATCGTCGCCAACCGGTCGATCCGCGTCGTCAGGCTCTCCCTTGCCCAGTATCTCGAATTGCGCCAGATCCGGCTGAAGCTCGAAGGCCTCGCCGGCGAGGTCGCAACGGGCAAGATCACGCCCGAAGAGATCGACCGACTGGAACAGCTCCACCAGACCCTTGCCGATGCATGGCGGCGGGAGGACTGGCCATCGGCGATCCGCGCCGGCTGCGAACTCCATTTCCGGCTCTACGACGCCAGCGGCATGCGTGAGCTGGTGAAGCTTCTCGAGCAGATCTGGATGCGCACGGCGCCCTTGTTGAACCTGTTCTACCGCTGTGGTCCCGATCCCAATCCCGGCCGGCATTTCCATCTCGCGCTGATCGATGCGCTGCGGACCAGGGACGCCGCCGCCGTGCGCCAGGCCCTTGAAGACGATCTGCTGAAGGGTGGCGAACGGCTCGTTCGGCTCCTCGAGGACATCGAGGCAGGTCGCGCCGTCATGGACCTTCCGAAGCGAGGCAGCGCGCGGTCGATCTGACTGGACTCCGCGTCGGCGTCAGACCAGTTCTAGTACCCGCTTTCATTGGACGCTGATACAGCCCGACCTCACCCTGAGGAGGCCCGCAGGGCCGTCTCGAAGGGTGAGCTACATCGTCTTTGTTGCCATCCTTCGAGACGCCGCGCTGCGCGCGGCTCCTCAGGATGAGGTCATCTGTGAATCACTATTCAATGAAAGCAGGTACTAGCTAGTTTCTGTCTCGAAAGGCAAGAAAGCCGGAGATTATCGGGGTTTTATGAGGCCTTGTGGCGTGTTGTCTGTTGATCTGTATGTGCGTTTTGTGGCATACATACATCGTGAGCAAGAACGAGACCCCCTCCGAT
>JACPOB010000016.1 GCA_016185145.1 Rhodospirillales bacterium | reverse complement strand
GACCGAGCATGCACAGTTCCGCACTGTGCGCATCCCCAAGACGCACATGCCGGTGGTCGGCTTCTTCGTCTGCGAGCATCTCACGCCGCAGTTCGTCTATCGCAGCGAATGGGCGCAGCATCCCAACGGCGCGCGCGGCATCCTCGGCGTCACGGTGATCGCCGAGCAGCCGGCGACGTGGACGGCCGAGCTCGAGAAGTATTTCGGCAAGGGCGCGGTGCGCGGCGAGGGCGGCGGCATCGTGGCCGATACCGGCACGCAGCCGATCCACTACATGAAACGGCAGGACTATCTGCGGCGCTATCCGGGAATCACGCCGGTCCGCGAGGTCGATCATCCGGCGCTGCTCAGCATCAGGGTCGAGAACCTCGCAGCTTGCGAGGCGCTTCTGAAGAAGAATGGCGTCAAGGTGAGCCAGCCCGACTCGGGCCGGTTGCTCGTGCCGCCTTCCGAGGCGGCCGATCTCACGCTGGAATTCAGGGAGAATTGATCGAGTGAGCCTCGACCTGACGGACCGGCGGATCTACGGATTTGCCACCGAAGAGCATCTGCGTTTTGCCGACGTCGACGCCAACGGCCATATCAACAACGGCGCTTTCCTGCAGCTCCTGGAGAATGCCCGCGTCTCGTACATGCGCGCCATCGTCCGCTCGGGGTTGCCGCGCTTTCGCGTCGTCGTCGGCCGGCTGGAGATCGACTTCAAACGCCAGATGTTCTTTCCGCTCGGGGTTGCCGCGCTTTCGCGTCGTCGTCGGCCGGCTGGAGATCGACTTCAAACGCCAGATGTTCTTTCCCGGCCGCGCCACGGCCTGCGCCCGCCTCCTGGAGGTGCACCAGCGCAAGTGCGTGATCGGCCACGGGTTGTTCGACGGCGAGGGAAACTGCACCGCCGTGCTCAAGGCGATCATGGTCTCGCTGAACGAGGAGACGCACCGCAGCATGGCGTTCGAGCCCGCGGTGCGCGCCGCGCTCGAGAAATTCGCCGCTTCCAAGGATGGGCTTGGCTCATGACCGAAACGCTGATCCCCGAAGGCTTCCGCAAGCTCGACGTGCCCGACAGCTTCGTCGGGCTGATCGGCCCGCTCTGGTTCAAGGTCGAGGGCGAGAAGCTCAGGGTCGGCCTGCCGCTCGAGCCGCGTCACGGCAATCCCATGGGCTGGGCGCATGGCGGGTTGCTGGTCACCGTGGCCGACATGGTGATGGGCGTGGGCTCTGGGCACGCCACCGGCATCCGCTGGCCGCATCCCACGGTGTCGCTCAGCACCGAGTTCGTGCGCGGCGCCAGGCTCGGCCAGTGGCTGGAAGGCACCGCGCGCATCGCCCGGCGCACCATCAACTTCTGCTTCTGCAGCTGCGACCTGGTCTGCGGCGGCGAGATCGTCCTGGTCGCGTCCGGCGTGTTCAAGGTGCCGGATGTCGAGAAGATTCCGGAGGCGATGCGGGCGAAGGCGATGGGGAAGTGGGAGTGATCCGCATCACGGCGATTCAGGCTCCTCTCCCCCGCTAGGGCCCCGCTAGGGGGAGAGGAACTTGAGTCGTCTCCATGAAAGACGGCTTCACTTCTTCTTCCGCCGATAAATCCGATACCGGTCGAAATCCATCAGGTGCTCGTAGCCCTCGAACGCGTCGGCGAACACCCGATTCTGCATGAAATATTCGAGATAATCGAACTCCTTGCCCTGGCAGCGCGGGATGCCGGCGATGCGGTCGACGATCAGCAGGTCGGGCTGCTCGCGGGCGAAGTCCTCGCTCACCTGGTCGAACACCATCTTCTCCGAATCGCCCATCGTATCCGGCGGATTGTAGAGCGCGGGGAAGTCGTCGCAGGTCGCGTAGACGCCCTGCAGCACCCACATGGTGAGGAACCGCATGGTCATGCGGCCGCCGATGTAGTTGATCATCGGCCACAGCGGATAGATGCCGGGCGACAGCGCCATGATCGTGCGGTGCGGCGCGTTCTGCTCGATGATGTGCTGCAGGCGTCCGCCGATCGATTCCTCGAACTGGCGCTGCTTGTAGAAGGGCGGCGTGTAGAGCGCCGCCTGGAAGTAGAGCAGCACCATGAAAGTGGCCGAGATCACCGCCACCGGCAGGTGATGGCCGCTGCGGCTGATCGGCAGGTAGCGGTCGACTGTCTGCGAGACGGTGAGCGCCGCCAGCAGGATGGCCGCCGACAGCGCCGGCAGCACGTGATAGGGCCAGCCCTTGGCCTGGGCGATGGCCGAGATCGCGGCGCCGATGCCGAAGACGACCAGGACGCGCGCGGCCACGGTCTTGGTAAAGACCACCGCGATCAGCCCGAAGATCGCCAGCGCGAGCAGGGTTGGGCCGAGCACATTGCTGGTAAGCACGCCGCGCCAGCCTGTGTCGCCGATCGGCGCATAGGCTTCGACGGCGAGCGGCATGACGAACTCGCCGTATTCGCGGAAGATCGTGTACATCGACACGAAATGCGCGACCGCGACCAAGCCGATCGCCCAGGGGATGGGATCCGTGAGCGTGGTGCGCCAGCCGCGGCGAACGAGCAGATAGAGCTCGAGGACAGCGGGGATGGCGAGATAGTGCGGCTTCATCGCCAGCGCGACCCCAGCGACCAGGCCGATGGCGATCGACGAGCCCCGGCCCAGCAGGACGCCCTCGGCGCGGGCCATCGAGGCGATCATGTAGGGCGCGCAGGCCACGAAAAGGATGTGCTCCCGCTGGCCGAAATGCTCGTTGGGCAGCACCGTGAACAGGAACAGCAGGACCGGCGGCAGCAGCGCCTCGGTAAGCGCATGGTCGGCCGACGGCACCAGCTTCACCAGGCGGCGACAGGCCCAGAACGAGGCGAAGATGCCGGCAACCACCCAGGCGGTGAACCAGAACGAGGGGCTGCCCGGCAGGATCTTGGAGGTCAGCACGGGCAGCGCATGCACCACGAAGGTGAGCGGCAGGTTCTCGTCGATGATCTCGACATAGAGCCGCTCGCCGTTCACCCAGCGCGTCGACACGTCGAGGATGGCGGCGACGTCGTGGTTGATGGGCGGAAAGAAATAGCCGGCCAGCCACAGGATCGGCAGAGCGATCAGGGGCAGCAGCAGGAGCCGTTCGATGCTCGGCGGGACTGTCGGGGGTTTGGTAGCGGCGGTTGGCAAGGCAGGTCGAAGATATCATAAGCAGGTGGGAAGAAGACACTCGAAGGGACGACACGGGCGTGGAACGGGTCGAATACGAACGCATGCATGCGGTCGAGGACCGCATGTGGTGGTATCGCGGCCTGCGTACTCTGGTCGCGGAGCTCTTCACCCGCGCCCTGTCGCATTCGCCGAGCGCCGGGCCCGTCCTCGACGCCGGTTGCGGTACCGGCGGCATGTTGCTGAAGCTCGGGCCTGCGGTGGCCGGTAACCCCACTTTCGGGCTGGAGTATGACCCGGTGGCAGCCTCATTCGCCGCAGCCAAGGCGGGCCGGCCGGTTGCTGCAGGATCTGTCACCGAAATGCCCTTGGGCAGCGGCGCGCTGGCCGGCTACCTGTCGCTCGATGTTCTTTGTCACGGTGGCGTCGAGCCGGTGCTCGCCTTGAAAGAGGCGCATCGCTGCCTGCGCCCCGGCGCCATCGCTATCTTCAATCTGCCCGCCTATGGCTGGTTGTTGTCGGCGCATGACCGGCGCGTGCACAATGTCCGCCGCTTCACCGGCCGCCAGGCGCGGGCCCTGCTCACCGGCAACGGCTTTCGCGTACTGAGGTCCAGCTATTGGAACACCTTGCTGTTTCCCCTGATGCTTGTTCACCGACTGCTCGAGCGTGACGACGCCGAAAGCGACGTGCGCGACTATCCGCGCTGGCTGGATGCGCTGTTCTCCTCGGCCCTCGCCGTTGAGCGTCTGGCGATCGCGGCGGGCATCAGCCTGCCGTTCGGCGGCTCCCTGATCGTGGTTGCTGCGCGCGACGGGGCGGCTCGCGATGGCTGAGGTGTCCACGCCGGCGCTTTCCGTGGTCGTGCCTGTCTACAACGGCGCCGGCACCGTCGGCGAGCTCGTGGGCGCGCTGCGTGCGCTCGACATCGAGGGCGGGCTCGAGATCGTCCTGGTGGTCGATTGCCCTCCCGACAACAGCCTCGATGTCTGCAAGCGGCTCGCCGCCGAGCCCGGCGCGCCGGTCACGGTGCTGAGCCTCAGCCGCAATTTCGGCGAGCACAACGCGGTCATGGCGGGGCTGGCCCGCGCGCGCGGCGCCTACGCCATCACCATGGACGATGATTTGCAGAACCCGCCCGGCGAGGTGAAGCGCCTGTTCGAGCATGCGCGCGACGGCAACTACGACGCCGTCTACACCTACTACGCCGAGAAGCAGCACGCCGCCTGGCGCAACCTCGGCAGCCGCTTCACCAACTGGTGCGCCGATCGCCTGATCGACAAGCCGCCGGGCCTCTATCTCTCGAGCTTCCGCTGCATCTCCGCCTTCGTGCGCGAACGCATCACCGCGAGCTACGAGGGGCCTTACCCCTATGTCGACGGGCTGGTTTTCCAGGTCACGCAGAATGTCGGTCGCCTGCAGGTCGAGCATCTGCCGCGCGTCGAAGGCCGCTCGAACTACACGCTGCGCCGCCTGGTGCGGCTGTGGCTGTCGATGTTCCTCAACTTCTCGGTGATGCCGCTGCGGCTCGCCACCCTGTTCGGCCTGGGCTGCGGTGCGCTGGGCGCGATTGCCGCCGTCATCGTCGTCGTCGAGGCGATCGTGTCGGACAAGCCGCCGCAAGGCTGGGCGTCGCTGATGGTGGCGGTGCTGGTGCTGGCCGGCGTGCAGCTCGTGGTGGTCGGGCTGATCGGCGAGTATCTCGGCCGCATGTTCCTCGCGGTCAACCGCAAGCCGCAGTACCTCGTGCGCGAGGTCTTCCATCGCGGTACCGGTGGATTGGAGATCGAGCGGCCCAAGGTCGACACGCACGCCGCGGGCCAGCCGCATCGCGAGCCTTCTCAAGGGGAGTCCTGAACGATGACGGTCTACTACGTGGCGCTGGGCATCGGCATCCTGGCCGGCATCGCCGGACAGATGCTGCTGAAAGCCGGCGCTGAGGCCCCGGACTTCGTGAGCCAGGTGCTGCGGCCCTCGACCTTGGCGGGTCTGGCGCTCTACGGTTCGGCGGCCTTCCTCTACATGATCGCGTTGCGGAAGCTCCCCGTGTCGGTCGCCTTTCCCAGCGTGTCGCTCTCCTATGCGATTGTGGCGGTGCTCGGGCACTTCCTTTTCGGCGAGCCGTTCGGCATCAAGCAGATCGGCGGCATCGTCCTGATCATGGGCGGCGTCGTGTTGATCAATCAGCATTGAGCGAGGACCGACCGTGGACTACGAGCAGATCAAGTACGAGACCAAGGACGGCATCCTCACCATCACGTTGAACCGCCCGGACAAGCTCAATGCCTTCACCGGCAAGATGCTGTCGGAACTGCTCGATGCCATGGACCGTGCCGACCGCGACGACGATGTGCGTGCCGTGGTGTTCACGGGCGCCGGCCGCGGCTTCTGCGCCGGCGCCGACCTTTCCGGCGGCGCCAACACCTTCAACTCCGAGAATCGCGGACCGGTCGATCCCGGGCTCGACGGCCATCGCGACGGCGGCGGTCTGTTCACGTTGCGCCTGTTCGATCTCCTGAAGCCCACCATAGCGGCCTGCAATGGCCCCGCCGTCGGTGTCGGCGTCACCATGCAGCTCGCCATGGATGTGCGGCTCGCCTCCGAGGCTGCACGCTACGGCTTCGTCTTCACCCGGCGCGCCATTGTCATGGAGGCCTGCTCGAGCTGGTTCCTGCCGCGCCTGGTCGGCCCGCAGCAGGCGCTGGAATGGGTGATGACCGGCCGCGTCTTCCCTGCCGAGGAGGCGCTGAAGGGCCGCCTGGTGCGTTCGATCCATAAGGCGGACGAGCTGCTGCCCGCGGCATATGCGCTCGCCCGCGAGATCGCCGACAACACGGCGCCGGTCTCGGTGGCGCTGAACCGCCAGATGATCTGGAAGATGCTGGGGGCCGACCACCCCATGGAGGCGCACAAGGTCGATTCCAAGGGCATCTACGCCCGCGGCAAGTCGGACGACGTGAAGGAGGGCGTGACGGCCTTCCTGGAAAAGCGCCCGGCGAGGTTCCCCATGAAGGTGACCAGCGGCATGCCGTCCTATTTCCCGTGGTGGAAGGAACGGCCGTTCAAATAGGATTGCCGCCCAACGGGGCATGCGGCACTCTCGCCGCCAATAAATTTCATCCAGGAGGAAACGATGACCAAGCTGCACATGCGGCGTAGGACGATATTGGCCGCGGCCCCGGCATTGGTGGCCGCGCCCTACGTCGCCCACGCGCAAGGCAAGCCGGAGAAGACCAAGGTGGTGCTGGCGGTCGGCGGCAAGTCGGCGCTGTACTACCTGTCGCTCACCATCGCCGAGACCAAGGGCTACTTCAAGGAAGCCGGCCTCGACGTCGAGATCAACGACTTCCAGGGCGGCGCCAAGTCGTTGCAGGCCCTGATGGGCGGCAGCGCCGACGTCGTCGCCGGCGCCTACGAGCATACCATCCGCATGCAGCAGCGCGGCCAGGACATCGTGGGCTTCGCCCTGATCGGCCGCGGCATGCAGCTCGCCATCGGCCTGCGCAACGACGTGGCGGCCAAGGTCAAGGGACCGGTCGACATCAAGGGCATGAAGTTCGGCGTCACCGCTCCCGGCTCGCAGACCCACATGCTGGTCAACAACTGGGCCGCCAAGGGCGGGCTGAAGGCCAGCGACATCGTGGCGATCGGCGTCGGCGCCGGCGCGTCCGTGGTGGCGGCGATCGAGAAGGGTGAGGTCGACGGCATCTCCCAGGCCGATCCCGCGGTGACCATTCTCGAGGACAAGAAGCTGATCAAGATCATGGTCGACACGCGCACCATGAAGGGCAACCAGGAGCTGTTCGGCGGCGCCTTCCCGGCGGCCTGCCTCTATGCCCAGCCCGATCTTCTGAAGAAGACTCCCAACACCGCGCAGGCGCTGGCGACGGCGATCGTGCGTGCCGACCAGTGGCTGCAGACCGCGGCGCCCGCCGACGTCGCCAAGGCGGTGCCCGAAGCCTACCTGCTGGGCGACAAGGCGCTCTACGAGAAGGCCTTCGCCGCCGTGCGCGACACGATCTCGCCCGATGGCCAGATGCCGGCCGACGGTCCGGCCAACTGCCTGAAGTTCCTGGCCGAGGGCGATCCCGCCATCAAGCCGGCCAGCATCAAGCTCGCCGACACCTGGACCAACGAATTCGCGGCGCGCGCCGGCAAGCGCAGCTGATGAGCGCCAGCGTTCCGGCGCTCGAGCTGGAGGACATCACCTGTCGCTTCGCCGCCCGGGACGGCGGCGGAGCCTATACCGCCGTGGCCAACGCCTCGCTCACCATCGCCGCGGGCGAGTTCGTCTCGGTGGTGGGACCGACCGGCTGCGGCAAGTCCACGCTGCTCAACATCGCGGCCGGCCTGCTGGCGCCCAGCCAGGGCTCGGTGTCGGTGTTCGGCCAGCCGCTGCTGGCCGCCGATGGCGTCAACAAGCGCGCCGGCTACATGTTCCAGGCCGACGCGCTGATGCCGTGGCGCACCGGCATCGACAATGTGATCGCAGGGCTCGAGTTCCGCGGCGAGCCGCGCGCCGAGGCGGTGGTGCAGGGCGAGGCATGGCTGCGCCGCGTCGGCCTCGCGGGCTTCGGCGATCGCTATCCGCACCAGATGTCGGGCGGCATGCGCAAGCGGCTGGCGCTTGCCCAGACGCTGATCCTGAGCCCGGATATCCTGCTGATGGACGAGCCCTTCTCGGCGCTCGATGTGCAGACGCGCCAACTCATGGAGAACGAGCTTCTGGCGCTGTG
Source organism: Rhodospirillales bacterium (assembly GCA_016185145.1). Taxonomy (GTDB): domain Bacteria; phylum Pseudomonadota; class Alphaproteobacteria; order Reyranellales; family Reyranellaceae; genus Reyranella. The sequence goes on along the minus strand of JACPOB010000016.1, from coordinate 4,524 downwards.
GGCCGAGGACAAGAAATCCGTGCTGTTCATCACTCACGACCTCGAGGAGGCGATCGCGCTCTCCGACCGGGTCGTCGTGCTGTCCGCGGGCCCCGCGACGCGGCCGATCGGCGACTTCAAGGTCGACCTGCCGAGACCGCGCGATGTGTCGGAGATCCGCATGACGCCGGGCTTCCTCGCGCTGCACCGCGAGATCTGGGCAGCCATGAAGGAAGAGGTCCTGAAGGCCTACGCGGCACAGAAGGCGGCATGACGTGAGGCTGCGTTTCCTGCAAATCCTGGTCGTCTGCCTTCTCGTGGCCTTCTGGTACGTCATGACGGCGCCCGGCCTGATCCCACCCTTCTATTTCGACAAGCCCAATCGCGCCGCCTTCTTCTTCGGCGAGCCGCAGAAGGTCTTCTGGGTCATCTACGAGTGGTTCGCGACCGGCGAGATATTCGGTCATCTCGCCATCACCCTGCTCGAGACGGCGCTGGGCTTCTTCATCGGCGCGGGGTTCGGTCTGGCGATTGGCCTGTGGCTGGCGTTGTCGCCGACCGCGTCGGCGGTGATGGACCCCTACATCAAGGGCTTCAACTCCATGCCGCGCGTGGTGCTGGCGCCGATCTTCGCGGTGTGGTTCGGGCTCGGCATCTGGTCGAAGGTGGCGTTGGGCGTCACGCTGGTCTTCTTCGTCGTGTTCTTCAACGTCTACCAGGGCGTGCGCGAGGTCAGCCCCAACCTGATCGCCAACGCCCGCATGCTGGGCGCCTCGCGGCGCCAGCTCCTGCGTTCGATCTACCTGCCGTCGGCGATGAGCTGGGTGTTCGCGAGCCTGCACAACGCCGTGGGTCTCGCCTTCGTCGGCGCCGTGGTCGGCGAATATCTCGGCTCCTCGCGCGGCGTCGGCTACCTGATCCTGCAGGCCGAGGGCACCTTCGACATCAACACCGTGTTCGCCGGCATCCTGGTCCTGACCGCCTTCGCGTTGGCGCTCGATGCCGCCGTCGGCGCGGTCGAGCGCCGCCTGATGACCTGGCAGCCGCGGGCCAGCGAGACGGAGAAGGTTTGAATGGAGCGCGGACCTCCAGGTCCGCATCCTGCTCATGAGCGGACCTGGAGGTCCGCGCTCCGCACGAGCCCGCAGCGCTACTTACCCGTGAACCGCGCCACGCGCTTCTCCAGGAAGTGGGCGACGCCTTCCTTGAAGTCGGCGGTCTGGAAGGAGAGTTCCATCTCGTAGTTGGCCTGGGTGGTGGCCTCGGCCAGGGTCTGGAACTCGGCTTCCCAGATCTGCCGCTTCATCACCGCCACCGATCGCGGCGAGACGGTGTTGGCGAGCAGGGTGGCGTAGGCCCGGGTCTCGGCCATCAGCTTGTCGTCGGGAATGACACGGCTGACCAGGCCGAGTTCCAGCGCTTCCGGAGCGCGGAACTTGCGGGCCGAACAGAGCAGGTCCATGGCGGCCGGCAGTCCGACGAGGCGCGGCAGCAGCCAGCTCACGCCGTGCTCGGCGATCAGGCCGCGCTGGGCGAACGCCGTCGTGAATACGGCCGAGTCGGCGGCGAACCGCAGGTCGGCATAGAGCGGGATGACGAAGCCGAGCCCGGCCGCCGGCCCATTGATCGCCGCGATGATGAATTTCGGGATCGCCGGGAAGTAGGAATAGTTCATCTTGAACTCGGGCAGGGTGCTTCCCTCTTGCAGTGCCTGTGCAGTCTTAGACGACCGGTCGGCACTAGCGCCGGCGCCAATTGCCTGCAGGCCGCTCATGTCCGCGCCGGCGCAGAAGCCGCGGCCGCTTCCCGTCAGGATGATCGCCCGGACCTCGGGATCGGCGCCGGCCGCGTGCATGGCGTCCTTGAGGTCGATATGCATCTGCCGTGTCCAGGCATTCAATTTCTCGGGACGGTTGAGTGCGATCGTGCAAATGCGATCGGTGACATCGTACAAAACCGTCTCATATGCCATCCCGGGGCTCCCTCATGTGCAATCTTGTGGAGTGCATGATGGGCAAAAGGGAGCGACGATACAAATGGGACCCTATCGCTACAAATGGCACCCGATTGGAGGGCGGGCCCGCCGACCACTGAACTATGATCCGCCGCGCGGGCAGGGGGTGCTCGCCGGAGAGAGTTAGCTGTCTGCGAACGGTTTCATGATATCTTGCAGGTGCAAGGCAAAAATTACTGCCGAGGTTAGGGAAAATGGCAAAAAGGGAATTCGCCCACCCGAACGAAATGCACAAATACGTGGGCCAGGAAATTGGGGTTAGCGACTGGGTCGAGGTTACACAGGATAGGATCAACCAGTTCGCCGAAGCGACGGGTGATCACCAGTGGATTCACGTCGACGTCGAGCGGGCCAAGAAGGACATGCCGGGCGGCAAGACGATCGCTCACGGCTTTCTGACGCTGTCCTTGATCCCGATGCTCAACCATCAGATTTCGCACATCAACAACGTGCGCAACGGCATCAACTACGGCTGCAACAAGGTGCGCTTCACCAGCCCCGTGCCGGCGGGCTCGCGGGTACGCGCTCGCGCCAAGCTTCTCGCCGCGGACCCGATGGACAAGGGGGGCGTGCGGCTGACCAACCAGGTCACGATCGAGATCGAAGGCCAGGAACGCCCGGCCTGCGTCGCCGAGACCATGTCCATCGTGTACGGCGTGTGAGAGGCGGGTCGTGCTCAAGCGCGAAGACCTGACGTCCGAGAACATCGACCAGATCGTCGCGGACGCCCACAAGGCCGGTTACCACTTCTTCCTGTCGTCCGCCGAGCGCGAGGCGAGCTTCAAGACGGCGATGGCTCGCTACCGGCCCGGTGAGGAGGTCTGGGTATTCGCCTACGGCTCGCTGATGTGGAACCCAGCCATGGAGTTCGCCGAGCAGCAGCCCTGCCGCGTCGACGGCTGGCGCCGTTCCTTCTGCTTCTGGATGCCGATGGGTCGCGGCACGCCCGAGCTGCCCGGCCTGATGCTGGCGCTCGAGCAGGGCGGGGCGTGCGAGGGCATTGCCTACCGGTTGGCGCCGCAGCAGGTCGAGAGCGAGCTCGGTCTCTTGTGGAATCGCGAGATGATCGCCGGCATCTACCAGCCCGCCTGGGTGTCCACGACGCTGCGCGATGGCCGCACCGTCACCGCCATCACCTTCGTCGTCGACGCAGCTCACTGCCAGTATTGCGGCGACCTGCCGATCGAGCGGGCGGCGCACCATATCGCCTTCGCCGAGGGCCGTCGCGGCGCCTGCCGCGACTATCTCGCCAACACCGTGGCTCACGCGCGCGCCCTGCATATCCACGATCCCTACATCGAGGATCTGGTCGAGCGGGTGTCCGACCTGCGCGACGGCGCCTACGTGATCCCGACGGTGCAGGCCGACGGCGAGGCGGTCGGCGAAGCCTGACCTGGCGAAACAAGAACATCGCTGAGCGTGCAGCAGTTCAGACGCCGTGACATAGTCGCGGCGTGTCTGATTTCGTCGCTCGCTGGTTGGCGCTGCCGCCCAATCTTCGCGGAATCCTGTGGGTCGGTATCTCCGGAGTGGTGTTCGCGCTCCTGAACGTCTTCACGCTGATCCCCGCGCAGCATCTCAATCCCTACGTCATGGCGTTCCTGCGCTATCTGTTCGGCGCCCTGTTCCTGCTGCCGATCGTGTTGCGGCTGGGCCTCTATCGCTCGCTGCGCACCAATCGGATGGGCCTGCACATCTCGCGCGGCGCCCTCCATACCGCGGGCATGATGCTGTGGTTCGTGGCGCTGCCGCTCACCACGCTGGCCGAGATCACGGCCTTGGGCTTCACCGGCCCGATCTTCGTCACCATCGGCGCGGCGCTGTTCCTGGGCGAGGACGTGCGGCTGAGGCGCTGGCTCGCCGTCATCGTGGGCTTCATCGGCGCCATGATCATCATCCGGCCTGGTTTTTCGGCGCTGCATCTCGGTGTCATCTGCATCCTGATCTCGACGCCGATCTTTTCCGCCTCCAACCTGATCTCCAAGGCGCTGGCCAGGACCGATTCGGCCAACACCATCGTGATCTGGCAGAACTTCGTGATCGTGGTCTGCGCAGCGCCCTTCGCCATCTGGTTCTGGCAAACGCCGAGCTGGGTCGACCTGCTGTGGTTCCTGGCTGCCGGCCTGTGCGGTACGCTCGGTCACATCTGCCAGCAGCGCGGCTACCAGCTCGCCGACATTACGCTGCTGCAGCCGATCGGCTTCCTGTCGCTGATCTGGAACATGCTCCTGGGCTACTTCCTGTTCTTCCAGACGCCCGACGCCTGGACCTTCGTCGGTGCGGCGGTGATCTTCGGCAGCGCGATGTATATCTCACACCGCGAGGCGGTGCGGCGGGCGCAGATCAAGACGGCGGATGCGAAGGGCGGGCCGGAGTCGTGACAAGGCGTGCCTCCCCAGCTTCGCTCTGTCGGATTCACACATCGTGACCAACCAGGGAGGCGCCATACCTTATAGCGCGGAACTCTGCGAGACCGATGCGCATGACCTTGGGGCCGGGCTTTCCGTAGTAGCCGGTCCATCCGCCGAGGC
>JACPOB010000015.1 GCA_016185145.1 Rhodospirillales bacterium | reverse complement strand
TGCGTAAGGTCGTCAAGATGTACGACGAGGTGCAGGCCGTCCGCGGCATCGACCTCGACATCGTCGACAAGGAGTTCATCTTGCTTGTCGGTCCCACCGGCTGCGGCAAGAGCACGACCTTGCGCATGATCGCCGGCCTCGAGGAGATCTCGGGCGGCGACATCGCGATCGGCGGCGACGTCGTCAACGACGTACCGCCGAAGGACCGGGACATCGCCATGGTGTTCCAGAACTACGCGCTCTACCCGCACATGAACGTCTACGAGAACATGTCGTTCGGGCTGAAGCTCAAGCGCACGCCCAAGGACGAGATCGACAAGCGGGTCAAGCAGGCCGCCCAGATCCTCGACATCACCGAGCTGCTGGACCGCAAGCCCAAGCAGCTCTCGGGCGGTCAGCGCCAGCGCGTCGCCATGGGCCGCGCCATCGTGCGCGACCCCAAGGTCTTCCTGTTCGACGAGCCGCTCTCCAACCTCGACGCCAAGCTGCGCGTACAGATGCGCACCGAGATCAAGAAGGTGCACCAGAAGGTGCGCACCACCACCGTCTACGTGACCCACGACCAGGTCGAGGCGATGACGCTCGCCGACCGCGTCGTGGTCATGAACGCCGGGCTGATCGAGCAGGTCGGCTCGCCCAACGACCTCTACCATTCACCGGCCACCAAGTTCGTGGCGGGCTTCATCGGCTCGCCGGCGATGAACTTCATCCCCTGCCATGTCGAGCAGGCAGCAGGCGCCCTGCGGGTCCGGCTGAGCGACACGCTCTCCTTCCCGGTGCCGTCGGACCGCACGGCGCGCTACACGCCGTGTGTCGGCAAGACCGGCCTGGTGCTCGGCCTGCGGCCGGAGCACATCACCGAGACCCGTCCGCATATCGAGCCCAACCAGCACGATTTCGAAAACCCGATCGACGTCGTCGAGCCGATGGGCATGGAGACCCTGGTCTACTTCACCATCGCCGGGTCGGAAGTGTGCGGCCGCGTCAATCCCAACGCCGGCGCGACGGCCAACAAGCCGATGAAGCTCAGGGCCGACCTCAGCAACATGCATCTGATCGACGACGGCACCGGCAAGGTGCTGTAATTGACCGTCGAGACTGCGCCCGGCTGTCATCCCGAGCGCAGCGAGGGACCTTTCCGGATCGGTAAAGGTCCCTCGGCCGTCGGCCTCGGGATGACAGTGGGCCTATAAAGGAGAAATCGATGGCTTCGTTGGCAGGCAAGGTCGCCTGGGTGACCGGTGCTGGCTCGGGTATTGGTCAGGCGGCGGCGGTCGCGCTCGCGAAGGAAGGCGCCACGGTGGTGCTGACCGGCCGCCGCAAGGAGCCGCTGGAGGAGACGGCCGCCACCATCAAGCAGGCGGGCGGCAAGGCGGTGGTGAAGCCGGCCGACCTCATGAAGGCGGCCGCCGTCGGCCGCGTCGCCAAGGACATCGAGAAGAAATTCGGCCGCTGCGACATCCTGGTGAACAACGCCGGGCTGAATATCCCGGACCGCAAGTGGAGCGAGCTCACGTCGGCCGGCGCGGAGATGGTGATCGACGGCAATCTGTCGAGCGCCTTCTACTGCTCGTCGGCCGTGCTGCCGATGATGCGCAAGCGCAAGGACGGCGTCCTGATCCATACCTCGTCGATGGCCGGCCGCAATCCTTCGACGCTGAGCGGCGCCGCCTATTCGGCGGCCAAGCACGGCGTGGTGGCGATGAGCCACACCATCAACATGGAGGAGTGCGTCAACGGCATCCGCTCCTGCGTCGTCTGCCCCGGCGAGGTGGCCACCCCCATCCTCGACAAGCGGCCGATCCCCATCACCAGGGAGGAGCGGGCGCGCATGGCGCAGTCGGAGGATGTCGGCGACCTGATCCGCTACGTTGCCTGCCTGCCGGCGCACATCGTCATCAACGAGGTCATGATCAACCCGACCTGGAACCGCGGCTATGTCGGCGCCCTGCAGCGCGCGGCGGAAGAGAAGAAGGCGAAGGCGAAGAAGTAATCTTCCGGACCGCGCGCTTCCAGTGCGCTCATGATCGTGAGGCGCGCTGGACGCGCGCGGTCCGGAAGACCATGAGGGTAAACGAATGACAGTCACCATCAAGGCGAAGGCGCTGGAGGCCTTCGTAGCGGATATCTTTGCCTCGGCGGGGTGCTCGGCGGAGGAGGGCGGCCGCATCGGCCGCTACCTGGTGAACGCCAACCTGTCGGGCCACGACAGCCACGGCGTAGTGCGCGTGCCACGCTATGCCACGCAGAAGAAGAACGGAACCGTGGTGGCCGACGTCACGGTCGACGTCGTGGTCGACACGCCGGTGATCGCCGTGATCGACGGCAAGTACGGCTTCGGCCAGACGGTGACGCCGCAGGCCGTCCGCATCGGCATCGACAAGTGCCGCAAGAACGGCCTGTCGGCCGTCACCCTGCGCAACGCGGGCCATGTCGGCCGCGTCGGCGACTGGGCCGAGATGGCGGCCGAGGCCGGCTTGGTCTCGATCCATTTCGTCAACGCCTCGGGCAGCGTGCTGGTGGCGCCCTACGGCGGCGTCGAGCGCCGCTTCTCGACGGCGCCCTATTGCGTGGGCGTGCCGCGGCCGGGGCAGGATCCGCTGGTGCTCGACTTCGCCACCTCGATCGTGGCCGAGGGCAAGGTCCTGGTGGCGAGCCAGGGCGGCAAGAAGGTGCCGGACGGTGCGCTGGTCGGTCCCGACGGCAAGACCAGCAGCGATCCGCACCTGCTCTATGGCGATTACACGCCGACCGGCCCGCGCGACCACAGCAAGGGCACCGGCGCCATCCAGGCGTTCGGCGATCACAAGGGGTCGGGTCTCGCCTTCATGTGCGAGCTTCTGGGCGGCTCGCTGTCGGGCAACAGCGCCACCGACCCCGAGCGCGGCCGCTTCGCCAACGGCATGCTGTCGTTCTACGTCGACCCCAAGGTGCTCGATCCGGCGGGCTTCTTCCCCAAGGACATCGCGCGGTACGTCGATTTCGTGAAGAGTTCCAAGCCTACGGCGGCTGGGGCTGAGATCCTGCTGCCCGGCGAGCCGGAGGCCCGCACGCGGGCGAAGCGCCTGGCCGAGGGCGTGCCGCTGCCCGACGACACCTGGGCCGCCATCGTCGAGACGGCGCGCTCGGTCGGGCTCGACGAACGACGCATCCAGCAGGCGACGATGTAGTCATGGCCTTCCGGACCGCGAGCCTCCGGCTCGCTCATGAATCATGAGCGAGCCGGAGGCTCGCGGTCCGGAAGACCATGACCACCGATCAGCTCATCCGTCGTCACGACGCGGATCGAGCGGTTGGTCAGAAGGTCGCTCCAGACCCAGTTGTGATGCCGAATGACGGCGGGCGCGTCGAGATGCGGCCGGTCGCTCAGCGTATGGGCGTCGCTGATGGCCACCACGTGGTAGTCGCGCGACACGGCGGACCTCAGGGTGCTGTCGACGCAGGAGTCGGTGGCCCAGCCCGCGATGACGACTCGATCTGCCGCCAGGCGTTGCAGCGCGTCGTGCAATGCCGTTCCGGCGAAGGCGTCGTTCAACGTCTTCTCGACGACGAGGTCTTCGGGCCGACGGTCGAGATCCGGCAGGAACGCCCAGCCCGGCTCATGCGGCGCAAAGCCGTCGCCGGCCTTGCCGCAATGCCTGATCCACACGACCTTGCCGCCTCGCGCGCGCACGAATGACGCCACGGCATTGATGCGCTGGATGACGCCCTTCAGGTTGTGCTTCGGCAGGCCGTCGAGCAGGCCTGCCTGCATGTCGACGACGACGAGCGCATCGACGGGCATCTCAACGCCCGGGCTTCTTCTTCAGCCGGTCGACCGCGCCCACCACCGGATCGATGAAGGCCTGGGTGGCGACATAGTCCTCGCGCATCATGCGGCGCAGCGCCTGGATGCGGGCGCTGCTCGCCACCATGCCGGTCGCGACCTCGAGCTGATAGGGATCCATGTCCCACAGCCGGATCACCATCACGTCGTAGCCCAGGTCCAGCGCGCGGTCGATCTGCCCGCGCAGGTCGTCGACGAGTTCGTGGTCGGTCCACTCGGGATGGCGCAGCACCTGGCCGGTGAAGCCGATCCACTTGAAGCGCGGTTCCTTCTGCGGCGCGGGGCCGAGCTTCTCGGTGCCGGGGTCGTTGATGCCCCAGTACAGCGAGCCGTAGACCATGGCCCAGTCGAAGTCGTGCATCAGCCAGACGGTGCGGTCGGGATTGCCCTCGCGTTCCATGCGCTGGATGGCGCCTTCCCAGGCGCTGTCCAGGCCGCGCAGGGGCGCGATGCTCCAGACGTTGTAGGCGAACAGCGCCACCGTGAGGCCGGCCAGCGCCGCCAATCCGCGCCGGCCATGACGGCGGCGCTCGCGCACCGCGACCAGCACCACCGCCCAGCCGACCGTGAGCCAAGCCATGACGTTGATCTGCATCTGCGGATCCTGCGGCTGGGAATAGAGGTTGAAGACCTCGCCGGCCACGAAGGTGACGCCGAAGATCGCCGACAGGGCGCGCGAGCGCGGATCGTCCCAGTGGCGCCACAGGAAGGGCAGGGCGAAGAAGGCCACCGCGAGCATCCAGACGGTGGCGACCCAGCGCCAGATGTCCCAGCCCGGAATGCCCGGGATCGCCGCCACGCCGGCGCCCAGCAGGTAGGCCACCATGCCGTCCCACATGTAGCCGACCTTGGCCCAGGTGAAGCCCGCCCAGACCGAACGTACCGCCTTGCCGGTCCAGATCAGGTCGATCGGACCGACGGCGCCTGGATGGCCCTGCCACGTCCAGGCGACGACCGCGGCCGTCGCCACCACGCCGACGAGGAACAGCGCCATCCAGGCGAATCGCCAGGCCAGGCGTCTTTCGCACACCCACAGCGCCACCAGCATGGCGGGCAGGGTGGGGAACATCAGCCGCCATTCCATCAACCAGGCGAGCGAGAACAGCACCGACACCGCCAGCACCCGCGGCGCCGTCGGCTTGGCGAGCCAGATGGCGCCCAGGGCCATGGCGGCCAGCAGCACCGTATAGCTCGGCATGATGTCCTCGTTGATGATGGCGAGGAACATCACGAAGCTGGAGGCGAGGTGGAACAGCGCAGCCAGCAGCGCCACCAGCCGATCGGCGGTCAAGGCGCGGATCAGCAGGTAGACCACCCCCAGGCTGAGCGCGCAGCTCGCGGCGTTGAGGATGGTCATCTGCCGGCGCGGATCGCCCGCGAACACGCCCAGGACGTCGAGCAGGCGGCAGAGTACGCCGTACAGGGGATAGAACAGGTAGTTCGAAGGGTAGAGCGGCGCCTTGGCCGGATCGACCACCCAGGGCTTCAGCTCCAGGCTCTTGAAGAGCCCGTTGCCGGTCAATCCCCCCTGGGCGTTGTCGAACCACAGGACGATGGCGACCAGCAGAGCGCCGCCGCCCAGCACCACGAGGGCGAGGTCGAACAGGAAGCCTGGGACTGCCGAACGGCGGGTGGAGGTGGGGACAGCGAAGACCAAGGACGGGACGGCGTGTTCAGTACGGCTCGGAGGGACAGTCGCCCGCCGGCGCACATTATACAAGTCATCCATGCACAAGCCATTGGCATCGCCGCGGCGGGCTTTTCCGTTCAAATGGAACCGCGAGCGGTTCCATTTGAACGCAAAACGCTCTAGCAATCGCCGATGGGGCATGCTGAAGACAGGGGCGACCCGCCATGGGCGGACCGGCTGCACGAGCTCCTGCTGCCGGCCATGCGCGATCTCCTCGAGCGATCCGGCATCGAAGGAAGCGGCGCCTACAACTACTATGCTGCGAGGGTCAGGCTCGGGCAGGTCTTTCTCGAGTACGAGATCGCGCTCGCCCGCAAGCTCCTGTCGTGCGGTCTCGGCATCCATCGCGTGGACGAAGTCGGGAGCGGCTTCGGCCAATTGATGTTCCTGCTCGGCTGGAACGGGTTCAAGACCACCGGCTTCGAAGCCAATCCTCCGCGCGGCCGCAGCGCCGCGACGCTGCACGGCATGCTGCAGCGCGCCGAGCCGGCGCTCACCGCCAATGTGCGCCTGATCCCGGCCGAGTTCCCGGCTCGCTTCGGCCCCCGGCCGCAGCCCGGTTCGATGGTTCTCACGACCAACCTCGTCGCCTCCTGCAGCCGGCCCGGGCAGCTCGCCGTGCTGCGCGCGATGCGTCGCTATCCGTTCGTGCTGTCGGACGTCCAGCGGTTCTTCGATTACCGGACCGAGCGCCATCAGGAGCCCGAAGCGCTGGCCTTGTTTGCCGAAGCGGGCTTGCGCGATCCCGAGCTCTTTCTCGATCTGGGAGCAGGCGGCCGCTACTATCTGTTCACCAATCCGGTACGGCGCGACCTCGGCGTCGTGTCGATGGTGCGCCGTTACTGGCCGGTGTGAACGCCGTGAGCCTGTTGACCACGCTGTGGCGGAGATCGAGGGGCGGGGACGGCCGCTTGCGCGTCTTCGCCCTGGGATCGTGCCGGGTGCACGATCCCCTGGCCGCGGTGCCCGGCGACGTCGACTACCTCAATCGGCACGTCAAGTCGCGCACGCCGATCTATCTCCACGACGTGCACGAGATGATCCAGTTCCTCGGCCTGCTGGCGGGAACGACCTCGATGCCGGCCGGCACCGCGCCGTTCGCGTTCAGGGATTGGCGCCCCGGCCGGGCGATGCCGCGCCTTCTCGGCGATGCCGAACGGCTCGTCATCGAGGTGTGCACGGACAAGCACTATGCGGCGATGGGCCATACGCTGAACATCAACGAAATCCACCGCCAGCTCGTCGCGCCGGCGGGCGAAGCCGGCGAGGCCTGGTGGAATGACGTTCACCGCGGACAGCCGGCGCCGAACGACGTCATCGAGGCGGTCGAAGCCGCCCTGCGCCGGTCGCGCGCGCTGACCGAGACCGACCGGCATATGCTGCGGGAAATCCGCTTGGTGACGCTCTCTTCAGAGGCGATTGCCGAGGGCATGGCCAGGCTGCGCAGCATGGTGGCGTGCCCCATCCTGGTCGTGCCTCATGTCGCGGTCCGACTGGCCGACGGCCGCCCGCTCGGCGAGAGGATCGAGCACATCGACAAGACGATCGCGGCGGCCCGCCAAGCCGGCCTCGCCGTCCTCGACCCGCGCCGCTTCGTCGAGCGGGACGGCCAGCAGCGCGCGCTCGCCGACGAGGGGACCGACTTCCACCACTACGCCGCCGACTACCTGCCGGTCGCCGGGCGTGAAATCGTGCGCTCGCTTCGCGAGCAGGGCGCAGGACAACGGGTGTGAAATTGACACGGCACGATCGATGAAGATGGGCACTATTCGTGCGCCGTGATGCAGCGCCGGCAGGCGATGGCGGCGATAGCCTGGCCGCCCGGCAAGCTGCGACGGTCAGCAACCGTCTGCATGCTGCCCGCTCAAAGCGTCGAATCGTGCACGCCCTGCACCAGCTGCGCCTACCTCGACGGCAAGCCTGGCAGCGGCCACTACACCGACATCTGGCGCGTCGGGATAGCCGCTGGTTGTGCATCGCCGCGCAGGTGGCGCGTTCCTGAAGTTCGGTTAATCTGCTCTCGGGGGGCGTGTTAGCCTGGAGTAGCGAAGTTGCCCATCGAGTATGAGATTGATCACAATAGGAAGTTCGTCAGTGCCAAGGCCCATGGGCCCGTCGTTCTCGATGAAATCGTGGACTACTTGGATGCCGTGGCGGGGCAGGACGCGATGCCCTATCCAAAGCTGTTCGACGCTCGCGACGCCGAGCCGAAGCTCAACGACGACGACGTCATGATGCTGGGCGCGCGGGTGAGCGCCTACGCGGCGTACGACCCGCGCGGTTCCCTCGCCGCGGTCACGGCGAACGAGGAAACGATCGAGATCCTGCAGCGCTACATGAACCTCGGCGGCCCCGATCTGCCGATGCAGCTGTTCACGTCGATCGAGGAAGCGCGCACCTGGCTCGGGCTTGACTGACTTGACGCCGCTGCCGCTAGGGTTCGACGGCCTTGCGTTGCCCGAGCCCGAGCTAGCCGGCGGCCATCGCCGGTCGGCTGGGAGACGACGCGAACGGCATGCGGGGCTTGCGTACAGGCGCGGCCATCGATGAACTTGTGGAAACTGCAGCACGACCATCGTCACCCCTCGAGGCGAATCGACACGCAGGACGGCAGGGGTGCGGCTGGTCGGTGCGATGGAGGCGGGAGCGTCTCTGGCGCATCCCGCCGGCGACGATACGCGCGAGTCCCGTCACGGTGAGGATGGTGCCGCCGGAACTGTCGACCTCTCCCTTACCAAGGGAGTGCTCCACCACCGTGGACGGCGCGGGAGCGGTGACGCGGAAGAAGCCGGAAATTCCAAAGCGCCTGGAGAGTGCTTGGTGTCAGCTGCGCGGAACAAGGGACGAACTTCTCCCCAGATTTGCCCAGCTTCGCGGTCCATTTCCGTCCATCCCCGACCCACTTGTCCACAACGCGCAACGAAGCGCGTGAGTGAAGAAAGCAGCAATTTCGAAGGATTTTGATGGCGCTCCCTACGGGATTCGAACCCGTGTTTCAGCCTTGAGAGGGCCGCGTCCTAGGCCTCTAGACGAAGGGAGCGGAGGCCGGAAGAGGCTAGATAGTCGAAGGGCGGCGTGGGCGCAACCCCAGCCATGCGCCGGGGAATTTGCGATGACCGCGCGGCAAGGCTTAAGGTTCTGGGCAGCCACCGCGGAGGAACGCCATGGATATGCACATCGCCCAGGACATGCCGCTGACCGGCGTCGATCTCGATACCCTGCCGCCCGACGAAGCCGAGGCCGTCCTGCGCCGCCAGCTCGCGGCGGCCTACCGTCTGGTCGACTATTTCGGCTGGACCGAGCTCATCTACGGCCATCTCACGGCGCGCGTGCCGGGCAAGGACGCGCACTTCCTGATCAATCCCTTCGGCCTGAACTACGACGAGGTCACGGCCTCGAACCTGGTGAAGATCGACCTCGACGGCAACAACGTGGGCGACTCCAAGTACCCGGTGAACTACGCCGGCTTCGTCATCCATTCGGCCGTCCACATGGCCCACCAGGCGCGCCACAAGGTGGTGATGCACACCCACACCCGCGCCGGCATGGCGGTGTGTGCGCTGAAGGAAGGGCTGCTGCCGATCTCGATGTCGTCGACCGCCTTCCACGGCAAGCTCTCCTATCACGACTACGAGGGGCCCAGCCTCGATCTCGACGAGCGCGGCCGGCTCCTGAAGAACCTCGGCGACAACCAGGCGATGATGCTGCGCAACCACGGCGTCCTGACCACCGGCCGCACCGTGCCGGAGGCCTTCATCCGGCTCTATCGCCTGGAACGCGCCTGCCAGATCCAGGTCGATGCCGGCGCCGCTGGCACGCTCAACATCCTGGGCGACAACCTGGCGGCCAAGTCCGGCGCCGACATGGACGCCTTCTCGGAGAGGGAATCGGGCGGCCTCGGCGACCTCGAATTCGCCGCGCTCATCCGCAAGCTCGACAAGGTCGACACGAGCTGGCGGCACTGACTTCAGCGTCTTCTGGACCGCGCGCATCCTGCGCGCTCATGAATCATGAGCGCGCAGGATGCGCGCGGTCCGGAAGAGCATGTTCCTCAACGCAGCACGTGAAAGCCAGCAGCGTGGAAGTGCACGTCGACCGGCTGGCCGATCTCGAACGGCGAGCGACGGTACTGGTCGCTGGCCGCGACCTGCAGCGTCGCACCACCCAGCGCCACCACATAGTCGGTTCTCTCTCCGAGAAAAGTACGCTGGACGATCCGACCCGCCAGCGTCTCGCCGGCGGCTGCGGGACGAAGCTCGATCATCTCTGGCCGCACCACCAGCCGCACCCGCTCTCCGGCGGCCAGGCCGGATGCGAAGGCGACGCGCAGGCCCTCGATCTCGACTTCATCGGGGCCGACCACGCGACCGTCCACGAGGTTGGTACGGCCGATGAAACGGGCAACGAACTCGGTCTGCGGCCGGTAGTAGAGTTGGTGTGCGGTCCCTTCCTGCACGACCGAGCCCTTGTCCATGACGGCGATGCGGTCGGAGATCGCCATCGCCTCCTCCTGGTCGTGGGTGACGTAGACCGTGGTGATGCCGATACGCTTCTGCAAGGCGCGGATCTGCTCGCGCATCTCGACCCGGAGCTTGGCGTCGAGGTTGCTGAGCGGCTCGTCGAACAGCAGCACCTGCGGTTCGAACACGACGGCACGGGCCAGCGCCACGCGCTGCTGCTCGCCGCCCGATAGCTGATGCGGCTGCTGGCGGCCGTAGTGAGCCAGGCCGACCAGCTCGAGGACGCTGTCGACGGCGCGGGCAATCGCGGCTTCGTCTCGGCGCTGCACCCGCAGGCCATAGGCCACGTTCTCGAACACGGAGAGATGGGGGAAGAGCGCGTAGTTCTGGAACACGAAGCCGATGCCGCGCCGGTTGGGCAGCACGTGCGTCACGTCCTTGCCGCCGATCAGGATGGTGCCCGCGTCGGGCTCCTCGAAGCCCGCAACCATGCGCAACGTCGTCGACTTGCCGCAGCCCGAGGGTCCCAGAAGGGTCAGCAGCTCGCCCTCCGCCACCGCAAGGCTGACGTCGCGCACGGCGTAGACCTCGCCCTTCACGGTGTGGTCGAAGCGCTTGGAGACGCGGTCGAGATGGATGCTGACGGGCGCCATGCGCCTAACCTCCCAGGAACGAACGCGCAGCCGCGCCGGCAGCCGGCGCGCGCAGGCGGGCGAGCACGGCGCTGAGGCCGGCAACGACGAGGAACACCACGACGATCACGAACACCGAGAAGGCCGCGGCCGGCCCCAGCGCCATCTCGGTCATGTTCTCGAGGATGCGCACCGTGATCAGGGTCCAGCTGATCGACACCAGGAAGATGGTGGCGCTGATCGCCGTCATCGAACGGATGAAGACGACGCCCAGACCGGCGAAGAAGGCCGGCACGATCAGGGGCAGCGTGACGCGCCGGAAGGTCTCGCCGCTGCCCGCGCCCAGGCTCGAGGAGGCCTCCTCGATGCTGCGGTCGATCTGCTGCAGCAACGCCACGGTCGCGCGGATGCCGGTCGGGCTGTAGCGGAAGACGTAGCAGGCGATGATGATGAGCGCCCCGCCGGTCAGCGCCACCGGCGGATCGTTGAAGGCGATCAGGTAGGCGATGCCGACGATGGTGCCGGGCAGCGCGTAGTTGATCATGGCGGCCAGTTCCATCAGCCGCCGGCCGGGGAAGTTGCGGCGGGCGATCAGGTAGCCGACCAGCACGCCGTAGAGGCCGCCGAGCGGCATGCCGATGGCGGCGATGATCAGCGTGTCGCGGATCGCCGGCAGGCCTTCGGTGAAGATCACGTGGTAGTGGTGCCAGGTGAAGGTGTTGTTGGCGCCGAAGGCGGTCACCAGCGAGGCCACGACCAGCAGGGCGTAGAAATAGACGATGAGCGCCGCGACGGCGGTGCAGGCCGTGATCAGCGCCGCGCCGGCCCACGGAGCGATGGCTCGCGAGCGCGAGCGCTGACCCACCTTGCCAGTCACCGTGACATAGGTCCGCCGTCCCACCCAGTAGCGCTGCAGCAGGAACACCGCCGCCGCCGGCACCAGCAGGATCAGCGACAGCACGGCGCCGCCCTTGAAGTCGAACAGGCCGGTGATCTGCAGGTAGGCCTGCGTCGGCAGCACCGGGAAGGAATTGCCGGCCAGGATCAGCGGCGTCGCGAAGTCGGCCAGCGAGGCAGCGAACAGCAGCAGGAAGGCATTGGCGAAGCCCGGCACGCACAGCGGCAAGGTGACGGTGCGGAAGATGCGCCAGCGCGAGCCGCCCAGGCTGAAGGCCATCTCCTCGAGGTTGGGGTCGATCGCCGCCAGGATCGGCCGCAGCGTCAGGTAGGCGATCGGGAAGTAGGTCAGCGTCTCGGCCATGGTCGTGCTCCAGAAGCCGTAGGCCGAGACGTTGGTGAGGCCGAGCAGGTCGTGGGTGATCAGGCCCTTGGGGCCGAAGGAGAAGATGATCGAGATCGACGTGGTGAAGGGCGGCGACACCAGCGGCAGCAGCGCCGCCGCATCGAGCACGGTCAACCAGTGCCGGCCGAGGCCCGCGCGCACCGCCGTGAGCGCAAACAGGAAGCCCAGCGCCGTGCCCAGCACGCCGACCGCCGCCGCGAGAATCAGGCTGTTGACGAAAGCGGCCTGGTGACTGGGATCGACGAGGCTCGACAGCAGCGGCTCGAACGTCAGCCGCCCTTCATCGACGAAGGCGCGCTCCAGCAGGTGCGCCATCGGAAACAGCACGAACAGCGCCAGCAGCAGCCAGATCGCGACAATGGCGCCGAGCAGCGCCGGGTCGCCCGCAATCCGGCGCCACGAAGCCGTGGACGCGGTCTGCACGGTTCCTACTGCGCCGGCAGCACTTCCTTGACCCAGCGGTCGATGATGCGCTTGCGGTTGGCGCCGGCGTATTCGTCGTCGATCGGGAAGATCTTGGCGCCCTTCAGCACCTCGGCGAGCGCCGGATCGGTCTTCACCTCGGGATTGGCCGGCACGAAGTTCACCTTGAACTCCGAGAGCTTGGACTGCATGGCAGCACTCGTCGCGAAGTCGATCAGCTTCTTGCCAGCCTCGGGGTTCTTGGCGCCCTTGATCAGGGCAATCGCTTCGGCCGACGTGCCGATCCCCTCCTTGGGGAAGCTGATGACGACGTCGTAGCCCTTGGCCTTGGTCTCGAGCGCATCGACGATGAAGAAGATGCCGCCCGCCGCCTGGCCGAGGCCGGTCGGCAAGGTGCCGCCGCCACCGCTCTTGGTATAGACCTGCACGTTCGGGCGGAGCTTCTTCAGGTAGGCGAAGGCCTTGTCCTCGTTGCGGTCGTTGACCTCCAGCACCGAGAAGATGCGCGTCACCGCCGTGCCGGAAGTGCGCGCATCGGCCATCTGCAGGCCGTTCTTGTAGGCCGGGTTCAGCAGATCATCCCACGATGCCGGTGGCTTCAGGTTGTTGGTCTTCAGGAACGCGGCATTGGTCATGAACACCAGCGGATCGTCGGCGATTGCCGTCCACTGGCCATCGGCATGCTTGAAGCGCGGCGCCAGCTTGGAAAACGAAGGCGATTTGTAGGGCTCGAAGATGCCTTCTTTGATGCCGGCCGCAAAGGTCTCGACCGGACCACCGAACAGCACGTCGATGCGCGGATTGTTCTTTTCGGCGATGACCCTGGTCAGGGCCTCTCCCGACGAGAAGCGCAGGAAGTTGACCTTGATACCAGTCTGCTTCTCGAACTCCTGGAACATCGGGCGCGCGTAGTTCTCGGGCCAGATCGTGTAGACGTTTAGATCGGCGGCGTGGGCGGCGGCTGTGCCGAGCCAGCCCGCCAGCGCGAGAGCGACGCCACGGAGCAATTTCATCTGTTTCCCCCAATATGACAATTTTGTTACGTGGGGTCGATATTCGGTCAGGCGTGCCGCCGGCGCAATCGCTGGATGGCCTCGTCGAGCGCGGAAAGGAATCGCGAGCGATCGCGCGCGGTCATAGGCTTTGGGCCGCCGGTGACCTCGCCCATGGCGCGCAGGTTGGACATCAGTTCGCGATTGGCCATCGCCATGCCGATCGAGGCCGTCGTGAAGGGCACGCCGGTATTGCCGATGACTGCCGCGCCCGCCTTCAGGCTGCGGTCGGCGAGCGGGATGTCGGCGGTGACGACGATGTCGTCCGGCCCGGCGCGTTCGGCGATCCAGTTGTCGGCCGCATCGAAGCTGTCGCTCACGACCACCAGCTCGATGCGCGGATCGCGCGGCACGCCGAGATAGGAATTGCTGACGACGTAGACTTTCAGGCCGTAGCGCTCGGCAACGCGGTAGATCTCGTTCTTGACCGGACAGGCATCGGCGTCGACGTAGATGGAAATCATCGTGCGCCGACAAGTCGGACAGGCCAGCCGGATTGTCCAGCCTCATCTCCTCCCCCGTCATACGGGGGAGGGTAGGGAGGGGGAGAGCCTCAGTCCCGCTGTGTCCGCTTTCAGATCATGATCTGCAATGTCATGGAGCGTCGTTGTGGCCTGCCCCCTCCCTACCCTCCCCCGTATGACGGGGGAGGATTTGAGAGCGATCGATCAGCGCTGCGGGATGTGCGGCGAGATCACGTTGCCGCGCGCATCCAGGCGATTGCCTTCGCTGTCGTAGCGGAAACCGTACTCATCCCTCATCGTGGCCTGCCGCGGACCGGCGGCATTCATGGGAACCGGCTCCGGCCCGGTCGCGTGGTCGCGTTCGAGCTTGTTGCTGCCCGAAGCTCGTGGTTGATCGGGCACGGTCGTCATCGGCTGCGCGGCGGGTGCGGTCGCCACGTTGCCGCCGTAGTTCATGGTGGCGCTGCCGGGCTGCATGCCGCCACTGGGACCCGGCTGGTCGCCGGGCTGGCGCACCCAGTCGTTGCGGCCGATCATCGGACGGCCGTAGGGATCGGTGGACTGGCCGGCAGGCATGGTCTGCGCATAGGAAACGCCCGCCGTGGCGATGAGCGCGAGCGTAAGCAACGTACGTTGCATGGGGACACCTCCTTCAAAAGATGGATGTCCGGTCAACGTCCCCCCTGTGGCCGGGTTGCCATTGCGCCCCAAAAGCACTTCAGGTCAAGACGGCAAGCTTCTTGCGCTCGATCAGCTTGAAATCGATGGCCGCCCCCAGGCCCGGCCCGTTCGGGACATGCACCAAGCCGTCGCGACCGACCACGATGTCCTGCTCCAACCCGTATTTCTGGGCGCCATCCGGCAGCAGCACCTCGAAGAACTCGGTGTTCCGGATCGAGGCGATGACATGCAGGTTGGCGACGTTGTTCAGCGAATTGCCGCCGTGATGGACTTCGTAGTTCATGCGGAACGATTCGGCCAGATGCGCGGCCTTCACCAGGGTGGTGATGCCGCCCTTCACGGCGACGTCGCCGCGCAGGTAGTCGGTGGCCTGCAGCATGATCCAGGGCTGGTAGGAATCGAGGCCGGTGATCGGATACTCGGTGGCCAGGATCGGGATCGAAAGCTGCTGTTTCAGCTTCACGTAATTGTAGATGTCCTGGTCGGCGAGCGGATCCTCGTACCAGTGGAAGTCCATCTCCTCGACGGCGCGCCCGACGCGCACGGCTGCCGGATAGTCGTAGGCCCAGGTCGAATCGAGCATGATCGTGAAGTCGCCGACGGCGTTGCGTACGGCCTCGCAGACCTTGATGTCCTCGCGCCAGCGTGTCGGCGGATGGATCTTGTAGGCCGCCCAGCCGTTCTCCTTGAACTCGACGGCCTGCTCGGCATAGGCGCTGGCCGAGGCGAGCACGGCGGAGCTGGCGTAGGCCGGCACCGATTCGCGGTAGGTGCCGAGCAGGCGATGGATCGGCTGGCCGACCGCCTTGCCCAAAAGGTCCCAGAGGGCGACGTCGACGGCGCCGATGGTGCGCACGCCGGCCGGACGCTGGCGCTTCCACAGATCGACGACCAGCGCCTCGCGATGGAGAGGATTGCGGCCCATCAGCATGGGCTTGAGATGGGTGATCAGGCCCTGCCCATCGATCGCCGCCGAGTTCGAGGCCGAGCCCAGGAAGGCATGGCCTTCGACGCCGTCGTCGGTGGCGATGCGCAAAAGTCCGAGCGCGCTCGAACCGGCGAACTTGCTGTGCTGGCCGTATTGCGTCGGCGGGATGTCGTCCCAGGCGAACAGCGTCAGGCTGACGTCGGTGATCTTCATGGCGTCGTCTCCCTCGGGTTTTTCCGGCAGCCGGAAGCGCCGTTCGCTGATGTCCGTCGGCCTTGGGCGCTTCGCTCCCTCGCGGCTTCAGTATAGACTTCGCACATGACCGACAAAGCCCGAGCCGAACTGGCACCGACCGGCGTTCTGCGTGCCGGCATCAACCTCTCCAATTTCCTGCTGGTCACCGGCCGCACCGCGGACGGCGATCCGGTCGGCGTGGCGCCCGACATGGCCAAGGCGATCGCCGATTCGCTCGGCGTCCCGGTCAAGTATGTCAGTTTCAAGTCGCCCGGCGAGCTCGCCGACCAGGCGGGCAAGGACGCCTGGGACATCGGCCTGATCGGCGCCGAGCCGCAGCGCGCGGCGGTGATGACCTTCAGCGCCGCCTACGTCGAGATCGAGGCGACCTACATGGTGCCGCCGGGTTCGCCGCTGAAGTCGATCGCCGACGTCGACAAGAAGGGCGTGCGCCTCGTCGTGTCGGCGCGCTCGGCCTACGGCCTGTGGCTGGAGAACAACATCAAGAACGCGACCCTGATCCAGGTCGCCGGCCTCGATGGGGCCTTCAACAAGTTCATGGAGGACAAGGCCGACGCCCTGGCCGGATTGCGGCCGGGCCTCCTGAAGGACCTCGAGAAGCATCCGGAGCTGAAGATCCTCGACGGCAAGTTCACCGCCGTGCAGCAGGCCGTCGGCTGCAACAAGCCCGCCGCCGAAGGCGCCCGCTACATCGCGGCGTTCGTCGAGAACGCCAAGAAGTCGGGCCTGGTGGCGAAGCTGATCGAAAAGCACAAGGTGAAGGGCCTGTCCGTCGCGCCGCCGGCTTGATGGGAGCGCTCATGCTCTTCCGGACCGCGAGCCTCCGGCTCGCTCATGATTCATGAGCGCGCAGGATGCGCGCGGTCCGGAAGAGCATGAGAAGACCTCACAGTTCCGAGCCGACGAACTGCTTGAACTCCGCGGTCTGCGGATTGGCGAATACTTCGGCCGTAGGGCCGGTCTCCCACACCTTGCCCTTGTGCATGAACACCACGACGTCGGCGACGCGGCGGGCGAAGCCCATCTCGTGCGTCACGCTGATCATGGTCATGCCCTGGTGCGCCAGGTTCTCCATCACGCCTAAAACCTCGGCGGTGAGCTCGGGATCGAGCGCCGACGTCACCTCGTCGAACAGCATGACCTGGGGCTGCAGCGCCAACGAGCGGGCGATGGCAACGCGCTGTTGCTGACCGCCGGAAAGCTGCTCGGGATAGGCGGCGACCTTGTCGGTCAGGCCGACCATGGCCAGAACCTCGGCGGCCCGCCGCTTCGCTTCGTCCTTCGACTGCTTCTTCACCAAGGTCAGCGCCAGCGTGATGTTCCGCTCGACGTTGAGATGCGGAAAGAGATTGTAGCTTTGGAACACCATGCCGACGTCGCGGCGCAGCTGGGCGCGCGCGGCGCTGCCTGGCCGACCGACCGGATGGCCGCACACGGTGATTCCGCCGGCCTGCACCGTTTCCAGGCCGGCAATGCAGCGCAGCAGCGTGCTCTTGCCCGAGCCCGAGCGGCCGACGATGGCCACGGTCTGGCCGCGCGCGACATCGAGGCTGACGCCGTCGAGCACGCGCAGCGGTCCGAATTCCTTGACGACCTGGTCGACGCTGATGACGGACTCATCTGCCGACATGCGCCCTCCTTTCCAGCCTGCGGGCGGCCACCGAAAGCGGGTAGCACAGCACGAAATAAATGGCGGCCACGGCGGTGAAGATCGCGAACGGCTCGAAGGTCGAGTTGTTGACGATCTGGCCGGCGCGCGCCAGCTCGACGAAGCCGATCACCGAGGCGAGCGAGGTATTCTTCACGATCTGCACCATGAAGCCCACGGTCGGCGGGATGGCGATGCGCAACGCCTGCGGCAGGATCACGTAGGCGTATTGCTGGAACGAATTGAGTCCCAGGCAGTCCGAGGCCTCCCACTGGGTCTTCGGCACGGCCTCGATGCAGCCGCGCCAGATCTCGCCCAGGAAGGCCGCGGCGTAGAGCGTGAAGGAGATGCCGGCCGCGACCAGCGGATCGAGCTTGTAGCCCAGGATGCCGAGGCCGAAGTACGACAGGAACAGCACGATCAGAAGCGGCGTGCCCTGGATGAGCTGGATGTAGCCCCAGGCAGTCCCGCGCAGCGCCGCCGACCGGGAGACGCGCATCAAGGCGATCGGCAGGCCGACGATGGCGCCGCCTGCGAAGGCGATCACCGACAAGACGATCGTCCAGCGCGCCGCCTCGACCAGGTAGATCAGATGGTTGAAGCTGAGCTGTATCACGGTGACGTCCTCACAGGGGCGTCCCCAGCCGGCGGCGGCGCTCGAACAGGATCAGGCCGATCGCCCAGAAGCCCAGGCGATAGAGCGCCGACAGCGCGAGGTAGACCACCGCCACGATCACGTAGACCTCGAAGCTGCGATAGGTGTCGGACTGCACGAGGTTGGCGGTGGCGGTGAGCTCCTCGGCCGAGATCTGCGAGGTGATCGAGGAAGCGAGCATCAGCAGCACGCCCTGGCTCCCCAGCGACGGGTAGACCCGCTCCATGGCGGGCAGCAGCACGACATGCAGGATGGTCTGGAAGCGCGTCAGGCCGAGGCAGTCGGCGGCCTCGAGCTGGGTGCGCTGGATCGATTCGATGCCGGCGCGCATGATCTCGGTGGTGTAGGCGCCCATGTTGATGGTGAGCGCCAGCACGGCCGAGACCTCGGCCGAGAGCTTCAGCCCGAGGCTCGACAGGCCGAAATAGACGATGAAGATCTGGATCAGCAGCGGCGTGTTGCGGATGATCTCGACATAGCCGCCCGCCAAGCGGCGCAGCACCGGCCCGCCATAGACGCGGGCGAGTGCGCAGATCGTGCCGACGACGAAGCCGAAGGCGATCGCCAGCACGGTGAGCTGGATGGTGAGCCACGCCCCGGCGACGAAATCCGGCCATCGCTCGGCCAGGAACTCGAAGTCGAATTTATAGGACATGGCTCACACCGGCGGAGTACCGCCGTCAGCTTCCCGACTTGGCCAGAAGCTCGTCGGTCGGGATGTCGACGCCATGATACTGCTTGTAGATGGCGGCGAGCTTGCCGTTCTTGAGGTTGGTCTTCACCCAGTCGTTGATCCAGGCAAGCAGCTTGGGATCGTCCTTGCGTACGCCGATGGCGAGCCAGTTGGTCTGCATGGTGATCTTGGGCTCGACCGCGCGCGCCGGGTTCTTCTTGCTGATGGCGGGCAGCAGCGAGCGCGCCGTCGCCAGGATATCGGCCTGCCCCGAGGCCACGGCCACCGCCATGGTGGCGTCGTCCTCGTAGCGCACGATCTGCGCGCCCTTGGCCTGCTTCGTCAGGTCGCTGTCCTGGGTGGTGCCGCGCACGACGGCGACCTTCTTGCCGTCGAGATCGGCCAGGCTCTTGATCTGCACGCTCTTCAGGCCGGCGACCACCGACGGATGGTCGGCATAGGGGATCGAGAAGTCGATCACCTTGGCGCGGTCGGGGGTGATCGACAGCGTCGAGACGACGATGTCGGCCTTGTTGGTCTGCAGCATCGGAATGCGGCTGGGGCCTGTCGTGGTGACGATCTCGAGCTTCACGCCGAGATCCTTGGCCAAAAGCCTGGCGAGGTCGACGTCCGAGCCGGTCGGCTGCATCTTGTCGTCGGTCATGCCGAAGGGTGGGATCGCGGTGTCGATGGCGACCCGGATCTTCCCGGCCTTCTTGATCTCGGCGAGCGTGTCGGCGAAAGCCGGCGCGCCGAACGGCAGGACCAGCGCTGCGCCTCCGATCAGGCGCAGCAGGGAACGCTTCTTCATGATGGACCTACTGCTGGTTCAGGATGACGTCGGGCAGGCCGTTGCCGTGATACTTCTTGTAGATCGCGTCCAGCTTGCCGTTCTTGAGGTTGGCCAGGATCCACTTGTCGACTTCCTCGACCAGCCGCTTCTCGTCCTTCTTGACGCCGATGGCGAGCTTGAAGGTGTCGAGCACGAACTTGACCTCGACCTGGCGGGCCGGGTTCTTCTTGTCGATCGGCGCGACCAGCAGCTCCGCGGTCGAAAAGATGTCGACCTGGCCGCTCAGGAAGGCCTGGGCCTCGGTGGCGTCGTCCTCGTAGCGCACCAGCTTCATGCCCTTGGGACCTTCCTTGGTGAGCTGGGTGTCGTGCGTCGTGCCGCGCACGGTGCCGACGGTCTTGCCGTCGAGATCGGCCATGCTCTTCAGCGCGATGCTCTTGGGCGCGGCAATGACCGTGCGCAGCACGGCATAGCCCTTGGAGAAGTCGATGACCTTGGCGCGCTCGGGCGTGATCGACAGCGTCGAGATCACGAGGTCGGCCTTGCCGGTCTGCAGGGCGGGAATGCGCGCGGCGCCGGTCGTCGGCACGTGCTCGAACTGCAGGCCCCAATCCGCAGCCAAGAGCTTGGCGGTCTCGATGTCGGAGCCGGTCGGCTGCATCTTGTCGTCGGTCATGCCGTAGGGCGGCACGCCGAGATCGACGGCGATCCGGATCTTGCCGGATTTCTTGATATCATCCAGCGCATCGGCATTCGCCACTTGCGCAAGACCCATGACTGCAATCGCCGCAATGGCGATGCCTGACAACACCCTCTTCATCGTTTCCTCCTTCTACAGAACCACCTCACCCTGAGGAGCGCACTGAGCGCATGTGAGTGCGCGTAAGTGCGCGTCTCGAAGGGTGGGCAACACACGTGCTGTTGCCCCCCCTTCGAGACGCATCGCTCCGCGATGCTCCTCAGGGTGAGGTGGTTCGTTTCCACGCTTTTAACGGCTCGCATCCATGTCGGCGAGCTTGGCGACACGACGACGGAACTCCTCCGCAGTCGAGAATTTCGCGCTGAGATAGGCCGCGATCAGGTCCTTGGCGAGCCAAGGGCCGACGATCTGCGCGCCGATGCACATGACATTGACGTCGTCGTGCTCCACGCACTGATGCGCGGAATGCACGTCATGGCAGACCGCGGCGCGGATGCCCTTCATCTTGTTGGCGCCGATCGAGGCGCCGACGCCGGTGCCGCAGATCATCAGGCCGCGCTCGGCCTTGCCCGAAGTGATGGCGGCCGCGACCTTGCGGGCGACGTCGGGGAAATCGACCGGATTGGGATCGTAGGACCCGACGTCCTCGATGTCGTGGCCCTGCTCCTTCAGGAAGGCCAGCATCTCGGCCTTCATGGGAAAGCCGGCATGGTCCGATCCGACGACGATCTTCATCAGTTGCTCGCTTCGTTCTGGTAGTTCGTGAACAGGTTCTTGCGGCGGAGTTCGTCGCCGATCTTGAAATGCTGGCGCAGCCGGCTCTCGGCCGCGTCGGGGTCGCGCTGGACCAGCGACAGGAACACCGCGCGATGGGCGTCGACGAGATGCGAGGTGATGGCGGGCTCGCGGAAGGTGTCGCGCCGGCGCTCGACGTGACTGCGCATCAGGAGCGGCGAGATCGCCTCGTAGATCTTCATCAGCGCGCTCGAGCCGCTCGCCCGCACGATGGCGAGATGGAAGGCATAATCGGCCTGGCCTCCCTTCTCCGGGTCGTGCAGCGAATCGACCAGCGTGTCGAGCATGCCGGCCAGCGCCTGCAGGTCGCGCTCGCTCGCCCGCTCGCAGGCGAGCCTGATGGCCTGGCACTCGATGGCGATGCGCGCCTGCAGCACGTCGTCGAGGATGTTGGGCTCGGGCGCCAGGCAAAGCGTCAGCGCCTGGCCCAGCACCGAGGCGTCGGCTGCGCGCACGTAAGCGCCGCGACCGTGCCGGATATCGAGCAGGCCAAGCATGGCAAGCGAGCGCAGCGCCTCGCGCAGCACCGGCCGGCTGACGCCCAACGCAAGCGCGAGCTCGCGTTCGGCCAGCAGGCGATCGCCCGCCTTCAGGTCGCCCGACAGGAGCTTGTCGCGAAAGAAGGTGAAGACCCGCGCCGCGCCGCTGGGCGTCTCGTCCCCTTCCGACCGGACGATGTCGAGTATGGCCAGATCTTCCATGGTCAGTCCGTGGTCTTACCACTGTAGAGCTGCCGCTGGATAGCCCGCAACAGCGCTGTGGCGCGTCGGCAGAGGTTTTGACAGTGGACCGGGCTCGATCCGATACGGTGACAGCATTGGCCGCCACGCCGGTGAGCGATTCAAGTAGTGGTATGATCGCGGCGGCGGTGCCCAGATATGGCGCTTCCTGGAGCCTCAAAAGTCGCAATAAAAGAACCCGGCATCGGGTTGTTGTGGCGCCGTTACAAACTATAGTTATTGACAAGCACGGTGGTTTTCAGTACCGTACGAGCGTCTGTCGCTCCATGCATGTTTATCCGACTCTCTGCCTGACCGCTCCCGCCCGGGAGCCGAACAGGATGGGCTTCGGGGTGCAACGCTCGAAATGGACTGGCATCCGCGCAAGCTGCGGGAACTGCGCAAACCTCCATGGGGTGCTCGCACTTCTGACCCGAGGGGCGCAGTCCAGCGGAAGGAGCTGTCGGAAATGCCGTAATTCAAAAAGCGGCGTGGATTCAAGGATTTGGCGGGCATCGGCTGGCCTGCCGAAATTCGCCGAAAATGGCGGTGCCCGGGCGGCGGTAATTGGTAGAAAAAAGTAGAAATTCACGAACGTGGCGCGTGGGCCATGCGCCATCACTCCCGGAAGGGGCCGGCCACGGTGCTTGGAAAATCGCGACAACGAAACGACTACAGTGCATGTACCGCCCTCGGCCAAGCCGAGAGGCGGGCTGACTGCGCCGACGCAAGCGGCACCCAGCCGTCGAAGCTACTGTGGATGGTTGCCGTGCGCCTGAAATTGTCACGGTAAGGACGCAACCTTCCGTTGAAGGCGGCGTTGATTGGCGTTGCGGGGGGACTAAGCGCGCGACTGGGGGCCCGTGCCTTCGGAAACCCACAAAACCGGCTCATGAGCCTCGCTGGTGCTGTGACTGAACAATTCCAGGCAGGGTGAGTCCCCATGACGGCCGATGTCGATACCGCTGGAACGGCGGCAAGTCCGGTCTCCCCATCATCCCGCCGGGCTACAGCCGGCCAGAACGGCCCCGTCACCGTCGATCTTCACGAGCTGCAGCAAGCCCTCGAGGCCATGCGCGCCGGCGACTTCTCGGTCCGTCTGCCGACCGGACGGGCCGGCGCGGAGGGTCGCATCTCGGTGCTGTTCAACGAGATCGTCGGCGCCAACCAGGTCATGGCGCAGCAGCTCGAGCGCATCGGCAAATCGGTGGGTGAGCAGGGTCGCACGCGCCAGCGCGTGAAATTTGCGCTCGGCTCCTCGGCCTGGGGCGAGATGGAGACCTCGGTCAACGGGCTGATCGACGACCTGGTGTGGCCGACCACCGAGGTGACGCGCGTGATCGGCGCCGTGGCGCAGGGCGACCTGCTGCAGACCGTGCGGCTCGACGTCGACGGCCGCCCGCTCAAGGGCGAGTTTTTACGCGCCGCGACGATCGTGAACACCATGATCAAGCAGCTCTCGGTGTTCACCTCCGAGGTGACCCGCGTGGCGCGCGAGGTCGGCACCGAGGGCAAGCTCGGCGGCCAGGCCAAGGTGAGCGAGGTCACGGGCGTGTGGCGCGAGCTGACCGAGAGCGTCAACTCGATGGCCAACAACCTGACGGCCCAGGTGCGCAACATCTCGGACGTCACCATCGCGGTGGCCAACGGCGACCTGTCGCGCAAGATCACCGTCGACCCGCGCGGCGAGATCCTGCAGCTCAAGGAAGCCATCAACACCATGGTGGACCAGCTGCGCTCCTTCGCCTCGGAAGTGACGCGCGTGGCCCGCGAGGTCGGCACCGAGGGCAAGCTCGGCGGTCAGGCGATCGTGCCGGGCGTGGCCGGCACCTGGAAGGACCTGACCGATTCGGTCAACGCCATGTGCGGCAGCCTCACCGACCAGGTGCGCAACATCGCCGACGTGACCACCGCCGTGGCCCGCGGCGACCTTTCCAAGAAGATCACCGTCGACGGTCAACGCCATGTGCGGCAGCCTCACCGACCAGGTGCGCAACATCGCCGACGTGACCACCGCCGTGGCCCGCGGCGACCTTTCCAAGAAGATCACCGTCGACGTGCGCGGCGAGATCCTGCAGCTGAAAGACACCATCAACACCATGGTGGACCAGCTGAACGGCTTTGCCGGCGAGGTGACGCGTGTGGCCCGCGAAGTGGGCACCGAAGGCAAGCTCGGCGGCCAGGCGCAGGTGCCGGGCGTCGCCGGCACCTGGAAGGACCTCACCGACAACGTCAACTCGATGGCGACCAACCTCACGGCCCAGGTCCGCAACATCGCCGAGGTGACGACCGCGGTGGCGGGCGGCGACCTGTCGAAGAAGATCACCGTCGACGTGCGCGGCGAGATCCTGCAGCTCAAGGAAACCATCAATACGATGGTGGACCAGCTGAACGGCTTCGCCGGCGAGGTCACCCGCGTGGCGCGCGAGGTCGGCACCGAAGGCAAGCTCGGCGGCCAGGCTCAGGTGCCGGGCGTCGCCGGCACCTGGAAAGACCTCACCGACAACGTCAACCTGCTGGCCGCGAACCTCACCACCCAGGTGCGCAACATCGCCGACGTCACCATCGCGGTGGCGGGCGGCGACCTTTCCAAGAAGATCACCGTCGACGCCTCGGGCGAGATCCTGCGCCTGAAGGAAACCATCAATACGATGGTGGATCAGCTCAACAGCTTCGCCGGTGAGGTGACGCGCGTCGCGCGCGAGGTCGGCACCGAAGGAAAACTCGGCGGCCAGGCGCAGGTGCCCGGCGTCGCCGGCACCTGGAAGGACCTCACCGACAACGTCAACTTCATGGCCACCAACCTGACGGGCCAGGTGCGCAACATCGCCGAGGTGACGACCGCGGTCGCCAACGGCGACCTTTCCAAGAAGATCACCGTCGACGTGCGCGGCGAGATCCTGCAGCTCAAGGACACCATCAATACCATGGTGTGGCCCGCGAGGTCGGCACCGAGGGCAAGCTCGGCGGTCAGGCTATGGTGCCGGGCGTCGCCGGCACCTGGAAAGACCTCACCGACAACGTCAACCTGCTGGCTGCGAACTTGACCACGCAGGTGCGTAACATCGCCGACGTGACGACGGCGGTGGCGACGGGCGACCTTTCCAAGAAGATGTCCGTCGACGTGCGCGGCGAGATCCTGCAGCTGAAGGAAACGATCAACACCATGGTCGATCAGCTGCGGTCCTTCGCCGGCGAGGTGACGCGCGTCGCCCGCGAGGTCGGCACCGAGGGCCGGCTGGGCGGCCAGGCCCAGGTGCCCGGCGTCGCCGGCACCTGGAAGGACCTCACCGACAACGTCAACCTCATGGCGGCGAACCTCACCACCCAGGTGCGTAACATCGCCGACGTGACGACGGCGGTGGCGACGGGCGACCTTTCCAAGAAGATCACCGTCGACGTGCGCGGCGAGATCCTGCAGCTCAAGGAGACCATCAACGTGATGGTCGATCAGCTGAACGGCTTCGCCGGCGAGGTGACCCGCATGGCGCGCGAGGTCGGCACCGAAGGCAAGCTCGGCGGCCAAGCGCAGGTGCCGGGCGTCGCCGGCACCTGGAAAGACCTCACCGACAACGTCAACATGCTGGCGACCAACCTCACGACCCAGGTGCGCGCCATTGCCGACGTGACGACGGCGGTGACCAAGGGCGACCTGACGCGGTCGATCCAGGTCGATGCGCTGGGCGAGATGGCCGAGCTCAAGGACAAGATCAACACCATGATCGACAACCTCCGTCTGACGACGGAGCGCAACACCGAGCAGGACTGGCTCAAGACCAACCTCGCCAAGTTCACCAACATGCTGCAGGGCCAGCGCGACCTCGGCGTGGTCGGCCGGTTGATGCTGAGCGAACTGACGCCGCTGGTCGGCGCCCATCAGGCGGTGATCTACAAGACCGAGACCAACGAGCAAGGCGATACCTCGCTGAACCTCCTGTCGGTCTACGCCGATTCGCCCGAAGGCCATCCCGCGACCATGCGCCTGGGCGAGGGCCTGATCGGCCAGTGCGCCGCCGACAGCCGGCAGATCCTGATCACCGACATGCCCAAGACGGCCCATCCGATCGGCTCGGGCCTGTTCCAGGCCGCGCCGCAGAGCATCGTCGTGCTGCCGGTCCTGTTCGAGGGCCAGGTCAAGGCGGTGATCGAGCTGGCCTCGCTCAGCCACTTCACCGAGCTGCAGGTCGCCTTCCTCGAGCAGCTCACCGCCTCGATCGGCATCGTGCTGAACTCGATCGAAGCCACCATGCAGACCGAAGGCCTGCTGGAGCAGTCGCAGAAGCTCGCCGGCGAGCTGCAGTCCCAGCAGGGCGAGCTGCAGCAGACCAACGAGCAGCTCGAGCAGAAGGCGGCCCAGCTCGCCGAGCGCAACTTCGAGGTCGAGCGCAAGAACCAGGAGATCGAGCAGGCCCGCCGCGCCGTCGAGGAGAAGGCATCGGAGCTGGCGCTGACCTCGCGCTACAAGTCGGAGTTCCTGGCCAACATGAGCCACGAGCTGCGCACGCCGCTCAACTCGATCCTGATCCTGGGCCAGCAACTCGCCGAGAATCCCGAGGGCAACCTCGCGCCCAAGCAAATCGAGTTCGCCCGCACCATCCACGGCGCCGGCACCGACCTTCTGAACCTGATCAGCGACATCCTCGATCTCTCCAAGATCGAATCCGGCACCGTCACCGTCGACGCCGAGGAGATCTTCTTTTCCA
>JACPOB010000014.1 GCA_016185145.1 Rhodospirillales bacterium | reverse complement strand
TGTCCAGGCCAACCCAAAGCGTATCCTTCTTCATGACCGGTCCCCCATGCTTGAGGCTCGGCGCCGGACCACCCGGCGCAACCCTCGTTCTTGCATGCCGTGGGGCCGGTCACCCTGTGGGACATGTAGACTGAGGAGCCACGCGCAGCTGAGCGCATTCAGATGCGCGTAGGCGTCTCGAAGGATGGCAACAAAGACGATGTAGCCCACCCTTCGAGACGGCAAGCGCGCATGTGAATGCGCGTAAGCGGGCCTCCTCAGGGTGAGGTCGGGCTGTCAGCCAACCGGGTGCAACTGGTCGAAATCACAGTGACGCGGAACCAGGGGACCACTCCGCTTTGACGCTCGCGTCGCCCTCGTCGGCGAGAGGGCGGCGGCGATCGAACTCTCCCGGAGCGAGGCGCGACAGCGCCCACACGGCGGCGCCGCGAACCAGGGGCGAGGAATCCTGCAACAGGCCTTCGATCGCCGGAAGCGCTGCGGGCGACGCCGAGTTCCCGAGCGCATAGGCGACGTTGCGCACGAAGCGGTCGCGGCCGATGCGCTTGATGGCCGTGCCGGCGAAACGTTTGCGGAAACTCTCGTCGTCGAGCGCGGCGAGCTCGACGAGCAAGGGCGCGTTGAGCGCCGGCCGCGGCATCAACGCGGTCTCGCGCGCTTCCTTGGCGAACTTGTTCCATGGGCAGACCGCGAGGCAGTCGTCGCAGCCGTAGATGCGGTTGCCGAGCAGGGGCCGGAGCGCGCGGTCGATCGGGCCTTCGTGCTCGATGGTGAGATAGGAAATGCAGCGTCGCGCCTCGAGGCGATAGGGCGCGGGGAAGGCCTTGGTCGGGCAGATGTCGAGGCAGGCGCGGCATTGGCCGCAATGGTCGCTCTCGGGCGGGTCGGGCGGCAATTCGACCGACAGCAGGATCTCGCCCAGGAACAGCCACGAGCCGAACCGGCGCGACACCAGGTTGGTGTGCTTGCCCTGCCAGCCGTGGCCGGCCATCTGCGCCATCGGCTTTTCCATCAGCGGCGCGGTGTCGACGAAGACCTTCAGCTCGTGCCGGTAGGTGTCCCAGATGAAGCGGCCCAGTGCCTTCAGCTTGCTCTTCATCACCTCGTGATAGTCGCGGCCCTGGGCGTAGACCGAGATCCCCGCCCGATCGTCCAGCCGCAGGACCTCCAGCGGATCGGTCGGCGGCGCGTAGTTGACGGCCAGCGACACGACCGTCCTGGCGTCCCGCCACAAGGTCTGCGGATCGGCCCGCTGCTCGGTGCGCTCGCCGAGCCATCCCATGTCGCCCTGCCAGCCGGCGTCCAGGAATTCGACCAGACGCCGCAGGCGCTGATCGCGCGCTTCGGAGCCCGCGTTGGCCGCCGCGAAGCCCACGGCGTCGAAGCCCAGCCTCAGCGCCTCGTCACGAATGGCATCGCGCAGCTCGGCCGGGGTCGCCGGCTTCGGCTTGCGTTTGGGTGTCGGCGGCCGCCGGCTCATCCTCGGCCGCGATAGGGCTGCACGCCGGGATCGGGCAGCCACAGGCCCCTGGGTGGCTGGCCGGTCTGCCAGAACACGTCGATCGGCATGCCGCCGCGTGGATACCAGTAGCCGCCGATCCGGAGCCAGCGTGGCGCCAGCACCTTCGCCAGGCGCATGCCGATGGCGAGCGTGCAGGCCTCGTGAAAGTCCGCATGGTTACGGAAGCTGCTGAGATAAAGCTTCAGCGACTTGCTCTCCACGAGCCTGGTGCGTGGCGCGTAGTCGATCACCAGATGGGCGAAGTCGGGCTGGCCGGTCACGGGACAGAGCGTGGTGAATTCGGGGGCGGTGAAGCGCACCAGATACAACGCCCTGGGCTGCGGATTGGGCACCGTCTCGAGCACGGCTTTTTCCGGCGAATCGGGCAGGCTGGCCGGCCGGCCGAGCTGGCTGAGCTTTGGGTATTTAGTCATGTAACCATCATATGCTAAGCGGGCGCCCATGACCCACCGCGTTGCCATCGTGGGCGCGGGCCCCTCGGGCTTCTATGCCGCCGACGGGTTGTTGCGCGCCCGTCCTGACCTGCATATCGACATCATCGATCGTCTGCCCACGCCCTATGGGCTGGTGCGCGCCGGTGTCGCGCCCGACCACCAGGGCACCAAGGCGATCGTGCGCCAGTTCGAGAAGCTTCTGGGCCAGCCCGACGTGCGCTTCGCCGGCAACATCGATGTCGGCCGCGATATCTCCTGGGAAGAATTCGACGCGGCCTACGATGCCGTGATCGTCGCCACCGGCATGGTGATCGACAGGAGGCTCGGCATACCGGGTGAGGACCTGCCGCATGTCTGGGGCTCGTGGCGCTTCGTCGCCTGGCTGAACGGCCATCCCGATTTCCGCGTCGGCCCCGATCTTTCAAAGGTGAAGACGGTGGCGGTGATCGGCAACGGCAACGTGGCGCTCGACGTGACGCGCGTGCTCGCCAAGAGCGCCGACGAGATGGCGAAAAGCGACATCGTGCCGGAGGCGGGAGCCGCGATCGCCACGGCGCCGCTCACCGACATCTACGTGATCGGCCGGCGCGGGCCCGAGCATGCGTCCTTCACCAACAACGAGCTCGCCGAGATGGGCCGGCTGGCGCGCGCCGTATCGGTGACGGACGCCAAGGCGCTGAACGTGGCGCCGCCCGCCGCCGATCCGACGCCCGAGCGCCTGCGCAAGGCCAAGAACCTGGAGATCCTGAAGGGCTTTGCCGGCCACCAGGCGGGCGAGAAGCCGGTGACCGTGCATTTCCTTTTCGGTGCGGTGCCCAAGGCGATCCGGCCAGGCGAGATCGAGCTGAGCACTGGCATGCTCGAGGCCGATCTGGTCGTGACCTGCATCGGCTACAGCGGCGAGGAATTCCCCAAGCGCGACGATGTCTTTCCCGTCGGCTGGGCCAAGCGCGGGCCCACCGGCACCATCCCGACCAATCGCGCCGAAAGCCATGCAGTGGCCCAGCAGGTGCTGGCCTTCCTGAAGGATCGCGATCCCAAGAGCGGGCCCGACGTGCTGCCCATCGCGGTCGACGCGGCGGGCTGGCATCGCATCGACAAGCACGAGGTCGCGGCGGGCGCGGCGCTGGGCCGCCCTCGCGTCAAATTGACGGAATGGCAGGCCCTATTGGACGTCGCGCAGGGCGACTGACGGCCCTATTGTGGCGCCCGGGACCGGGGGGTCATTCAGGGAGTTTTCATGTTGAAGATAGGTCGTCGTCTTGCCGGTGCGCTGGTCGCCGCTGCCGCCTTTGCGGCGGCACCCGCATACGCGCAAACCACGCTCAAGGTCGCGCTGCATTCGGATCTCAAGATCATCGATCCGATCTGGACCACGGCGCTGATCTCCACCCATCACGGCAACATGGTCTACGACACGCTGTTTGCCATGGACGACAAGCTGCAGGTCAAGCCGCAGATGGTCGACAAGTGGGAGGTCTCGCCCGACAAGCTCACCTGGACCTTCACCCTGCGCGACGGCCTGGAATGGCACAACGGCAAGCCGGTGACGGCCGAGGACTGTGTCGCCTCGATCAAGCGCTGGGCCGCCCGCGATTCGATGGGCCAGAAGCTGATGAGCGTCACGGCCGACCTCAGTGCGCCGGACGCCAAGACGATCAAGATGGTGCTGAAGCAGCCCTACGGGCTGGTGCTGGAATCGCTCGGCAAGACGAGCTCCAACGTGCCGTTCATGATGCCCAAGGAGCAGGCGAGCGTCGATCCCAACACGCAGCTCACCGAGGCCGTCGGCTCCGGTCCGTTCATCTTCAAGAAGGACGAGTGGAAGCCCGGCGAGAAGGCGGTCTACGTCAAGAATCCCAAGTACAAGCCGCGGTCGGAGCCGGCGTCAGCGTTGTCCGGCGGCAAGGTCGTCAAGGTCGATCGCGTCGAATGGATCTGGATCCCCGACACCCAGACGCAGGTCAACGCGCTGCTGGGCGGCGAGGTCGATATGATCGAGATCGTGCCGCCCGACCTGCTGCCGCTGCTGCAGAAGGACAAGAACATCAAGGTGCTGGCGACCAACACCTGGGGACGCCAGTACTCGATGCGCTTCAACGTGCTCACCAAGCCGTTCGACAACGCCAAGGTGCGCCAGGCCGTGCTCTATGCGCTGTCGCAGAAGGAGTTCCTCGACGCCAACTCCGGCAACCCCGACTACTACAAGGAGTGCAAGTCGGTGTTCCCCTGCGGCTCGCCGCTGGAATCGACCAAGGGCTGGGAGGACAAGCTGTCGGGCAACGTCGCCAAGGCCAAGGAGATCCTGGCGTCGTCGGGCTATGACGGCACGCCGGCGGTGCTGCTGCACCAGACCGACGTCGCGGGACACAACAACCTCGCCACGGTGGCCAAGGCGCAGCTCGAGAAGATCGGGCTGAAGATCGATCTGCAGCCGATGGACTGGCAGACCCTGGTGAGCCGCCGCGCCAAGCGGGATCCCCTCGATAAGGGCGGCTGGAGCGCCTACTTCACCTCGTGGGGCTCGCCGGACGTGCTCAACCCGGTGTCGGCCGCCTTCGTCAACGCCGCGTGCGACAAGGCGACCTTCGGCTGGACCTGCGACGAGACCATCGAGAAGCTGCGCGACGCCTATGCCGCGGAGACCGATCCGGCCAAGCAGAAGGCGATCGCCGAGCAGGTGCAGCTGCGCCTGCTGGAGTATCCGACGTTCGCGCCGCTCGGCCAGTTCACGACGCCGACGGCGATCCGCACCAACCTCAGCGGGGTGATCACGCCGACGCCGGCGCTGGCGCTGTGGAACGTGGAGAAGAAATGATCTCCCTCATGGTCCCTCCCCCGTCATACGGGGGAGGGTACGGGAGGGGGCAGGCGACGCGGCCGATCTTCGAAGTTTCAGATCTGAAAATCTAGAAATCTCGACTGGGGCTCTCCCCCTCCCTTACCCTCCCCCGATGACGAGGGAGGGAATGAACTTCAATCCAGCCTGACCGCAATCCCCTTCATGTCATCCCGTGACGCCGGGTACTTCGTCATCACCTCGGCGTCGTGGCCGGGCACGACCATGTCGATGTGGCCGTCGGCGAGCTTGGTGAGTTTGTCGTAGCCCGCCAGCATGTCGGCCACCGAGTAGACGATCGAGAACAGCTTCTTGTCGCGGATGCCCCAGTAGTAATGGCTGGCATCCGACGCCAGCACCAGCCAGCCGTTGCGCGTCATCACCCGCACCGACTGGATGCCCATCGTGTGGCCGCCGATCAGGTGCACGGAGATGCCGGGCTGGATCTCCTCGTCGCCGTCGTGGAAGACCACGCGCTTGCCGTAGACCGCCCGCACCATGCCGACGATGTCCTCGACCTCGAAGGCGTGGCGGAACGCGTCGTGGCACATGTGCCGGCCGGTGGCGAACTGCATCTCCTTGTCCTGCAGGTGGAAGCGCGCCTTGGGGAACTTGTCCCAGTTGCCGACATGATCGTAGTGCAGGTGGGTGATGATGACGTCCTCGACCTCCTTCGGGTCGATGCCGAGATCGTTGAGAAGGTCGGCTGGGTTGCGCCTGACCTCGCGGCCACGCTGCTTGCCGACCTGGGCGTTGAAGCCGGTGTCGATCACGACCGGCTTGCCGCCGATCGCCCTGTTTCCCGCCTCGTCGAGCGGGATCGCCACCCAGACGAAATAGTCCATGGGGAAGTCGGCATCGTGCGGGTCCGGGGTGATCTGGACTTCCCAAGCCTTGCGCGGCAGGTGGGCATATTTGACAGCATGCACCTCGTAGATGGGTGTCGAACGCATCTTTATTTCCATCCCTTTTCTGATTGAAGAAAGCGTAGCCTGCCGGCCGGCTGCGACGCTATAGTTACCTCATGGCCCGCATGGACCTCCTCGGTCGGCGAATTAGCACCCCGGTTTGCATTGCAAACCGGAGCGTCGCTGTTCGTCCGTCTTCCCGGGAGTCCGTCCATGTCGTCCGTCCTCGCGCTTAAGCGCAACTCGTCCACCGTCCGATATTGTTTCGAAGCCGACGCTGAACCCGGCGTGCTGCCGCGCGCGCTCGAGCTTTTGGCCAAGCGCGGCCTCGTGCCGGCCCGCGTGTTCGCCCAGGCCGATGCCGATCTGCTGTCGGTCGAGATCGAGGTCGAAGGCCTCGAGCCCGACACCGCCGATCATGTCGGCCGTTGTCTCTCGCAGATCGTAGGCGTCCGGCAGACGTTTTGAAGCCGCCGTCATGGTCGCCTTCACGATCCGGCCGGCAAGGCTTGCCGACGCCGAAGCGCTGTGCGCCCTGCACAAGGACGCGGTGAGAAGGCTCTGCCTCGGCGCCTACACGGCCGAGGAGATCGAGGCGTGGCTGCGCGAGCGCGAGCCTGCGGGCTTTCGCCACGCCATGACCAAAGGCGGCGAGACCATGCTGGTCGCCGAGCGCGACGGCGCGGTCGCGGGCTTCGCCTCGATCAAGGGGACGGTCCTCTTCGCTCTCTATGTCGATCCCGCGAGCGGCCGTGGTGCGGGACAGGTGCTGTTGCAGGCAGCGGAAGACGAGGTCCGCCAAACCGGCGCCGCTGTCCTGTCGCTTCAGTCGACGCTGAACGCCGTGCCGTTCTATCGCAAGCACGGCTACATGCGTCAGGCCCGCTCCACCGTGCGGCGCGGCGGCCGTGACCTGGCGGTGCTGGAGATGATCAAGGCCCTCCCATGATCTTCGCTGGGGGCGCGCCACTCCAGTGGCGCGTCTTCTCATGCTCTTCCGGACCGCGCGCATCCTGCGCGCTCATGAATCATGAGCGAGCTGGAAGCTCGCGGTCCGGAAGACCATGACGCGCCACCGGAGGGGCGCGCCCCCAGCAATGAGCGTTCCCTTATTCGACGCCTTTGACGATCACCAGGTCGGCGATCGCCGAGCGGCGGCGAAACTCGGCCGCCGCCTGGTATTCGGGCGAGTTGTAGTAGGCCAACGCCGTCTCGTAGCTGTCGAACTCGATGATCACGTGGCGCTGGCGGGCCGTTCCCTCGATCGCCTGGAACTCGCCGCCACGCGCGAGGAAGCGGCCGCCGTACTTGGCGAAAACCGGGGCGTCGTGCTCGATGTACTTCTGGTAGGTGTCCGGATCGTTCACCGTGACGTGGAACATCCAATAGCCCTTGGCCATTATCGCACCCGCGTGGAAAGCCGTTCGACGATGGCGTCGATGTGCACCCGAGCGCAGTCGATGCTCGGGAAGCCCGCCGTCTCCTCGTCGAAGATCACCGCGAGGTCGGTGCCGGCGAGCAGGATGGCCTCGACACCGTCGCGCCGCCGCAGGTCGGCGGCGATGCGGCGCAAACCCGCCGTGTCCTCGTCGTGGCCGCGCTGGGTGTCGAGCAGGCGCTGGTATGCCTTGCCGACGAAGGCGATCTCGTCGGGCTGCGGCTTCACGATGTCGACGCCCGCGAGCTGGCCCCACAGGCCGCCTTGCATGGTGAAGGTCATGCCGAACAGCGCCACGCGCTTGAGCTGCCGCTTGCGAAGCTCGGCGCCGATGGCATCGACGATGTTGATCAGCGGCAGTTTTATGCGCGGCGTCAGTTCGGCGATGCAGATGTGCGGCGTCACGGCGGGCAGTACCGCCGCCTCGGCGCCGGCGCGGCCGAGCCGCTCGATGAAGCCCGCGAGATAGTCGGCAAGCGCATCGAGGCGGCCGTCACGCACGAAGCCCTGGCCGCGATCGACGTCGGCGTGGACGAACACCAGGTCGGGCACGACGCCGCGCGCCTTGCAGGCGGCGGTGATGCGTTTGTAGTAGTCGACCGTGGCGCCGACGCCCAGCCCGCCGACGATGCCGACCGAAGCCATCGCTCGCCTCAGCCCGACGGGAAGTTGCGCTGCCACACCCCGGCGAGCTCGGGCACATGGTCGGCGCGCCGCGCGATGGCGAAGAGGTGCGGCGTCTCGGTCTCGAACCAGCCGCGCTTGGGCCGCCAGCGGGTCATGATGCCGATGTAGATGTCGAGCGCCGAGAACCGCTCGCCTAAAAACCACGGGCTGCCTGCCTCGCGCTCGATCTGGCGCCACAGCCGCTGGGCATAGGCGTCGGTGGCGGCGCGGAAGGGATCGCGCGCGGCGCTGACCGACACGAAGCGCGACGGATCGTCGGCGTAGGTGAAGGTCGGATAGATGTTGGCGACGATGAACACCAGCCAGCGCAGGAACTTTCCGCGTTCCTTCGCTGCCGGCGGCGGCACCAGCGAGTCCTTGCCCGTGATGTCGGCGAGCAGCAGCGTGATCGCCGCGCTCTCGCTCATGACGCCGCCGTCCGGCATCTCGAGCGTCGGCACCTGGGCCAGCGGATTGACCTTCTTCAGCTTGGCGTCGGCGTCGGGCGTGCGGAACAGGTCCTCGACCGGCTCGAAGGTGTAGGGCAGCCCATACCAGACGAGCTGCGCCTCGACGATGGTCGAGCCCCAGCCGGCGCGACCCCAGAGCTTGTAGCTACTCATCGCTGCCCCTTTACGGCTTCTGCAGGGGCTGGATCAGGCTGCACGTGTCCCAGCGTCCGCCACCGCGCTGCTGCACGCGGTCATAGAACTGGTCGACCAGGGCTACCAGCGGCATCGCAGCCTTGGCGCGCTTGCCCTCGGCCATGGCGATGCCGAGATCCTTGCGCATCCAGTCGACGGCGAAGCCGAACTCGAACTTGCCGTCGACCATCGCCTTCCAGCGATTCTCCATCTGCCAGCTCTGCGCCGCGCCCTTGGAGATGGCGCTGATCACCTTTTCCATGTCGAGGCCCGAGCGCTGGCCGAGGTTCAGCGCCTCGGCGAGGCCCTGGACGATGCCGGCGATGCACATCTGGTTCATCATCTTGGTGATCTGGCCCGAGCCCGGCGGGCCGATCAGGGTGATCGCCTTGGAATAGGCGTCGGCCACCGGCTTCATCCTGTCGAACGGTCCCTGCTCGCCGCCGCACATCACGGTGAGCTGGCCGTTCTCCGCACCGGCCTGGCCGCCCGACACCGGCGCGTCGACGAAGTCGATGCCGCGCTTCTTGCCTTCGGCGTGAAGCTCGCGGGCGATGTCGGCCGAGGCCGTGGTGTTGTCGACGAAGATCGTGCCCTTGCCCATGCCGGCGAAGGCGCCGTCGTCGCCCAGCACGACCGCCCGCAGATGCTCGTCGTTGCCGACGCAGGCGAAGACGATCTCCTGGCCGGTCGCCGCCTCCTTGGGAGTCCTGGCGGCCTTGCCCTTGTGCTTCTTGGTCCAGTCTTCGGCCTTGGAGAAGGTCCTGTTGTAGACCGTCACGTCATGGCCCTTGGCAGCGAGATGGCCCGCCATCGGGAAGCCCATCACGCCCAGACCGAGAAATGCCACCTTGGCCATCATCCACTCCCGCGAGATTTTCCGTGAGGGCGCGATCATAGAGGCAAATCGGGCTGATGCCAGTGTTGCGAGGCTGGTGGCTCGTCCCAGTGGTTTTGACGGCCGCGAGGATTTGCCGACGCTGCGGCGGGACGAAGATCGTGATGATGTTGGTGAATGCACTGCTGGCGCTGAAGTCGCGCCACAAGGACGGCATGATCGCTCGCACGACCTGCAACCACAGTTCTTGACACTAATGAACTTAAGTTATATTATCGGCTCGTTGCGCTGCCCCCGCGGCGTTCCCGCTCTATGCATCGTCGATCCGAAACCCAACAGCTGCGCCAGACACCGCGCGCGGCCCGTGCGGTCGCTCGCGTTCGGACGGGCCGGGCTCGGGGCTCGGGCTCTTTCTGACTCGGGCGATTCCGGTTGCGAAACTTGCGTAACTATCCGAATTCCAACCAGTAGGGGGTGCAAGCTCGGAGGGCTACCAGGCTCCTTGACGAAAACGCCGGAAACCTCGTGTCGTTGACAGCAGTGCATGCACTGCGCGGTGGGGTATCTGGCGCCGGGTGACCGTCATTAGGTGACGAATCGGAGACCGGGAACGGCGGCGGCAAGCCAGTCGCGCACGCCCGAGACGCGCGCGAACCAGGAGTGCGAACCGTAGGTGTCGCCGCTGCCGTTGGCATTGACGCCGCAGACCGCCCAGCCGCCGCCTTCCGTCCTCAGCCAGGCCGAGCCGCCGCTGTCGCCCGAGCCCAGGATGCCGTCGAGCCGCTCGGCGCCCTCGCTCTCGCGCCGCAGCGTGACGCCCAGCCAGTTGCCGGCGTCGCCGCCCTTTGGCGGAGGGCGCACGGCGTCCATGACTTCGTCGATCTTGTTGGTCGCGGCGGCCTTGCCGGGCTCGATGTAGTAGTTGGGCTTCTGGCCGATCGAGCCGATGCCGCGGCTGCCCCAGCCGACCATGACGATGCGCTGGCCGTCCTCGCGATTGCCGCCGTAGAACGCGGGCGGCGGGCCGGCATCCTCGATCGGTCCATCGAGCTGGACGATGGCGAAGTCGTAGCCGGCGCGCTCGTCGTTGTTCCAGTTGTAGAGCGGATGGAAGACGATGTCGGTGCCCTGCATCGCCGTGCCGTCGGGCGCACGATAGACGTAGTCGTCGGCCGTGCCGGTGCGATTGAAGACGTGCGCGGCGGTGAGGATGCGGGCGCGGCCGCGCAGGTTGCCGAGCCAGGTGCCGGAGGCCGAGCCCCACACCTGGCCGTCGTCGCTGGACAGGGCGATCACCGAGGCGAATTGCGGCTGGTCGGCCAGCGCCATGTGGGCGCGGAAGCCGCCTTCGGCGCGCCAGGTGCTGTCGAGGATGATGACGGCGCCGGCACGCCGAGGCGCCGCCGACGCGAGCATGCCCGCGGCGGCGAGCGCATCGGTAGCGAAGCGGCGTCGGGTCACGGTCATGAGCGTGCCAGCAGGATCACGATGGCGGCGAAGCCGGTGAGCAGGGGCGGCAGCGCGAGCGGCCAGGCGCGACGATAGAGCACCGAATCCGGCGTCGCGAGCGCCAGGATCGCCGCACCCATCGAGACGCGGATCGGCGACAGCATGGTGAGGTTGGTGCAGACGCTGTTCTGGACCGCGGCGATCCAGGCGGGATCGATCTCGATGGCGCGGGCGAGCGCGGTCACCATCGGCATCAGCATGGCGTTGGCGGCCGCGCCGCCGCCGGTCAGGAAGCCGCCGACCGCCGCGAACACCGGCACGCTGAACGCGGAGCCGCGGCCGGCGGCGGCGCGCAGCGCCTCGGCGATCGAATCGGCCATGCCCGAGCCGACATAGAACTCGGCCATCACGACGAACAGCAAGGTGACCAGGCTGGCGCGCCAGGCGCCGCGGCCGGCCTCGGCGAGCACGCGGGAAAGCGGCGCGCGCGCCTGCCACACGACCACCAGGCCGATGGCGACCAGCCAGAAGCCCGGCGCATAGAACGGCGCGAAGGCCGGCTGGTTGTCGAACGGCTTGATCGCCCACAAGGGCTTCAGGAGATCACGCAAGGGCGGTACCAGGCGGGTCGCGCACAATGTAACCGTGAGCGCAACGTAGGGTGCGTTGGCCTTGAGGACTGCGACCAGCCGCGCGTGGTCCGGCCGCTCGTCGCGCCAGAAGCGGATGGCGAGCAGCAGCGCGGTCGCCGCGGCGCCGGCGATCTCGACGTCGCTGTAGAAGTTCAGCAGGAGGATCAGGCCGAGCAGCAGGACGGTCCATGCCACGTCGTCGACCTTCTGCGCCAACGACACGGCGACCCCGGCGTCGCGCGCGAAGCGCCAGTAGAGCACCAGGTAGAAGGCATGGATCGGCACCTGCAGGATCGCCGAGCCGAGGCCGAGCTGGTTGGGCGTCTCGCCGGCGAGCGTGGCGCCCACGGTCGTGCCGATGGCGAGCGCGCCCCACGGCACCAGCGACTGGCTGTAGAGACCGAGCACCAGCGCGGGCAGGCCGCCGATGCCGATGCGCCGCAGGCCGGTGAGCGCGATGATGTAGCCGATGCCGAAGCCCGTCACCGCCTCGCCGAACGGTGCCAGCAGGAAGCACACCGACCACAGGCGGCGCGGATTGGCTTCAAGCGCGCCGTTCGCGCCGGCGGCGCCATCGCGAGCCTGCAGGCAGCGATGGAAGAACATGCCGGCGGCGATGATGGCGATGACGTGCCAGGAGAGCCACGCGCCCGCCGCCGTCTCGTGCAGGAACAGGGGGCCGAGCACGTCGCTGCCGCGACTTTGCAGGACGATGATGAAGGACGCGGCCAGGGTCGCCAACAGCCCGGCCAAGCCCGCCACCAGGGCGCTGACGCGGCCCGAGGCAAGCAGGCCGAGCACGAGCAGCAGCGGCAGCAGGGCGAGCAGGGTGGTCATGGGACGCGATGGACGCTGAGGCGCGGCGGCTGGCTAGAGCGAGGTGCGCCACTTGGCGGGCAGGCCGAGCCAGACGCAGCGGCCGTTGTTCGATACCGTGGCCGATGGCTCGGGCAGGGGTATGTCGGTGAAGCAGCCGCCGGCGACGCCCGTCCGCGCGGGCCATGCAGCGGCCTTCCACAGCAGGGTGGTGCCGCAGGTGGCGCAGAACCAGCGCTGCTGCGGGTTGGCGCCCGTGATCTCATAGAGGCCGAAATCGCCCGCTTTGGCCGTCACCCGCTCGTCGGCGAAATAGGCCGACCAGCCGAAGGCGCTGCCGGTCCGCCGCTTGCAGTTGCTGCAATGGCAGATGGCGTTGAGGAGGGGCTCGCCCTCCACCTCGATGCGGCAGGAACCGCAGCAACAATGGGCCTTGCGGGTCATGGTCCAGCTCCCCCCGAAACGCG
This sequence comes from Rhodospirillales bacterium, assembly GCA_016185145.1. GTDB lineage: Bacteria > Pseudomonadota > Alphaproteobacteria > Reyranellales > Reyranellaceae > Reyranella. Next base: position 2,606 of record JACPOB010000014.1, on the reverse strand, counting down.
GCCGGATGGCCGCTTGCGCGTCTGGGGCCTTTCGCCTAGAACCCGCGCCGTGCCCCGATAGCTCAGCTGGTAGAGCACGTCATTCGTAATGATGGGGTCGGCGGTTCGATTCCGTCTCGGGGCACCATTTCCTCTCCGCGCTGCACTCCTTCACGTCATCGCTCCTGCGCGCTCTCGCCGGTAGAGCGTTGAAAATCGTTTGTTTTTCGACAACGGTGGCGCAGCCGAGCATAGGTCAGCGCAGGCCATCCTCGGCGGTCCAACGAGAGATCGTGTTGGTACTTTTGTTGGTATCTGGCGATCGCCCTGTTGGTATCTGTAAGGATCGTCGGAGGATCGGACGATGGCACTTTCGGACGTGAGGTGTCGGCAAACCCGACCAACCACGAAACTCCAGAAGCTGTCAGATGGGGGTGGTCTTCAGCTTTGGATCCAGCCAACCGGCGCGCGGTGGTGGCGCCTTGCCTATCGGTTCCAGGGCAGACAAAAGCTCATGGCGCTCGGCGTCTATCCGATGGTCTCCTTGGCAGATGCACGCCAAGCTCGCACCGAAGCCAAGCAGCTGCTGACAAAGGGCGTCGATCCTTTGCAGGCAAAGAAAGAGAAGCAAGACAAAAGTCCAGCTAATACGTTCCGCATTCTTGCCGAGGAGTGCATCGACCGGATCGAAAGGGAAGGACGGGCCGATGAGACCATCTCGAAGACGAAGTGGCTTCTCGACTTCGCCTATCCAGTCTTGGGCGACCACACGATCGATGAGATCGACTCTCCCATGGTGCTCAAGGTCCTTCGCAAGATCGAAGCCCGCGGACGCTACGAAACAGCCTGTCGCCTACGATCGACCATAGGCAGGGTGTTTCGCCACGCCATCGCCACAGGTCGCGGCCAGTCCGATCCAACCGCGGCCTTGCAGGGCGCTCTCATTCGTCCGAAGGTGACCCATCGGCCGGCGATCACTGAGTCGAAGGCCCTTGGGGCTCTGTTGCGCGCGATCGATGCCTTCGATGGCCAGCCTGGTACCAGGGTGGCGCTTCGGCTCATGGCACTCTTGTTCCCGCGCCCTGGCGAACTTCGGGCCGCGCAATGGCCCGAGTTCGACCTGGACAAAGCTCTTTGGACGATTTCAGCGCTGCGTACAAAGATGCGCCGGCCACATCGTGTTCCGTTGGCCCGACAGGCCATCGTTGTCCTTCAAGGATTGCAGCAGATCACCGGCAAGGAGGGACTATTATTCCCCAGCATCCGAACGGCGGAGCGACCGATTTCAGACGGCACCCTCAACGCGGCGCTTCGGCGCCTCGGCTACGCCAAAGATCAGATGACGCCACACGGCTTTCGCGCGACAGCATCGACTCTGCTGAACGAGTGCGGCAAGTGGCATCCCGACGCCATCGAGCGTCAACTCGCCCATATCGAGAACAACGACGTACGCCGGGCTTACGCCCGCGGTGAGCACTGGGACGAACGGGTGAAGATGATGCAATGGTGGGCCGACCACCTGGATGCCTTGAAGGATGCTTCGCTCACTGCGCCTCCGCCGGCTGCTCCTCGCAGTGCTATCCAGGCGGATGCACGCGCCTTTTTCGGTTGGTGGGATCTTGCGAACGTCAACTCCAAGGTCGCGTAGTGTAACCGTCGACTACTGCGATGCCTCGAACCCGGCGGTGATATGGATCATCCTGATCTAACTCGATCGGCGCCTACCCAAAACGGTCCGCTTCACCCTCGTCTTGACCGCTTCAACAACTCAGCTGGATCGACAGCGAGAGCGGCGGCGATCTGGCCCAGGACCGTTACGCTTGCGGAGACATCTCCTCGCTCGATTGCACCGACGTAGCGGGCGCTCAGTCCGGCTCGGTCTGCCAAGTCTTCTTGCGTCAGCTTTTTCTCATGACGCACCCGACGCACATTGATTGCCATGATCTCCCGTAGATCCATGGCATGATCGAAAGGCCGTCGGGAATGATCGATCCAGGAACGATAATTCCGATTCGTAGTGAGGTGTGTTATTAAAATGGATTCATGTGTTGACGCGACATCGCTCGGCCACGCCAGCACTGCTCCTGACCGCCCCGGTTGTCATCAATTCGATCGGGTACGCCCCCACAGGACGAGAAGATGGTCCAATGAGCAATATCGTCGATGATTTGGCGCCGATCGATCCGACCGTTACGCCTTATGATGAGGCACATTTTCCAATCTATCTTCGTTTGCTCGATGCCGAGGCCGACGGAGCGCATTGGTCTGAAGTAGTTAAAATTGTGCTGTGCCGAGACCCGGTGCACGACGAAGCACGAACGCGACGATGCTGGGAGAGCCACCTCGCTCGAGCCCGGTGGATGACCAAGCACGGCTACCGCCAGTTGATAGGTTAGCCGATTGGTCCGCAGCGCCTCGGGCGCCTCAGTAACCTTCACCCGCTCAAATCCGCTCCCTGAGGGATCGGTTTCGGCAGTCAACCCTGTCTAGTACCTACTTTTGCAGAAGGCTGATTCGTGATTCAACCGATTGATGGTTCCGAATGCAGCAGAAGTTCGCCTGAAGCGCGGGGATCGGGCAGTGCTTGAGGCTCGGGTTCGAGCGCCGACGAGCGAACAGCGCGATGT
>JACPOB010000013.1 GCA_016185145.1 Rhodospirillales bacterium | reverse complement strand
TAGAACGGCATCAGCACGTCGCAATTGTTGCCCCACATCGACCAGAACCAGCTGAACCAGCTGTGGTTCATGGCCATGCCGCCGACATAGCCCCACTTCACCTTGTTGGCGGCCTGCAGCTTCTTGCTGACGTCGACAACTTCCTGGAGCGTCTTGGGCACCTCGTTGGGCTGAAGCAGGTCGCTGCGATAGAAGAACACGCTGAAGGTCTGGCCCATCGGCACCACGGTGTTCTGGCCCTGCGCATTGCCGAACACGACCTTGTCCATGCCCCACTTCTCGGCGAACTGCAGGCCGGGCACGTCGTCGGTCGGCTCGAGCAGGTGGGCCCAGAGCTGGCCCCAGTCGTCGTTGTGCCAGATCACGTCGTACTGGTCGGAGTTCGAGGTGAGCGAGGCCGTCATCTTCTCGACGTAGACGCCGTAGGAGTTCGGCACCTTGACGATCTTGATGCCCTTCTTGGCGCCCCAGGTCTCGAACATGGCGATCGAGGCGTCCTGGATGGGGCTCGGCTGGTAGCCGATCCTGAGTTCCTTGACCTGCGCCTCGGCCGTTCCCACGGCGAAGGCGCTGACCGCGGCAAGTGCGGTCAATGTCCGTCTGAACATCCGTTGCATGTCGTTCCCTCCGATTGTTGTTTTAATGCTCACAGACGCAATCCTCGGATCACGTACTTCTGGCCGAACAGGGCCAGCACGAAGGCCGGCAGCAGCGCCATCACGGCGGTGGCCGCCATCAGGTTCCAGCGCATGCCCATCTCGGTCACGAACTGGGCCATCACCACGGTGATCACCGGCACCTTGTTGCCGGTCAGGATCAGGGCGAACAGGAATTCGTTCCAAGTGAACAGCCAGCACAGCACGCCGAGCGCCGAGATCGCCGGAATGGCCGACGGCAGCGCCACGCGGATGAAGGCGCCCCAGCGCGTGCAGCCGTCGATCAGGGCGGCGTACTCCATCGACGGGTCGATGCCGTCGAAGAAGCCCTTCATCAGCCAGGAGAAGAAGCAGATGTGCACGGCGATGTGCGGCAGCAGCAGGCCGATATAGGTGTCGTACAGGCCCCAGCTCTGGGCCACGAAGTAGAGCGGCAGCACCCAGGAGATGTAGGGCACGCAACGGAAGACATAGATCGTGCCGAACCAGGTGCGCGCCGCCGGTCCCTGGAAGCGCGACAGCATGTAGCCGCTCGAGACCGTGACCAGCAGGGAGAAGATGGTGGCGAGCGTGGCGATCAGCGCCGAATTGGCGAAGGCTTCGATGACGCGCTCGTCCTGCAGCACCTCGGCGAAATTGCCGAGCGTGATCTCGGTGCCGCGATGGACGTAGTAGACGCCCGACTCCGGCCGGAGCGAGGTCAGGATCAGCCACAGCACCGGGAAGGCGAACAGGAAGCAGATCGCGAACAGCACCAGGCCGAACAGGACGCGCCGCGCATTGAGCGGCAGCCGGGCAAACAACAGGGGTTCCTTGACCATCGCCATGCGTCAGGCCCGCGCGATGCGGTCGACGACGCGGTAGAGCACCGCGCCGACGACCAGGATGATGAGGCCGCCGATGATCGCCGCCGCCGAGCCGCGACCGAAATCGAGGCTCAGGAAGGCGAGCACGTAGGCATAGAGGCTGAACAGCTCGGTCGAGCGGCCCGGCCCGCCGCCGGTCAGGGTCCAGACGATATCGAAGGTGCGGAAGGCGTCGATGGCGCGGATCACCACGCAGACCACGATCACCGACCGCAGCATCGGCAGGGTGAGATGGGTGAAGACGCGCCAGGTCGAGGTGCCGTCGATCGCGGCGGCCTCGAACGGCTCGCGCGGCAGGCTCTGCAGGCCGGCCAGCAGCAGGAGCGTATACCACGGCGTCCACAGCCAGATGTCGGTCATGACGATGACGCCGAAGGCGGTCCAGCGCTCGACCAGCCAGGGCTGGCCGTCGAACCCCAGCCCTTCCAGCACGGCGTTCACGATCCCGAACTGATCGTTGAACATCCAGCGCATCATGATGGCGGCGATCACCGGCGCCACCATCAGCGGCACCAGAAGCACGGTCTGCACGATCTTCTGGCCGGCGAAGGGCCGGTTGAGCAGGAGCGCCAGCGCCAGGCCCAGCACCAGGGCGCCGGCCACGCTCACGATCATGAAGATGAAGGTGTTGGGCAGCACGACCCACAGGAACTCGGGGTCGCTCAGCACGGCCTGATAGTGGGCCAAACCGACCCAGGTCTTCTTGGGATTGTACAGCGCCCAGTCGCGGAAGCTCGCATTGGCGCCGATGGCGATGGGCACGACCTGGAACAGGGTGAGCAGCAGCGCCGCGGGCGTGATCAGCAGCAGCATGAAACGCGTCTGCTCCCCGAACAGGGGACGCCCGCCACCCGTCATGAAACCCCTCCCCGTACGCGCCACACTTTGGCCCGGATGATGGTGGTTTTCGCAACTGGTTGGAAGCGACGTTTGGGAGTATTTGAGCGCCGCCATGCAGACGCTGCGGACCCTGAAAGCCCTGCACCGTGAAGGGCTGCTATCGGCCGATCCTCCTCTCGGGCCGCGCCTCGCCGAGGCCGCGGACGCGATGGCGATCGCCATCACGCCGGAGATGCTGGGGCTGATCGATCGCACCGATCCGGCCGACCCGATCGCGCGCCAGTTCGTGCCCAGCGTCGCCGAGACGGAGATCGCGGCCGACGAGCTTTCAGACCCGATCGGCGACGAGGCGCGCTCGCCGGTGAAGGGCATCGTGCATCGCTATCCCGATCGCGTGCTCCTGAAGCCGCTGCATGTCTGCCCGGTCTATTGCCGCTTCTGCTTCCGCCGCGAGAAGGTCGGGCCGGGCGGCGAAGCGCTGTCGGCTGCCGAGCTCGACGCGGCGATCGCCTACATCGAGGCGCGGCCGGAGATCTGGGAGGTGATCCTGACCGGCGGCGACCCGTTGATGCTGGCGCCGCGGCGGATGGCCAAGCTGATCGCCGCACTGGACGCCATCGACCACGTCGGCGTGATCCGCATCCACAGCCGCGTGCCCATCGTCGATCCCTCGCGTGTGACCGACGAGTTCTTGGCGGCGCTGAAGCCGCAGCGGGCCGCGCTATGGTTCGCCGTGCATTGCAATCACGCGCGTGAGCTCAGCGTGGCAGCGCGCGCCGCCCTGGCGCGGCTGGCCGACGCCGGCATTCCCTTGATGGGCCAGACGGTGCTGCTGGCCGGCGTCAACGACGCGGTCGAGACGCTGGAGGCGCTGATGCGCGCCCTGGTGAGGTGCCGCGTAAAGCCCTACTACCTGCACCATCCCGACCTGGTGCGCGGCACCGGGCACTTCCGGGTCTCGATCGAGCGCGGCCAGGCCTTGATGAAGGCGTTGCGCGGCCGGCTGAGTGGGCTCGCCCAGCCGACCTACGTACTCGACGTGCCGGGCGGCCACGGCAAGGTGCCGATCGGGCCGGGCTATCTCGGCGACGACCCCGACGCATTGCTGGTCGAGGACGCCTTCGGCGGACGGCATCGCTATCCGCGGTGATGCTCCTCGTTGAGGATGGCCTCGCCGATCAGGCCGGGCTCCTCGACCGCAAACTCGAGGGCGACGGCGCCCGCCTTCTCGAAAGTCAGCGTGACCGGCAGGGTCGATCCCTTGGCCAGGGGTGCCGTCAGGCCCTGCAGCAGCAGATGGTAGCCGCGCGGCTTCAGGGTCGTGGTGTGGCCGGCCTGGACGGTGATGCCCGCCGCCAGCGGGCGCATCTCGATGTCGGCCTCGACGACCTTGATGCCGTAGAGCTCGATGCGCTCGGCCAGCGGGCTGGAGGCCGCAACCAGCCGGTCGTGGTCCGGCCCCTTGTTCGTGATCGACAGGAAGGCGCCGGCGGCGCTGCTCGGCAGGGGGCGCGAGGACCCCCGCACCCACGGCTTGTGTACCTCCAACGGCCCATGCACTGCCGCTGGGGCCGAGGGCGGCGCCTCTTTGGGACCGCGGCGAAACCAGCTCACCACGCCCGACGCTCCATTAGAATTTCTCTCAAGCACTTGCTCCCCCATCCGATTCTCGAGCCCTTTGTCCTCTTTGGCTAGCCCCAAGTTTCTCTTGGCCTCGATCCCCCTTCCGGCCGCCCGTCAGCGTCGACCGACGGCGGCGATCGCGGCGCGGTTGGAGCGCGCCTGCGGTGCGTTCAGTTCCTCGACGAGCCACTCCTCGAAGGCCTTGGTCTTGGGCCGGCTGACCGACGCCGGCGGGCAGACGAACCACCATGCCTTGCCCGAGTCGACGATCTGCGGGAACGGCTGGAACAGCCGGCCGGAGGCGAGGTCCTCGCGGAAGAGCTGAGGCGGGCCGACGGCCACGCCCGCGCCTTCCATCGCCGCCTCGACGGCGATCATGGTCGAGTCGAAGGTGAGCACGCGCTTGGGCTTGAAGTCGCCCATGCCGACCGCGCGCAGCCAGATCGCCCATTCCGGATCGTAGGTCATGTCGATGAAGGGCACGCGCTTCAGGTCATCGAGCGTCTTCAGCTTGTCGCGATAACGG